>NZ_JRJG01000001.1 GCF_000759435.1 Hoeflea sp. BAL378
CGCCGAGATCGAGCGCCAGAACCGCCGCGACGCCGGACGCTACAAGGCGAGCCGGCGGCATGCGATCCAGGTCGACACCTATGAGTATCGCGGCGAACTCGAGGCGATCCTGCGGGCCGCGGAAACGGCCGGCCGCACCAGCGCCTAGCGCGCCGCGCGCTTCACCGCCTTGAGGATTTCCGCCTGCAGCGCGCCATTGTGGGTGACGGTCCAGTGGTCATCGCCCGCGCCCGCCACGTCGGCGCGCTTGCGCATGTCGATGTTGCTGATGCGCGACGGCGCGACGCCGGACCTGGGCTTGAGCTCGGAGCCGAGCCCGTTGCCAGGAAAATAGTAGTTCACGTATTTCTTGACGTTGGCCGACAGCGGGCCGGCGCGGGTCGGATCGACGCTGATGACCAGCGCCACAGGAATATTGTCCTTGGCCAGCAGCGAGGCGATCTCGAAGACGGCGTTGCCGCCGAAGGAATGGCCGACCAGCACGACGGGCCTGGGCTTTTTCGACTGGCGCCACTGGCTGACGATCTTCGCGCGGACCGTCGCGCCGGACAGATGGCCGTAGACCTCGGCCCTGATCCTGTCGCGCGCGAGCGTCCTGGCCATCTCGTCGAAGCCGGTGGAGAAAACGCCGAGGAAGCCGCGGATGAAATAGACCTGGGTCGCGGGCTCGCCCGCGGGTTTCGCGGCGGCTGTGGCGGGCGAGGGGACTGGCAGAATCAGGGCGAGGAGCAGGAGGATTGCCGCGCCCGGAGCGCGCGACAGGCGCCACAGGCGCAAACTCGAAATCGGAAACGCGGTCACGTGTCAGCTCCCGTTCAGACTATGTCGCGAGATCCCGTCGCCACGGCGCGCCTCAGGCGTCGACCAGCCCGAGGGCGGCCTCGAACAGGGCGCGGCCGTCGGCGCCGCCATGGGCGGCTTCGATCAGGTTTTCCGGATGCGGCATCATGCCGAGCACGTTGCCTGCGCTGTTGACAATGCCGGCGATGTTGTTGACCGAGCCGTTGGGGTTGGTGTCGGCGGTGTAGCGGAACGCCACCTGGCCCGATGCCTCGATGCCGGCGAGCGTGTCGGGATCGGCGAAATAATTGCCGTCATGGTGCGCCACCGGGCAGCGGATGATCTGGCCCGTGGTGTAGCCGCTGGTGAAGGCGGTCTCGGCATTGGCGACCTCGAGCCGGACTTCGCGGCAGACGAATTTGAGCGAGGCGTTGCGCATCAGCGCGCCCGGCAGCATGCCCGCCTCGACGAGGATCTGGAAGCCGTTGCAGACACCGATCACCCGCGTGCCCTGTTCGGCCTTCTCCTTGACCGCCCGCATCACCGGCATGCGCGCGGCGATGGCGCCGCAGCGCAAATAGTCGCCATAGGAAAAGCCGCCGGGGATGACGATCAGGTCGACATCGTCATCGATCGACGTCTCGGTCTGCCAGACGGTCTGCGGCGCCCGGCCGGAGATCTTGGTCAGCGCCGCGATCATGTCGCGGTCGCGGTTGAGGCCGGGGAGCAGGATGACGGCGGCTTTCATGGCCTAAAGCACCTCGACCGAGAAATCCTCGATCACCGTGTTGGCGAGAAGCCTGGCCGCCATGTCCCTGAGCTCGGCCTCGGCCTTGGCAGGGTCCGAGGTTTCGAGCGCGATGTCGAACACCTTGCCCTGGCGGACCTGGCCGACGCCCGAAAAGCCCAGGCCATCCAGCGCGTGCTCGATGGCCTTGCCCTGCGGGTCGAGGACGCCTGATTTCAGCGTAACCGTCACGCGTGCCTTGATCATGTCCGCTTTCTCCCGACGCCTACTTGACCAGAACCGGACCCGACGGGCGGTTCATCTCGTTCTCGTTCATGATGCCGAGCCGGCGGGCCACTTCCTGATAGGCCTCGACCAGGTTGCCCAGGTCGCGGCGGAAGACGTCCTTGTCGAGCTTCTGGTTGGTGTTGACGTCCCAGAGGCGGCAGGAATCGGGCGAGATCTCGTCGGCGACGACGATGCGCATCATGTCGCCCTCGAACAGCCGGCCGCATTCGATCTTGAAATCGACGAGCTGGATGCCGACGCCCAGGAACAGGCCGGTGAGGAAATCGTTGACGCGGATGGCGAGCGCCATGATGTCGTCGATTTCCTGGGGGCTGGCCCAGCCGAAGGCGGTGACATGCTCTTCCGACACCATCGGGTCGTCGAGCGCATCGGCCTTGTAGTAAAATTCGATGATCGAGCGCGGCAGCACGGTGCCTTCCTCGATGCCGAGCCGTTTAGCGAGCGAGCCGGCGGCGACATTGCGCACGACGATCTCGAGCGGGATGATCTCGACTTCCTTGATCAACTGCTCGCGCATGTTGATGCGGCGGATGAAGTGGGTGGGGATGCCGATCCGATTGAGATGCGAGAAAATGTACTCGGAAATCCGGTTGTTGAGCACGCCCTTGCCGTCGACGACATCGTGTTTCTTCTTGTTGAAGGCGGTGGCGTCGTCCTTGAAGAACTGGATCAGCGTACCGGGTTCGGGGCCTTCATAGAGGATTTTGGCC
Organism: Hoeflea sp. BAL378; assembly: GCF_000759435.1. Lineage (GTDB taxonomy): Bacteria > Pseudomonadota > Alphaproteobacteria > Rhizobiales > Rhizobiaceae > Hoeflea. Next base: position 2,527 of record NZ_JRJG01000001.1, read on the forward strand.
TTACCCTCGTAGATACGGCGGCGACGGGTCATTGGGGGGATCTCTGTCAGTTGAGCCGGCTGAAGCCGCGGCAACTCGGCATTGGGTCTGTTTGGCCCGTGCTTTAGCCGATTGTCCGGGCTTTCACAACGCCGTTGTCTGGTGTGTCCCCTGATTTGCATGGCGCGTGCGGGTTTAGATTGCACTTTCGGCGGTCTTTTGTTTTATGGGGCCAACGCCCATATAGGGTTTATCGATTCAAAGCCGGGAGCCAACCATGAGCAGCATGAATGACCGCGAGAAAGCCTTCGAAAACAAGTTTGCCCATGATGCGGAGCTGAAATTCAAGGCAGAAGCGCGCCGCAACAAGCTTTTGGGGCTCTGGGCGGCCGAATTGCTGGGAAAAACCGGCACGGACGCTGAAGACTACGCCAAGAGCGTGGTGATGGCCGACTTCGAGGAAGCCGGCGACGAGGACGTGTTCCGCAAGGTGCGCGGCGATTTCGACGCCAACGGCGTCGTGCAGTCCGATCACCAGATTCGCCGGCAGATGCTGGAGCTTCTGGCCATCGCCGTGGACCAGATCCAGAACAGCTGAGTCGGCCGGCAGCGTCATGGAAGACCGCCTTCGGCCAGCCGCGGGCGGTTTTTTGCTGGAGTGAGGCAGGGGCGGGCCCGGGACGGGCGAAGCCGTGAGTGGGGAGCCAGGGACATGAAATTGCAGGAGATGCTGGATCAGGGCAGGATGCTGATCACCGCCTGGTCGACTTCGCCGTCGCCGGAGATGGCGGGACACTTCGCCGGCTGCCCCTTCGACGCCGTCACGGTCGACATGCAGCATGGCGCGCACAGCGAATCAACCGCCTTTGCTTCCGTCAGGGCCATCGCCGTGGCCGGCAAACCCGCGATCCTGCGCATTCCGGTGGGCCGCAACGACCTCGCCAGCCGCGCGCTCGACATGGGTTTCGAGGCGGTGATCGCGCCGATGATCAATTCGGTGGCCGATGCGCAGGCCTTCGCCCGGGCGATGAAATATCCGCCGGTGGGCGAGCGCTCCTGGGGGCCGATGAAGGCGCTGCAGATCCATACCGGCTACACGCCGGACAGCTATTTCCGCTCCGCCAACCGGCAGACGCTTGCGCTGGCCATGATCGAAACCCGGGCCGCCTTCGCCGCGCTTGACGGCATCCTCGCTACGGACGGCATCGACGGCATCTTCGTCGGCCCCTCCGACCTGTCGATCTCCTGGTCGAACGGCGCGGCCGTCGACCCGAAAAACGAAGAGCTGCAGGACGTGATCGCCCAGATCGGACGCCGCGCCCGCGAGGCGGCCAAGTTCGCGGCGATCTTCGCCGTCGATCCCGCCGATGTCCCGCAATTTGGCAAGATGGGCTACCGCCTGGCGGCGCTCAACACCGATCCCGGCCTCTTGCAGGCGGGCGCGGCGGTGATGCTGGGCAAGGCGCGCGGCTGACGCGCCAGGCGGCGACGCTGGCGTTCCCGGCTGGTGACGGAGGCGCGCAGGCGCTGGCGCGTCAGGTTTTCAGCCGGGAGAGAAAATTGGCAAAGACCATGATGCCCTCGGGCCAGGGGCCATGCCCCGATTCGGCGTTGATGTGGCCGGCTTCGCCGGCGTCGATCAGCACCGATCCCCAGGCATTGGCCATGTCGCCGGCATGCTCGAAGGAGCCGAAGGGATCGTTGCGGCTGGCGACCACGATCGAGGGGAACGGAAGAGGATCCTGCCTGTAGGGGCCGAAGGTCATCAGGTGCTTGGGCCGGATCTGCGGGTTGTCGACCTCCGGGGGCGCCACCAGGAAGGCGCCGGCGATCTTGTCCGCACAGCGGGGCAATGCCTTGAGCATGGTGGCCACGCCCAGCGAATGGGCGATCACCACGACCGGCCGTTCGGCCTCGGCCACATAGTCGGCGAAGCGGGCGGTCCAGTCCTCGCAGACCGGCTTGGCCCAGGCGTCCTGCTCGACGCGGCGGGCGGTCGACAGCCGCGCCTGCCAGCGCGATTGCCAGTGGTCCGGGCCGGAATTGGTGTATCCGGGAACGATCAGGATATCTGCTTGGGCGGCTTTCATGCCGCCCGAGGTGGGGGAGCGCGCGGCAAATGTCAATCGGCGAACCCGCGGGGTGGAGGCGGGCGTCTCAAAAAAAAGCGCCGGGCCTCCGGGACAGGCCGGACCGTTCTAGCTTCCGCCCGAGGGCGGCGCGGCGACGGGGCCTGGCGGAACGATCAGGAAGGGCGCGCCGCCGTTCCTGAGGTTGACCTGATTGAAGGTCACGAACACGACCAGGGCGGCGGTCACCACGGCGGCGGCGATCCAGAGACTGGCTCCGCTGTCATGAATATCGTGCGGTTCGGTGTCGTGCGGCTTGCGCTTGCTGCGGCCGCGATGGGCAAAGGGCGGAGAGTCCCGCATGGCGTCCTCCATGGTTCGGACATGAGTTCAGGGTTGAACAGCATGTTCTGAAAGAACCACGGCGATATCAGGGCCACATCATGGCATCGGCGACACGGTCCGGTCACGTCCGGTGACAGTTGGTTAATCGCGCGTGCGATGGTCGAACGGGAAGGTCGGGGACAGTTTACTTTTTCGCGTTATAGTATAGTAATGACTACGCGCAATCTTTACGCGAAAAAGTAAACTGTCCCCGAATTTTCGAATTTCAGCTCCGGCCGAACACGCGCCTGAAGATCGTGTCGACATGCTTGGTGTGGTAGCCTAGGTCGAAGCGGTCGCGGATCTCGGTCTCGGAGAGATATTTGCGCACGTCCTCGTCGCCCAGCAGTTCGGTGAGGAAGTCGACCTCCGAATCGCCCGAGACCTGGTAGCTGTTCCACACCTTCATGGCGTTGCGCTGCACCAGCCGGTAGGCGTCCTCGCGCGAGGAGCCGGCCTGGGTGAGCGCCAGCAGGATGCGCTGGGAGTGCACCAGGCCGCCGAGCCGGTTCATGTTGCCGGCCATGCGCTCGGGATAGACCAGCAGCTTGTCGATGACGTTGGTGAGGCGGACGAGCGCGAAATCGAGCGTGATGGTGGTGTCCGGTCCGATCATGCGCTCGACCGAGGAGTGCGAGATGTCGCGCTCGTGCCACAGCGCCACGTTCTCCATCGCCGGCGTCACCGCCATGCGCACCAGCCGCGCGAGACCGGTGAGGTTTTCGGTGAGCACCGGGTTGCGCTTGTGCGGCATCGCCGAGGAGCCCTTCTGCCCGGGCGAGAAATATTCCTCGGCTTCCAGGACCTCGGTGCGCTGCAGATGGCGGATCTCGGTGGCGACGCGCTCGATCGAGGAGGCGATGACGCCGAGCGTGGCGAAGAACATGGCGTGCCGGTCGCGCGGGATCACCTGGGTGGAGACCGGCTCGGCGGCGAGGCCGAGCGCATTGGCGACATGCTCTTCCACGTAAGGATCGATGTTGGCGAAGGTGCCGACGGCGCCGGAAATGGCGCAGGTGGCGATTTCGGCGCGGGCATTGACGAGCCGCGTGCGGCAGCGGTCGAATTCGGCATAGGCCTCGGCCATCTTCAGCCCGAAGGTCACCGGCTCGGCATGGATGCCGTGCGAGCGGCCGATGCAGACGGTGTCCTTGTGTTCGAAGGCCCGGCGCTCGATCGCCGCAAGCAGCGCCTCGATGTCGGCGAGCAGCAGGTCGCTCGCCTTGGCGAGCTGGACCGAGAAGCAGGTGTCGAGCACGTCCGACGAGGTCATGCCCTGGTGGACGAAGCGGGCGTCGGGGCCGACGATCTCGGCCAGATGGGTCAGAAAGGCGATGACGTCGTGCTTGGTCTCGCGCTCGATCTCGTCGATGCGGTCGATGTCGAAACTGGCGGCGCCGCCCTTGTCCCAGATGGTCTGGGCGGCTTCCTTCGGAATGACGCCCAACTCGGCCAGCGCATCGCAGGCATGGGCCTCGATCTCGAACCAGATCCGGAACTTGGATTTTGGCGACCAGATGTCGACCATCTCGGGGCGGGAGTAGCGCGGGATCATGGCGGGGTCCGTGAATGTGTTTCCGTTGCGGCCGGTCTAGTCCATTTCGGCGCGGAATCAAATGCGCGATCGGCTTTGTCTAGGGGACAAGCGCGGATTTGGGCGGTTTGGCGCGCGGGGTGAGCCGCGCCAGCATGAAAGAGGCGGCGAACAGGAAGGCCACGCCGAGCGGCAGGTACAGCCGCAGGCCGATGACCGCGAACTGGTAGAGCGCCGAGGCGCTGGTGAAGGCGAGCTGCAGCAGCCAGAGCTTGGTGAAGGCATCGCCGTGCCACTGGGCGTAGAAATTGCGGTAGATGATGGCGAAGATCACCGCGGTCACACCAATGGTGAAAATCGTCAGGCACAGGAACGCCGCTGCGAAGGCCGCTTCGCGCGACCGACGGAAGGCGAGGAAGCGGAAGGCCGCCAGGCTCGGCGGCCAGGCCAGCGCCGCGCCGCCGAACAGCAGCGCGGTCAGGCTCCAGTAGTGATCGGTGAGGGCCGCCATCGACAGCCACAGCGCGGCCTGCGCCGACAGTCCCATCGCCGCGCCCCAGCCGATGGCGCCCAGGATCGCGTCGGACCAACCGATCCGCGCCGCGTGCAGCCGGTCGCGCAGATTGGAATTGTCGTTGGCCGGTCTGGGCGCCGGTCCCTTGTGCCGTTTGACGGGGGAGTTCATGTCGGGGTGACGGTTCCGTCGCCGATCCTGCGGGCCGTCGCCGCGCCGCGGGCGAGCGCCACGGCGGTGAAGCTGAAGACGAGGCGGCGGACAGTCGGCATTCCAAACCCCAATTCCGGTGATCATGACCCGGTAGCACCACAGCGCCGGGCGGGCAACCGGAAGACCGATCAAACTTGCTCACGACTCCAGGCGGGCATCAGGTCGCGCGGATCGGACGCCGCGGCATGGACGCCGCGGGCGATGGCGCGGCTCATGGTCGAGGCCGCCGCCGCGCAGAGGTCGAGGAAAGCCTCGGGCGCGGGTTTTCGGGCGGACGCGCCGGTGGCGAGCGCGAAGACCAGGTCGCCGTCAAACGGCGTGTGGCTGGGCCAGATCGCCCGCGCGAAGCCCGCATGGGCGGCGATCGCCAGCCGCTTGGCTTCGGCCTTGGTGAGAACGGCGTCGGTGGCGATGACGGCGATGGTGGTGTTGGAGACGCCGCGGGCCATGTCCCGGAACTTGATCCGGAGCGCGCTCGCGTCGGCGGGGAAGGGCGCGGGCTGGCCGAGGCCGCCGAACTCCGTGCCGATCTCGAAGGGCGCTGCCCAGAAATGGCGCGTGTCGCCGATGGTCGTTGACCCCATCGGGTTGACGGCGACGAGCGCGCCGACCATGTGCCCCTCGCCGAGCCGCGCGGAGGCCGAGCCGAGGCCGCCCTTGAAGGTCGCCGTGAGCGCGCCGACGCCCGCGCCGGCGGTGCCGATCTCGAAATCCTGGGCCGCCGCGGCGGCGGCCTGGTAGCCCAGCTCGCGATAGGGCGGATAGCGGCCCCAGTCCTTGTTGCCGCCATTGATCAGGTCGAACAGGATCGCCGCCGGCACGATGGGAATGCGGTGCGGGCCGACCTCGAAGCCCCGTCCCTGTTGCCTCAGCCAGGCCTGCGCGCCGCCGGCCGCATCGAGGCCGAAGGCGGAGCCGCCCGAGAGCACCAGGCCGTTGACGGTCGCGACCGTGTTGTGCGGCTCGAGCAGATCGGTCTCGCGCGTGCCGGGCGCGCCGCCCAGGACCTGGACGGCGGCGGTGGCGGGCGGATCGCACAGGATGGCGGTCGTGCCGGAATTCAGCCCCGCGTCGCTGGCGTTGCCGACGGTGAGGCCCTCGACGTCGGTGATCAGGTTGCGCGGTCCGGCTTCCATCATGTCTGCAGTCCCGTCTGCTCGGTCATTGGGTTTCGGCGGAAAGGCGCGCGGCGTCCTCGACGCTGAGCCGGGTGAAGCTTCCGTCCTTCTGGATGGCCAGCACGAAACCCGGTTCGCGCCGCTCGCCATTCGCATCGAAGGTCACCGGCCCCAGCGCGGTCGAGAAGGTGGCGCCGGTGAGGAGGTCGCCCAGATCGGTTTCGCCATAGTCGAGCCGGTTGGCGACCGCTCCCAGGATCTGCGCGGCGGCGAAAGCGGGGACCCGAAGTCCCTCGGCGATCATGTCGTGGCGGGCAAAGGCCTCGCGCGCGCTTTCCGCCTCCGGACCGTGAACCGCGCCGGCGGCCAGCACCGCGATGGTTCCGTCAGGCAGGGGATGCTCGGCGGCCGGCGCATTGAGCGCGTCGCCGCCCATGAACCTGAGCGCCACCCCCTGGTGCTCGGCCTCCTGGGCGATCACCGAAAGATCGGAGCGGTCGCCGCCGACAAAGACACGCGTGACGCCCGCGGCCTTGAGCCGGCGCACCAGGCTCGGCTGGGTCGCCTGGCCGGGGCGGTAATTGTCGACGAAGGCCGGCTTGAGCGAGCGGTCCTCGAGGATGGCGCGGATCGCCTCGACGAGCTCGCGGCCGGAAATAGCCCCGTCCTCGATGAGCGCGAAGGGCTTGTCGGCCCAGAAGCGGAAGATCGCGTCGGCGGCGATCTCGGCTTCGGAGCCGGCGCGCGGGGCGAGGCGGAAGAGCCGCCAGCCGAGCCGCGCGGCTTCCTCGCCGATGATATCGGCGCGCACCGTCAGCGTCATCACCGGGATCCTGTCCTCCGACAGGATCGGCAGCGCCGCCGCCAGGCTTTCCGTGCACAGGAAGCCCACGACGATGTCGACGCCGGCCTCGCTCATGGCGGCGGCCGCGTCGACGCCCGATTCGGCCGTGCAGCCGTCATCGCCCTCGACGATGTCGCCGAACACGCCCGGATTGTCGGCGTCCCACACCGTGAAGGCCTCGCGGACATGGTCGCCCAGGAGCTTGAACTGGTCCGATTGCGGAATGACGAGGCCCACGGTCAGCGGCTCCGCCCGCGCTGTGGCAGGGGCGGAAAGCAGGGCCAGGACCAGGACGAGGAGGCAAAGCGGACTGCGCATGATCATGCGCCACATTTAGCCCAGCACCGGTTGCAAATCCAAGCGATTTCCGAGGCTTTGCGCCCTGCGCGGCGGTCCGGGGCGATAAAAAGTCGTGGCCGCGGGTTTCAAATTCGCCGCCGACCTTTATGTATGGACCCTGATCACTCCGAAGCGTGAGGCCAGTGCGTGTTGAAACGGCAGACCATCGATTCCCGGGACTATCGCGACGCGATGGCGCGCTACGCCGGACACGTGCAGATCGCCACCACCATGCATGGCGGCGTGCGGCGGGGCGTGACGGTGACCGCCGCCTGCTCGGTGTCGGACAATCCCGGCACGCTGCTGGTCTGCCTCAATCACTCCAATCCGCTCAACGAGATCTTCTCCCGCTCCGGCGTCTTCGCGCTCAACACGCTGATGCGCGAGCACGAAGCGCTCGCGATTGCTTTTTCCGGGGCCAAGCATCTCGATGCCGACCAGCGTTTCGGGATGGCCGAATGGGACACGATCACCACGGGCGCGCCGGCGCTGGTCGGCGCCAGGGCGGTGTTCGACTGCCGGCTGATCGAGGCCAAGCCGGTGGCCACGCACACGATCATGATCGGCGAAGTCGTCGGCATCCGCATCGGAGAGCCGGGGCCGGCGCTTTTGTATATGGACCGCGGGTATCATTCGATCTAGCCTCGGTCCGGATCTGCCTGCTGTGGGAGCCATGATGTCGATCACCAATCCGCTGCCCAACTCCATCGACGAAACGCTCGCCATGCTGTCGAGCCAGGGCTATGTCGCCGGCCGGGCGCTGGCGACCGTGCTGTTCCTGGCGCTCAGGATGAAGCGTCCGCTGTTTCTCGAAGGCGAGGCGGGCGTCGGCAAGACCGAGATCGCCAAGGTGCTGGCCAAGGCGCTGGACCGGCCGCTGATCCGGCTGCAGTGCTACGAGGGCCTCGATGTCTCCTCGGCGGTCTACGAGTGGAACTATCCGGCGCAGATGCTGGAGATCCGGCTCGCCGAAGCCACCGGCGAGGACGACCGCTCCACCATCGAGCGCAACATCTTCTCGGAGAAGCACCTGATCCGCCGCCCGGTGCTGCAGGCGCTGGAAGGCTCGGGCGGCCGCGCGCCGGTGTTCCTGATCGACGAGCTCGACCGCACCGACGAGGCCTTCGAGGCGTTTCTTTTGGAGATCCTGTCGGATTACCAGGTGACGATCCCCGAACTCGGAACCATCGTCGCGCAGGAGCCGCCGATCGTCATCATCACCACCAACCGCACCCGCGAGATCCATGACGCGCTCAAGCGCCGGTGCCTCTACCACTGGGTCGACTATCCGAGCGCCGCGGTGGAGCTGGAGATCATCCGGCTCAAGGCGCCGGGCTGCCATGAGGACCTGTCGCGGCAGGTGGTGGCCTTCGTGCAGAAGCTGAGGCGGATGGACCTGTTCAAGAGCCCGGGCGTGGCCGAGACCATCGACTGGGCCACCGCGCTCACCGAACTCGACCGCCTGGCGCTCGATCCGGAGACCGTGTCCGACACGCTCGGCACGCTGCTCAAGTACCAGGACGACATCGCCCGGATCGAGGGCGGCGCCGGCCGGGAGCTGCTGGCCGAGGTGAAGGCCGAGCTGGCGCAGTCGCTCTGATGGCCGAGGCCGCAAACGCCGCCGAAAACGCCGCCGGGAACGCCATCGTCTTCAGGGAGGGCGACGGGCGCATCGTCGACAACATCGTCTATTTCGCCCGGGTGCTGCGCAAGGCGGGGCTGAAGGTCGGGCCGGCGGCGGTGCGCGACGCGGTGGAGGCGGTGCAGGTCGCGGGCATCGGCAGCCGCGAGGAGTTCTACTGGGTGCTGCACGCGGTCTTCGTCAAGCGGCGCGAGGACCACCAGGTGTTCGACCAGGCCTTCCGGCTGTTCTGGCGGACGCGCGATCTCATCGAGAAGATGATCGCCATGTTCTCGCCGGTGGCAATGGAGAACAAGCGGCGCGAGAAGCTCAAAGCCGGCGAGACCCGCGTTAGCCAGGCCCTGTTCGAGGGCCACGAGAAGAGCCGGCCGCCGGAAGACAAGCCGATCATCGACATCGACGCGCGGGAGACCGCCTCGGGCAACGAGGTGCTGCGCCAGCAGGATTTCGCCCAGATGACGGCGGCCGAACTCAATGAGGCCAAGCGGGCAATCGCGGCGCTGGCGCTGCCCTTCGACAAGGTCGAGACGCGGCGCTTCCGGCCGTCCTCCACGCCGAAGCGGATCGATCCGCGCGCGACCATGCGCGCCGCCATGCGCACCGGCGGCGACCTGATCCTGCCGCGGTTCCGCAAGCGGCGCGAGGTGCATCCGCCGCTGGTGATCATCGCCGACATTTCCGGCTCGATGAGTCAGTACACGCGGATCTTCCTGCATTTCATGCATGTGCTGAGCGAGCGGCGGCGCGGCGTGCACACCTTCCTGTTCGGCACCAGGCTCACCAACATCACGCGGCAGATGCGTAATAAGGATCCCGACGAGGCCGTGGACCAGTGCGCGGGTGCGGTCAGGGACTGGTCGGGCGGCACCCGCATCGGCGCGGCGCTGAAACTGTTCAACCGGCAATGGTCGCGCCGGGTGCTGGGGCAGGGGGCGGTGGTGATCCTGATCACCGACGGGCTGGAGCGCGATTCGATCGACGAGCTCGACGCCGAGATCGACCGGCTGCACCGCTCCTGCCGCCGGCTGATCTGGCTCAATCCGCTGCTCCGCTTCGACGGGTTCGAGGCCCGGGCGCGGGGGGTGCGGGCGATGCTCGCCCATGTCGACGAGTTCCGCGCGGTGCACAATATCGCGGCGATGGCCGATCTGGTGGCGGCGCTCGGGGAAAAGGACGCGGCCAGGGCCGATCCGCGCCGCTATCTTTGACAGACGGCCCGGTTCCGACTTGAATTCGTCATGGGGCGATGGCCATACTCGGGGCATGAGGCGATGGAGGCAGCCATGACAGAGCGGAATTCCAACCCGGCCGAAGACCAGGCGCCCGGCGGAGCGGCCGACGGCCAGTTCGATCCGCTGATGGTGGCGGAACGCTGGATGCTCGACGGGCGCAAGGTGGCGGTGGCGACCGTGATCGAGACCTGGGGCTCGGCGCCAAGGCCGGTCGGCAGCCATCTGGTGATCGATGCCGACGGCAATTTCGAGGGCTCGGTGTCGGGCGGCTGCGTCGAGGGGGCGGTGATCGCCGAAGCCGCCGAGGTGATCACGGGCGGCGCGGCGAAGATGCTCGAATTCGGCGTGGCCGACGAGACCGCCTGGCGGGTCGGCCTGTCCTGCGGCGGCAAGATCCAGGTCTATCTGGAGCGGATCGGCTGATGGATCTGAACCTTCTCAAGGCCCTCAATGCGGCGCGGCGCGACCGGCAGGCGGCGATCCTCGTCACCGCGCTCGAGGGCGGCAAGAGCTGGCTGGTGATGAAGGGCGACGCGGTCGAGGGCGAGCTGGGCGAGGCCATCGGCAAAGCATTCTCGACCGGCAGGTCCGGCGTCGTCGAGGCGGGCGGCGAACGGCTGTTCCTCAACGTGCATCTGCCTTCGCCGCGCATGGTGATCATCGGCGCGGTGCACATCTCGCAGGCGCTCGCGCCGATGGCGGCGATGACCGGTTTCGACGTCAGGGTAATCGACCCGCGCACGGCATTCGCCACCGAGGACCGGTTCTCGGGTGTCGATCTCGTCGCCGACTGGCCCGAGGATGCGCTCAGGGACCGGCCCATCGACGCCTTCACGGCACTGGTGGCGGTGACCCATGACCCCAAGATCGACGACTGGCCGCTGATCTCGGCGCTCAAGGCGCGCGCCTTCTATGTCGGCGCGCTGGGCTCGCGCAAGACCCATGCGCGCCGCGTCGAGCGGCTGATGCAGGCGGGGCTGAGCACAGACGAGATCAACCGCATCGCCGCGCCGATCGGGCTCGACATCGGCGCACAGAGTCCTCAGGAGATCGCCGTGGCGGTTCTCGCCCAGGCGATCGCGGCCCTACGCCAGCGGCCCGACCCGGCGGGCGGGTGAGCGATGCGGTTCGGCCCGGTTCCGCTTGCGCAGGCTGAAGGCGCGCTGCTCGCGCATTCCCTGTCGGTTGGCACGCTCAGGCTCAAGAAGGGCCATGCGCTCAACGCGACCGACCTGATGCTGCTCGCCCAGAGCGGGATTTCCGAGGTGATCGCCGCGCGGCTCGAGGGCGACGATGTCGGCGAGGACGCCGCGGCAGAGGCGCTTGCCCAGGCTTTCGGCGGCGCCCATATCCGCGCCGCCAACGCCTCGACCGGGCGGGTCAACCTGCACGCCACCCGCGCCGGCCTGTTCCGCGCCGAGCGGCTGCTGGTCGACCATTTCAACGCGATCGATCCGGCCATCACCTTCGCCTGCCTGCCCGACCAGACGCCGGTGCAGCCGGGCGAGATGGTCGCGACCATCAAGATCATTCCGCTGGCGGTGACCGGCGCCTCGCTCAAGCTGGCGCGCTCGGCGATCGAGACGCGCAGCATGGCCCGGGTGCTGCCCTACAAGCCGGTGCGCGCCGGCCTGATCGCCACGGTACTGCCCCAGCTCAAACCCTCGGTGATGGACAAGACGCGGGCGCTGCTGGAAAGCCGGCTGGCGCCGAGCGGCTCGAAGCTGGGCGAAGAAAGCCGCGTCGCCCACGAGACCGGTGCGGTCGGCGCCGAGATCGTCCGGATGGCGTCGAAATACGACCTGATCGTCATTTTCGGCGCTTCCGCCGTCACCGATCCCGATGACGTGGTACCGGCTGCGATCCGCGCGGCGGGCGGATCTGTCGAGCGGGTCGGCATGCCGGTCGATCCCGGCAATCTGCTGGTGCTCGGGTCGGTGGGCGAGGCGACCGTGATCGGCGCGCCCGGCTGCGCCCGCAGCCCCAAGGTCAACGGCTTCGACTGGGTGCTGGGCCGCATCCTCACCGGGCAGCACCCTTCGTCGCTCGATATTTCGCGGATGGGGGTGGGCGGCCTGCTCACCGAAATCGCCTCCCGCCCGCAGCCGCGGCAATCGGGTCGCGCCAGGGAGGACGCCCGCTCCGGCATCGCCGTCGGCGTGGTGCTGCTCGCCGCGGGCCAGGCGAGCCGCATGGGCGAGGCGGCCGGCCACAAGCTGCTGGCCGAGTTCGAGGGCGAGGCGCTGGTGCGCCGGATGGCCCGCACCGCGCTTGCCTCCAAGGCCGCCGGCACGATCGTGGTGACGGGCCATCGCGGCGAGGACATCGCCGCGAGCCTTTCCGGCCTCGAGGTCGAGCTGGTCCCCAATCCGGACTTCGCCACGGGCATGGCCTCGTCGCTCAGGCGCGGCCTCGAGGCGCTGGACGAGACGGTGGCGGGCGCGCTGGTCCTCTTGGGCGACATGCCGGCGGTGCAGGCCGGGCATCTCGATGCGCTGATCGACGGTTTCGCCCGGAGCAACGGAAGGGCCATCGTCCGGGCCTGCGACGGCGCCCGGCGCGGCAATCCGGTGATCCTGCCGCGCGCCGCCTTCACTGAGGCGATGCAGTTGTCGGGCGATGTCGGCGCGCGGGCGCTGATCGAGAACGGCGCCTGGCCGGTGATCGATGTGGAGATCGGACCGGCGGCGCGGCTCGACGTGGACACGCCCGAGGCGGTCCGGCTCGCCGGCGGCGTCACCGAGCTGAATGCGGGCTAGGAGGGCGCCGGCTTGCGCCGCGCCTCGCCGCGGCAGCGCTCGGAGCAGTACTTGACCTCGGTCCAAACGCGCGCCCATTTGCGCCGCCAGGCGAAGGGGCGGCCGCACTGGGCGCAGGGCTTTTGCGGAAGATCGGATTTGGCGACATGTTTCGGCATGGCGGGGATATGGCGCGCACCGCCCAGGCGGCAAGCGCGAGGGCGGCCGGGTCGCGGTGTTTCTCGACCATCCGCGCGGGGACACGGGAAGAAAGGTGCGTTCCATGGACAATGAGCGGATCCGCGAGATGTTCGACAGCCTCGGCGAGGTGACCATCAAGCGCATGTTCGGCGGCAAGGGCGTCTATCACCAAGGCAGGATCCTGGCCCTGGAAGTGGGCGGCGAGATCCTGCTCAAGGCGGATGCGGACAGCGCTCCGGCGTTCCGCGAGGCGGGCGCCTCGCAATGGGTCTACGAGGGCAAGGCGCGGGCGGGGCCGGTGGCGATGCCCTACTGGTCCATTCCCGATGCGGCGCTCGATGATCCCGACGAGCTTTCGACTTGGGTCCGGCTCGCCTGGGAGGCGGCGCTGCGCGCGAAAAAATAGCGTCGGTCGTCGCGCGACACCAAAAGCCTCCGGCCGGGTGGGGGCCGGAGGCTTGAACGGTTGGTCGAGTTCAGCCCTTCAAAGCCGGTTAGAACCCTTCGACGACAACCTTGCCCTTGGCCGTGCCGGTTTCGATCAAGGCATGGGCCTTGCGCATGTTTTCGGCGTTGATCGGGCTCAGCACCGTAGCGAGCGTCGTGCGAATCCGGCCGGCGTCGATTTCATCGGCGACATAGCTTAGCAGCTTGTGCTGCTCGATCATGTCAGGCGTCTGGTGCATGGCGCGGGCAAACATGAATTCCCAGTGCAGGCTGGCGGATTTCGTTTTCATGCCCGCCATCGGCATCGGCACGTCGGTGTTGTCGATCGAGACGATGCCGCCCTGCGGACGGATCAGCTCGACCGCGGCGTCCCAGTGACGCATGTCGTTGAAGATGGCGATGTGGTCCACATGCTGGAAGCCGAGGGCACGGACCTGCGCAATCATGTCCTGGCGGTGATTGACGACATGGTCGGCGCCAAGTTCCCTGACCCAGCTTTCGGTTTCCGGGCGTGAGGCGGTGGCGATGACGACCAGACCGGCGGCCTTGGCCAACTGGATGCCGATCGAGCCAACGCCGCCGCCGCCGCCGATGATCAGCATCGACTGCCCCTTGCAGGCGCCGTCGCGGTCGATTCCGAGACGGTCGAAGAAGGCTTCGTAGGCGGTGATGGTGGTCAGCGGCAGGGCTGCGGCTTCGGCGAAGTTCAGGCTTTTGGGCTTGCGGCCGACGATGCGTTCGTCGACGAGATGAAATTCCTGGTTGGTGCCGGAGCGGGTGATGTCACCAGCGTAATAGACTTCGTCGCCGATGTTGAACAACGTGACCTCGGGGCCGACGGCTTCGACGATGCCGGAGGCGTCGTAGCCGATGACGCGGGGTGTTTCTTCCACCGCGTCCTTCGGGGCGCGGACCTTGGTGTCGACCGGGTTGACCGAGATGGCCTTGACGGCGACGAGTATGTCACGGCCGGAGGCAACCGGTTTGGGCAGGTCGACATCGAGGAAGGATTTTGGGTCCGCGATGGGAAGGTAGTGGGTAAGGGCGACAGCTTTCATTGTGATTGTCCTGTTTGTGTCGGAGTCCGGAGAGAATCCTCCAGATGATGTCCGCGCGGCTTTTGCGCGGCGATTAGACCCGCTTACGCTGAAACATGCGTGTCGTGCGGGCGGGGCGGTGGGCGACAATCATGAAAAAGGCCACCGGCTGGGTTGCCGGCGGCCTCATCATGCAAGTCTTGATGCGTCGGCCTCAGCTGCCGATCATCATGAAGGCGGGGATCTCGTCGCCGAAGCCGACCGGGGTCGGTTCACGGTCGTCATTGTCGCGGCCATGGCGGCGATTGCGGTTGCGGTCTTCGTTGGCGTTGGCCGGCTCGGGCGCGCGCTGGCGCGACGGCCGCTCTTCGCGTTCCTGCCGGGGCTGACGTTCTTCACGCTCCTGCCGGGGCTGACGCTCCTCGCGCTCCTGCCTGGGCTGGCGTTCCTCGCGGACGGGCTTGGCGGCGGCTTCGGCGGGTATCTCCCGGGGCGCCATCTCGACCACCTTTTCCTCGGCTGCCGCCTGCTGCGGCCTGTCCTCGCGGGCGGGCCGGTCTTCGCGGGCGGGCTTGTCGCCGCGTCCGGAGCGGCGCGCGGTGCCCTTGCTGTCGGCGCGGCGGCCGCGGCCGGGCTTGTCGTCACCCTCGTCGGAGGAGGAATGCAGCGCGTCCTTGCCGTCGAGCCATTCGATCTCGCGGTCGATCAGCTTGGTGATGGCGTCGACATATTTGGCGTCGCGGCGCGTGACCATCGTAAACGATGCGCCGGCGCGGCCGGCGCGGCCGGTGCGGCCGATGCGGTGGACATAGTCCTCGGCATGGATCGGCACGTCGAAATTGAAGACATGGCTGACGGCGGGAATATCGAGCCCGCGGGCGGCGACGTCGGAGGCGACCAGCAGGGTGATCTCGTTGTCCTTGAAGCCCTGCAGCATGTTGGTGCGCGAGCGCTGGTCCATGTCGCCGTGCAGTGCGCCGACCGAGAATCCGTGCTTTTCCAGCGACTTGTACAGTTCGGCCACGTCCTTCTTGCGATTGCAGAAGATGATGGCGTTGGTGAGCTCGGTCTGCGAGCGGATCAGGTCGCGCAGGCGTTCGCGCTTTTCGAAATCCTTGCCGCCGCAGGCGACGAGCCGCTGCACCACGGTGGCTGCGGTCGAGGACGGCGGCGCCACTTCGATGCGGACCGGGTTCTGCAGGAAATTGTCGGCGAGCTTCTGGATCTCCGGCGGCATGGTGGCCGAGAAGAACAGGGTCTGGCGGGTGAAGGGGATGAACTTGACGATGCGTTCGATGTCGGGGATGAAGCCCATGTCGAGCATCCGGTCGGCCTCGTCGATGACCAGGATCTCGACGCCGGTCATCAGCAGCTTGCCGCGCTCGGTGTGGTCGAGCAGCCGGCCGGGCGTGGCGATCAGCACGTCGGCGCCGCGCTCGAGCTTGCGGTCCTGCTCGTCGAACGAGACGCCGCCGATCAGCAGAACGATGTTGAGCCGGTGGTTCTTGCCGTATTTCTCGAAATTCTCGTGAACCTGCGCCGCGAGTTCGCGCGTCGGCTCGAGGATCAGGGTGCGCGGCATGCGCGCCCGGGCGCGGCCTCTTTCGAGCCTTGTCAGCATCGGCAGCACGAAGCCCGCCGTCTTGCCGGTGCCGGTCTGGGCGATGCCCAGAATGTCGCGGCCTTCGAGCGCCGGGGGGATTGCGCCTTCCTGGATCGGGGTTGGCGTCGTGTAGCCGGCGTCGGTCACGGCGGACAGTACTTTTTGGCTTAAGCCAAGATCAGCAAAAGTGGTCAATTGAGAGCGTTTTCCGTTTCGGAGTTTGCGACAATGCGCGGGTGCGCGCTCTGTACGCGGACCCAATGTGCTCCGCATAGTCGCTGCAGTGCGTTAAGTCAAGGAAAAGCCCGGAATTGCGGTATCGCACCCGCCGGACGGCAGGGGCGCCGATGGAAAATTTCAAGGCCGGGGACCTGTTCAAAGAGACATATCACCTTCACCCCGTCCGGTCGGTCCGCGCGGTGAACCACGATCGCCCGGGCGGCGTGAAAGGGTGCGCAGGGGGCTTTGACTGCACAAGATGGAGAACAGATATGACACTGATCAAGACACTCGCCGCAGCCGTGCTCGCCATGGGCCTCGCCGGCGGAGCAGCCACGGCCGCGTCTCATTCGGGCGCCAAGGACATCGTCGACACCGCGGTCGAGACCGACGGCTTCGACACGCTGGTCGCCGCGGTGCAGGCCGCCGGTCTCGTGGAAACGCTGAAAGGCGAGGGGCCGTTCACCGTGTTCGCGCCGACCGACGACGCTTTCGCCGCGCTCGGAACCACGGTCGAGGACCTGCTCAAGCCCGAGAACAAGGACAAGCTCGTTGCGGTCCTGACCTACCACGTGGTTCCCGGCAAGGTGATGTCGGGCGATCTGGTCGATGACGCGACGCCCGCCACCGTTCAGGGCTCGAACGTCACCATCGATCTCGACAACGGCGCCATGGTCAACGACGCCAAGGTGGTCACCGCGGATATCGAAACCTCGAACGGCGTGATCCACGTGATCGACAAGGTGCTTGTGCCGGAAGGCGTGCTGTAACCGGTCCGACGAACCGGTCAACGGAAGCGAAGCTGGGGGCCGCGCCGATGCGGCCTCTTTTTCATGCGCGCGGATGCGTTGGCTGACGGCGCCCTGCGGTCAGTTCGACACCATCAGCGGCTCGAGCTTGCGGGCGGCCTTGAGATAGGCCATCGGATCGATGGCGTCGCCGTTGCGGCGGATTTCATAATGCAGGTGGGGACCGGTCGAGCGGCCGGTGGAGCCGGACTTGCCGATGCGGGCGCCCATTTCCACGTGATCGCCCTCCCGGACCTCGACCAGCGACAGATGCGCGTAGCGCGTGGTGATGCCGTTGCCGTGGTCGATCTCGACCATCTTGCCGTAGCCGCCGTTGCGGCCGGCATGGGTGACCACGCCCGCGCCGGAGCTCAGGATCGGCGTGCCGCTGGGCGTGCGGAAGTCGATGCCGCCGTGGAAGGCGAGCCGGCCCAGGAACGGATCCCGGCGGTTGCCGAACTGCGAGGTGATCTCGCGGCCCGGGGCGGGAATGCCGATCGGCAGCTTGCGGGCGTGGCGCCTGACGGTGTCGAGCCGGTTGAGCGCCTGATCGAGGTCGTCGAGGGTGGAGTCGAACGCATTGGGATCATTGGGGCGCACGAACGGACCGCCGACGGCCGTGTCGTCGATGGACGCCGCGGGGAGCCCTGCCGAGCGGATGATCTCGTCGATCTCGGAGGCGGTCTCGAAGGCGTCGATGGCCAGGCCCTGCATCCGTTCGATCTGGTCGCGCTCGATCGACTTGAGCGACAGGGTGACGGTCGAGAAGATCCGGTCCGCCCTTTCGCTGACCGACTCGGCGCCCGCCGACCCGGCGCTGGCGGCGAAGGCGAGAGGGTTGGTGTTGAGGCCGACCGGGTCGCCCATGGCCTGGGGCGCGGCGGCGAGAGCCGCAAGGCGTCCCGTCCTGGGCGTGCCGGAGGCGGCCTGCTTGTTCGGGTTCTCGACGGGGATGGGAACATGGGCGGGCATGGTGCCGGCGCGGTCGAGCAGCGGGCCGAGCTTGCCGTGGCGGTTGCTCAGCGCATCCTGCCGGGCAATCAGTTCGGCGACCTTTTCCTCCATCAATTGCTGGTCGAGCAACTGCCGGCTGGTCACCCGGTCGACCTGCGAACGGAGGGCGGCGATGCGGTCCTCGTAGGCGTGCTGCATGCGCGCCTGGCGCGCCATCGAGGCGCCGATCAGGTCGTCGCGCAGCACCAGGTAGGAGGTGGCGGCGAGATAGCCGATGGCCATGACGCCGAGCACCGACATGCACAGGCCTGCGATCCACGGGCGGACCGTCATGTGCCGTATGGTGTCACCGCTGGCAAAGATGATGGTGTGGGAACGTTTTGGCCGTTTGCCAAAGACGCGGCTGTCCTGCCTCTGCGACACTGAATAAATCCTCGTCAGAACGGGTTGCCGTTGATTGATCGAGGTCGATTACACCCTGTTAAGGTTAACAAAGATTTGACCCGGCGCCGCCGAGCCGAGGTTTCATGCGTTTTACGACATGTTCTGGCTCGACAGCGTGCGGTAGAAGGTGGGCGTGAGGCCGGCGGCGGCGCGGGCGAGGTCGTTGAACGGCGGCTTGGGCGCGCCGCGGAAATTGGCCCTGACCAGCAGACGGAAGGTCTCGGCCGCATCCTTGCCCTCGCGGGCGCAGAGAAAGCGGAACCATTTGGCGCCGATGGCGACGTGCTTCTTCTCGTCCTCGTAGATGACGTCGAGCACGGCGGCGCTCTCCTCGTCGCCGGCCTCCCGCATCTTCACCCGCAGCGAAGGGGTCACATCGAGGCCCCGGGCCTCGAGGATGAGCGGCACGACGGCCAGCCGCGCGGTCAGGTCGTTGCGGGTGTCGTGCGCCGCCTGCCACAGACCGTCATGGGCGGGCACGTCGCCGTAATCCGCACCGAGCGCGCGAAGTCGTGCCCGCACCATGTTGAAATGCTTGGCTTCCTCGAACGCGACCTGCATCCAGCCGTCGAAGAAGCTCTGCGGCATCGGGGCGGTGGCGAAGCGGGCGACGATGTCGAGCGCCAGATCGGTGGCGTTGAGCTCGATATGGGCGATGGCGTGCAGCAGCGCGATCCGCCCGTGGGTGGAATGAAGCGAGCGGCGCTTGACCTGGGTGGGCGAGACAAGATCGGGCTTTGCCGGGCGGCCGGGCCTGAGCGGCGCCAGCGTGTCGAGCGGCGACCTGAGCGACAGCCGCCGCGCATGCCAGCGGGTGGCCACGTCCTGGGCGAGCGCGGTCTTGACGTCGAGGTCATCCGCGAGGATGGCCCGCGCGGCGCCGTCGCGCAGCGACAGGATCGGCTGAACGGCGTTCACCGGCCCCGGCTCACAGCGCCCGGACCGCTTCGAGCACCTGCTGGGCGTGGCCCGGCACCTTCACCTTTCGCCAGACCCTGGCGATCTTGCCGTCCTTGCCGATGAGGAAGGTGGAGCGCTCGACGCCCATATAGGTGCGGCCGTACATGCTCTTTTCGGTCCAGACGCCATAGGCCTCGAGCACCGACTTGTCCTCGTCGGAGGCAAGGATCACGCCGAGGCTGTGCTTGGCGATGAACTTGTCATGGGCCTTGACCGGATCGGGCGACATGCCGATCACCACGGTGCCGGCCTTGGCGAAATCGTCCGAAAGCGCGGTGAAGTCCACGGCCTCGACGGTGCAGCCGCTGGTGTCGTCCTTGGGGTAGAAATAGAGGACGACGATTTTGCCCGCCTGACCCGCCAGCGACACGTTTCCGCCGCCATCACGTGGCAGATCAAAATCCGGCGCTGTCATGCCTTCGCCAAGTTCGCTCATCATGGAAACCTTTCATCGTGAAATGGATTTGTTGCAGGTGACCCTGTCCCGGGGCGATATATAAACGCAAGGGCAGCAGTCCATAGAATCACCGAAAAAGAAAGCTGACGCGCGCACGCCCATGCCGGATCACCCCATTGACAAGGTTCATTTCAGAAAACGCGACATCGTCGCGCTCAATGAGCTTCCGTCAGCCACCGCCGGCGACCAGATCCTGGTGCGCGGCCATCATCCGCGGCGCTGGCACGTCTCGGTGCTGCGCTGGGTCCTGGGTACGGTCCTGGTGCTGGCGCTTCTCGCAGGCGGGCTGCTGGCGGCGCTCGAAGCCGGGATCGCCGATGAATTCGTCCGCGACCGGGCGCAGCGCGCGCTCGCCCAGGCGGTCGGACCCGAAAACCGGGCGCAACTGAGCTCGGCGGCGCTGCGGCTGACGCGCGGCGGACATCTGGCGCTCGAGGCCCGCGATGTCTCGGTTAAACGGCGCGACGGCGCCTCGGAGGCCAATTCCGTCAAGAGCGTGCTGATCGGGCTCGATCCGATGGCGCTGCTGTCGGGCCAGATCTCGGTCACCTCCGTCGATATTGCCGGCGTCGGCCTGGCGGCGCCCGAAAGCAACGGCTTCAACCTTACCGACCTCGCCAGTTTCCGGGTCGACGCCACCGGCGCCATGATCGAGCAGATGTTCGTGGCGCTGAACCAGGTGGCGGCGCAGATCGACGCGGTCGAGGCCAGGTCGTTCCGGTTCTCCGACATCACCATTTCGGGATCGGGCGAGCCGATCGTGATCGCCGATGCCGAGGTGCGCAGGGTCAACGGGCCGAATTACGAGATCGAGGCAAACCTGCTGCGCGCCGGACAGTCCATCACGGTCACCGCCACGGCCAAAGGCCCGGTCAACGGTACCGGGTTGTCCGAAATCGCCGCCCGGATCGACGGATACGCCCTCGACTTCGCGACCGGAGAGGTGGCGGACCGCCAGAACGGCGTGTCGACGCCGCTGGCGATCTCGTTCAGCGCCTCGCGCGGCGGGCCGGACACGCTGCCGGCGCTGTCGGCCAATCTGAGCACATCCAACGGCACCATCACCATGGGCGGGGTCGAGGCGGAGTTGCGCGACGCCCAGGTAAGGCTTGTCTACATGCCGGCTCTGAACAAGCTCGAGATCACGCCCTCGGTGATCCGGATCGGCGAGACGGTGCTGCCGTTCACCGGCGGGCTGATCGACGCCGACAGGATCGAGGAGATCGAGGGCGCGGGCATCGCCTTTGATTTCGTCGTCAAGAAGGGCCGCGCCGCGCCGGGCGATTCCGACGAGGCGCCGATCTCCTTCGACGGCAAGGCGCTGGGACGGTTCGACGCCGCCGAGCGGCTGCTGGTCGCCGAGGAACTGGCGCTGGCCACGCCGCAGGGCGATCTCTACGCATCTGCCTCCTGGCGCTTCTTTGAAGGCATCTCGCCGGAGATCAACCTGGTGGCGCGGGCGCCGCGGATGTCGATGGCCGCGGTCAAGCAGTTCTGGCCCTACTGGGTCGGCAAGATGGCGCGGACATGGGTGCTCGACAATCTCTATGGCGGCACCGTGAGCAACGGGCGGATCCAGCTCGCGGCGCCGGCCGGCCATTATTCCGCGACCGGCGACGCCAGCTTCAATGAAAACCAGTTGCAGATCGATTTCGATGTCGAGCGCGCGCGGATGAATGTCGCGGGCGACATTCCGCCGCTGCGCGACACCAAGGGCCACATGCGCCTCAGGGGCTCGCATGTCAGCCTCACCATCGATTCGGCGACCGCCTTCTTTCCGACCGGCCGGAGCGTCGACGTCACGGATGCGAGCTTTTCCATTCCCGAGGCCGACAAGCAGCCGCTGATGGCGGATCTGAAGATGTCCGTGAGCGGCAACGCCGATGCGGTGGCCGAACTGATCACCTACCACCCGATCAACGCGCTCGACCAGATCGGCTTCAAGCCGGCGGAGCTCAGCGGCGACATCTCCTCGGTCGTGACGGCGCGGTTCGGCCTGATCGCCGACCAGTCGCCGCCGCCGCCCGACTGGACGGTCGAGCTTACCCTGAGCGGCGTCGATCTCGCCAAGCCGGTCGAGGGGCGGATGCTGACCGACATGGACGGCAGCCTCTCGGTCACCCCGCGACAGGCGGTCCTGAAGGCTGACGCGCTGGTCGACGGGGCGCGGATGACGCTCGACGTGCTGCAGCCGGTGGGCGGATCGTCGGTCAAGGCCGCGCGGGAACTTTCGGGCACGCTGAGCCCCGAGGCGCGGGAGAAGATGGCGCCGGGGACGGGCGAGCTGATCTCCGGGCCGGTCGGCTTCGTGCTCACCGCCGGCGCGGATGGCGGGCAGATCGTCAGCCTCGACCTCAAGCCGGCGAAGCTCACCGTCCCCGGCATCGGCTGGACCAAGGACAAGGGCGTCGCCGCGAGCTTGCGGTTCGCGATGCAGACGGAGGGCGACGAGGTCAGGCTCACCGACCTCAAACTGTCGGGCGACGGGTTTTCGGCCAGCGGCGCGGTGACGCTCAAGGGCGGGCGGCTGTCGGCGGCGACCTTCGATCAGGTCGCGCTGTCGCCGCGCGACGACTACCGGGTGCAGGTCACCGGCAACGGCAAGGCCTACCAGGTCAAGCTGGGCGGCAAGGCGATCGACGCGCGCCCGATCATCGCGCTCGCCAAATCCTCGGGCGGCCCTGGCAAGGCGCAGGACGGCGCCAGGATCGAGGTCACCGGCAAGGTCGACACGGTGCACGGCTATTCCGACGAGAGGTTCTCCTCCGCCAGCGTGAGCTACAAGGGCCAGGGCGCGCGGATCGATCTGCTGGATTTCAAGGCGGTGACGCGGAACGACCAGGCGCTGGTGATGAAGGTCGCGCGCGGCAGTGCCGGCGAAACGGTGGAGATCACCAGCGGCGACGCCGGCGCCTTCGCCCGGTTTGCCGGGATCTATTCGCGGATCCAGGGCGGGCTCCTCAACATCAGGCTCAGCCGCAAGGACGGCCCCATGCGGCGCGGCGTGATCGACGTGCGGAATTTCACCATCGTGGGCGAGCCCCGGCTTGAATCGCTGGTGTCAACGCCGAGCAAGAAGGACGGGCGTAGCCTCAAGGATGCGGCCAAGGCCGAGGTCAACGTGTCGAAGGCGCAGTTCGAGGTGGCCAACGCCAAGGTCGTCACGGGCAATGGCGAACTCAGGATCAGCGACGGGGTCATGCGCGGTCCGGAAATCGGCGCGTCGTTCCAGGGAACGGTGAACGACGCCAACGGCAACATGGATCTCACCGGGACGGTGATGCTGGCCTATGGCATCAACCGGCTGTTCGCGGAAGTGCCGGTGATCGGTCTGTTTCTCGGCAATGGCAGGGACCGCGGCCTGTTCGGCATCACCTTCCGGCTCGCCGGCAAGACCGGCTCGCCGCTGCTGCAGGTCAATCCGCTGTCGGCGATCGCGCCGGGCGTGTTCCGCTCGATCTTCGAGTTCCGGCCATAAAAATCCGCCGGACCTTGATGATCCGGCGGATCTTTCGTCCCCGATGGTCTCGGCCGGCTTTACTGCACCCGCACCAGGACGTGCTTCTTCTTGCCCATCGACAGCTTGATGACGCCGTCCTCGTTGAGATGGCTCGCGGTGACGAGGGTCTTGTCATCGCTGACCGCCTCGTCGTTGAGCCGGATCGCGCCGCCCTGCACCTGCCGCCGGGCTTCGCCATTGGAGGCGGCCAGGCCGGCGCGGACGAACAGCGCCAGCAGGCCGACGCCGGCTTCGAGCTCGGACGCAGCGACGGAGATGGTCGGCAGATTGTCCGAGATCGCGCCTTCCTCGAAGGTCTTGCGGGCGGTTTCGGCGGCCTCCTCGGCGGCGGCGCGGCCATGCAGCAGCGCGGTCACCTCGTTGGCGAGCACTTTCTTGGCCTCGTTGATCTCGGCGCCGCCGAGCGCCTCGAGCCGGCGGATCTCGTCCAACGGCAGGGGGGTGTAGAGCTTGAGGAAACGGCCGACATCGGCGTCCTCGGAGTTGCGCCAGTACTGCCAGAAATCATAGGCGCTGAGCATGTCGGCGTTGAGCCAGACCGCGCCATTGGCGGACTTGCCCATCTTGGCGCCCGACGAGGTGGTCAGAAGCGGCGAGGTGAGGGCATAGAGCTGCGGCCCGCCCATGCGGTGGCCCAGGTCGATGCCGTTGATGATGTTGCCCCACTGGTCGGAGCCGCCCATCTGCAGGCGGCAGCCGTAGCGCTTGTTGAGCTCGACGAAATCATAGGCCTGGAGGATCATGTAGTTGAACTCGAGGAACGACAGCGACTGGTCGCGGTCGAGCCGCGTCTTGACGCTGTCGAAGGCGAGCATGCGGTTGACCGAGAAGTGCCGGCCGACATCGCGCAGGAACTCGACATAGTTGAGGCCCATCAGCCAGTCGGCGTTGTCGGCCATCACCGCATCCTTCGGGCCGTCGCCGAAGCTGAGGTAATTGGAAAACACGGTCTTGATGCCGGCGATGTTCTCGGCGATCAGCTCCGGCGTCAGCAGCTTGCGGGCCTCGTCCTTGAACGAGGGATCGCCGATCATGCCGGTGCCGCCGCCCATCAGCGCGATCGGCCGATGGCCGGTCTGCTGCAGCCAGTACAGCATCATGATCTGGATCAGGCCGCCGGCATGCAGGCTCGCAGCGGTCGGGTCGAAGCCGATATAGGCGGTGACGGTCTCGGTCCGGAACAGGTCATCGAGGCCCGCTTCGTCGGACATCTGGTGAATGAACCCGCGTTCTGTAAGCGTGCGCAGGAAATCGGACTTGAAAGCTGACATGTCAGTGACCTTGAAATTATGACGGAAATACCGCAAACGGACCGGGGCGCTGCGGGAAGGACGCAGCCGCCTGCGGGCGCGTTTAGCACTAGCGCGGCCTGCATTCAACCAAAGCCGCCGGCGCCGGGCCTGAGCCCGCCGCCGCCCATGACCGCCGCTCTCGACCCTGATCGCCTGCGGCCGCAGGGGAAGGCGCGGCCAAGAAGAACTGGAATGGATTTCATGACCGGGCACACTCCTGTCACGCGGGCAATCGGGCTGATGAGCGGCACCTCGATGGACGGCATCGATCTCGCCATGCTCGACACCGACGGGGACGGGACCGTGCGCCGCGGCGCCTCTTCCTTCACGCCCTATGACCCGGTCTTCCGCAAGCGGCTGGAGCAGGCGCTGGAAATTGCCAAGGCCATCACGGAGCGCGGCGAGCGGCCGGGCGATCTCGCCGCGCTGGAAGCCGAGCTGACCGACCGGCATGCGGCCGCCGTCGAGGCGTTCCTGGCGCGCGAGGGACTGGCTGCCGCCGACATCGGCGTGATCGGCTTTCACGGCCAGACGGTGCTGCACCGGCCGCGCCAGGGGCTCACCGTGCAACTGGGCGACGGCGAACGGCTCGCCGCGCGGCTCGGCATCGACGTGGTCTACGATCTGCGCGCCAACGACATGGCGCACGGCGGGCAGGGGGCGCCGCTTGTCCCGGCCTATCACCGGGCGCTGGCCGCGGGGCTGACAGGCGAATGGGCGGCGGAAAAGCCCGTCGTCTTCGTCAATATCGGCGGCATCTCCAACATCACCTATATCGGCGAGGACGGCACATTGCTGGCCTTCGACAGCGGACCGGGCAACACGCTGATCGACCAGTGGGTGTCGCGGCATGCGGGCATCCCCTACGATGCGGGCGGCGCGATCGCGTCCGAGGGCCGGGTGCTGGCGGGGCTCGCCAACCGCTATCTGGCGTCTCCCTTCTTCACCGCCAAAGAGCGGGTCTCGCTCGACCGCAACGATTTCACGCTGCCCGACGATCGGGAGGCGGACCTGGAGGACGGCGCGCGGACGCTGGCCTTCATCACCGCCGCGGCGATCGCCACGGCGCAGAACCATCTGCCGGTCAAGCCGAGGCTGTGGATCCTGGCCGGCGGCGGGCGCCACAACCGGCTGATCTTCGAGGACCTGACGGTGGCGACACGGCACACGGGGCAGGTGATCCTGGCGGAAGAGGCCGGGCTCAACGGCGACGCAATGGAGGCCGAGGCCTGGGCCTGGCTCGCGGTCCGCTCGCTCAGGGGCCTGGCGCTCACCTATCCCGGCACCACCGGTGTCAGCGAACCCGCCACCGGCGGCGTGCTCGCGCGCGGACACCGGGGCTGAGGGGCGCCGGGGGCCGAGGCGCATGGCCTTGCCGCCTGCACCGCCCTGCCGGCGTCAGCGCGGCAGCGCCCACCAGTCGACCAGGACCAGCGACAGGGCCGGAAACGCGATCAGGATGCCCAAACGCACGAGGTCGGCGAGGATGAACGGGCCGACGCCGGCATAGATCGTGCTCAGCTTGGTGTCGGGCAGCATCGCCTTCATGACGAAGACGTTCATGCCGATGGGCGGGGTGATCATGCCGATCTCGATCACCATGACGGTGAGAATGCCCCACCAGATCGGATCGTAGCCGTAGCTCAGGATCAGCGGGAAGACGAAGGGGATGGTGATGACCATCGACGAGATCGTGTCGAAGATGGCGCCCAGGATCAGGTACATCACCATCAGCAGCAGCACGACCCAGATGCCCGGAAGGCCGGTGTCGCGGATGCCGTTGACGATGATCTCCGGCAGACCCGACAGCGTCACCGCATAGGTGAAGATCGAGGCGCCGATGATCATCAGATAGATCATCGAGGTGGTGGCCGCCGTGTCGCGCAGCGCGTTCCAGAATCCGCGCAGGGTCAGGCGCCGGCGCAGGACGGCAATGAGGAAAGCCATGAACGCGCCCACGGCGGCCGATTCGTTGACGGAAAAGATGCCGGCATAGATGCCGCCAGTGACCACGACCATCAGCACCAGCGCAGCCCAGCCGTTCTTGAGCGCCTTCCAGCCTTCCGACCAGGGCAGCACGTCGCCCTCGGGCGCGAGCGCGGGATTGCGGCGCACCAGGATCAGGATCGTGGCGATGTGCAGGCTCACGGCCAGGACCGCGGGGATCAGCGCCGCCACGAACAGCGTCTTGACGAACTGCTCGGTCAGCACGCCGTAGAGCACCAGGATGATCGAGGGCGGGATCAGCATGCCGAGCGTGCCGCCGGCGGCGATCGAGCCGGTGGCGAGGCGTTCGGAATAGTTGCGGCTCATCATCTCGGGCAGGGCGACCCGGGTCATGGTGGTGGCGGTGGCGATGGACGAGCCGCAGATCGCCCCGAAGCCGGCGCAGCCGCCGATGGTGGCGACCGCCAGCCCGCCGCGGACGTGGCCGATGAAGGCATAGGCGATCCGGTAGAGATCGGCCGACAGGCCGCCGAAGGTCGCGAACGCCCCCATCAGCAGGAACAGCGGGATGACCGAGAGCTCGAGGCTCGCGACCTTGCTGATCGTCTCGGTTCCGAACAGCGACAGGGCCGGGCCGAAACTGCCGCGGATCAGCCCGAAGGTCGCTACGCCCGCCACGCCCATCGCCACGCCGATGGGCACGTGGATGAAGATGAGCAGGAGCATGAGCCCCATGCCGAGCAGGCCGATGGTTGAGGGATCCATGGCTTAGTCCTGTGGATGGAGCGACTGATGGCCGAGGATCTCGGCGATGACGACGAAAAGCTGGGCCGGAATGCAGGCCCAGAAACAGATGCTGGCGATCCACCACCACGGGCCGATCGCCATGCTGAGCACCATGGTGACCTGGTTGCTGTCGCTCACGCGGATGGCGTGGAGCGTGACGAAATAGGCGATGAAGACGAACATCGCGCCGGTCAGCACCGCTCCGAGGATCTCCAGCGCCTGGTTCATGCGCTCCGACAGGAAGCTGCCCAGCACCGTGACCTTGATCTGGCGGCGCTCCAGAAGGCCGGCCGGAAACGACGAGGCGATGATGATGATGGTGAGAAGCCCGGCCAGATCCTGGGCGCCCTGGATCGGCCGTCCGGTGAGTTCCCGCACCAGGATGTCGACCACCGACATGCCGGCGATCAGCAACAGGAACAACACGCCAAGCATCGCCGCTGCGCGCGACATCAACAGGAAGGCCCGTTCCAGCTTTCTCATCTTCTCGCCCCTTGTGAACCGCCGCAGGGGCCGGGGTGATGCCCGGCCCCTGCGGTCCTTGAGCCTCAGCGTGCGCGGATCTCGTCCAGCTTGGCCTGAAACTTGTCGAGCAGTCCAGGCGTCGCGGCGGCGGCGACCATGTCGATCACCGGCGAGACGGCCTGCTTGATGCGCGCCAGATCCTCCTCGGAGGGCTGCACCAGCGTGTGGTCGGGGCTGGCTTCCCAGTCCGCGAGATTGCGGTCGATGGCCGATCCGTAGGAGGCGATCTGGTTGTCGGCGATGATCTGGCCGCTTTGCGCCAGAAGCTCCTTCACCTCGGCCGGCAGGCCGTCATAGACGCCGCGGTTCATGACGATGGTGAAGACCAGCACGCCGAGCTTGGCGGCGTAATGGTTGGTGGCGACATCGGCGACGCGGAAGGTCTTGGCGACCGAGGCGTCGGTCAGCGCGCCGTCGAGCAGGCCACGGTCGATGGCCTCGGCCATCTCGCCGGCGGAGGCATTCTGCGCCACGCCGCCGAGCGACTCGATCACCGCCGTCTGGATCTTGCCGGCGACGCGAAACCGCTTGCCCGAAATGTCGTCGAACGAGGCGATCGGCGGCTTGGAATGCAGCATGTAGGCATCCGACGTGTAGATGGCGACGACATAATAGTCCTCATAGCCCTTGAGCATGCCTTCCTGATGCAGTTCGAGGGCGGCGAGCGAGCCTTCCTTGACGTTGCCGATGTAGCCCGGCAGCTCGAACATGTCGAAATCCGGGTAGACGCCCGGCGTGTAGGAGGGAACCGTCAGCGCCATGTCGGCCACGCCGTCGGCCACCATCTGCGCCTGCGCCAGCGGGCTGCTGCCCAGCGTGCCGCCGGCATAGAGCTTGATGGCGACATCGTAGGGTGCTGCCTTCTCGTTGAACCAGTCGACCCACGGCTGGTAGACGGCGGACACGGTGGGCGAGGCGGCCGGCACGAAGACCGAAAACGCGAGGTCCTTGGCCTGGGCCCCGGTGACGCCGATCGCCAGGACGGCGCCTGCAAGTGCATGTTTAAGGTATCTGTTCAACATGGTTTCCTCCCTGGTGTTGAAATCATTGCTATGAAAAGCCTAGCCCGGCCCGAGCGGCGCGCTTCCGCGGGTGGCGCCACGGGTCCTCATGCGCCGCGGCCGACGACGAAGGACGCGATGGTGGTGGTCGAGCCGCCGATGTTGAGCAGGCCGACGCGTCGCGCGCCCTCGACCTGGCACTCCTCGGCCCGGCCCGTGACCTGCCGGAACCCGTCGAGCATCATCCGTACGCCGGTGGCGCCGACCGGATGGCCGAGGCCGATCAGTCCGCCCGACGGGTTGATCGGCAGCCTGCCGTCGGCGGCGATCACGCCGGCCTCGACCGCCTTCCAGGATTCGCCTGGCTCGGTGATGCCGAAGCAGTCGATGGCGGCGTATTCGGTCATCGCGAAGCAGTCATGGGTTTCGATCGCGTCGAGCTGAAAGGCATTGTCGATGCCGGCGCGGTGGAAGCATTCGCGGATCGTCTGATGCACCTGCGGCAGCACGAAGCGCGTGTTGCGGCTTTCGCGCAGCTTGTCGGCAAACAGCATCGGCGCGGTGCGGTGGCCCCAGCCGTCGATCCGGGCGAGGTCGGACAGCTTGAGGCCGCGGCTTTCGGCGTAGTCACGCGCGCGGGCCTCGGAGGCGAGGAAGATCACCGCCGCGCCGTCGGTCACCTGGCCGCAGTCGTTGCGGCGCACGCGGCCCTCGATCACCGGATTGGCGTCGTCGTCTTCCCTGAAGCTCCGCTCGCCGAACTCCCACTTGCGGGTCTGCGCGTTCGGATTGCGCTTCGCGTTGGCGTAGTTGATCCGGGCGATCTCGCCCAGGTGATCGTAGTTCACATAGCCGTATTTTTCGGAATAGGCGTCGATCAGGTCGGCGAAGGCCGCGGGCCAGACATAGGTGGCCTCGGTCCATTCCCGGCCGGCCCAGGCCGCGGCTCCCAGATATTCGGCGGCCCGCTGGCCCGGCACGTTGCGCATGTATTCCACGCCCAGCACGCAGACCAGGTCGTAGCGCCCGGCCTCGACCTCGGCGCTTGCCGCGAGGATGCCCATCGAGCCCGAGGCGCAGGCGGCCTCGTGACGGCTGGTGGGCACGCCCGACAGGTCCGGGTGAAGCGAGGCCACGATGCCGCCGAGCTGACCCTGGTTGCAGAACAGCTCCGCGGTGAAGTTGGTGACGTGCACGCTCTTTATGTCGCGCGCCTCGAGCCGGGTGGATTCGAGCCCCTTGGTGAGCACCTCCGCCAACATCGCGTCGATGCCGAGATCCTCGCGGTGCCAGTTGCGGGCGAAGTCGGTCTGCGCGCCCCCAAGGATGTAGACGGGATCAGGCATGATGAGCCTCCTCTTGTTCGGCCAGACGCCGGGTGAGCGCCTTGCGGTCGAGCTTGGCCAGCGGCGTGCGGGGCAGGGAGTCCACCAGGATCAGCCGTTCGGGCCATTTGAACTTGGCGATCTGGTGGGCGTTGCAGAATGTCTTGACGGCGTCGAGATCGAGGTCCGCGCCGGGCTCGAGCGCGGCGAACAGGCAGACCTTCTCGCCCATCTCCTGGTCGGGATAGGCGGCGACGGCGACCTCGCGGACCCCGGGCAGGGCCGACAGCAGCCCGTCGAGCTCGACCGGCGAGATCTTCATGCCGCCGCGGACGATCAGCTCCCGGGAGCGGGCGTGGAAGCGGATCAGGGTGCCGCAGTCGGAGATCTGGAACAGGTCGCCGGTGGCGAAGAAGCCGTGGGCGTCGATCCGGTCGCGGCGCAGGCCCTCGCGGCTGAAATAGCCGGGCATCAGGGCGGGGCCGCGAATGTGCATTTCACCCGTGTCGCCCGGCGCGGTGAGGGTTGCGCCGGTCAGCGGATCGACCAGCTTGAAGGTGCCGCCATTGGCCGTGAGCGTGTCGGGGCGGTCCGCCCAGCCTTCGTCGCCCTCGCGCGGAAAGAAGCTCGCGCGCTTGCGCGGGTCGTTCACCTGCGATGGCGAGGAGCAGAGCTGCACGCCCTCGTTCGAGCCGAAGAAGTTGAGCACCGGAATGTCGAATTTAGCGTCGAAGAAGGCGAAGACCTCGGGATCGGGCGGGGCCGAGCCGGTGCCGATGGCGTGCAGCCGGTGCAGCGCCGGATGCAGATCCGGATCGGCGGCCTTGTCGCGCAGGTAGACCAGCACCGTCGGCGCCACCATCGTGTAGGCGATGTCCTCGGTCTTGAGCTGGTCGATGAAGGTCGTAACGTCGAAAGGATGGTGCAGGATCATCGCGCCGGCGGTGCGCATCCAGCACATCATCAGTCCGCCCATCGCCGCCGCGTTGACGAAGGGAAAGGGCGCCAGGATGTTGGCGCCGTCGGGGAGGCCCAGAATGCGCCAGGCGCCGAGCGAACTCGCCATCATGTTGTTGTGGGTCTTGGGCACGGCTTTCGGCAGGCCTTCCGTGCCGGAGGTCCAGAACACCGCGAACAGCGAATCCGCGTCGAGGTCGAGCGGGGTTGGCGGGGTGTCGGCGCGGGCGGTGTCGATCCGGGTGACGGAGGCCGGCAGGCCCTCGCCCAGGCCGAGAAGGATCGTGCCGGGGGCGAGCGCCTCCATCCGTTCGGCGTAATAGGCCTTGCCGCGCATCCGGCCGACGGAGATATAGGCGTCGAAATCGGCGATCTCGGCCATGCCGCGCAGCTCCGCGCCGCGATAGGCGACGGAGATCGGGCTCAGCACCGCGCCGATCTGCGAGACGGCGAGATAGATCAGCACCAGTTCGGAGATATTGGGAAGCTGCGTCGCCACCAGCGACCCCGGCCCGAGGCCATGGCCCTGCAGGATGGCGGCGTAGCGGTCGACCTCCGCGGCCATCTCGCCATAGGTGAGACGCCTGGGCGCGCCTTCGAACACCTCCGCGCGATCGGGCGGGTCAACGAGGCCCAGGCGTCCCGGCGCGCGCAGGTAGGTCGCCTTGAACATAGCGGGGATGGTAACGTCGCCCCAGTGGCCGGAGGCGCGGTAACGGGCGGCGAGGTGGGGCGGAAACAGGCTCATGCGCACAGCGCCGCCACGCGGGTTCGGGCGGCCTGGTATTCCCCAGACAATCTCTCGACGATGGCAGCCGCGGGCTCGATCCGGTCGATCCGGCCCAGCCCCTGGCCGGCGCCCCAGATGCCGCTCCAGGGCTTGACCTTCTCATCCTTGCGGCCGGTGAAATTCATCCGCGCGACCTTGAACTCCAGTTCGGCCGGGTCAAGCCCCTGATTGACGATCGACGGCTTGAGCATGCTGGCGCGCGCGCCGGTGAAGGCCCGGGTGACGATGAGATCGGTGGGGCCGCACTCCATCAGCATCCGGCGGTACTCGTCGGACGCCAGGCTTTCCGAGGCGGGGATGAAGGCCGTGCCGATATAGCCGAAATCGGCGCCCAGCACCTGCGCCGCCAGCACCGCCTCGCCAGTGTTGATGGCGCCGGCCAGCGCGATGTAGCCGTCGAAGAACTGCCGCACGCGCTCGACGAACACGAGCGGGCTGAGATCGCCGGTGTGTCCGCCCGCGCCCGAACAGACCAGCACCAGGCCGTCGACACCGGCTTCCGCCGCCTTGCGGGCGAGCTCGACCGAGGTCACGTCGGCGAAGACCAGTCCACCATAGGCGCGAACGGTGGGGATTACCGGCTTCGGGCTGCCGAGCGCCGTGATCACCACCGGCGGCCGGTGCCTCGCCACCTGCTCGAGGTCGGAGGGCAGGCGCGGCGAGGTGGAGTGGGTGACGAGGTTGACCGCCCAGGGGGCCACGGGCCAGGTACTGTCGGCCGGGGCCTCCACGCCGTCGCGGATGGTCTGCATCCACTCGCCCAGCTCCTCGCTGGTGCGCAGATTGGGGGCGGGGAAACTGCCGACGATGCCGGCGCGGCAGCAGGCGATGACAAGCTCCGGCGACGAGACCAGAAACATCGGCGCGGCGATGACCGGCAGGCGCAGGCGGGACAGGTGCTCGCGGATGGTCATTGCGCGGCGGCTCCCGTCGTCATGTCATGGCGCATGAACGCATTGAGATGCGCGGCCACGACAGCGGGGCGCTCGATCACGGCCAGATGGCCGGCGCCTTCGATCTCGACGAAGCGGCCCCGCGGCAGACGATCGGCCAGGTCGCGACCGACGGAGGGCGGCGTCACCGTGTCGTCGGCGCCGGCCATCACCAGCACCGGGCAAGTGATGGCGGGGAGGCTGGCGGAATTGTCCGGCCGTCCGGCAAGCGCCGCCTGGTGGCGCGCGAAGACATCGAGCCCCTGGCTGCGGGCCATGCGGGCGACAGTCGCGCGCAGCTCGGCATTGTCGCGGCTGGCGGGACCGAGCAGGCTGTTGCAGATGGAGGTGGCGAGTTCTTCGATGCCCTCGCGCCGCGCCCAGGCGACGACCTTGCCGCGCTGGGCTGCGGCCCTCTCGCTGTCGGCCGCGGCGGTGCATCCGATCAGCACGAGGCCGGCGACGCGGTCGGGCGCGCGCCGGGCGATCTCCAAGGCGAGATAGCCGCCCATCGACATGCCGACGAGCACGGCGCGGTCGGGCAGGGTCGACACGAGGGAGGAGGCGATGTCCTCGAAGCTGTCGCTGTCGGGCAGCGCGAGCGCGACCGAATCGGTGTCGGCATACTCCAGGACGCCGGCGAAAACGTCCGGCGTGCAAAGCAATCCCGGCAGGCACAGCAGGCGCGGCATCGGCAAATCCTCCCTATGGAGAAATTGCTAGACCAGAAAATTCCAAGGGTCAAGGCGGTGTTCAAAAATTAGTACGGAGTTTCGCTTGACGGAACAAGCTAGGCGGGAGTCGTTGGCTGCTGAGCGTTTATTGCTGCGCCAAAGGGGCAAATCGGGGAAGTTGCGGCCCCCGATGCGACCAGAATTCCGTGTGGCAGCGGCGTGTCCGTGGCCGGCCGATCCGGCTCCGGCTTGACAAAGTCGGCATATTCGACCAATTTGGTCTAGTAATATACAAAAGGAACGCAGTGATGTCCCACGACACTCCCCTGATGGTGACCGCGGCCAATGTACGGATGGTCGCGCCCGACGGAACGCCGCCGCCGGACGCGCCGGACTGGATCAAGGGATATGATCACCCGTATCTGCACGGCGCCTTCGCGCCCAGCGACGTGGAATATGACGCCGAGGACCTGGAGGTGGAGGGCGAGATCCCCGCGGACCTGTGCGGCGCCTATGTGATGAACGGGCCGTCGCAGCGCTTCGAGCCGGTCAACAGCAAATATCACTACTACGACGGCGACGCGCAGCTCCGGGCGATCTATTTCCGCGACGGCAAGGCGACGTTCCGGCAGCGATATCTGCGCAGCGGCGCCTTCCTGGTGGAGGAGAAGGCGGGTAAGGCGATCTGGCCGGGCATTGCCGGACCCTATGATTTCCGGCTTCCCGGCTCGCCGATCAAGGACGTATCGAACACCGACGTGATCTATTACAACGGCCATCTCCTGTCGCTGTGGCACATGGCGGGCGATCCCTACCGAGTCGATCCGCTGACGCTCGAGACGACCGGCCGCGAGACGCTTCACGGCAAGCTCAAGCACAGCCTCTCGGCCCATTCCAAGACCGACCCGAACACCGGCGAACTGTTCTTCTTCAACTACCAGGACGAGCCGCCCTACATGAGCTACGGGATGGCCGACGCCGAGGGCAGGCTGAAATTCGACATCGACATCGATCTCGGCGGCCCGCGGTCGCCGCACGATATGGGGCTCACGGAAAACTACGCCATCCTGCACGACCTGCCGTTCTACCACGATGTCGACATCCTCAAGGCGCACAACCGCCGCGTCATGGGCTTCCACCGCGACCAGCCGGCACGCTTCGGCCTGATCGATCGTTTCGGGCGCAGCGACAGGGTTCAGTGGTTCGAGGCCGAGCCCTGCTACATCCTGCACATCTCCAACTCCTGGGAAGAGGGCGACTGGGTGCACATGATCGGCTGCCGCCAGGACGACCCGATGCCGCAGAAGGACGCCCGCGACCACCACCTGGCCTCGATGATGGCCTATCGCCGCCGCAGCCACGTGATGTACCGCTGGTCGTTCAACGTGAAGACCGGCGCCACCCGCGAGGGCATGATCGACGAGACCAACACCGAGTTTCCCACGATCAATTCGCACATGACCGGGCGCAAGACCCGCTACAGCTTCAACCAGATCATCCCGGTGCCGCGCGAAGGCTCGCTCGAGGGGCGTTGCCAGACCTTCAACGGCCTGCTGCGCTACGATCTCGAGACCGGACAGACGCAGCGCTACGACTATGGCGACGGCGTCTACGGCTCGGAAGCGCCGGTCGCCGCTGCCCATGGGCAGCAGGGCCTGAAGGACGAGACCAGGGCCTACCCGGTGATGTTCACGACCGACAGCAATGACTGGCAGTCCTATTGCCTGATCTTCGATGCCGCCGATATCACCGCGCCGATCGCCAAGGTGAAGATTCCGCGGCGGATCAGCATCGGCTTCCACACGACATGGGTGGATGGATCCGAGATCTGGGGCGCGTGAGGAGGCCTGCGTGACGCGCCCGCGGCCGAGCCCGATCGCGCCGCCCTGTTGCGCCGGCGCGACCGTCGTGGTTGGCTGTGCGGCAGAGGTGGCCATGTGAATGAGATCAATGCCGACAAGGCGGCCCGGACCGGGCCTCCGACCACGTCGTTGCGGCGGGCGCTGCGGATACTCGGCGATCCCTGGACGATGCTGATTCTCAAGGACGCCTACAATGGCGAACGCCGCTTCAGCGGCTTCCAACGGCGGCTCAACATTCCCAAGCAGACCCTGTCGCTCAGGCTCGCGCATCTGTGCCATGAGCAGATGATGTATCGCCGCCAGGTCAGCCCCACCCACAGCACGCTCGAATACTGGCTGACGGCCAAGGCCTTCGACCTGCAGGACGCGATGTATTCGGTCTGGCTGTGGCACGAGGCCAATCCGCGCGACGTGAGCGTGCTGCCCTTCGAGATGGTCCACCGGACCTGCGGCCAGCGCATCAGCGCCACCTACCGCTGCACCCATTGCCGCAATGCGGCCACCAGCCGGACCGTCACGGTCGAACGCACCCAGCCGCTGCAGTTCGACGGCGAACCGCGCGACCGGCTGTCGCGCCGCAACGACGCCGCGGTGACCGCCGCCGGAGACGCGGGCGCGGAGACGATGGTGGCGGCGTCGCTGGTGGGAGACATCGCCTGCAACGAGATCCTGTATGCGCTGTTCCAGTCCGGCAGGCATCTCACGGCGATTGCCGAGGACCTCGACCTCGGCCTCTCCGTCGTCCGCGGCCGGCTGGAGAAGCTGCGGCATCTCGGCCTGGTCGAGGAAAGCCGCGACGGCCGCAAGCAGGTCTATTCGGTGCTGCCCAAGGCCGACGAGTTCTATCCGCTGCTGCTGAGCATCGCCGATTGGGGGGACCGCTGGTGCAATGACGGGCAGCCGCCGCCGGAGCTGCGCATCCATGCCTGCGGGGAACTGGTGCGCGGTCGCTTCTGCTGCGATCATTGCGGTGGCTGGATCAGCCGCGACACGGTCTCCATCCGGCCGCGGGCCGGGGCGACGACCGCGGCGCCGGCGATGACCGACGGACCGGAGCTGCAATGACAATCGATCCCGACGACGACGCCGCCGATCCGAAATTCGTCACCGCGCTGGCGCGGGGCCTGGATCTGCTCAGCAGCTTCCGCAAGAACGAGGTGGAGCTGTCCAACCACACATTCGTCGAACGCACCGGCCTGCCCAAGGCCACCGTGACGCGGCTGACCTATACCCTGTGCAAGCTAGGCTATCTGGTGCAGTCCGCGCCGGGCGGCCTGTACCGGCTGGGGCCGGGCGTGCTGCGGCTCGGCTTCGGGGCGCTGGCCTCCACAGACATGAAGGACCGGGCCGAGGTCGAGCTGCGCGACCTCTGCGCCGGAGGCAACCCCAATGTCGCCGCGGCCATCGCCGAGCGGCACGATCTTTCGGCGGTCTATCTGGTTACCCACCGCGCACCTTCGGCGATCCTGACGGCCTTCTATCTCGGCGCCCAGGTGCCGCTGTTCTCCACCTCCATCGGCCGGGCGCTGCTGATGGGGATGCCAGAGCAGGACAGCGAGGCGCTTCTCAAGCGCGCCTGCGACCGCGCGCGGTCCGACGAGGAGCGCGCCGGCTTCGTCCACGGGCTGGCGCGGGCGCGGGCGGATTTCGCGGCCTACGGATTCTGCACCTCGTTCAGCGAATGGCGCAAGGAGATCAACGGCATCGCCGCGCCGATCGTGCCGGTGGAAGGCGACCGGATCTTCGCGCTCAATGTCGGCGGCGTGGCCTTTCTCAACAGCGCCGAAGAGCTGATGGAAACCCGCGCCGAGCGCCTGCTGCGCGCCGCCCGCACCCTGAGCCTGAGGCCGACGGACCATGACTGACCGACCCGAGCACACCGGCGGCTTCACTAGCGCCTATGGCTTCCAGGACCTGATCGGCTTTCGCAAGACCGCGTTCCGAGAGGGCTATGTCCGCTTCGAACTCGATCTCGGGCCGCAACACATGAACCGGGCGATGGTGCCCCATGGCGGGGTTCACAGCGGCCTGCTCGACGCCGCGCTCGGCGCCGCGGGCGTCTATGACGGCTCGCCCAACGACTTCCGCCCTGCGGTCACGCTCAATCTCAACATCAGCTTCCTCGCCGTGCCCAAGGGAAGGATGCTGATCGCCGAGGGCCGGCGCGTCGGCGGTGGCAAGACGATCTACTTTTCCGAAGGCCATGTCGAGGACGAGACCGGCCTGGTGGTGGCGCGCGCCTCGGGCACGTTCCGTCTGCTCAACCGGACCTGAAATGGCCTGAAGGCGGGCAAACCTGAACTCCCTGCAACCGGTACTGGCGGTGCGCGGGAAGCGGCGCGGCCGGCCGGAGCGGAACTTTCGGCGATGGCCGTCGTTGTCTGGCAGGCTCGCACAAAGGAGATTGCCATGGCCGAACCAAACTGGGTTTTCATTCTTGCCATGACCACGTTCGCGATCGCGGTCGGCTTGATCCTGTTTTCGATGGTCCGCACCCGTCGCGACAGGAAGAATCACGTCAAGACGTCGATCCCGCGGGAAGACATCGCCGAAGCCCGCGAAAAACGCACCGAAACGCCCTTCGTCTGAGGTTCGCTCGGCAGTCCTGTGACCCGGGTCCGTGACCCGGGCGCCCGGCCACGCGTTGCAGTGCGATCCCCAGCGGCGCGAATTTGATCCCCAGCGCCGCGAATTTCTCGTCAGAGGCCCGGGCCGAGATAGAGGAACGCCAGCGGCGCGGCCAACAGCAGGACAAGCGAGACGAGCACCAGGCCCCCGTCGCGGGTGAGATAGCCGGCGGCAAACAGCGCGATCACCGCCGAGGCGATGGAGCCCGAAGTCGGGATGAATTCCATGAATGGCATGACCACCGTCAGCCCCAGCAGCAGGACCAGCGGGAGCCAGCGCCAGGGCCGGTGAAACAGGAATGTCAGGCGCGGCTTGAGATAGCGCTCGACGACATGCACCGGTTTGCGCAGCCAGGCGATGCCCTTGGAGAGTTTGGCCGTGGACATCGGCCGTCGGGTGATGAAGCCCGGCAGCCAGACCGATGTCCGTCCGATGATCATCTGCACCACGAGGATAAAGACGATCGCCGCCACCGTCGCGGTGATGCCGGGGATGGCGCTCGCCGGCGATGTGGAGATCAGCGAGAACACCAGCATCAGCGAGGCGAAGGACTGCCGGCCGAGCCGCGCGATCACATCCTCGACCCTGATGCTGTCGCCTTCGGCGGACGCCTCCAACACGTCGAGAACATGGCTCAGGGCCCGGGTCTGCCGTTCCTCGGTCTCGGGGTCGGGCTTTGGCGCGTTCATGGCAGTCACTCTGGTTTGCTTGCGTGACTGGCCCAACGCCGGTGCGCCGGAAAGGTTCGCGTCTTTTCCGGCGTGCGGGCGCGGTTAGGGGCGCCACCTCCATCACTTCCGCGGCAGGCCTCTCGACCAGGCCGGTGTCCAGTGGCGCTTGGGGCGTCGACTTGGCGGCTCAGCGGATGAACTGATCCACGTAGTCGGCGCCGAGACCCACCGCTTCGTAGTGCTTGCGGCACAGGTCGATCTTGGTGAAGACGTCCTCGAAACCCATGGTCTTGCCGTAGGGGTCGACATAGAGCATGACGCCGTTGACCTGGAAATAGGTGATCATCTCCTCGACGCCCTCCGGCACCACAAGCGTGTGGGTCTCGCCCGGCGGCTCGTAGACATAGCCGCCTTCTTCGGCCACCCAGTCGTGCTCGAGATAGTGCCAGCGCCCCTTGAGAACCCAGCCATGGACCGCCTGGGGGTGGCGGTGCCGCGACAGTACGCCGGATTTTCGGACCTTGAGCAGGTTCATCCAGTAGCCCTGCGAGCGGTTGAGGCAGAGCGGCCGGAACCAGACGTTCTCGGCTTGCGGCACCCAGATCCGCTCATCCCTGGGCACCGCGTCCGGAATGACGATCTCCGGCAGCGCTTCTGCGGGAAATGGCAACTGATAGGGCATCCGGGCGTCTGAATCGTTCTCTTCAACGGGCATATCGGGGTCCTTACATCGCTGAGTAGCCGCCATCGACCGGATAGATGCTGCCGGTCACGAAGGAGGCCTGTTCGGATAACAGCCAGGCGACCAGGGCGCCGACTTCGGAGGGTTTGCCCCAGCGCCCTTGCGGTGTGCGCGCCAGGAT
The DNA here is from genome assembly GCF_000759435.1 of Hoeflea sp. BAL378. Lineage (GTDB taxonomy): Bacteria > Pseudomonadota > Alphaproteobacteria > Rhizobiales > Rhizobiaceae > Hoeflea. Next base: position 42,016 of record NZ_JRJG01000001.1, read on the forward strand.
GGGCTTGTTGCGATCGGGATCGGCGCGCAACGCGGTGGTCATTTCGGTCTCGATCCAGCCGGGTGCGATGGCGTTGACGCGGATGCCGTCCCCGGCCCATCTGCCGGCAAGCGCCTTTGTCAGTTGGGCGACGCCGCCTTTCGACGCCGAATAGGCCGGCACGAGGGGGCCGCCGAAATAGCTCAGCATCGAGGCCGTGTTGACGATGCCGCCGCCGCTCGCGGCCAGCAAGGGATGCGCCGAAACGCAGGTGCGCATGGTGCCGGTGAGGTTGATGTCGATGACCTTTTCGAAGGTGGCGATGTCGTATTCGCCGCCGCGATCGAGGATGCCCGCGCAATTGACCAGGCCGTCCAGCCGCTCGATGCCGGCGAAGAAGGCCTGCACGGCGGCGGTGTCGCGGACATCGAGCACGGAGGCTTTCGCCTGCGGGTGGCCGGCCCGGAAGCCCGCGACCTCATCCTCGCCGACGCCGGTGCAATGGACGTTCCATCCGGCCTGCGCCAGCGCGTCGGCAATGCCGGCGCCGATGCCGCGCGTTCCGCCGATAACCACCGCCTGTCTCATGCATCATCCTCGTTCAGAAAGGCCTCGACCGCCGCCGCCCGGGGGATCGGCGCCACGGCGCCGTAGCCCTGCGTCGACAGGGCGGCTGCCGCATTGGCGTAGCGGGCCGCGGCAAACGGATCGTCGCCCGCGACCAGCCGCGCCAGGAAGGCCCCGTCGAAGGTGTCGCCGGCGGCGGTGGCGTCCACCGCCTTGACCCGGCGTCCGCGGATGCGGCGGCGTTCGTCGCCGGTTGCGACCAGCGTGCCTTCTTCCCCGAGCGTCAACGCGACGATGCCTGCGCCCAGGCGGAGGTAGAAGTCGGCGATGTCGTCGGGCTTTTCGAGACCCGTGAGCTGGCGCGCGTCGTCAAGCCCGGGGAGGGCGATGTCGCATTGCGCCATGGCGGCGTGGATCACCGCGCGGGCGCGCGGCAGCGGCCAGAGCTTGAGCCTGAGATTGGTGTCGTAGGAGACCTTGCCGCCCGCCGAACGGACATTCTCGATGGCCGCAAACACCGTATCGGCGGCGGTCGCCGAAATGCCCTGGCTGATTCCCGACACATGCAGGATCCGGGTTGCCTTGAGCGCGTCCTGCGGCAGGTCTTCGGGCCTCATCCGGCTGCTTGCCGACCCCGCCCGCAGATAGCTGAATTCGTGCCCGTTCGGACCGTGAGTGACGAAATAGACGCCGGTATGGGCATCCGCGACCTGTCTGACCGTCGAGGTGTCGATGCCTTCCCCAGCCCACAGCTCCATGAAGGAATTGCCGAACGTGTCGGCGCCGATATGGGTGAGATAGCCGACGCGGGCGCCCTGGCGCGCGGCCGAGATGGCGCAGTTCGATGTGTCCCCGCCATGGCCCGGCAGATAGCTGCCGCCCGGCTGCTGATTGAACTCGAGCATCGGTTCGCCAAGGCAGAGTATGTCAGTGGGCATGGTCTTCCTCTTCTCTTCTTGCCCCCGCAGGCTGCCGGGGCAGCCTGCGGGGCTTGTTCGGTTTCAGATGCGGCCGTATTTGGCGAGCCCGTCCCGGAGCGACCCGGAGGCGATGATCAGGCGGGCCTGCTCGGCTTCGCGCGCATCGATTTCCAGCGCCATGGCGAGCACCTCTTCGGCCTGTTCGCGCGGCACGCGGACCACGCCGTCGATGTCGCCGACGATGATGTCGCCCGGCTTGACGATGATGCCGCCGATCGCCACTTCGACATTGGACGCGAGCGTGCGGATCCGACCGAGCGTGGTTCCGGGCGACACGCAGCGCGAATAGACCGGGAAGTCATAGTCGCGCCGGATCTCGACGATGTCGCGCAGGCCGCCATCCAGCAGGGCGGCCTCGTGCTTGTTGGCCACCGCGCCGGCCGTCATCAGCCCGCCCCACAGCGCCACATCGGTGGTGCCGTTGGTCGAAATCACGATCACCGAGCCGGCGTCCGCCTCGTCGATCGCGTCGATGGCATGCTGCGGCGGCAGGAATTCGGCGGTCGGGCCTTCGAGGATGGTGACCGCCGGGCCGACGATCTTCCTTTCGTTGATGCGCGGCTTGAAGGCTTCGGGCAGGAAGCCGGTCTTTCCGGTCACCTTGTCGACCGCGTCGGCCACCGAGGCCGTTGCGGCTGTGCGGAAACCCGCGATGAGTTCATCAAGTGTCATGTCTTCTTCCTTCAGAAGCTTGTGTTGAAAGGGAATTTCCCTGGGAGGAAAGGGCGGGATCCATGTCCCGCATGACTGGCGGGCCGCATGTCGACGGCGCGCCGGCGGCTGCCGGGCCTGTCGCTGAGGGCCTCACCATCTGTTCACCCAGTTTCTGGGCGGTTCACCGGAGAGCACGCGGCTGATCTCGGCGGCGGCGTTGCGCTGGAGCACCGCGACCGACCGCTCCGAATACCAGGCGGTATGGTCCGAGAGCACGGTGTTGGGCGTCGACAGCAGGGGGTGATCCGGGCGCACCGGCTCCTCTTCGAACACGTCGATGCCGGCGCCGAAGATCCGGCCCTGGTCGAGCGCCGCGGCAAGCGCCGCCTCGTCGACGAGGCCGCCGCGCGAGACGTTGACGACAATGGTAGTCGGCCGCATCAGCGCGAACAGCCGGGCGTCGAGGATGCGGTGTGTCTCGGGCGTCAGCGGCGCATGGACGCTGACGACGTCGCTCAGCCGGCAAAGACTGTCCAGATCGGTCAGTTCAAGGTTCTCGGCAGTCGCCTTTTCCCCGGACAGGAATGGATCGAAGACCAGCACCCGGGCGAAGCCGAGGGCGCGGAACTTGCGCGCCGTCGCCATGCCGATGCGGCCACAGCCGATCAGTCCGAGAACGGCATTCTCCCGGCTCGGAATCAGCGCCGCCTGGCCGATGCCCCATTTGTTCGAGCGGACTTCGCGGTCCCGGGCCGGAATGCGGCGCTGGACGGCGAGATAGAGCGCAAGGGCATGTTCGCTGACCTCGGTCTCGGCACCGTAATCAGGGACATTGGCCACATAGATGCGGCGCCTGGCGGCGGCTTCGAGATCGATGTTGTCGACGCCGACGCCGTAGCGCACGATGATCCTGAGGTCGGGGCAGACCTCCATCAGACCGGATGTCACGGCGCGCTCGCGCACCATGACACCCAGCGGATTGATGGTCTGCAGCGCGGAGGCCGCGTCCTGGTGCGCGGCCACCGGAACAACTTTCAGGGCATGGGCCGACAGAACCTTTTCCTCGGTGCTGTAGTCCGCATAGCCTGGTTCCAGAACGGCAACGGCATTCGCCATGACGCGACCTCTCCGTTTCGCTTAGTTGAAGGAGTCGCGATAGGCCGCGACCGCGGCATCGAGCTTGTCGGGCCATTCCGCGCCGACTTCGCTCACCACGAATTCCCGCACCGCCGGCTGCGCGGCCTGGCGGAACATCGCCTTCTGCTCGGGGCTCACCGGGACGACCGTCATGCCTTTTTCCGAGAGGATCGCCGAGGCGTTGGCATCCTGCGCCGCGGTCATGCCGCGGTGGATCACCTTGGCGATCTCCACGCACTGGTCGACGGCGGTTTTCTCGACATCCGTCAGACCCTGGTAGAAGCTGTCCGACATCAGGTAGGCGTGCCAACTGAACACGTGAGCGTCGAGGGTGACGTATTTCTGGTTCTGGTAGAGCGAGGCGTCGACGATGTTGGTCACGCCGTTCTCCTGGCCGTCGACGACGCCCTGCTGCAAGGCACCAGGCAGTTCCGGCCACGGCACGGGAGTGGCCGAGGCGCCGAGGCTTTCCACCAGCGTCACCCAGACCGGGGCGGTCATCACGCGCATCTTCAGGCCGGCCATGTCCTTAGGCTCGGCGACCGGACGCACGTTGTTGGTGAAGTTGCGCACGCCGTTGTCGGCGACGCCGAACATGCGGATGCCGGTCTTGGCAACCATGTCCTCGGCCATTTCCTTGCCGAAGTCGCCATCCATCACCGCCCAGGCCATGGCCTGGTCGTCGAAAAGATAGGGCAGGGCGAGCGCCGAGAAGGGCTTGTAGGTGGCCGAGATCGGGCCGTCATGGACGACCGCCATCTGGATCGATCCGAGCTGCAGGCCTTCCATCACCTCGTTGTCGCCGGCAAGCTGGCCGGCGGGATAGATCTGGACGTCGATCGAGCCGGCGGTCTTGCCCTCGACGCAGCTCTCGAAGGCAAGCGCCGCGGCATGCTTGGGCGAACTGAGGTCCGCGGACTGGAAGTGGGCGTATTTGAGCTCCTTGGCCGAGGCCGCGGACGCAGTGGCAAGGACCGCGATCGCCGCAGTCGCTGCAAGGTATTTTGACATGGATTTCATAATGTTCCTCCTTCTCATGTCAGTTGGCAAATCCAAATAGATTGGGGACGAAAGTGCTGACGCCGGGCACAAGGATGACCAGCAGCAGGACGAGAAGTTCTGCTATCAGCAGCGGCAGAACGGCCTTGGCGAGCGCTTCGAGGCGCAGCCGCCCGACCGCGGAAATGACGAAGAGGACCGGACCGACCGGCGGCGTGATCATGCCGATGGTCAGGTTGAGAACCAGCATCATGCCGAACTGGAGCGGGTCGACGCCGGCCGAATAGGCGATCGGCCCGAGGATCGGCGTGAGGATGATCAGCGCCGGCAGCGTGTCGATGAAGAAGCCGCAGACCAGGGCGAAACCGGCGAGGATGAAGAGGATCCCGAGCCGGCTGTCGGTGATGGTGGAGATCACGGATGCAAGCTGCTGCGGGATCTGCAGGTAGGTGAGCAGCCACGCGAAGATCGACGCCAGCGCCACGATCAGGAACACCGACGAGGTGACCACCGCCGCGCGCACGAAGGCGGCATAGATGCCGCGGAAGGTGAAGGAGCGCAGGACCAGGCCGAGCAGCAACGCGTAGGCGGAGGCCACCGCGCCGGCTTCGGTCGGCGTGAAGACGCCGAGCAGGATGCCGCCGAGGATGATCGCCGGCATGATGATCGCCGGCAGCGCCGCTAGCGTGGCGCCGGAGAGTTCCTTCATGCTCGCCCGGTCCTCGCGGCCGCGATAGCCGTTCCGGACCGAGATGATGTGGTTGGCGATGGCGAGCGAGACGCCGAGCAGGATGCCCGGCACGATGCCCGCCAGGAACAGCCCCGCCACGGTGACGCCGCTGGTCGAGATGGCGAAGATCACGGCAAGGATCGAGGGTGGGATGATCGGGCCGATGGTCGCCGTCGCGGCCGAGAGCGCGCCTGCATAATATTTGTCGTAGCCCGCTTCGCGCATCATCCGCATGACGATCGCCGACGGGCCGGCGGCATCGGCGAGCGCCGAGCCGCTGATGCCCGCAAACAGCATCGAGACCAGGATGTTGACATGGCCGAGGCCGCCGCGCAGGTGCCCGACCAGCGCATTGGCGAAGCCGAGCAGCGAGCGCGTCAGGCCGCAGGCGGTCATCAGCTCGGAGGCGAGAATGAAGAAGGGAACCGCCATCAGCGGGAAGCTGTCGATGCCGGCGAACATCCGCTGGGTGGCGACGAGCGGATTGAGCGAGCCGTCGAGATAGACGGCGACGATGCCCGCGATTCCCATGGTGAAGGCCACGGGGACGCCGAGAATCAGCGTCGCGAAGAACAGGATGATCAGCGTCTTCGCCATCGCTCAGGACTCCTTGGCCTGGACGAGGTCGACCGCGTCGATCTCGAATTCCTCGGCCACGAAGCGCCGGGCGAAGAAGGCCAACTGGACCAGGAATAGGCCGCAGCCGATGGGAATGGACAGGTAGGGAATGCCGCGCGACATGCCGGTCGACATGGTCTGCTTGTTCCAGCCGAACTCGACGAATTTGATGCCGAGCCACATCATCGTCGCCATGAAGGCGAACATGATGGCGACGATGATCCAGCGGATCGGTTTTGCAAGCGGGGCAGGGACCATGTCGACGACCGCGACGATGGCGACCAGGCGGCCTTCACGCAGGGCAAGGCCGGCGCCGGCAAAGGCGCCGAGGATCATCAGGTGGCGCGCGGCCTCCTCGACCCAGGCAAAGGAATGCGAGAAGCCGTAGCGCCCGACCACGTTGATGAAGACAATTGCAAAGACGATCGCCAGAACGGCCGCAACCAGAATGCGGTTCATCTCGACGATCAGCGTTTCCATGCGTCGCAAGTTCAAAGCCGTCTACCTCCCGATGGCGCGCAAACTGGCATACAGTATGCCACTGCGTCAATCCTGTATGTTGTATGCTAGTCACATCTGCGGTAGGTGTTGGTCTGGAGTGCAAAACCATGAAGCTATTGGAACGGCCGAAATCCCTTACCGAGCTGGTCACCGAGTCGATCAGGGACTGGATCGTCAGCGGCAGGCTGGATCTCGGCGAGCACCTGTCCGAGGTCCGAGTGGCCACCGAACTGGGCGTGAGCCGCACCCCGGTGCGCGAAGCGATGAACCGCCTGGAGATGGAAGGCCTGCTCACGGTCGAGCCGCAGAGGGGAACCTTCGTGTTCTGCCTGGCGCCCGAAGAGATCGCCATGCTCTGCGACGCCCGTGTCTGCCTCGAGACCACGGCGCTCAGGGCGGCGATCCGCACCAATCCGCAGCAGTTGCTGGAGAGGCTCAGGGCCTGCACGGCGGAGATGACGCTGGCCCGGCAGAAGGATGACGTCTCGGCCTACCTGGCGCTCGATACGCAGTTCCACCAGCATTTTTTCGACTGCTCGGGAAACCGGTTTCTCGACGACGCCTACCAGGCCATCGCCCAGAAGATGGCGTCGCTGCGCAACAGGCTGGGGCGGCATCCCGATCACATGGCCAAGTCGTTCCGCGAGCACATTGAACTCGCCGATGCCGTCGGCAATTCCGACACCGAAGGCGCCCTGGCGATCCTGCGATTGCACATCGACCGGAAGGAAGGCTCGTACTGGAATGTCGCGACCAAGGATGCCGGCTGATTTCCTGATTTCAATGGCGGAACACTGAGAAGCCTGGAGCCTGCCTGCGGCCTGCTGCAGTGAATCTGGTTGCCAGGATGCGTGCCAGGAGTTCCTATGGGCAGGGGACGGCCGGCCCCAAGCAGAGGGGCCCGACGTGGAAAATCCTTCTCCGATATTTATAATCAAAATCATAATAATAGTCGAAAATTATTTGTTTGTATCCGAAATCAAGGCGACCATAATGCCGTGAAAGCGCGCGTTAGTCGTGCTGCAAAGAACAATAAGGGCGTCGCGCGGTCTCTCATTGGCGGCATGGTTTGCGGTCCATAAGCCCATCGGTGCTCGATATGGCAGTCAGACGCGGCGGTGTCCGCGCCGGCGTCATTCGCAATCAAGACAAACGTGGAAATGGGAACTTACACGATGGTCAACACTCATACTTCAAGCGACAAAATCAAGGCAGCAGGGAAGTCCACCGGGAGCTACGCCAAGTTCATCGGCGGGGTGGTTGTTCTTGCTGCGACGGCCGTGCCGGCAATGGCGCAGACGGCGGATTGTTCTTTCTACGAAGGCAAGACGGTGGAGCTGATCGTCCCGTTCAACCCCGGCGGCGGGTTTGACTCCTATGGGCGCATGGTCGCCAATCACATGGGATCGAAGCTGGGCGCCCAGAACATGATCGTCCGCAACCAGCCGGGCGCCGGCGGCCTTCTTGCCACCAACCAGACCTGGGTGGCCGAACCGGACGGTCTTCTCGTCCAGTTGATGTCGACCAGCGGCCTGCTGACCGCCGAGCTTGGCGGCGCTGATGGCGTCAACTTCGAAAGCGGCGGATTTTCCTGGATCGGCCGGGTTTCCGGCGAGCCGGACGTCATCACGGTGGGTCCAAACAGCGAGATCAAGTCGATCGACGATGTCCGGGCCATTTCCAAGGAGCGCAAGGTTCGCATCGGGTCTTCGGGTCTGGGCGACATCGACTATATCGAGGCGGAGCTGATGACCTCGGTGTTCGATCTCGATTCCAACATCGTTGTCGGCTTCTCCGGCGCCCCGGAGGTCTATGCCTCGCTTGCTCGCGGCGAACTCGATCTCTTTTCGTCGTCCTACAGCGCTGCGCAGCAGGCCCAGTCAGCCGAATCCGCCAAGATCATGTGGCTCTTCGACAGCGAGGCAGATTCGGACTATCCCGATCTGACGCCGATCGGCTCCTTTCTGGAGGGCGACGACCTCGCCCTGGTGACGGCCCATGCCGATCTCGTGGCCGGCGGCCGCGCCCTTGCCGGTCCTCCCGGACTGCCCGCGGAGCGCCTCGCCTGCCTGCGCGAAGCCTTCGACAAGACCATGGAAGATCCTGCGTTCCTTGCGGAATCCGAGAGCACCAATCGTCCGGTCTCGCCCATCGCTGGCGCCGAACTCGCCGACATGATTTCGGGCCTCACGGCGAATGCTCCACAGGCCTATGTGAACCTCCTGCGCAAATCGTACCAGAACTGAGCGAACCCTCATCTGCTGCTCAGCGATGACAACGGGCCGGCCATCCCAGATGGCCGGTTCCGGACAGGTGTGATTGGTCGGGAGATTTTCTAATGATTGAAGCTGCGTTATCGGGACTGTTGCAGGTCATCAGCCCCTACGCGCTGAGCCTGATGTTGATCGGCATCGTCATCGGCTTCGTGGTTGGCATTCTTCCTGGCTTGGGCGGACCGGTCGCGCTGGCCTTGATGCTTCCCTTCACCTTCGGCATGACGCCGATCGAGACCTTCTGCTTTCTTCTGAGCACGATGGTCGTCACGACGACCGCTGGCGGCATCACGTCCATCCTGTTCGGGATACCCGGGGAAGCGACCGCAGCCGCCATCGTGCTCGACGGCCATCCCATGGCCAAGAAGGGCGAGGCGGGCCGCGCCATCGGGGCGATGCTGATGGCCTCGCTGCTGGGCGCCGTCATCGGTGCGATCGCCATCCTCCTGTCCATACCGATCATCCGGCCCATCGTCCTGGCGTTCGGTCCTCCCGAATTCTTCATGCTCACGCTTGTCGGCCTCACCTTCATCTCGGTCCTCTCGGATGGATCGATGACCAAGGGCCTGATCATGGCGACGGCGGGCATCCTGATCGCGCTGGTGGGCATCGACCCCCAGACCGCGGTGCCGCGCTACACCTTCGGCCTGCTCGAACTGTGGGACGGAATCAGCATCGTGGCGATCGTCATCGGCCTGTTCGGCGGCCCGCAGATCCTCGAGCTGATGCTGAGCAAGAGCAGCATCGCCACCGGCACGGCCTCCAACGACGTCCGCGGCATCTGGCAGGGCTTCAAGGATTCCTTCATTCACTGGAACGTGGTGCTCAGGGCCGGATTGATCGGCGCCGGCGTCGGCATCGTCCCCGGGGTGGGCGGATCGGTGGCCCAGTTCATTGCCTATGGCCATGCCAAGCAGACATCGCGCGAGCCGGAGAAATTCGGCAAGGGCAGCATCGAGGGACTGCTCGCCGCCAGCGGCAACAACAACGCCAAGGATGGCGGCGCGCTGATCCCGATGATTTCCTTCGGCCTTCCGGGCAGCGTCAGCACCGCGATCGTGCTCACGGCCTTCCTGATCGTGGGGATTACCCCCGGACCGGCGATGCTGACCGAGCATCTCGATGTGACCTTTGCCATGATCTGGGTGACCATCATCGCCAATGTCATCGTTCTCCTGATCACCATTCCGCTGATCAAGCCGCTGTCCCGGCTGACGCTGGTGAACGGGCCTCTGCTCGCGCCATTCCTCCTGGTCCTCGTCGTGCTCGGCGCCTATGCGGCGAACAACAGCATGCATGACGTCTGGGTGATGCTGGCCGCAGCCGCCATCGGCGTGCTCTGCCAGCGTTTCAACTGGCCCAAGGTGCCGCTGCTTCTCGGCGTGGTGCTGGGGGAAATCTGCGAGCGGTACTTCTTCCTGTCCCACTCGCTGTTCGGCTGGGAGTGGCTGAGCCGCCCGATCGTCATCGGCTTTGCGGTGATCATGGCCTTCATCTTCTTCCGTGCGGGCCGCCAGGCCTGGACCAAGATGCGCCAGGAAAGGAGTGCAGCATGACCGACATTACCCGAAAGACCGGCCTGACGGTCGATGACTACGCAGAATGGATCATCACGATCCTGGTGCTCGCAGTGATGGTTTCGGCCTTCGTGACGGCGCTGGATTGGCCCCAGTATGCGGCAGTGTTCCCGCTCATGATCAGCGGGTTCGGAAGCGGGCTTCTGTGTCTCAAGCTCGCGCAGATGGTTCTGGCCAGTTCGATGGGGGGACACGTGGCCAGTGCCGAGCCGCAGAATGCCGGAGACCGGCCGGTGGCTGAAGACGAGCCGACCGAAAAAGGGATGGACAGCGTGTTTGCCACCTCGCCCCGGGTGGTGTGGTTGGAGACGCTTTTCTCCGTGGCAGCCTTCTTCGTGTTGCTGACGCTCGTCGGCATCGAAGCCACGATTTTCGTGTTCTGCCTGGTCTACCTGAAGCTTGTCGCCCGGAAATCCATCCTGTTTTCGCTGATCTACGCGCTGCTGCTCGTTGGCCTCGTCTATCTGATGTTCGTCGTTCTGCTCACGCTGCCTCTGCCGAGGGGGCTCCTCTTTTCCTGAGCGGGCAAGGTTTTTCTGAATCTGGAGTCAAGTCATGTCTGATCTGAAGATCGGTTTCGTGGGACTGGGTCGGATGGGACGGCCCATGTGCCGGCACATCCTCAAGGCGGGTTTCCCGGTTGCCGGCTACGACCCGGTGGCCGAGTCGGTCAAGACCGTGGAATCCTTCGGCGGGGTGGGGCGCCCGTCGCCCAAGGCCGTCGCCGATGGGGCCGATGTCGTCTTCGTCATGCCCGGCTTCTACAACGAGGTTGAGGAAGCGATCTGCGGTCCGGAAGGGGTGCTGGCCGGCGCCGCCGCGGGCTGCGTGATCGTGGTCGCCAGCACGATCACGCCGGTGCAGGCGGAAGCGCTTGCGGCACGCTGCCAGGAGAAGGGCGTGGCCTTCGTCGACGCACCGGTCTGCCAGGGCGAGATCGGCGCCGAAGGCGGCTATCTCGTCTGGCTCGTCGGCGGCGAGGAAGCCGACATCGACAAGGCCCGCCCGGCGATGGTGGCCTGCGGGTCGGAAATCTTCCACCTCGGCAAGGTCGGCGCCGGCATGGTCGGCAAGGCGCTGAATAACATGCTGCTGTGGGCGGCGCTGACCGCCGACCACGAAGCCCTGGCGATCGCCGAAAAGCACGGCGTCCCGAAGGAGAAGCTCATTCCGGCTCTGCTGCGGTCGAGCGGCACGAACTGGCCGCTGCAGAACTGGAAGGACATGAACAAGATCCCGTGGGCGCACAAGGACATGCAGATCGTCCTGGAAATGGGGGACCGGGCCGGCCTGACGCTCCCGCTCTCGGGCCTGCTGCGCGAACAGGTGAAGCCGATCATGAAGGCGGCCGGCATGTCGGAGGACTTCATCCGATGACCACCGGAAAATACGGATCCGACCTCATGGTCGAGGTCATTCGCGGCCTGGGCGTTCCCTATATCAGTCTCAACCCCGGGGCGTCGTTTCGCGGCCTGCACGATTCCCTGGTCAACTGGGACGGCGGCGGACCCGAGCTGATCTGCTGCCAGCACGAGAAGGTCGCCATCGGCGTGGCCCATGGCTATGCCAAGGTGACCGGCGAGCCGATGGCCGTGGCGCTACACGACCTGGTCGGGCTGCTTCAGGCCACCATGGGGATCTACTACGCCTTTCACGACCGGGTGCCGATGCTGATCGTGGGGGGATCCGGCCCGGCCGACACCGCGCGCCGCCGCCCGTCGATCGACTGGTTCCACAGCGCCAATGTGCAGGGCAACGCGGTGCGCGACTATGTCAAATGGGACGATGAACCGCGTTCGGCGCAGGCCTCGGTGGAATCGCTCACGCGCGCCTGGAACATTGCCAGGTCCGGACCGGCGGGCCCGGTCTATGTGTCGCTCGACGCGGATCTGCAGGAACAACTGCTCGATGAGCCGCTGACGGCGCCCGATCCCGCGCTGTTCAGCCTGCCCACGCCCGCGGGCGCCGATCCGGCCGCCTTGATGCAACTCGCCGAGGCGCTGATGCAGGCGGAGCGCCCGGTGATTGTCGCGGGCTTTGCCGGGCGTGACCCGAGGGCCTTCGAGCTCATTCCGGAGCTGGCGGAACTGACGGCCGCCGGCGTGATCGACATGGGAAACCGGCTCAATCTTCCCAACCGGCATCCGCTCAACCTCACCGGAACCGACGTGGTCTCGGATGCGGACCTCGTGGTCTTCCTCGACTGCAAGGACGGCGAGCCGGCGATCACCGGCGTCGATCCGGCGACACGGGACCTGACATCGAAACTGGCGCCGGACGCGCGCTGCATGGCGCTGGGCTTCGGCGACACCGGAATCCGCGGCTGGTCGCACGACTATGGCCGCCTCAAGCAGCTTGCGCTCGACGTCACCGCCGACACGGTTTCCGCGCTCCCGCAACTGGTGGAACTCTGCCGGGCGCTGGGCGCCAAGGCAGATGAGAAAACGGCGGCCCGGCGGGATAAGCGCCGGCAGGAGCTGGCGGCAAAGCATGAGGCGCGCTGGGCCTCCTGGCAGGCGCAGGCCGACAAGGTGGCCGACGAGTCGCCCTTGTCCACGGCGCGCCTTGCCCGGGAGGTCTGGGAGGTGGTGAAGGACCACGACTGGGTGCTCACGGCCGGGACATCGCGCGGATGGGCCAAGAAGATCTGGGATTTCGACCGGCACTACCGGCATCCCGGCGACAGCCTCGGGACGGCGACGCAGATCGGGATCTCGCTCGGCGTGGCGCTGGCGCACAAGGGCTCGGGCAAGCTGGTGGTGGACCTGCAGCCGGACGGCGATCTGATGTTCGATCTCGGCACCCTGTGGGTGGCGGCCTATTACGAGATCCCGATGCTGGTGATCATGGTCAACAACCGGGCCTACTACAACGACTGGGCGCACCAGGAGCACATGGCCATCCAGCGCGGGCGTCCGGTCGAGAACGCCTATATCGGCATGGAAATCGATGGTCCTGCGCCGGATTTCGCCGCCATCGCGCGGGCCCAGGGCTGGTGGGCCGAAGGGCCGATCTCCGATCCGGAAGCCGTCCGCGACGTGATCCGCCGCGCAGCCGACCATGTCGCCCAGACCGGCAAGCCGGCGCTGGTGGACATCGTCACCCAGCTCGAGTGACGGCCGATCATCCAGGCCCCGCGTCTGCAATCATCCCAACCGGCGGTCTTGACGGGCCTTTTCGCGGCGCAACCCAAGGGCGTCCGGCGCGGCGCCGGATTGATCGGCAGGAGTGATGTTTTCCGTTCTCGATTTATATCCATAAACTATCAATTTGGAAAAATTAACAATTTGTGGACGGAAATCGAGGTGATTAAAACTGCACTGGAAACAACGATTTGATGTCTCATTCTCGACGCCAAATGGAACAAGGATCAGGAAGACCATGACGAGCAAAGATTATGATGAGCCATGGCATGAAACGGTGGTTCGGGTACTCAGGGCTAACGGCGTCGATCTCGTCACCTATATTCCCGACAACGTCCTGCGCGACCTGATCCAGGCCCTTCACGATGACCCTTACTTCACCGTCATCTGCCCGGCGCGCGAGGAAGAGGCCGTCGCCATCGTGGCGGGCGCCTACATGGCCGGCCGGCGCGGCGTCGTGCTGATGCAGACCAGCGGTTTCGCGACCCTGCCCAATGCGCTTGCCTCGATGATCGTGCCGTTCCAGATCCCGCTCGTCATGGTGATCTCCGAGCGCGGGGTGCTGGGTGAATTCCAGCTTGGGCAGGCCATCGTCTGCCGCACCATGCGCCCGGTGCTGGAGACGCTCGGCATCGAGCATCGCGCGATCGAGGAACGCAGTCATGTTGAATTCGTCGTCAACGGAATGATCCAGCAGGCGTTCGCGACCCAGAGCCCGGCCGCGATCATTCTGTCGCCGTTGTTGACCAAGCGGCAGCACTAGGAGGAGTGGCGACATGAGCACCATCAGCAATTTCAGCCGCGACGAAGCGCGGATCATGAACCGAAGCGACCTCACCCGCAGGCTTGTGGCCAAGCTCAAGTCGGAAGAGGCCGTCGTCGGCGGCATCGGCCACACCAACTGGGACCTGTGGGCGAGCGGCCAGCGGCCGCAGAATTTCTACATGCTGGGAAGCATGGGCCTGGCCGCGCCGATCGCGCTCGGCGTCGCCGTTGCCCAGCCCCACCGCAAGGTGTTCGCGCTGGAAGGCGACGGCTCCATTCTCATGCAGTTGGGAGCGTTTGGGACGATCGCCACGGTCGCGCCGAAGAACCTCTGCGTCGTCATCTGGGACAATGGCGCCTACCATATCACAGGCGCGCAGCAGACGCTGACGGCGACCACGGTCGACCTGGTGGCGATCGCGCGCGCCAGCGGCCTCAAGGCCAGCGAGTGGGCGGCCGACGAAGATCATTTCGAAGCCCTGGTGGACGCCGCGCTGAGCGAGGACGGACCGCAACTGATCGCCGCACGCGTCGATCACCACAAGCCCGCCGGCACGACCGACAGGGATCCGGGGAAGATCCGGTTGAACTTCATGCGCGGCCTCTCGGGCGCCGACGGGAAGGAGCGGACCTGATGTCCAAGCTTCTGATCAAAGGCGATTGGGTCGAGGGCGAAACCGTCGATGTGCTAGCCGACAAATATGCCGGCAAACCTTTCGGGGAAATGGCGGTGGCCACCGCCGCCCAGGTCGACCAGGCGGTTGCCGGCGCGGTCGAGGGACAGCGCCTCGACAAGCTGTCGCCCTATGAGCGCTACCAGATCCTGATGCGCGCCTCCGAGATCGTGCGCACCAGAAGCGCCGAGCTGATCGAGCTGATGCGCAACGAGGCGGGGTTCACAAACGCCGACGGCGAGAACGAGGTGCGCCGGTGCGCGCAGACGCTCGAACTCTCCGCCGAGCAGGCCAAGATGCTCCATGGCGAACTGGTGCCGATGCTCTCGGCCGAGGGCGCGCGCGACCGGATGGGCTACACGATCCGGGCGCCAAGGGGCGTCGTCTGCGCCATCACGCCGTTCAATTCGCCCCTCAACACGCTCGCCCACAAGGTGGGTCCGGCCCTGGCCGGCGGAAATTCCGTCGTCATCAAGCCCTCCAACTTCACGCCGCTTTCTGCCGTGGCCCTGTGCGAGGTCTTGCTCGAGGCGGGACTGCCGCCGAAGCTGATCGCGCTGGTGCATGGCCGCGGCCGGACGATCGGCCGGCAACTGCTCGAGGACCAGCGCATCGCTTATTACGCCTTCACCGGCAGCACCGAAGTGGGGCGCGAGATCCAGCAGGCCGCCGGCTTGCGCGGCGTTCAGCTCGAGCTCGGCAGCATCGCCAGCACCATCGTCTGCCATGACGCCGATATCGATCGCGCGATCCCGAAGATCCTCAACGCCGGCTTTCGCAAGGCGGGCCAGGTGTGCACCTCGGTGCAACGCCTGCATGTCGACAACCGCATCCTCGATGTGTTTCGCGAGAAGCTTGTCGAGGCGATCGGCAAGATCAAGGCGGGCGATCCCGCAGACCCCGAGACCCTGATCGGGCCGATGATCAGCCGCCATCACGCCGAGCGCGCCGAAAGCTGGATCGCCGAGGCGGTGGCGGCCGGGGCCCGCATTGTGACGGGCGGCAGCCGCGAGGGCAGCGTCATCCAGCCGACGGTTCTCGAGAACGTTTCGGACCAGATGAAGGTCGTGTGCGAGGAGATCTTCGCGCCCGTCGTCAGCCTCATGGGGTTCGATGATGTGGAGCAGGCGGTGGAGCGCGCCAATGCCTCGCCCTTCGGGCTGGCGGCGGGGCTGTTCACGTCGAACCTGCACACCGCGCTTCGTATTGCACCGCGCCTGCGCTTCGGCGGCGTTCACGTCAACGAGGCCTCCAGCGCCCGGATCGACGCGATGCCGTTCGGCGGGGTCAAGGCCAGCGGGTTCGGGCGGGAAGGTCCTGCCTATGCGGTGCGGGAAATGACCGAAGAACGTCTGATTACCATCGCCTACTGATCGGGACCCGGATCTTCAACAGAAAAGCAAGATTGGATGTATCGTGATTGACACTGAGCTGCGTGTCGCTGTTGACATTGGCGGAACATTTACCGACGGGGTCGCGACCCTGTCGCCGGAAGGCCGGATCTGGGTTGCCAAGTCGCCCACCACGCCGGATGACCCCGGCCAGGCTGTCTCCACGGTGATCATGGACCTGCTTTCGCAGGCAAGCCTGTCCCTGGGCGTCGCCCAGGTTCCGATGCGCGAGGTGGTGCACGGGACGACGTTGATCACCAACACGCTGATCGAGCGCAAGGGCGTCGAGACGGCGCTGGTGACGACCAAGGGCATGCGCGATGCGCTCGATATCGGACGCGAGTGGCGCTACGACATCTACGACCTCGACATTGAACTGCCCAAGCCGCTGATTTCGCCGGACCACAGGGTGGAACTCGACGAGCGTCTGAATGCGCGCGGCGAAGTGCTGACCGAGATCACCGACGAGAAGCTCGATGCGGTGGTGGAGGCCATCAGGGACCTGAAGGTCAGGTCCGTGGCAGTGTCGCTGCTGCATTCCTATGTCAATCCGGCGCACGAGCAGCGGGTCAAGGAGCATCTCGAGCGCGAGCTGCCGGGTGTGGCGATCTCGCTGTCTTCCGATCTCGCCCGCGAGATCAAGGAATACGAGCGCACCTCGACGGTGGCCGCCAACGCCTATGTGAAGCCAATCGTGGCCGAGTATCTCCAGGAACTTGACGCGCGCATCCTGAGCATCCAGGCGCATGTGCCGCTGCGGGTGATGGTGTCGAGCGGCGGCTTCAGTTCGGCGGAATCGGGCGCGCATTCGCCCATCCTGCTTCTGGAATCCGGTCCTGCGGCCGGCGTGCTGTCGGCGCTCAATACGGCGCGCCAGCATGGGATCGACCAGGTGCTGGCCTTCGACATGGGCGGCACCACCGCCAAGGCCTGCGTGGCGGTGGGCGGCGAGCCGCCGATCGCGCATCATTTCGAATGCGCGCGGGTCGAACGCTTCAAGCGCGGGTCGGGCCTGCCCATTCTCATTCCGAGCATCGAGCTGATCGAGATCGGCGCGGGCGGCGGTTCGATCGCCCATCGCAACCGGATCGGGCTTCTCAATATCGGGCCGGAATCGTCCGGATCCATGCCGGGGCCGGCCTGCTACGGGCGGGGCGGCAAGGATCCGACCGTGACCGACGCCGACCTGCTGCTGGGCTATCTCAATGCCGACCGGTTCCTGGGCGGCGAAATGCGGCTTGCCGTCGACGACGCGACCGCGGCGATGCAGCGGCTCGCCGATGAACTGGAAGTGTCGCTGGTCGACGCGGCCTTCGGCATCTGCAACATCGTCAACGAGAACATGGCGAGCGCCGCCCGCATCCACATCGCCGAGAACGGCTATGATCCGCGCGATTTCTCGATGGTGGCGACCGGCGGCGCCGGACCCGTGCACGCCGTCGAGGTGGCCCGCAAGCTGCGCATTCCGCGCGTGTTCGTCCCGATTGCCGCCGGCGCCGGATCCTGCCTGGGCATGCTGTCGGCGCCCGCGCGCATCGACCGCTCCTGGTCCAATCCCCAATTGATCGACGAAGTGAAGTGGGACGAGGTCGCCAGTAACCTGGCGTCGCTGCGCACCGAGGCGGAAGCCGAACTCAAGGCCGCCGGCGCGACCGACGTGGAATGGACCATCGGCGCGGAGATGCGCTATTACGGGCAGGGTGCCGAGCTTTCGATCCACATTCCCTACGAGACGATCTCTTCCTCGACGCGCGAGCGCCTGCTCGCCGAGTTCGAGCGGCAGTACAAGCTGCTCTACGGCCGGCTCGTGCCCGAGGCGGCGCCGCAGGTCATCACCTGGCGGCTGGTCGGACGCGCGCCAACAAAGGTGCACCACTTCCAGTGGGGCGACGATCGCGTCAAATCCTCGGTCACGCCGACGGAACGCCGCAGCATCTACCTGCCGCTGCGCAAGGCCTATGGCGAGGTCGATGTCTATGACCGCTATTCCCTGCCGGCCGGCACGGTGCTGAGCGGCCCTCTCATCCTGGAAGAGCGCGAATCCACCATCGTGGTCGGCGTTGCATCCGAAGTCTCCATCCTTCCAGACCTCACGGTTTCCATTACCATCAGGGAATTTGATTGATATGGGGCATACAGTTACCACGTCGCCGGATCGCGCGACCGACCGACCCAATGACACGGCTTCCCGGTTCGATCCCATCGAACTCGAGATCCTGTGGAAGCGCCTGATCAGCGTCGTGGACGAGGCGTCCGCCGCTTTCGTGCGCACCTGTTTTTCGACCCTTGTGCGCGACGGCAATGATTTCGCCATCGTCCTCACGGACGCCCAGGGCCGGTCCCTGGCGCAGTCGACCATGAGCCTGCCAGGATTCATCGGCTGTCTGCCGGCGACCGTGCGGCACTTCCTCGCCGCCTATCCGATCGAGACCATCAAGCCCGGCGACGTGTTCATCACCAACGATCCCTGGAAGGGCTCGGGGCATGTGCACGACGTGACGACGGCCACGCCGATCTTCTTCAAGGGCGAGCTCGTTGCGTTCGCCGCCGTTGTCTCGCACCTGCCGGATATCGGCGGCAAGCTGCGCAGCAATTCGAGCCGGGAGATCTACGAGGAAGGCCTGCAGATTCCGCTCATGAAGCTTCTCAACGCGGGCGAGCCGAACGAGGTGCTGATCGACATCATCAGGCAGAACATCCGCGTGCCGGAGCAGGGGCTGGGCGATATCTGGGCGCAGGTCTCGGGGTGCCGCACCATGGGTGAGCGGCTGCAGGGACTGCTCGAGGTCACCGATCTCGAACTGCTGGGCGCGGAAGTGCGGCGTCGGTCGGAGAACGCCATGCGCGAGGCGATCCGGCGGATTCCGGACGGCGTCTACCGGTCGACCGTTCAGCACGATGGCTTCGACGAGCCGATCCTGATCCAGTGCGAACTGACGGTCCGCGACGACACGATCTCGATCGACTACAAGGGCACGAGCAGCCAGTTGCCTTATGCGCTCAACGTCGTCCCGGTCTATGTCTTCGCCTACACCGTGTACGGGCTGAAGGCGCTCTTGTGTCCCGACATTCCCAACAATGAGGGCAGCTTCCTGCCGATCACCACCAGCGCTCCCGAGGGCTCGCTGCTCAATCCCACCTATCCTGCGGCGTCGGGCGGGCGAAGCGCCATCGGCCACCTGCTGCCCCTGGCCGTGTTCAAGGCGCTGGCCGACGTCCTTCCCGACAAGGTCTGGGCGGCGGGTTCGCCCAACTCCTCGATCACCATGTCCGGCGAACACAACGGCAGCCGCTTCGCGGTCGTCAACTTCCTCAACGCCGGGCAGGGCGCGACATCGCGACGGGATGGCTATTCCGCGCTCAGCTTCCCGGCAAACCTCGGAAACACGCCGGTGGAAATGATGGAAACCCTGGCGCCGATCAAGGTGCTGCGGCGTGAATTGCGCCGGGGCAGCGGCGGCCAAGGCCAGCACAGCGGCGGCCAGGGGATCTGCTTCGAATTCGAGGTCGCGCCCGGCGCCGGCGACGTGATGGCGTCCTTCCTCATGACCCAGATGAAATCGCCCACGGGCGGCCTGATGGGGGGTGGCGAAGGGCGGCCCGGGCGGCTCCTGCTCAATGGCGAGCCGAGCGACCCGACCATGCCGCGGGTGCTCAAGGCGGGCGACATCGTCTGCATGGAAACCGCCGGCGGCGGCGGCTACGGCAAGCCGAACTAGCCCGACATCACATCCAAAGGACACGACATCATGACCGACACCGACATCACCCGTATCGACCAGAACCACCGGCGCAGCCGCGCCGTCGTCCATGGCGGGCTGGTCTATACCGCCGGGCAGGTGCCCGCCGATTATTCGCTCGACATCACCGGTCAGGGCGGGCAGGTGCTGGCCAGGATCGACGAACTCCTCGAGGAAGCCGGGACCGACAAGAGCCGGGTCCTGTCGGCGCAGGTCTGGCTCAAGACGCGCGACGATCTGGCGGCCTTCAATGCCCTGTGGGACGCCTGGGTCGTGCCGGGGCACACGCCTGCGCGCATCTGCGGCTATGTCGCGATGAACAATCCGGACTGCCGGGTCGAAATCCAGGTGATTGCGGCTGTCTGATCGGCCGGCCCTCTCACGCCCGAGCCGGCGACCGGCTTGGGCGCTGCTTGACCCGCGGCGACGGTCCTCGCGCGTGATGCGCCTGCTGCCCTCCGGACGTGGCGGCGGTCCCGAAGTGATTGTTGCCTCTGCGCAAATTCTGTGCGAGCTTTCAGCACGGCCCACATCCCAGGTTCGGACCGGCGGCTCCGAGGACGCGGCCGTGCCTGTATGTGCCGGCAGCCAGTAAGCATACGGGATAGAGCGACGACGGTCCCGGGAACGAGACTTTGACACGGTTCGATCCTATTCTGCAGGCTGATTGACTACGAGGTCCCGAATGGGTGCACAAATATCGCTTCGACATCTGCGCTGCTTCGCGGCGGTCGCCGAGACACGGTCCTTCACCCTGGCTGCAAACCGGTTGTTCCAGACCCAGTCCTCGCTGACGGCGACGATCAAGCAGCTCGAGGATCTCGCCGGGCTCAGGCTCTTCGACCGCACCACCCGCCGCGTGGAGCTCACGCAGGATGCGATCTGGTTCAAGGGCGTGGCGGACAAGGTGCTGCGCGATTTCGACAATGCGATCGTCGACCTGCAGGCCGCGGCGCGAAGCCTGCGCGGGCATGTGCGCATCTCCGCCGCCTCGTCGATGATCACCCATGTGCTGACGCCGACGCTGCTCGCGTTCAGGGCCGCCTATCCCGACATCGCGATATCGGTCTACGACGAGGGGTCGGACAAGATCGAGCGCGCCGTGCTCGAAGGCAAGCGTGACTTCGGCCTGTCGAGCAGCCTGAACGCGTTCCCCGACCTCGATTACACCCCTGTGCTGGCCGATACGTTCGGCGTCGTTGTCCCCAAGGACCACCCTCTCGCCAAGTGCAGCGGCAAGCTCACCTGGAGCCAATTGTCGAAGTTCGAGTATATCGGACTGACCAGCGACACCGGGATCGGGGCAACGCTGGCGGCCCAGCGCGAACTCGGGCTTGCCCAGATCGCGGAGGAGGATTTCGACCATGCCTCCAGCACCAACTCGCTCTATGCGCTGTTGAAGTTGGGAGGCAAGTTCTCGGTGCTGCCGTCGCTCGCGGCGCATACCGATCCGCTGAGCGAGTTCGAATTCCGTGAGTTGAGCGAACCCAAGGTCGAGCGCGAGATCTGCCTGATCACGCGCCAGCTCCGGTCGCATTCGCCCACCACCATGCGCATGCTCGAAACCCTGATTTCCACGATCAAGAACGGGCTGCAGGTGAAAGGCGTCAGGATCATCTAGCCTGGCGGGCCGTGCCTTTGTCCTGTCGGGTGTATCTCCGGAAGCGTTTCCTGGGATCAGAGGGTCAGGACGAGCGCGAGAACAGGCCGCGGATCGCCGCCCAGAGAAGCGCGAAGCCGCTGATCGGCTTGGTGGCGGGGGCGGGAGCCGGCCGCGGCGCAGCGGCCGGCTGGGTGTCGGCGACCCCGGCCGTGGCCGGACCGGCCTTGCCGGCTTCGATCATGGCGCGCAGGTTCTCGGCGAACTGATTGGCGATCTGGGTGGCCACGGACTGGATCAGCCCGGTGCCTCGTCCATATTGCGCCACCAGTCCGGTCAGCGTCACATCGGTGACAATATCGGCGCGCGACCCGGTCTCCGTGGGCGATACGTTGAAGGAAATGTCGGCGCTGGCCGTGCCGCGGCCCTTGACGTCCTGGCCGCCGGCCGTGAGCTGCGCATGGCGCGCGGCATCGTCCTGGTGCACGATCTTCGCGGTGCCGCCGAATGACAGGGCGACCGGGCCAAGGCGCACCGACACCTTGCCCTCATAGCCGCCGTCGGCCGTCTGGCCGGTCAACTCGGCTCCGGGAACGCACGGGGCAATGCGCGGAAAATCCATCAGGATGCGCCAGGCTTCATCTGCGGGCAGCGGGACGTCGAAGCTGTTCTTGATCTGCATGGTCAGTCTCCATTTGGTCAGAGGATGCTAGGTGCGGAAGGTTCCGCGCTTGCGCCCTTGCGACACCGGCAAGAACAGCTCCTCAACCGGGATGTTGCGGCTGATCAGGCCTTGCTGATGCGAATAGCCGATCAGGGTTTCGAGGTTGTTGCGGTTGGACTCGCTCAAACCATATTCCCAGGGATCCTGACCCAGCAGTTTCTCCTGCTCTTCCCACGCCTCCTGGTACCACGCAAGCGGGACCAGACGCGGGTTGCGCATCTTCTTCATGGCGAAGTTCTTGGCCTCGTCGAAGGCCTGGTACAGGTTGGGCACGATCCAGGGATGCCGGTCGACCAGCTCCTGCTTGATGCCCAGCACATGCATGATCGGGAAGATGCCGTATTTGTCGTAGTAGGATTTTTCCTCGGTCTTGTAATCGGGAAAAAGCCGGCCGACGCGGGGATCCTTGTTGAGGATCGGCTCGATGATGTCCGGATGCAGCAGCGCATCCAGTTCGCCTTCGGCCAGCATCTTCTCGGCCGACTTGTTGTCCGGCAGGCGGTGCAGGGTCAGTCCCTCGGGCGGGGTGAAGGCGATGTCCTCATCGAGTTCGGCGAACCACTCGATCGACTTGTGCGGCACGCCGTAGACATTCTCGAGAATGCCGCGCAGCCAGAGCGTGGCGGTGGCGAGGTAGAACTTGACGCCCACGCGCTTTCCGATCAGGTCAGACGGCTTGGTGATGTTGGCGGCGGTGTTGGTGAAAATGAAGCCGTGGCGGAAGCGCCTGTGCGGATACACCGGCAGGGCGTTGAACGGCATGCCGCGGTCACGCGCCACGATGTAGGAGGAGCCGGAGCATTCTGCCATGTCGTACTGGCCGCGCAGGAAGCGCCAGTGGCGGGTGGCGGAGTCGGCGCCGGTCAGAATGTTCAACTCGATCCCGTCGGGCTTGACGATGCCGTCCTTGAGGGGGCGGATGATCTCGTAGTCTCCGCAGGCGAGGGTGAGTTGAAGCTTTGAGGTCATGCCGTGTTTCCTAGGATTGACTGTCAGGATTCTGCCGGGCCGCGTCGCGCGCGGATTTGATCAGTTTGAAGAGGATCTCCGGCGATACCGGGGTTTGCGAGATGCGCAGGCCGAACGGCGACAGGGCGTTCTCGACAGCCGAGATGATCGCCGCCGCCGCCGGAATGGTGCCGGTCTCGCCCACGCCCTTGGCGCCAATCGGATTGCCGGGCGCGAGTGTCTCTCGGTAGATGGTCTCGAGGTTCGGCACTTCCGTCGCCGTCACCATCAGATATTCCTGGAAGGTGGTGGTCAGCGGCTGGGCCTCGTCGTCATAGCCCATGAATTCGTAGAGCGCGTTGCCGATGCCGTGGACGATGCCGCCCTGGACCTGGCCCTCGACGATCATCGGATTGATCATCCGGCCGGAATCGTTGAGCGCCACATAGCGCGTGATCGTGACCTGGCCGAGGTCGGGATCGACCTCGACTTCCGCCACATGGCAGGCATTGGCGTAGGAGAGGGCATCGGTGCGCCAGCGGATGGTCGCTTCCAGCCCGGGCTCCAAGCCGTCGGGGAACGCATATCCGGGTGCGCCGCGCAGCACGCGCGCCAGTTCGCCCAGGCTGATGCTCTGGTTCCCGGTCTTTTCCCGCACATAGCCGTCGTCGAGTTCCAGGTCGCCTTCGGGAACCGACAGGATCTTGCTCGCCGCCTTGATCGCCTTCGCGGCGACCGCTTTCGCCGCGAGCTTCACGGACGAGCCCGCGGTCACCATCTGGCGGCTGGCAAATCCGCCCAGGCCGATTTCCGTGCGCGCCGTGTCGCCGGCGGTGACGCTGATGCTGTCCGGTCCGATCGCCAGCTCGTCGGCGCAGATCTGCGCCAGCGCGGTGGCGATGCCCTGGCCCATGGCGGTGGCGCCCGTGAAGATGCTGACCTTGCCGTCCTGGCTGATGCGCACCGCGCCGCTTTCAAACGGGCCCCTGCCTGTGCCCTTGACGGCATTGGCGAGGCCGATGCCGATATAGCGGCCCTGGTCCAGCGCCTTCTTCTGGCGTTCGGCGAAGTCGCTCCATCCCGCCGCGGCGAGCACCTGCGCCTGGGCTGCCGGATAGTCGCCGCTGTCATAGACCAGCGATGCGCCCGACCGCGCCTGCAGCTTCTTGGTATAGGGCATCTTGTCGGCCGGGATGAGGTTGCGGCGGCGGATTTCCGCCCGGTCGATGCCGAGCCTGACGGCCACCAGGTCGAGCATGCGCTCCATGGTGAAGGCGGCCTGCGGATAGCCCGCGCCGCGCACCGAGGACACCGGCACCTTGTTGGTGTGCACCACGTCCACGTCCATGCGGTAGGCGGGCAGGATGTAGGGCCCGGTGACCGCCGTCACCGCATTGTAGGGCAGGTTGACGGGCTTGGGGGCATAGGCGCCCTGGTCGTGGATCATCCGGCCGCGCAGGCCGAGCAGCAGGCCCTCGCTGTCGACGGCGACCTGCATCGACCAGTACTGGTCGCGTTCCTGGATCGAGGAGATGAAGGTCTCGCGGCGGTCCTCGACCCATTTGAGATTGCGGCGCAACAGGAGTGCGGCCGCGGGCAGGGCCGCCTCCTCCGGGTAGAAGCAGTATTTCGGCCCGAATCCGCCGCCGACGTCGGGGGTCACGACACGCAGCTTTTCCTGCTCGACCCTGAGCATACCGGCCAGCATGTAATAGACGTCATGCGGCATCTGCGTCGAGGACCAGACGCACAGCTCGCCGCCCGGGCGGACCTCGGCCACGACGCCGCGTCCCTCCATCGAGTGGCCGCATCCGCGATGCTGCCAGAGCTCGTCCTCGAAGACATGCGCGGCATTGGCGAAGGCCTCGTCGACGTCGCCATAGCCGACATGGAAATTGCTCATCCGGTTGCTGTCGAGCTCGGTGCGGCAGACGGGTGCGCCGTCGGCCAGCGCCTTGCGGGCGTCGCTGACCACGGGAAGCGAGGAAAAGGCGATGTTGACCAGGGCCGCGGCGTCCTCGGCGATATAGCGGGACTCCGCCACCACCAGCACCATCGGCTCGCCGACATAGGCGACTTCCTTGTCCGACAGCACGAAGGGCGTGCTCTTGTTCTGGCCGCCGACCGGGCTTGCGCCGAGCGGCATGCGGCCCGAGCGCAATTGCGGCATCAGGTCGTCGAGCGTGAGCACCGCATGCACGCCGGGCAGGGCGCGCGCCGCCTCGACGTCGATCGCATCGACCCTGGCATGGGCGAGCGGGCTGCGCACGAAGGCGCAATGCAGCAGATCGGGCAGGACGATATCGTCGAGAAATTCGCCGTGGCCGGTGAGAAGCGGCCCATCCTCGATCCGCGTGATGCGCTGGCCGACGGAGGGCGCGTGGGTGCGGCCGGAAGTCATGGCGTCGGTCCCGGCCATCAGAGGTCTCCCGCCGCGCCGACAGGCCGGCCGGTGACGCTCAGGACCGCCCGGACGATGCTCTGGTAGCCGGTGCAGCGGCACAGATTGCCGGAAATGGCCTCGCGCACCTCCGTTTCCGTGGGGGAGGGGTTTTCGCGCAGCAATTCGATCAGGGTCATCAGCATGCCGGGCGTGCAGAAGCCGCACTGAAGACCGTGCTCCTTGCTGAAGGCCTCCTGAAGTCGGTGCAGCGTGCCATCGTCGGCCGCCAGGCCCTCCACCGTCTCGACGATGGCGCCTTCGGCCTGGACCGCCAGCATCAGGCAGCCGCGGACGCTTGCGCCGTCGACAAGCACCGTGCAAGCGCCGCAGACGCCGTGCTCGCAGCCCAGATGGGTTCCCTTGAGGCCCAGGCTGTGCCTGAGGAAATCGGCCAGCGTGGTTCTGGCCTCGACGGTGCCGCTGTAGGGACGGTTGTTGACGAGCAGGGTGATCTCTTGCATCAGGCTGCAGCCTTGCCGGAACGGGTTT
Organism: Hoeflea sp. BAL378; assembly: GCF_000759435.1. Classification (GTDB taxonomy): domain Bacteria; phylum Pseudomonadota; class Alphaproteobacteria; order Rhizobiales; family Rhizobiaceae; genus Hoeflea. The sequence continues at coordinate 67,948 of NZ_JRJG01000001.1, forward strand.
CATCGAGCGCGTCTGCCAGGCTTCGCCGCAGCATGGTGCGCGCCACGCTCAGGCGATAGTCCTCTCCGCCATGGAAGTCCGCGACATAGTCGAGCTGGCTGCATCGGTCGAGCGCCAGCGCAACCGCTGCTTCGTCGCCCTTGGTGCCCGTAAGCGCCTCTTCGCCGGCGACATGGCGCTGCGGGACCGAACCCACTCCGCCCACGCAGATGGCGACACGCTCAATGGTGCGGTCGGCGGCGCGTTCGACGAGGACGGCGGCGGAGGCGATGGCAAAATCTCCGTGCCGGCGGGCGAATTCGTGAAATCCGTAGCCGTGGCCCGGCGCCCAGGGCGCGAACTCGACGGCGGTGACGATTTCATCCGCGGCGATGCCGGGCGTCATGTAGCCGGTGATGAAGTCCGCCACCGCGATCCGGCGCGGGCCGTTCGGCCCGGTGGCTTCGATGGTGCAATCGTGCAGCAGCGCAAGCGTGGGCAATTCCGCCGCCGGGTCGAGGTGACAGAGGCTGCCGCCGATGGTGCCGCGATTGCGCGTCTGGCGATGCCCGACCAGATGCACGGCGGCTTGAAAGATCGGTGCGACGCCGGCCAGCGCCGGGCTTGTTTCAATGGCGCGCTGGCGCGTCATCGCGCCGATCCTGACCAGTTGCGGTGACGCCGAAATTCCGGCGAGCTCATGCAACTCGTTGATGTCGACCAGAATGCTCGGGAATATGTATCTCAGGTTCATCATTGCCATGAGCGACTGTCCGCCTGCCAGGATGCGCGCATCCTCGTTGTGCGAGAGGGTCGCGATCGCCTCCCCGAGGGTTGAGGCGCGGACATACTCAAAGGGCGGCGGCTTCATGAACGCTCCGGGGTCATAGTTGGCGTATGCCCATTAAATACCAAGACGAAACAAAGAGGTATCGGGTATCCATGTTGCAAGCCACCACCTTTGCGCCCGTCTGACCAGGGGAGTTCGCGGGCCAAGACCGCACGCGAAATTTGTCCGGAAGTTTTACCAGTGCCGGTCCATCGCTTCAAATAACAAATTCTGCATTATTGTTCGCTTGCAGCGATATATATCCGGCGGTCCGCAAGGGTCGGATATATCATTACAATCAATTAATAGGGTCAAATTAACTGTTTGTGTCGCAATCGATTTTTGTCCTAACTGGTCACCACTTGCGTTTTCACGATGGAGTTCAGCTTGATATGACAGGTAGTCCAAAAATGCGCGTGGTCGCGTTGAGGGCCCATGGCGGTCTTGAACAGCTCAAGCTCGAGGAGTGGCCGCGGCCGGAGCCGCAGGAAGGCCATGCGCTCCTGGAAATCAAGGCCTGCGGCATCAATTACATGGACGTTTTCGTCATGCAGGGCATGCCCGGCGTGCCGACGGAAATGCCGCGCATTCCCGGCGGCGATATCGCCGGGATCGTCCGCAGCGTCGGCGCCGGCGTACCGGAAGACTGGATCGGCAAGCGCGTGGTCCTGTTCCCGCGGTTTCCCACCGGCGGCGTGCTGGGCGAAAACGGCAATGGCGGCCTGTGCGAATACATCTCCGCCGATCAGCGCCAGCTCATCGAGATCCCGGACGGCGTGAGTTTCGAGGATGCGGCGGCGCTGCCCATCGCCTACGGCACATCGCACCGCATGCTGTTCACGCGCGGCCAGATCAAGGCCGGCGAGAAGATCCTGATTCTCGGCGCCAGCGGCGGCGTTGGCGTGTCGTGCATCCAGTTCGCCAAGATGGTCGGCTGCGAGGTCTTCGCCTGCACGTCCAGCGCCGAAAAGGGCGCGAAGCTCAAGGCGCTCGGCGCCGATCACATCATCAATTATGTCGAGACGCCCGAGTTTTCCCGGGCGGTCTGGACCGCGACCGGCAAGACCGGCGTGGATGTCGCGGTCAATTTCACCGGCGGCGACACCTGGATCCAGACCCAGCGGAGCATGGCCACCGGCGGCCGCATCCTGACCTGCGGATCCACCGCCGGGCACATGTGCGAGATCGACGTGCGGTTTCTCTGGCATCGCGAGACGGAAATCATCGGCAGCCGGGCCTATGTTCCCGACGACATCAAGGCCTGCCTGGATTTCGTCGCCTCCGGCAAGCTGTCTCCGGTGATCGAGACGCAGCTTCCGCTCGACCGGGCCGCGGAGGGCATCGGCCTGCTCGAGGACCGCAATGTGTTCGGCAAGGTGATCGTGACCCCATGAGCGCGGCTGTTCCCAATCTTGGGTGCCTCGGAAGCCGGTACACCGAGCCGGGGCACATCGCCGTCATCGACCTGTTCGATCCCGACAGTCCCCGCGAGATCGATTACCCGAGCTACAACGGCGCCTGCGACGCGGTGGCGCGCGGGCTTGTGGCGCGCGGCTTCAAGCCGGGCGACAAGGTTGGCGTCTACTGCTCCAACCGCCTGGAATTCCTCGAGGTGTTCTTCGGCTCCATGCGCGCGGGCGTCATCCCGGTGATGATGGGCATCCTGCAGCCGGCGGAGACCATTGCCTGGATCATCGACAATTCGGAGGTGAAACTGGTCTATTGCGAAAGCGACCTCAGGCCGAACCTGCCTGCGGACATGCCGGTGGTGGTGATCGACGGCGACGGCGAGGACGGCCTCTCCCGGTTCAAGGATTTCGGCCCGTTCGAGCCCTTCGTGCCGGACCACGATTCGATCGCCTTTCATGCCTACACGTCCGGATCGACCGGTCGGCCCAAGGCGGCGCAGCTTTCCCACCGCGCCCATAGCTGGGTGGCGAAGACCATCTCCGAGGACCGCGACTTCTCGACCGCCGACCGGATGATGGTGGCGGCGCCGCTCTATCACAAGCACGCCATGAACTCGATCAAATGCGTGCTCCACGGCGGCTCGGCGGTGGTGCTGCTGCGCAAGTTCGACGCGCGCCGCTATGTCGAGGCGGTGAACCGCTACCAAACGACGGTGGTGGCCGGCGTGCCGACCATTTTCGCGCTCATCCTGCAGCAGCGCGACCTGCTCCAGGGCAGGGACTATTCCTTCGTCCGGCTGGCGACGCTCGGCGGCGCGCCGGCGTCCGACGAGCTCATCGACCAGGTGGCGGACCTGTTTCCCAAGGCCGCCATCAATCTGGTCTTCGGCATCACCGAGACCAGCGCGGCGTTGTTCGGGCGCCATCCTGAGGGCAAGCCCCGCCCGCGTCATTCGATCGGCTTCCCGATCGAGGGCAACGAGTTCCGGCTCGTCGGCGGCGACAATCCCGATTTCGGCACGTTGCATGTGCGCGGTCCGGGCATGATGAACGGCTATGTCAAGAACCCGGGCGAGATGGCCCGGCGCTTCGATGCCGATGGCTGGTTCGATACGGGCGACATCCTGCGGCGCGATGGGGAGGGCTGGTACTTCTTTGTCGGCCGGTCCGACGACATGTTCACCTCGAGCGGGCACAATATCTATCCCGCCGAAGTCGAGCTCGTAATCGAGCGGCTCGAGGATGTCGACCAGGCCGTCGTCGTGCCTGCGCCGGACGAGATCAAGCACACCGTCCCCTATGCCTTCGTGGTCAAGCGGCCGGGCGCCGAGCTCAGCGAGCACGACATCCAGCAGCATGTTCTCAAGCATGCGCCGCCCTATCAGTATCCGCGCAAGGTGATCTTTCTCTCCCAGGTGCCGATGACCACTGTCGGCAAGATCGATCGCCGCAGCCTCGAGGCCGAGGCCAGGCGCCTGCGCAGCGAACAGGTCGAACAGAAGAAGGCACAGGCATGAGCGACACGGTCCCAGGCAAAACAGTCGCCGATGTCCAGGCGATCGTCGACAGAAGCGCCTATCTGACATGGCTCGGTCTGCGCATCGAGCGCGTCGAACCCGGCATCATCGATCTGACGGCGACCTGGCGTCCCGAATGGGTGGCCAATCCCGATATCGGCCAGACACAGGGCGGCATCCTGGCGTCCGTTCTTGATTTTGCGGCAAATTTCTCGTTGATCGATCATGCCGGCGGTCCGGTGCCGACCGTCGACCTGCGCATCGATTATCACCGCCTGGCCAAGCAGGGAGACCTGGTCGTCCAAGGCCGGGCGATGAAGACCGGCCGGCAGATCTCCTGGGCCGAGGCAGTGGTTTATGACCGGCAGGGCAATCTGCTGGCGAGCGGCCGCGGCACGTTCATGACGGTTCAGAAGCCAAAGTGATGGATCTTCTGCCGCGCTGCGGCTAGAGGGGCCTGCGGCCTGCAGATTGGCCGGACCTCGCAGGGCACTGGCGCCGAGGGTCGGGTTTCGGCGTGTCAACCGGAGGCGTGAGCGCAGATGCAGCAGACTGGCCAATCGATACCGCCTCAACCGTTGCCGCTGCCGCGATACCAGCAGTGGGTCCTGCTCATTCTCCTGTCGCTGGCGCTGGCCGGAGTGCTGGCCGTGCTCGATTTTCCCGCGTCCTGGCTGATCGGGCCGATGATCGCGGGCATCGTGGTCTCGGGCCTTGGCGGCACGCTGCGGATCACCAACGGCTGGGCGCTCGTCGGGCAGGGGATCCTCGGCTGCGTGATCGCCGACGCCATGCCGCTCGAGGTCTCAAGCTCGCTTCTCGCCGACTGGCCCCTGTTCATGGGCGTGGTGCTGATCCTGCTCGTCATCACCGCGGCGATCGGCTGGGCGCTGATGCTGGCCAGGATCCTGCCGGGAACGACGGTGGTCTGGGGCATCAGCCCGGGGGCGGCGACGATGATGACCTTCATGGCGGAAAACGCCGGCGCCGACGGGCAACTGGTGGCCTTCATGCAATTCTCCCGCATCGTGCTGATCGCCGCCATCGCATCGCTGGTCGCCAGGCTTTTCGGTCTCGACAGTTCCGGGGCCGCCGATGGGCCGGACTGGCTTGCGCCGGTCGACTGGGTGTCGATGCTGGAGACGCTGGCGCTCGGCCTGTCCGGGCCCATCCTGGCCCGGATCACCGGCATCAAGGCGGCGGCCCTGCTCGTGCCGCTCGCGGCCGGCATCTTCCTGGTGCATTATGGCTGGCTCGACATCCATCTGCCGATCTGGCTTCTGGTCCTCGTCTATGCGCTCCTGGGCTGGCGCATCGGCCTGCGCTTCACGCGCCCCTTGATCCGGCATGCCCTGAAGGCCTTGCCCGCGGTCATGATCAGTTCGATGGCGCTGATCGGCGGCTGTGCCGGAATTGCCTGGCTGCTGGTGGTCTTCGCCGACATCGATCCGCTGACGGCCTATCTCGCGACCAGCCCCGGCGGCGCCGACACGATCGCCGTGCTGGCGACCTCGAGCTCCGCGGACACCGCCTTCGTGATGACCATGCAGATCCTGCGGTTCCTGGTCGTGCTGGCTGTCGGGCCGCTTGTGGCGAAGCTGGTGGCCGGGCGCCTTGCCAAGAAGTCCGGCGGCGTCTGAGGCCACGGTCCGGCCACCCTCCTGAGAGGGGATGAATAGGGTCGCCAACCGTCATGAAGGATGGAAGGCAGGGGGAAACGCTTCAGGCGTTTCGGGTCTGTCGGGATCGCATCTCATCGAAACCGGGAGAGCGCCGCTGCCGCAAGCCGGCAGGGGCGTTGATCGACGGCGCCGCCAACTGCCGTCAGGATTTCCCGGCAGTGGTGGCGGGGCGTTCGGCCTTGCGTTCGGCGGCATAGAGCGCCAGCGCGCCGAAGCGGTAGAACCCATGCATGAACTTGCCGTAGGGCATCGTCGCGAAAAGCGCGAAGACGACGCCGAGATGGATGGCGAGCGTGACGCCCATGGCCGGCGTCTCGCGGACGACCATCAGGGCCAGGCCAGTCAATCCGGTCATGAACATCATCGCGAGGAAGGCAGTGTCCATGCCGAACCGGGCGGGATCGAGCATGTCCTTGTGCCGCTTCAGCTTCGCGTGCATCAGTCCCGCCGGTCCGACCACCAGCCCGATGCCGCCCGGGATACCGAACAGCTTGGGCAATTCCGTCCAGCCGTAAGGGGCGGGCCAGTCAAGGAAGTAGTGGTAGATCGTGCCGGTCGTGGTCGCGGCGAAGCACAGCATGAACCCGTAGAAGGTCAGGTGATGGAAAAGCCGCCGGTTGTCCGTCGGTTTCTCGTCCTCATTGTAGCAGCCGACGCCGCCGCCATCGAGATAGCGCAGGCCTGCCGCGTCCTTGGTCGCCTGCCAGAGGGTCAGGCCGGAGCCGGCCGAGACGCTTCCCGCCCCGATGTCCTTCCAGAACGCCCGGAACCCCATCACGATCGCCAGCAAGGCGTAAAGCGAGATGGCGCCGAAGAGGCCGGCCATCGCGTTGTGCGGCATCAGACGGTAGAACTGTCCGGAGTCCGAGGTCAGCACCGCCGGATCATGCCAGAGCGCAAAGCCGAGAATGAACGCCGCGACGCTTACGGCCGTGACCACGGCGATCGCCGTGCCGTTGCGGTCGAACATCGGCTGGAAAGCCTTCGGCCAGGCATAGGTCCGGTAGGAGTCGGCGCGCACCTTAGCGAGCGTCTGCGGCACATTGACATTGAATTCATGCGGCGGCGAGAACTGGCAGTCTGCGTAGCAGGCGCCGCAGCCGTGGCACAGATTGGCGAGATAGTTGAGGTCGGCGTCGGCGAAGTCGCGCCGCAGTTCCATGGCCGGGAAGACCGCGCACAATCCCTCGCAATAGCGGCAGGAATTGCAGACCGTCATCAGCCGCTCGGCTTCCTTGAGATTGTCAATCATGTGCATTCTGGGCCGCTCTTTCTCCGGCGATGCGTCCGAAGACGCTGCCGATCGTCATTCCGATACCGGCCGCATAGCCACGGCCGAGCACATTGCCCGCCATGATCTCTCCGGCTGCGAACATGTTTGCGGCCTTGCCGCCATCGGCCATCTGCATCCGTGCATCGCGGTCGACGCGGGTGCCGAGATAGGTGAAGGTGATCCCCGGCCGCACCGGATAGGCATAGAAGGGGGCCTGGTCGATGCGCCGCGCCCAATGGCTCTTCTGCAGGGCGAGACCTTCGGTGCGGCAATCATCGAGTTCGGTGTGGTCGAACGTCCCCGGTCGGACCGCGTCGTTGAACTCGGTCAGTGTCTTCACGAAGGGGTCGACCGGCAGGTCGAGCTTCGCGGCGAGTTCCTCCAGGCTGTTCGCCTCAACCGGCGGGAACAACGACGGCATGAACATCCTGAGCGATTTGGCGTCGAAGACGATATAGGCGATCTGGTCGGGCTGGGCCGCGACCAGCCGGCCCCAGATGGCGTAGCGCTTGGGCCAGAAATCCTCGCCCTCGTCGTAGAAGCGTTCGGCATTGCGGTTGACGACGATGCCGAAGACGACGCAGTCCAGGCGGGTGATGATGCCGCCGTCGAATTTGGGCGCGCGCGCGTCGATGGCGACGGCGTGGCACTGGGTCGGGTCGCCGATCGGCAGCACTCCGTTGTCGAGCAGCATCTTCAGCACGTCGCCGCGATTGTAGGGGGTGCCGCGGATCAGGAAATTGTCGGCGGGCTCGCCCCAACCCTGCTTCAGCCACTCGATATTGGCCTCGAACCCTCCGGCGGCGGCCACCAGCGATTTGGCGCGAATGACATGGTCGGCGCCGTCGATGCGGACAGTCGCGGAGCGGAACGCGTCCTTGACGATATCGAGATGGACGGCGGGCGCATCGTAGATCACCTGCACCCCGAGTTTCTCCGCCGTGAGGTAGAGGGCATTGAGCATGGCCCGCCCGCCGCCCAGGAAGAAGGAATTGGTTCGCCCGAGGCTGAGCGTGCCGCCCAGCGACGGCTGGAAACGCACGCCCTGCTCGGCGATCCATGGCAGGATGTCCTTGGATTGGGCGATCATGTAGCGCGCCAGATCCTCGTCCGTGTGGCCTTCGGTCACCCGGTACAGGTCCTCCCAGAACTCGTCTTCGCCATAGGGCCCGGTCAGATGGTCGGTGGCGGCGTCGTGGGCGCAGCGCATGTTGCGGGTGTGGCGGGTGTTGCCGCCCCGGTAGAATTTCGGCGCCGCCTCGACGACCAGCACTGAGGCGCCCAGCCGTCGTGCCGCGATCGCCGCGCACAGGGCCGCGTTTCCGCCGCCTAGTACCAGAACATCCACCTGTTTCGGCGGGATCTGCATGGGTGTCTCCCCGGATGCGTTGGGTTGGAACATTGATAATTGTATACAAGTGTACGCAGACGTATACAAGATCGTTCCAAGTGTCATTGCCGGAAAAATTTGGTAGGGCTTCGATCGAGGGGCCGGGTGTCGCCAGGAAGGAAGCGGATTATGGGTGATCAGCAGCAGACGCGCGGCAGCGGCGGCGGCTCGCGCGGCAGCAAGGTCTACCGCGCCCTGGCCGACAGGATCCGGTCCGGCGAGCTCGAGTCCGGCGTGCGCGTGCGCGAGCAGGACATTGCCGCCTCCCTGGGGGTCAGCCGCACGCCCGTGCGCGAGGCCTTTGCGCGGCTGCAGGAGAGGGGGCTGCTGGAGACCACAAGCGAAGGCCTGGCGGTGGCCAAGCTCAGTCGTACGCAAGTCATGGAGCTCTACGCCCTGAGGGCCAAACTTGAAGGCGCGGCGGCCGCGTTTGCCGCCGAGAACGCGTCTCCGAGCGACGTTGCCAGCATCCGCCACGCCGCACTCGCCTTCGCGGCCCAGAGCAGGGCCCCGGACATCGCGCGCGCCAACACCCTGTTTCACGAAGCCATCTACGAGGCCGCGCACAATCGCTATCTGATGCGCATGCTCGAGGATCTCAACGACTCTCTCGCGCTTCTGCCCGACACCACGTTTTCTGTTCCGGGCCGCGCCGACGCGGCGAAAACGGAGCACGAGGCCATCATTTCCGCCATAGAGAACCGCGACCCTGTCGGGGCCGAGCAGGCCGCCTGCCTGCACATCCAGCATGCCCTCGAAGGCCGTCTCACGCTCTTGTACTCCGTCAAGACCTCCGGCCAGGGGAGATAGCCAGGATCTTTGTGGGGGAGGCCTGTGCGGCTTCGCTCAAGGACGACCTGCCGATCCTCCGCGGCGTCAGGGAGGGGCGCACGGCGCTATCGACCCTCTTTATGTTCCAGCGATCGTTGGAGCCGGTCGACACTTCCGCAAACTGGGCCATCATGGTGAACGAGGTCGGCCGCGCCCGGGAAAAGGATCTCGGCGCCGCGTGCGACGTTGCCCGGCGCCCGATCCAAGACCTGGCCAACCGCCCGGCGCCGGATCGATCCGATCGCTTTGCCAGTGTATGGGTCTCAATGATTTCAAGGGGAAGCGATGGTGGGCGATGAGAGACTCGAACTCCCGACATCCTCGGTGTAAACGAGGCGCTCTACCAACTGAGCTAATCGCCCTCAGATCGGTGGCGCCTGCTTTAGGGGGTTCGCGGCGGATCCGCAAGACAAAAACCGCCTTGTCCGCGATCAAAACGCGGCCGGGCGCCGCCGCGCCGAGTCCGCCGGGCGGCGGGCGAGGGCGGGTTTGCGCCGAAGTTGGAACATTGTCGTTTTTCCTTCGCAAACTTGCTTGACACCCACCGGCGAACGCCGTAATCAGCCGCTCACGGAACGGCGGTCACACACTGTTCCGTCTGAAAAATGCGCGGGTGTAGCTCAGTTGGTTAGAGTGCCGGCCTGTCACGCCGGAGGTCGCGGGTTCGAGCCCCGTCACTCGCGCCATTTTTCAACTTCCCGGCTCCCGGGCCAGCCCTTCCGGGCCGTGGCCGATAGGGAACCGGCTTTCCAACCTCTCCAATAGTTTTCACGCACGAATGATCGCGTCGACGCCTGGCCGTTGCGTCCGGGCGATCCAAGCTGCGTGCCCGAAACCCCGATCGCGGCGATGCTGCGGCAGCGGCGGACTCACCGGTTCCCGGCGCGCGCGCCACCCGTCGGATCCGGTGCCCGCGCGTCCCCGCCGGGCGGCCCGGATCGCAGGTCGAAGTGATTCCCGCAATTTTGCGCCGGAGTCGCGGCACAAAATCGCAAGTGGTTGAAAAAGCTCGCACCATATTTCGCGCGCGGCGCGACACGGCGCGCCGAAAGCTGGTACTAATGTCTCAAATCCTTCGCGCGCTCTTGCGCAGGGTGGCAGGCTGCGCTAACCACGCCGCGTTGCAACAAGATTAACCGCGCAAGGTGAGGGACCGGCTCCAGATCTTGGACCAAGGCTGGGGCTTCGATTGCAGCGGGTACAGGAACGGACGCCATGACGGAACTTCTGGGCGCATATGTACCGATCGCGATCTTTATCGGACTGGCATTGGTCATCGGACTTGCTCTGCTGATCGCGCCCTTCGCGATCGCCTACAAGAATCCCGATCCGGAAAAACTCTCCGCCTATGAATGCGGCTTCAACGCATTCGACGACGCGCGCATGAAGTTCGACGTGCGGTTCTACCTGGTGTCGATCCTGTTCATCATCTTTGACCTCGAAGTGGCTTTCCTGTTTCCCTGGGCGGTGTCGTTCGGCGACATCGGCTGGATGGGGTTCTGGTCGATGATGGCGTTTCTGGGCGTGCTGACGATCGGTTTTGTCTATGAATGGAAAAAGGGAGCTCTCGAATGGGAGTGAACAACGCACCGATGGTGGCGCCTCAGCCCAAGGGGATCATTGACCCCAACACCGGCAAGCCGGTGGGCAGCAACGACCCGTTTTTCGGCGAGATCAACAACGAGCTTGCGGACAAGGGGTTCCTGGTCACCTCGACGGACGAACTGATCAACTGGTCGCGCACCGGCTCGCTGATGTGGATGACCTTCGGTCTCGCCTGCTGCGCGGTCGAGATGATGCAGATGTCAATGCCGCGCTATGACGCCGAGCGCTTCGGCTTCGCGCCGCGGGCCTCACCGCGCCAGTCCGACGTGATGATCGTCGCGGGCACGCTCACCAACAAGATGGCGCCGGCGCTCCGCAAGGTCTACGACCAGATGCCCGAGCCGCGCTACGTCATCTCGATGGGCTCCTGCGCCAATGGCGGCGGCTACTACCATTATTCCTACTCCGTGGTGCGCGGCTGCGACCGGATCGTGCCGGTGGACATCTATGTTCCCGGGTGTCCGCCGACGGCCGAGGCGCTGCTCTACGGCGTGCTGCTTCTGCAGAAGAAGATGCGCCGCACCGGCACGATCGAGCGCTAGGAGAGACGATGATGAGCCAGGCCCTCAAGGAACTTTCGGACTATCTGCGCGAGGCCAAGGGACGGCTGTTCGACGGCGTGGAGATCGCCCATGGCGAGCTCACGCTGCTGACGCAGCCGGCCAAGCTGATCGAGCTGATGACCTTCCTGCGCGACGACGCGCAATGCCAGTTCGTGAGCTTCATCGACTGCTGCGGCGTCGACTGGCCGGGCCGGCCCGAGCGCTTCGACGTGGTCTATCACCTGTTGTCGCCGCGCCAGAATCTCAGGATCCGGGTCAAGGTGATGACCGCCGAGGACGCGCCGGTCCCGTCGCTGACCGGGGTCTATCCGGGCGCCGACTGGTTCGAGCGCGAGGCCTACGATCTCTACGGCATCCTGTTCACCGGCCATCCGGACCTGCGCCGCATCCTGACCGACTACGGCTTCGAGGGGCATCCGCTGCGCAAGGATTTCCCGCTCACCGGCTTTGTCGAGGTGCGCTACGACGACGAGGTCAAGCGGGTGGTCTACGAGCCGGTGGTGCTGAGGCAGGAATTCCGCGATTTCGACTTTCTCTCCCCCTGGGAAGGCACCGACTACGTGCTGCCGGGCGATGAAAAAGCGAAGGCGTGAGGACCGGAACCATGAACGAACACAACGTCCGCAACTTCAACATCAATTTCGGTCCCCAGCACCCGGCGGCGCATGGCGTGCTGCGCCTGGTGCTCGAACTCGACGGCGAGATCGTCGAGCGCGTCGACCCGCATATCGGGCTGCTGCACCGCGGCACCGAGAAGCTGATCGAAGCCAAGACCTATCTGCAGGCCGTGCCCTATTTCGACCGGCTCGACTATGTCGCGCCGATGAACCAGGAACATGCCTTCGCACTGGCGGTGGAAAAGCTCGCCGGCGTCAGCGTCCCCAAGCGCGGGCAATTGATCCGGGTGCTCTATTCGGAAATCGGCCGCATCCTGTCGCATCTCTTGAACGTCACCACGCAGGCGCTCGACGTCGGCGCGCTGACCCCGCCGCTGTGGGGCTTCGAGGAACGCGAAAAGCTGATGGTGTTTTACGAGCGCGCCTCGGGCTCGCGCATGCATGCGGCCTATTTCCGGCCCGGCGGCGTTCACCAGGACCTGCCGCACGACCTGGTCGAGGACATCGGCAAGTGGTGCGATCCGTTCCTCAAGACCTGCGACGACATCGAGGGCCTGCTCACCGACAACCGCATCTTCAAGCAGCGCAATGTCGACATCGCCATCGTCAAGCTCGACGACGCCTGGGCCTGGGGCTTTTCGGGCGTGATGGTGCGCGGCTCGGGCGCTGCCTGGGACCTGCGCCGCTCGCAGCCCTATGAATGCTATTCCGAGCTCGATTTCGACATTCCGATCGGCAAGAACGGCGATTGCTACGACCGCTACCTGATCCGCATGCAGGAAATGCGCGAATCGGTGAAGATCATGAAGCAGTGCGTGAACATGCTGCTGGGCGCGGAGAAGACCGGGCCGGTTTCGTCCACCGACGGCAAGATCGTGCCGCCCAAGCGCGGCGAGATGAAGCGGTCGATGGAAGCGCTGATCCACCATTTCAAGCTCTACACCGAAGGCTACCGGGTGCCCGAAGGCGCGGTCTACGCCGCGGTCGAGGCGCCCAAGGGCGAGTTCGGCGTCTATCTCGTGTCGGACGGCTCCAACAAGCCCTACCGCTGCAAGATCCGCGCGCCCGGCTACGCGCATCTCCAGGCGATGGATTTCATCTGCCGCGGCCACCAGCTCGCCGACGTCTCGGCGGCGCTGGGCTCGCTCGACATCGTGTTCGGGGAGGTCGACCGGTGAGCCATCGGACCGATTTCATGACCGCGAACCGCCATCGCATCGACCCCACGACCGGGTCGCCCCGCGGCGACACCAAATAGGCCGGAAGAAAGACAAAAGAGCACACCATGTCCGTTCGTCGACTTGCCGAAGATACCGTCCAGCCCGCGCAATTCGCCTTCAACCGCGAATTCGCCGCCCAGGCGAAGGTATGGATCAAGAAATATCCCAAGGGCCGCGAACAGTCGGCGGTGATTCCGCTGTTGATGCTGGCGCAGGAACAGGACGGCTGGGTCACCAAGCGGGCGATCGAAACGATCGCCGACATGCTCGGCATGCCCTATATCCGCGCGCTGGAAGTGGCGACCTTCTACACCCAGTTCCAATTGAAGCCGGTGGGCACCCGCGCCCATGTGCAGGTCTGCGGCACCACGCCGTGCATGCTGCGCGGCTCGGAGGCGCTGATGGAGGTGTGCCGCACCAAGATCCATCCCGAGCCGTTCCATCTCAACGAGGACGGAACCCTGTCGTGGGAGGAAGTCGAGTGCCAGGGCGCCTGCGTCAACGCGCCGATGGTGATGATCTTCAAGGATTCCTACGAGGACCTGACGCCCGAGCGGCTGGCCTACATCATCGACCGTTTCGAGGCCGGACGCCCCGAGGACATCACGCCCGGACCGCAGATCGCCCGGATCCATTCGGCGCCGGCGAGCGGGCTGACCAGCCTCAAGACCGAGATCAAGCCCGGCGGCAAGACCGGCGCGAAACCCGCGTCGGGCGACGCAAGATCGCCTTCGGCGACGAAAGCCGGCCGGCCGGACCGGCCGTCCACCGAGACCGAGACCGACTCGCCCGCAAAGGCCAAGGAAAATGTCGACGCGCGGACGAAGACAGCCGCGACTTCCTCGGACGCACCGGAGCTGAAGGAATCGCGCGCGGAATCAGCCAGCTCCCGCGACCGGTCGACGCCGGCGCCGCAGGCCACGGCAAAGCCTGTCTCGCGCCTGGCTGATCCGGGACCGGCCGAGGCGGCGAGGGGCGGCGCCAAGGCGAAGGCCGCGGAAGCGCCGTCGCTCGACGACAAGGCCCGCCCGGCGGGAATCGACAGGCCCGCAAACCCCGACGACCTCAAGCTGATTTCGGGCGTCGGTCCGAAGATCGAGGGCATCCTGCATTCGCTCGGGATCTATACCTATGCCCAGGTCTCGTCCTGGAAGAAGGCCGAGCGCGACTGGGTCGACGGGTATCTCAAATTCAAGGGCCGGATCGAGCGCGAAGACTGGGTCAAGCAGGCCAAGGCGCTGGCCAAGGGCGGCGAGGCCGAGTACATCAGGGTCTTCGGCAAGAAGCCGCGATAGAGGTGAATGATGCTAGCTGACAAAGACCGGATTTTCACCAATATCTACGGCACCTACGACAAGTCGCTGAAGGGTGCGATGGCGCGCGGCCATTGGGACGGGACCAAGGAGATCCTGGAAAAGGGCCGCGACTGGATCATCAACGAGATGAAGGCCTCGGGCTTGCGCGGCCGCGGCGGGGCAGGATTCCCGACCGGGCTCAAATGGTCGTTCATGCCCAAGGAAAGCGACGGTCGCCCGCATTACCTGGTGATCAACGCCGACGAGTCGGAGCCGGGCACCTGCAAGGACCGCGACATCATGCGCCACGATCCGCATACGCTGATCGAAGGCTGCGTCATCGCCGGCTTCTCGATGGGCGCGCATGCGACCTATATCTATGTTCGCGGCGAATACATGCGCGAGCGCGAGGCGCTGCAGGCGGCGATCGACGAGTGCTACGATGCGGGCCTGCTGGGCCGGAATTCCAAGCTCGGCTACGACATGGACATCTATGTGCACCATGGCGCCGGCGCTTATATCTGCGGCGAGGAGACGGCTCTGCTCGAAAGTCTCGAGGGCAAGAAGGGCCAGCCGCGGCTGAAGCCACCGTTCCCGGCGAACATGGGCCTCTACGGCTGCCCGACGACCGTCAACAACGTCGAATCGATCGCGGTCGCGCCGACCATCCTCAGGCGCGGCGGGGCCTGGTTCTCGGCCATCGGCCGGCCCAACAACACCGGCACCAAGCTGTTCTGCGTGTCGGGCCACGTGAAGACGCCGTGCACGGTGGAAGAGGCGATGTCGATCCCGTTCCGCGAGCTGATCGAACGCCATTGCGGCGGCATTCGCGGCGGCTGGGACAATCTGCTGGCCGTCATTCCGGGCGGATCCTCGGTGCCGATGGTGCCGGGCGCCGACATCATCGACACGCCGATGGATTTCGACAGCCTGCGCGACCTGCGCTCGGGCCTGGGCACCGCCGCGGTCATCGTCATGGACAAGTCGACCGACGTGGTCAAAGCCATCTGGCGGCTGGCGGCCTTCTACAAGCACGAGAGCTGCGGCCAGTGCACGCCGTGCCGCGAGGGCACCGGCTGGATGATGCGGGTGATGGAGCGCATGGTCAAAGGCAACGCGCAGAAGCGCGAGATCGACATGCTGTTCGACGTCACCAAGCAGATCGAAGGCCACACCATCTGTGCGCTCGGCGACGCCGCGGCCTGGCCGATCCAGGGCCTGATCCGTCATTTCCGTCCCGAGATGGAAGCGCGGATCGATCAGTACACACGCAATGCCGTGCAAAGCCGCAACGAGCGGCTGGAAGCGGCCGAATAAGAGGCCCGCAACGCCGGGCCCGGCAAGACAGGAAACGTCACGAGGGACGAGAGCCAACAGACGACTAAGGAGAGACTGATGTCGATGTTTTCTTTTCCCGCAGACTTGACTACGAACGAGATGATGAAATCGATGACCGCCATAACCGACTGGACCAAAACGGCAGACTTCCCCGTCTCGCCGCTGATGGTCTATCCGATGGGTGCGGCTGCCGCGGCCACCGCGATCGGTTTCGGCATGGCCGGCCAGATGACCGGACTGATGATCGGCGCCATGCAGGGCGCCATGCAAAGCCAGGCGCAGCTTTTGGGCCGGCATCCCGATCTGAGCTGGATCGTGCCGACTCTTGCCGAGGACCTGGCTCCCGACGAAGCCGAGGCCCAGGTATTGGCCCCGGTGGCGGCCGCGGCCACAGCTTCGGCGGATGTCGTGGCGTTCAAGCCCGTGGACGAGGCAAAGCCGGCCGAACCGGTGAAGGCCAGGGCCAAGCCGGCCCCGGCAAAGGCCGCGCCCGCCACGGCACGGAAGGCCGAAGCGCCCGCCGCGCCGGAAAAGAATGCGGCCGTGCTCGAGAAACTGAAGTCGGACGCGGAAGTGGCCGCGGCCGGGGCGAGCGAACCGGCGCCGGCGGCCCGGAAGGCCAAGGTGCGGTCCGGCACGGCGCTGGAGCCCGAGGATTATCGCCGCCCGGCGGAGATGGAGAAGCCGGAAAGCCCGGATGATCTCAAGCTGATCTCGGGCATCGGGCCGAAGCTCGAACAGGTGCTCAACGGGCTCGGCGTCTTCACCTTCGCGCAGATCGCCGCCTGGCAGCCGGAGGAAGTGGCCTGGGTTGATGATTACCTGCAGTTCAGCGGCAGGATCGACCGGGACGACTGGATTTCCCAGGCCGGCGCGCTGGCAAAGGGCGCACCGGACGCCGGTTAGTACGAACAAGGCCGGGCGGCTTCGCCGCCGCCCGCCGCATCACACTCAGGTCCCGTTCAGGGATGGTACGCGGTCGTTACGACCGTTCGCAAAGGTAGGACTGCTTGCATGGCCAGGATCAAGGTTGATGGAAACGAGATCGATGTGCCGGATCACTACACGCTGTTGCAGGCGTGCGAGGAGGCCGGCGCGGAAGTGCCGCGGTTCTGTTTTCACGAGCGGCTGTCGATCGCCGGCAACTGCCGGATGTGCCTGGTCGAGGTGAAGGGCGGACCGCCCAAGCCGGCCGCGTCCTGCGCCATGGGCGTGCGCGACATGCGGCCCGGCCCCAATGGCGAGCCGCCGGAAGTGTTCACCAACACACCGATGGTCAAGAAGGCGCGCGAAGGGGTGATGGAGTTCCTGCTCATCAACCACCCGCTCGATTGCCCGATCTGCGACCAGGGCGGCGAATGCGACCTGCAGGACCAGGCCATGGCCTTCGGCATGGACAATTCGCGCTACCAGGAAAACAAGCGCGCGGTCGAAGACAAATATATCGGCCCGCTGGTCAAGACGATCATGAACCGCTGCATCCACTGCACGCGGTGCGTCCGCTTCACCACCGAAGTGGCGGGCATTTCCGAGCTCGGCCTGATCGGCCGCGGCGAGGATGCCGAGATCACCACCTATCTCGAGCACGCCATGAGTTCCGAGCTGCAGGGCAACGTGATCGACCTCTGCCCGGTGGGCGCGCTCACCTCGCGGCCCTACGCCTTCCAGGCGCGGCCCTGGGAACTCGGCAAGACCGAATCGATCGACGTGATGGACGCCTGCGGCTCTGCGATCCGGGTCGACACCCGCGGACGCGAGGTGATGCGAGTGATGCCGCGCGTCAACGAGGCGATCAACGAGGAATGGATTTCCGACAAGACCCGCTTCATCTGGGATGGCCTGCGCACCCAGCGGCTCGACCGGCCCTATGTCCGCCGCAACGGACGGCTGGAAGCGGCCTCGTGGAGCGACGCCTTCGCGGCCATCGCCAAGGCTGTCTCCGCGACCAAGCCGGAACGCATCGGCGCGATCGCCGGCGACCTGGCAGCGGTCGAGGAAATGTTCGCGCTCAAGGCGCTGATGGCGGCGCTCGGCTCGGCCAATATCGATTGCCGCCAGGATGGCGCAGCACTCGATCCGGCGCTCGGACGCGCCAGCTACATCTTCAATCCGACCATCGACGGCATCGAAGACGCCGACGCGATCCTGATCATCGGCTCCAATCCGCGCCGCGAGGCCGCGATCCTGAACGCCCGCATCCGCAAGCGCTGGCGGATGGGCGAACTGCCGATCGGCGTGATCGGCGAGCAGGCCGACCTGCGCTATGCCCACGAATATCTGGGCGCAGGCCCCGAGACGCTGATGGAGTTGATCGGCGGGACGGCCAAGTTCGCGGCCAAGCTCAAGCGGGCCAAGAAGCCGATGATCATCATCGGCCAGGGCGCGCTGGCGCGGGCCGACGGCGCCAGCGTTCTCGCCAATGCCGCCAAGCTCGCCGCAGCCGTGGGCGCGGTCACCAGCGACTGGAACGGGTTCGCGGTGCTGCACACGGCGGCCGCGCGTGTCGGCGGCCTCGATCTCGGCCTGGTGCCGGGCGAGGGCGGGATGACCGCGGCCGAGATGCTCACGGGCACGGACGTGCTGTTCCTGCTCGGCGCGGACGAGCTCGATTTCAAGAAGAAGACCGCGGGCTTCACCGTCTATATCGGCACCCACGGCGACAACGGCGCCCACCACGCCGACGTGATCCTGCCGGCGGCCACCTACACCGAAAAGTCCGGCACCTATGTCAACACCGAGGGCCGGGTGCAGATGGCCAGCCGCGCCGCCTTCGCGCCGGGCGAGGCCAAGGAAGACTGGGCCGTGCTCCGGGCGCTGTCGGACGTGCTGGGCAAGAAGCTGCCCTATGATTCGCTCCCGGCGCTGCGCGCGGCGCTCTACGCCGAGCATCCGCATTTCGCCGATCTCGACACGATTTTCGTGGCTGACGGTGGCGCAATCGCCGAAATCGGCGGGAAAGCGGGCAAGATGGGCAAATCGCCGTTTGCTTCGACGGTCAAAGACTTCTATTTGACCAACCCGATCGCACGCGCTTCGGCGGTGATGGCCGAATGCTCGGCGCTGGCCAAGACGGCCAGGCCGGTGGCGGCGGAATAGGGCGGGAAACATCATGGACGGTTTCATCTCAGCTTATGTCTGGCCCGCGGCCATCATTCTCGGGCAGTCGCTGCTGGTGCTGACGGCGCTGCTGATCTTCATCGCCTATATCCTCTATGCCGACCGCAAGATCTGGGCCGCCGTCCAGCTCCGCCGCGGCCCGAACGTGGTCGGCCCCTGGGGGCTGTTCCAGTCCTTCGCCGACCTTCTGAAGTTCGTCTTCAAGGAGCCGGTGATTCCCTCGGGCGCCAACAAGGGCGTGTTCCTGCTGGCGCCGTTGCTCGCCGTGACGCTGGCGCTCGCCACCTGGGCGGTCATACCGTTCGATGCCGGATGGGTGATCGCCGACATCAATGTCGGCATCCTGTTCGTCTTCGCGATCTCCTCGCTCGAGATCTACGGCATCATCATGGGCGGCTGGGCCTCGAACTCGAAATATCCGTTCCTCGGCGCGCTGCGCTCGGCGGCGCAGATGGTGTCCTATGAGGTCTCGATCGGCTTCGTCATCGTCTCGGTGCTGCTGTGCGTGGGCTCGCTCAATCTCACCGACATCGTCATGGCCCAGGCCAATGGCGTGGGCACGCGGATCGGCCTGCCGAACTCGCTCCTGGACTGGCACTGGTTCGCGCTGTTCCCGCTGTTCGTGATCTTCTTCATCTCGGCGCTGGCCGAGACCAACCGCCCGCCCTTCGACCTGCCCGAGGCGGAATCGGAGCTGGTCGCGGGCTTCATGGTCGAATACGGCTCGACGCCCTACATGATGTTCATGCTCGGCGAATACGCGGCCATCGTCCTGATGTGCGCGCTGACCACGATCCTGTTCCTGGGCGGGTGGCTGCCGCCGCTCGACGTGTGGTTCCTCAACTGGGTGCCGGGCATCATCTGGTTCGTGCTCAAGGCCTGCATGGTGTTCTTCATGTTCGCCATGGTCAAAGCCTTCGTGCCGCGCTACCGCTACGACCAGCTCATGCGGCTGGGCTGGAAGGTGTTCCTGCCGATCTCGCTCGCCATGCTGGTGATCGTGGCCTTCGTGCTCAAGCTGACGGGGACCGCCCCGTGATCGCGACCCTCATTCACACACCCATCCGGCCATCACGGCCGGGCAAGCGCGGAGACTGACCATGTCACTGGCTCAAGCCGCAAAATCGCTGTTCCTGAAGGAATTCGTCAGCGCCTTCTTCATGTCGATGCGCTATTTCTTCGCACCGAAGGCGACGCTGAACTATCCGTTCGAAAAGGGGCCGGTGAGCCCGCGCTTCCGCGGCGAACATGCGCTCCGGCGCTATCCGAACGGCGAGGAACGCTGCATCGCCTGCAAGCTGTGCGAGGCGATCTGCCCGGCGCAGGCGATCACGATCGAAGCCGGACCGCGCCGCAACGACGGCACGCGCCGTACGGTGCGCTACGACATCGACATGGTCAAATGCATCTATTGCGGCTTCTGCCAGGAAGCCTGCCCGGTCGACGCCATCGTCGAGGGGCCGAACTTCGAATTCGCGACGGAAACGCGCGAGGAACTCTATTACGACAAGGACCGGCTGCTCGCCAATGGCGACCGCTGGGAACGCGAACTCGCGCGCAACATCGCGATCGATTCGCCCTACAGGTAAGACACCGGAACGGCGACCCGTAGGGGGCGCGCCGTTTCCACATCAGACGCGGGGAAGGGATGGTGTTTCACCACTCCCTCCCTCAATCGGGGCAGGGACAAGGCTTCCTGTTGCTCGGGGGAAAGACGAAAAGGCGCCGATCATGGGTCTGCAGGCTCTGTTTTTCTATTTGTTTGCCTTCGTGGCAGTGGCTTCCGCGTTCATGGTGATCGCGGCGCGCAATCCGGTGCATTCGGTTTTGTTCCTGATCCTCACCTTCTTCAACGCGGCCGGGCTGTTCCTGCTCACGGGCGCCGAGTTCCTGGCGATGATCCTCTTGGTGGTCTACATCGGCGCCGTGGCGGTCTTGTTCCTGTTCGTGGTGATGATGCTCGACGTCGACTTCGCCGAGATGAAGTCCGGCGCGCTCGAATACGCGCCGATCGGCGCCCTGGTCGGGCTCATCCTGGCGGCGGAACTGATCGTGGTGCTGGGGGGCAATGCGTTTCATCCCGCCGTCGCCGGCAGCGGCGCGAGCCCGATCCCGGCGCTGACTGAGCGCACCAACACCGAGGCGCTCGGCGACGTGCTCTATACCGATTTCATCTTCTACTTCCAGATCGCGGGTCTCGTGCTTCTGGTCGCCATGATCGGGGCCATCGTGCTGACGCTCAGGCATCGCGAAAACATCAAGCGGCAGGACATCTCCCGTCAGGTCGCCCGGACGCCGGAGACCGCCATCGAGGTGGTCAAGGTCAAGCCGGGGCAGGGCATTTGAACGCAGGGATGTGAAGGATAACAGAATGGAAATCGGACTCTCCCATTACCTGACGGTCAGCGCGATCCTGTTCACGATCGGCATTTTCGGGATCTTCCTGAACCGCAAGAACGTGATCGTCATCCTGATGTCGGTCGAACTCATCCTGCTCGCGGTCAACATCAACATGGTGGCCTTCTCGATGCATCTCAACGACATCGTCGGCCAGGTGTTCGCGCTCCTGATCCTGACGGTCGCTGCGGCGGAAGCGGCGATCGGGCTCGCCATTCTCGTCGTCTTCTACCGAAACCGCGGCTCGATCGCCGTGGAAGACGTCAACATGATGAAGGGCTGAGACAGCCATGTACCACGCTATCGTCTTTCTTCCTCTCATCGGCGCGCTGATCGCGGGCCTCGGCGGCCGCGCCATCGGCGCCAAGGCGTCGGAATATGTCACGACGCTGTTCCTGATCGTCGCGGCGCTGCTGTCGTGGGTGGCCTTCTTCTCCGTCGCCATCGGCGACGGCGAGACGGTGCGCGTGCCAGTGATGCGCTGGATCGAGTCGGGCTCGTTCAATGTCGAATGGGCGCTGCGAATCGACGCGCTGACGGCGGTGATGCTGGTGGTGGTCAACACCGTCTCCTGCCTGGTCCATGTCTATTCGATCGGCTACATGCATCATGACCCGCACCGGCCGCGGTTCTTCGCCTATCTGTCGTTCTTCACCTTCGCCATGCTGATGTTGGTGACGTCGGACAATCTCTTGCAGATGTTCTTCGGCTGGGAAGGCGTGGGCGTGGCCTCCTACCTGCTGATCGGCTTCTGGTACAAGAAGCCGTCCGCCAATGCGGCGGCGATGAAGGCCTTCATCGTCAACCGCGTCGGCGACTTCGGCTTCCTGCTCGGCATCTTCGGCCTGTTCGTGCTGTTCGGCTCGGCTTCGTTCGAGACCATCTTCGCCGCCGCCGCCGACTATCTTCCTGCCGAGGGCGCGGAAACGGGCGAGGCGGTGATCCGGCTGTTCGGCATGGAGCTCGACAAGGCGCATGCGCTGACCGGCGTCTGCCTGCTGCTGTTCATGGGCGCGATGGGCAAGTCGGCGCAGTTCCTGCTGCACACCTGGCTTCCCGACGCGATGGAAGGCCCGACCCCGGTCTCGGCCCTCATTCATGCCGCCACCATGGTGACGGCGGGCGTCTTCCTGGTGGCGCGCATGTCGCCGGTGTTCGAACTCTCCCCCGACGCGCTCACCGTCGTCGTCGTCATCGGCGCGATCACCGCCTTCTTCGCCGCCACCGTCGGCCTGGTGCAGAACGACATCAAGCGGGTGATCGCCTATTCGACCTGTTCGCAGCTCGGCTACATGTTCGTGGCGCTCGGCATCGGCGCCTATGGCGGGGCGATCTTCCATCTGTTCACGCACGCCTTCTTCAAGGCGCTGCTGTTCCTCGGCGCGGGCTCTGTGATCCACGCCGTCTCCGACGAGCAGGACATGCGGCGCATGGGCGGGCTCAAGAAGAAGATCCCGATGACCTACTGGATGATGATCATCGGCACGATCGCGCTCACCGGCGTCGGCATTCCCGGCACCATGATCGGCACCGCCGGCTTCTTCTCCAAGGACATCATCATCGAATCCGCCTATGTCGCGCACAATTCCGCGGCCGGCATTGCCTTCGGCCTGCTGGTGATCGCGGCGCTGTTCACGAGCTTCTATTCCTGGCGGCTGATCTTCATGACCTTCCACGGCAAGCCGCGCGCATCGGCCGACGTGATGCATCATGCCCATGAATCGCCGATGGTGATGCTGGTGCCGCTGTTCATCCTGGCCGCCGGCGCCCTGTTCGCAGGCGTGCTGTTCGAAGGCTATTTCTTCGGCGAACATTACACCCAGTTCTGGAAGGGCGCGCTGTTCACCGGACCGGAAAACGAAATCCTCGAAGAATTCCACCACGTGCCGCTGTGGGTGAAGTGGAGCCCGTTCATGGCCATGCTGATCGGCCTCATGACGGCTTGGTACTTTTACATCCGCTCGCCCGAAACGCCCCGGCAACTGGCCGAGGATCACCAGATCCTCTACCGGTTCCTGCTCAACAAGTGGTATTTCGACGAGCTCTACGACTTCATCTTCGTCCGCCCGGCGAAATGGATCGGCAGGTTCCTGTGGAAGCAGGGTGACGTGCGGGTCATCGACGGCTACGGCCCGAACGGCTTCGCCGCGCGGACCCAGGACATCACCGGCTGGGTTGTCAGGCTGCAGACCGGTTATCTTTACCACTACGCCTTCGTGATGCTGATCGGAATTGCAGCGCTTGTCACATGGATGATGCTCGGGAGTGCATTCTGATGACCGATTGGCCCATTTTGTCAGTTGTCACCTTCATACCGCTGATCTGTGTGCTGTTCCTGCTGCCGATCAAGGACGACACCGAGATCGGACGGCGCAACATCCGCCAGGTGGCGCTGCTCGGCACCACCGCGACCTTCATCATGTCGCTCCTGATCTGGGCGAATTTCGATGCGGGCGACCCCGGCTTCCAGATGGTGGAAACCATCGAGCTCGCCGGCTCGGGCTTCTCCTATGCGATGGGCGTGGACGGCATCTCGATGCTGTTCGTGATCCTGACCACCTTCCTTATGCCGCTGTGCATTCTCGCGAGCTGGAACTCGGTGCAGACCCGCGTGCGGGAATACATGATCGCCTTCCTGGTGCTCGAGACGCTGATGATCGGCGTGTTCTGCGCGCTCGACATCGTGCTGTTCTACGTCTTCTTCGAGGCGGGCCTGATCCCGATGTTCATCATCATCGGCGTGTGGGGCGGCAAGCGGCGCGTCTATGCGAGCTTCAAGTTCTTCCTCTACACGCTGGCAGGCTCCGTGCTGATGCTGCTGGCGATCATGGCGATGTACTGGGACGCGGGCACCACCGACATCCGCCTGCTGCTGGCGCATGATTTCCCGGCGGGGATGCAGACCTGGCTGTGGCTGGCGTTCTTCATGTCGTTCGCGGTCAAGATGCCGATGTGGCCGGTGCACACCTGGCTGCCCGACGCGCACGTGGAAGCGCCGACGGCAGGCTCGGTCATCCTGGCGGGCATTCTGCTGAAGCTCGGCGGCTACGGCTTCCTGCGCTTCTCCCTGCCGATGTTCCCGCTGGCGTCGGACTATTTCGCGCCGTTCATCTTCACCCTCTCGGTGGTCGCCATCATCTACACCTCGCTGGTGGCGCTGGTGCAGGACGACATCAAGAAGCTGATAGCCTATTCCTCGGTGGCCCACATGGGCTTCGTCACCATGGGCATCTTCGCCGCCAACCAGCAGGGCGTGCAGGGGGCGATCTT
This sequence comes from Hoeflea sp. BAL378, assembly GCF_000759435.1. Lineage (GTDB taxonomy): Bacteria > Pseudomonadota > Alphaproteobacteria > Rhizobiales > Rhizobiaceae > Hoeflea. The sequence goes on from NZ_JRJG01000001.1 coordinate 92,280, forward strand.
CCAGATGCTGAGCCACGGGCTGGTCTCGGGCGCCTTGTTCCTCTGCGTCGGCGTCGTCTACGACCGGATGCACACCCGCGAGATCTCGGCCTATGGCGGGCTCGTCAACAACATGCCCAAATACGCGGTGGCGTTCATGATCTTCACCATGGCCAATGTCGGGCTGCCCGGCACCTCGGGCTTTGTCGGCGAGTTCCTGACGCTGATGGGCGTGTTCCAGGTCAACACCTGGGTGGCGGCCTTCGCCGCGACCGGCGTGATCCTGTCGGCCGCCTATGCGCTGTGGCTTTACCGCCGGGTCGTCTTCGGCGCGCTGGAGAAGGAAAGCCTCAAGGCGATGCTCGACCTGTCGAACCGCGAGAAAGTGATCCTCTATCCGCTCATCGCGCTGACAATCCTCTTCGGTGTCTATCCGGCGCCGATCTTTGATGTGACGGCAGCTTCGGTTGACGCGCTGATCAACAACTACTCAGCTTCGCTGCAGGCAGCGCGCGATCTCGCGCTGTCGGTCAACTGAGCTACGGAGACTGCGGGACCATGACGCCAGAAATACTCACTTCCAGTCTACAGCTTTCCGTGCCCGAACTCATGCTGGCCGTTGGCGCCATGGCGCTTCTGATGGTCGGCGTGTTTTCCGGCGAGAAGTCGGTGACGCTCGTCAACGGCCTTGCGGTGGCTCTGCTGATCGCGGCCGGCCTCGTGCTGGTGCTGGTCACCGACAATGGCGAGGCCTTCAACGGCGCGTTCCTGTCCGATCCCTTCGCCCGCTTCATGAAGGTGTTGACCCTGATCGGATCGATCACGGCGATGGTCATGACCGTGGGCCATGCCAAGGCCGAGCGGATCGACAAGTTCGAGTTCCCGGTGCTCATCGTGCTGGCGACGCTCGGCATGATGCTGATGATCTCGGCCAATGACATCATGGCGCTCTACATGGGCATCGAGCTGCAGTCGCTGGCGCTCTATGTGATCGCGGCGATCAACCGCGACAGCCTTCGCTCGACGGAAGCTGGCCTCAAATATTTCGTGCTGGGCGCGCTGTCGTCGGGGATGCTGCTCTACGGCATGTCGCTGGTCTACGGCTATACCGGCCATACCGGCTTTGATGAGATCGCAGCGGCGATCGGCGGCGGCGAGCGCTCGCTGGGCCTGATCTTCGGCCTGGTGTTCCTGCTCGCGGGCGTCGCCTTCAAGATCTCCGCCGTGCCGTTCCACATGTGGACGCCCGACGTCTACGAAGGCGCGCCGACGCCGGTGACGGCGTTCTTCTCCGCCGCGCCGAAGGTTGCCGCCATGGCGCTGTTCGTGCGGATTGTCATCGTCGCCTTCGAGCCGGTGACGCTCGACTGGCAGCAGATCATCGTCTTCATCTCGATCGCCTCGATGGTGCTCGGCGGCTTCGCGGCCATCGGCCAGAAGAACATCAAGCGGCTGATGGCCTATTCGTCGATCGCCCATATGGGCTTCGCGCTGGTGGGCCTGGCGGCGGGCAGCCAGGCCGGCGTGCGCGGCGTGATCCTCTACATGCTGATCTACATGGTGATGACGCTCGGCACCTTCGCCTGCATCCTCGCCATGCGCCGCAAGGAAGACGGCAATGTCGAGCAGATCGACGATCTGGCCGGCCTGTCCTCGACCAATCCGTTCATGGCGCTGATGCTGACGATCCTGATGTTTTCGCTCGCGGGCATTCCGCCGCTGGCAGGCTTCTTCGCCAAATACATGGTCTTCGTGGCGGCGATCGAGGCCAAGCTCTACGCGCTCGCCATCATTGGCGTGCTGGCCTCGGTGGTCGGCGCCTATTATTATCTTCGGATCATCAAGATCATGTGGTTTGACGAAGCTGCGGGCTCGTTCGTGCCGGTGGCGGGCGAACTCAAGCTGGTGTTCGGCATTTCCGGCCTGTTCATGCTGTTCTACGTCGTCGTCTCCAATCCGCTCGGTCTGGCCGCCGACGTCGCCGCCAAGACATTCTTCTAAGATGTCGCGGCGGGTCGCATGACCGGACCGGATTTCCGGCACATCGAACTGGGGGACGTCTCCTCCACCAATGTCGAGTGCATGGAACGCGCCCGGGCGGGGGATGCGGGCGGCCTGTGGATCACCGCGTCGCGGCAGACCGGCGGCCGCGGCCGCAGGGGCCGCACTTGGATATCGGAGCCGGGCAACCTATATGCATCACTTCTGCTGATCGATCCGGCGCCGTGGGAAGGCATGGCCAGCCTGCCGCTCGCGGTGACGCTGGCGGTCCACGACGCGGTCGCGGCGCTGTTGCCGGACGGTTCGGGGCAGCTCCGGATCAAGTGGCCCAACGATCTGCTGATCGACGGGCGCAAGACGGCGGGCATCCTGATCGAGGCCGAGCCGCTGGGCGACGGTCGCAGGGCAGTGGTGATCGGCTGCGGCGTCAATGTCGCGCACAGGCCCGAAGCCGGGGCCTATCCGGCGACCTGCCTGGTCGAGCAGGGCAGTTCCGCCACCCCGCAGGACCTGTTCGCGCGCCTGGTGGTGAGCATGGAGCGGGTGCTGGCGGAATGGGACCGGGGCCGCGGCCTTGCCGCGATCCGCGACGCCTGGATCGCGCGCGCCCACGGCATCGGCAGCCCGGTGACGGTGAATTTGCCTGACCGGCAGATCCATGGTCTGTTTGACGGCATAGACGGCGACGGCAGGCTGATGCTCGCCTTGCCGGATGGAGAAAGACAGCTTATCGCCGCCGGCGACGTGTTTTTCGCCTGATGCCGCATGGTTTTCACCTTGGACCCGGTCTGGTCCGAGGTGAAAATCATGCGACATGAAGACTGAAGAGGTGGCCCCGACGCATTGGATCCAATGCGCGGCGCCGCCATGACCCAATGACAGGACACTTGATGACCAAAGACAATGACCTCGCATTCCTTCCGCTTGGCGGCGTCGGCGAAATCGGCATGAACCTCGCGCTCTACGGCTACGGCTCGCCCAAGAAGCGCGACTGGATCATGGTCGATTGCGGCGTGACGTTCCCCGGGCCGGACCTGCCGGGGGTCGATCTCGTCCTTCCCGACATCGACTTCGTGAAAAGCCTCGGGGCCAGTCTCAAGGCGATCATCATCACCCACGCCCATGAGGACCATTACGGCGGCCTGGCGCAGCTCTGGCCGCACCTCAACGTGCCGGTCTATGCCTCGGCCTTCACCGCGGGCATGCTCGAGGCCAAGCGCGCCTATGAGAGGACCCGCGCGGAGGTGCCGGTCAATCTGTTCAAGGCCGGGCAGCGCTTCACCGTCGGTCCGTTCGAGATCGAGCCGATCGCGGTCAATCACTCGATCCCCGAGCCGTTCTCGCTGGCAATCGGCACGCCGCTCGGCAAGCTCATTCACACCGGCGACTGGAAGATCGACATGACGCCGTCGCTCGGGCCGCTGACCGACGAGAACCGCTTCCGGCAACTGGGCGAGGAGGGGATCCTCGCCATGATGTGCGATTCCACCAACGCCATGCGCGAGGGAATTTCACCGTCCGAGAAGGAAATCAGCGCCGGCCTGCGCGAGGTCATCGAAAAGGCCGAGGGACGGGTGGCGATCACCACGTTCTCGTCCAATGTCGGCCGCATCCGTTCGATCGCGGAAGCCGCGCGCGAGGCCGGCCGCGAAGTGTTGCTGCTCGGCAGCTCGATCAAGCGCGTGGTCAATGTCGCCCGGGACTTGGGCATGATGGACGGCATCCCCGAATTCCTGGCCGAGGACGAATTCGGCTATATCCCGCGCGATAAGGTGGTGATCATCCTCACCGGCAGCCAGGGCGAGCCGCGCGCGGCTCTCGCCAAGCTGTCGCGCGACGAGATGCGCAATGTCGCGCTCGCGTCCGGCGACACCGTGGTGTTCTCCTCGCGCGCCATCCCCGGCAACGAGAAGGGCATCATCGACATCAAGAACGGCCTGATCGAACAGGGCGTGAAGATCGTTACCGATCAGGACGCTCTGGTGCATGTCTCGGGGCATCCGCGGCGCTCCGAACTGGTGCAGATGTATGAATGGGTCAAGCCGCAGATCCTGGTGCCGGTGCATGGCGAAGCCGCGCATCTGGTGGCCCAGGCCGAACTGGCGCAGGCGTCCGGCATCGCGCTCACGCCCAAGGTGCGCAACGGATCGATCCTGCGGCTTGCGCCGGGAGCGCCGGAAGTGATTGGCGAAGCCCATCACGGCCGCATCTACAAGGACGGCAACCTGCTGGGCGATTTCGACGAGATGGGCATTTCCGAGCGGCGCAAGCTGTCGTTCGCGGGTCACGTCGCCGTCAATGTCGTGCTCGACCAGCGCTTCGAGTTCCAGCGCGATCCGGTGGTGACCGCGATCGGCCTGCCGGCATTCGACGGCGAGGGTGACGACATGGAAGACATTCTCTATGACTCAGTGCTCGGAGCGGTCGAAAGCATTCCGCGCGGACGCCGCAAGGACACCGACGGCGTGCGCGAGGCGATCCGCCGCTCTGTGCGGGCGGCGGCGAACGAGGTCTGGGGCAAGAAGCCGGTCGTTACGGTTTTTGTCATCAAGGTGTAAGAGGACGATCATGCTTGGACGCCTGAACCATGTCGCCATCGCGGTGCCGGACCTTGCCGCGGCGACCGCCCAGTACCGGACCATGCTCGGCGCCGAGGTGACCGAGCCGCAGGCGCTGCCCGAGCACGGGGTGACGGTGGTCTTCGTCCTGGTGCCCAACACCAAGATCGAGCTGCTCGAGCCCCTGGGCGAGGGCTCGCCGATCGCGGCCTATCTCGCCAAGAACCCCTCGGGCGGCATGCATCATGTCTGCTATGAGGTCGACGACATCCTGGCGGCGCGCGACCATCTCAGGGGCGCGGGCGCCCGGGTGCTGGGCGACGGCGAGCCGAAGATCGGGGCGCATGGCAAGCCGGTGCTGTTCCTGCATCCCAAGGACTTCAACGGCACGCTGATCGAACTCGAACAGGTCTAGGAGCGCAATCATGGGATTCGGCACGGGGTTCGCGATCTTTTTCATCATCTGGTGGGTGGTGCTGTTCACGGTGCTGCCGTTCTCGGCGCGCAGCCAGGCCGACGAGGGCGAGGTGACGCTCGGGACCACGCACAGCGCGCCGGCCGACTTCCGCTTCTGGCCGGTCTTCCTGCGCACGACGCTGATCTCGGCGGCGGTCTTCGCCGCCTATTTCCTCGTCACCGTGGTGGGCGGCTATTCGCTCGACGACCTGATCGCGCTCGCGCCCGATTTCAAGCCCAAGGCCGACTGAGCCGAAGGCGGAGCCGGTGCCCGCCGGGCCCTGCATCATGGAACATAAGCTCATGCGTCGCGTTTTATCGGGACCAGCAATGATCCACGGAGATGCACCATGTCCAAGAGCCCGAACACGTCGACGCGCCCGACCGAGGCGGACCTCGCGCAGGACAAGATGGGCGCCAATTCGCTGCAGGGCGACGACCAGGGCAATGTCCACACCCAGCGCCAGGCGCAGGCGGGCGTGAAGAAGACGCCCGACGGCAGCGTGGTGGAAAGCCTCAAGAAGATGGACAAGGACATCCGGGCCGAGAAAGACCTCGGCAAGGGCGCGGGCGAGCCGGACTGACCGGGCGCTGAATGCCGCAGGGAGTTCCGGTCCTATCCGAGGCAGGCCGGAGCGTCCCGCCGGGCGGCGGCCGCGCCAGCAACGCACCAGGTTCAAGCCAAAAAAAAACAAGGCACATGGCCTTGTTGTTCAGGTGTCGCGTGATCTGTTTCCCGGTTGCCCGGGGGCTGCGAACAAAGCGCGCCTGAGATCCTATCCTCCCAAGACTTTGACCGCGAAATGAGCACTATCCCGTGGGAAGTGCCTCTTTAGTAAGCTTTATTTAGCTCAAACAAAGCGGCTTGTCACGCGTTTTATGACGCTGTTGTGGCAATCCCGAAGACAAAAGAACCAAAGTCAAATCCGCGCGCGGGGAGCGCCGCCGTGACGGGTTTTCTTTGACCGGCGAAGCGGATATGAACGCGGGGCACGCCGTCCCTCATTTCGCCTGATTCAGCCTGCAAGGCTCGAGCAAACCGGATACTCCCATGCGCCTGTCCAAGTATTTTCTGCCGATTCTCAAGGAAAACCCCAAGGACGCGGAAATCGTCTCGCACCGCCTGATGGCGCGCGCCGGCATGATCAAGCAGCAGTCGGCGGGGATCTACTCCTGGCTGCCGCTCGGCAAGCGGGTGCTCGACAAGGTCTGCGACATCGTCCGCGAGGAGCAGAACCGGGCCGGCGCCATCGAGATCCTGATGCCGACGGTCCAGCCCGCCGATCTGTGGATCGAAAGCGGCCGCTACAACGACTATGGCGACGAGATGCTGCGCATCAAGGACCGGCAGGACCGGGCCATGCTCTATGGACCCACCAACGAGGAGATGGTCACCGACATCTTCCGCTCCTACGTCAAGTCCTACAAGGACCTGCCGCTCAATCTCTATCACATCCAGTGGAAGTTCCGCGACGAGCGCCGTCCCCGCTTCGGCGTGATGCGCGGCCGCGAGTTCCTGATGAAGGACGCCTATTCCTTCGATCTCGACTACGAGGCCTCGAAGGCGGCCTACAACCGGATGTTCGTCTCCTATCTCCGCACCTTCGAGCGCTGCGGGCTGAAATCGATCCCGATGCGCGCCGACACCGGCCCGATCGGCGGCAAGCTCTCCCATGAATTCATCGTGCTGGCGGACACCGGGGAATCCCAGGTGTTCTGCCACCGCGATTTCGAAGGCTTCGCCGTGCCCGGCGCCGACATGAACTACGACGACAGTGCCGCCGTGGCGGCGATCGTCGACAAGTGGACGACGCCGTTCGCCGCCACCGACGAGATAATGGAGAAGGAAGACTGGGCGCGCGAGGCCTGGGACAAGCTCGGCGAGGAGTCCCGCGTCTCCGCCCGCGGCATCGAGGTCGGCCATATCTTCCATTTCGGCACCAAATATTCCGAGCCGATGAACGCCTATGTCCAGGGCCCCGACGGCAAGCAGCATTTCGTCTCCATGGGCTCCTACGGCATCGGCCCGTCGCGGCTCTTGGGCGCCATCATCGAGGCGTCGCATGACGACGCCGGCATCATCTGGCCCAAGGGCGTGGCGCCGTTCGACATCGGGCTCATCAACATGAAGCCGGGCGACGCCGCCTGCGACGCGGCCTGCGAGAAGATCGAGACCGCGCTCGAGAATGCCGGGCTCGAGGTGCTTTACGACGACACCGACGAGCGCGCCGGCGCGAAGTTCGCCACCGCCGACCTGATCGGCCTGCCGCTGCAGGTGATCGCCGGGCCGCGCGCGGTCGCCGAAGGCAATGTCGAGATCAAGGTCCGCGCCACCGGCGAACGCGAAACGCTCTCGATCGACGACGCCATCAACCGCCTCGCGCAAGCAAGCTAGGCGAGTGTCCGGTTTGAAGGGAATTCTTGCATGACCGACACGGACGCCGCCACGCCAGCCCCAGAGCGCTCGGACTCGCCCACGGCATCGCCGTCGGCGCGGCCGTTCTCGGCGTTCGAGCGGATGGTGGCCTGGCGCTATCTGAAGGCGCGGCGCAAGGAGGCGTTCATCTCGGTGATCGCCGGCTTCTCCTTCGTCGGCATCATGCTCGGCGTCGCCACGCTGATCATCGTCATGGCGGTGATGAACGGGTTCCGCGGCGAGCTGATCACCCGCATCCTCGGCATCAACGGCCATGTCGTGGTGCAGCCGATCGACCGGCCGCTCGACGATTACGATGCGCTGGCGACCCGCTTCAAGGGCGTCGAGGGCGTGAAGATGGCGATCCCTCTGGTCGAGGGCCAGACGCTGGCCTCGGGTGTCGGCGGGGCCGGCACGGGCGCGCTCGTGCGCGGCATCCGCGCCGAGGACCTGCAGGCGATGAAAATCGTTTCCGACAACATCCGCTCGGGCGACATGGTGGGGTTCCTCGCGGGCGAGGGTGTGGCGATCGGCTCGCGCATGGCGCAATCGCTGGGGCTCTCCGCCGGCGACCTGATCACGCTGGTGGCGCCGGAAGGCGACGTGACGCCCTTCGGCATGACGCCCCGGGTCAAGGCCTATCCGGTGTCGGCGATCTTCGAGGTCGGCATGTCGGAATATGATTCGTCGATCATCTACATGCCGCTCACCGAGGCGCAGCTCTATTTCAACGCCGAAGGCCTGGTGCAGTCGATCGAGATCTTCGTCGATGATCCCGACGACATCGACGCGATGCGGCCGAAGATCGAGGCGGCGGCGGAACGGCAGATCTTCATCACCGACTGGCGGCAGCGCAACCAGACCTTCTTCTCGGCGCTGCAGGTGGAGCGCAACGTGATGTTCATGATCCTGACGCTGATCATCCTGGTGGCGGCGCTCAACATCATTTCGGGGCTGATCATGCTGGTCAAGGACAAGGGCCACGACATCGCCATCCTCAGGACCATGGGGGCCACCTCGGGCGCGGTGATGCGGATCTTCTTCATGACCGGGGCGGCGATCGGGGTGACCGGCACCATCGCCGGTTTCCTGCTCGGCGTCGTGGTGTGCCTCAATGTCGAGAGCATCCGCCAGTTCTTCTCCTGGATCTCGGGGACGACGCTGTTCAACCCGGAGCTCTATTTCCTGAGCCAGCTCCCGGCCGACATGGATTCGGGCGAGACCATCGTCGTCGTCGTGGTGGCGCTGGTGCTGTCCTTCATCGCCACGCTGATCCCCTCCTGGCGGGCCTCGAAACTCGATCCGGTGCAGGCGCTGCGCTATGAGTGATCCGGCAGGCAGAAGCGGGCAGCCGGTGCTGCAACTGGTCAATGTCGGCCGGCATTTCGTCCAGGGCGAGAACCAGATCTCGATCCTCGACGGCGCCAATTTCACCCTCCAGGCGGGCGAGACCGTGGCGCTGGTGGCGCCTTCGGGCACCGGCAAGTCGACGCTGCTGCACTTGGCGGGCCTGCTCGAGCGCCCCGACGAGGGCGACGTGATCGTCGACGGCGAGAATTGCGGCCAGCTCTCCGACGACCGCCGCACCGCGATCCGCCGCTCCGAGATCGGCTTCGTCTACCAGTTCCATCATCTGCTGCCCGAGTTCTCGGCGCTCGAGAACATCATGATGCCGCAGCTCATCACCGGCCTCAACAAGGCCGACGCCAAGGAACGCGCGGCGCAACTGCTCGACTACATGCGCATCGGCCACCGCGCCGAGCACCGGCCGTCGGAACTCTCGGGCGGCGAACAGCAGCGCGTGGCGATCGCCCGCGCGGTCGCCAACGCGCCGCTGATCCTGCTTGCCGACGAACCCACCGGCAACCTCGACCCCGAAACCGCCGGCTACGTGTTCGAAGCGCTCGACGCACTCGTGCGCCAGTCGGGCCTGTCGGCGGTGATCGCCACCCACAACCACGATCTCGCGAGCCTGATGGATCGGCGGGTGACGCTGGTGGATGGCAAGGTCGTCGAGATGGAGTGAGGGGGCGGGACGGCTGGCCGAGCCGGCCGCCGCCCTTCGCAAGGCGTGCGGCGCCGCCACCGGCGACGCCGGGCGCGAGCTCCCCTAGACGGTGATCCCCCGGACTGCGGAGGCAAGCGGCGCCAGCGCCTCCATCTCCGGCTCGGTGAGCAGGATGGAGGCCGCCGCGACGTTTTCCATGAGACGGCTGCGCTTCCGCGTTCCCGGTATCGGCACGGTTTTCACCTTGAGCCTGCGGCTCTGGGCATAGAGCCAGGCCAGCGCGATCTGCGCCGCCGAAACGCCGCGCGCCGCGGCGATCTCCTCGATCCGTGCCACCAGCCGCATGTTGGCTGCCCGGTTCTCGGCCGAGAACCGCGGGAAATTTTGGCGCGCGTCGGTGTCGGTGAGCGTTGTCGCGAAGGCCCGGCCGGTCAGCATGCCGCGCCCGAGCGGTGAGTAGGGAACCACCGTCACCCCGAGTTCGGCCGCGGCGGGGACCACGTCGTCTTCGATATCGCGGGTGAAGATCGACCATTCCGACTGCAGCGCCGCGATCGGATGAACGGCATGCGCGGCGCGCAGCTCTGCCGCGCTGACGGCGGACAGGCCAAGCCACTTCACCTTGCCCGCTTTGACCAGATCGGCCATGGCGCCGATGGAGTCTTCGAGCGGCACGCTGTCGCTCCGGCGATGCATGTAATAGAGGTCGATGACATCGACGCCGAGGCGCTGGAGCGACCGGTCGATGGCCGCCCGGATGAACTCCGGACGATTGTCAATGCTCCAGTCGTCGGGGCTTTCCGGCGTCCGGCGGAAGCCGAATTTCGTCGCGATCGTCACACGGTCGCGGTTGGCCGCAACGAAGGGCGCCAGAAACTCCTCGTTGGCGCCGACGCCGTACATGTCGGCGGTGTCAAACAGGGTAACGCCGAGGTCGAGCGCGCGCTCGAGCGTCAATCGTGACTCGGCCTGGTCGGTTTCTCCGTAGAATTCGCTCATGCCCATGCAGCCCAGGCCCTGGGCGCCGATCATGGGGCCATCCTGGCCGAGTTGAACCTGGGGCAGGGATTTGTTTTCGCTTGTCATGTTGGGTCTCCACATTTCGACAAGCACCGTCTATAAGTGTGGAGTGTACTCCATGGTAAAGGGTTTAAAATGCTCATTTCGGAATTTGCAAAGGCGACGGGACTCCCGGTCGACACGATCCGGTTCTATATCGCCAAGGGTCTGCTCAAGCCTGACCGCGGCCTCAAGGGCGGCTCGAATCCGTTTCAGTTGTTCACGCCCGAAGAGGTGACCGTCGCGCGGATGATCCGGCTTCAGCAGACCCTCGGCTATACGTTGGGAGAGATCCGGGCTCTCAACGACGAGTACCGCGCGGGCGCGCACTCCCCGGAACGGACACTTGAAGTTCTCCAGTTGCAGATCGAAAGGTTGCAGCACCGCAAAGCGGCGCTGGATGCAGCCCTGACCTTTCTCCACGGCAAGGTCGAGTGGATCAGGTCCGGCCGAACGGGTCCCGCGCCGCAGATGGAAGACGACCAGCGCTGACCCGGGGCACCGGCAAACCGGCCGCACGGGATTGACGGAGAGGGCGCCTGCGCTGGACTCCGTGCTTCACGGCAGCATCGAAGAGGGGCAGGGGCGAGCATAAAGGCGTGGCCATCGCCCGCGCGGTCGCCAACGTGCCGCTGATCCTGCTCGCCGAACCCACCGGCACCCTCGACCGCGAACCCGCCGGCTACGTGTTCGAGGCGCTCGACGCGCTGGTGCGGCAATCGGGGCTGTCGGCGGTGATCGCGACGCACAAATCATGATCTGGCGAGCATGATGAACCGGCGGGTGACGCTGGTGGATGGGAAGGTTGTGGAGGTTGTGGAGGTTTAGGGGGGGGGCGGTAGGTGCGTTTCAAGAGCCTAGTGTCTGTGCTTCGTTAAGAACCGCTTTTCCCCTAGGTCATTCGCCCTCTGCCTCCAGGTCTGCTGCCTCTGGTGAACGTCCTTGCTTAAATTGCTTTGAACCGCGGACAATTGCGCTTAAAATGCTGCGTTGGTCATCTGTCAGATCACTAGATTTCAAGTGTTTTTGGCCCGCATCCACGAGTATATTCAGATCATAGAGGTCCGCATCAGGGTAATCGCGCATGGTGTATCTCCGAGTTTTCGTGCCGATGCTATAGCTCACCAAGCCCCGTGCAGCCTTAGCCATGAACGTACCACTTCTAAGCATTCCCTCGGTTAGCCATTTTTTTGGTTGATCATTGCCTGCCAGATACGACCACACCCGGACAATGTTGAAATAGTACGTAGCCTCGCTGAGCGTGCCCGCAGTCAATGCTTCGTAAAGCTTGGACAAAAACACCTCTCCCAGCTTGTTGAAGGCGTCCAGGGTTATTGTCGGTTCCTCGCTCGATGCCGACTTAAAGACCCTAAGTTCGCGGCCGCGGTCGGTCAATTCCTCAGCCATGAACATTACCGATGTGGATTTCTGGAACGCCTCCAACATATGGTAGCCAGCTTCCTCAGAACCCCATTGCTCTAGCATATTTCTAATTAGGAACCTCAGTTGCGCGCTGTGTGATAGTTCGAACGTACCAGCATCGTGATCGATTGAGATGATTTCCTCGCCAACCCTGTACAGCGCATCCAGGAGTCCTTGCTTGGGTTCGGCTGGCTGAGGTGCTCGGAACCTGATGCGGAGTTCATCGAGGAGCTTTGCGATCATCAATTCGCCGCGGCTATTAGTCCTCCCGAGGTAGCTACGTATAATGCGCTCGAGATCGTCAGCATTCTCCAACTTGCCCATTAGATCGTTGATGACCGCTCTGGGGATCGCATCGGTGGAAGGATATAGGCCAAAGTAGGTGTCGTACCCGTCGGCACTAGCTACACCTCTTCTTCGCACAGTTTCGACATGCGCTTCCTCAACAAAAGAATCCCGACCCTCAAACCACTTCCCTGCCTGTGGAAAGAGAACGGCAAGAACGCGTAGAACCTGAGACTTAATGTCGGCTGATAACCGCTTTTTCAGACCATCGACAGCGTCTTGTTTCACTTCGTCGCTCGACAACACAAAGCGTCCCTCGTTGAACAGGAAGTCCCGATTGTCTCTTATCCAAGAAAATGCACCGGCATCGAATAAGCGCAGACCCTCCATGGCTAGTAGATCCTGTGGGTCAATTTCGCCTTCCATGGCTGGCCACGAAAACTTGACGGCGTTCGCGAGACGGATCACGTCACGCGGCGACCTAATCCACCTGCCTACTCCGTCTCGAACGAGGTACTGCCAACGTGTACTGTTTGGCGCGTCTGCGGTAAGGAAAAAAATCTCCTCGTCGAGAATCGCGAGGAGTGCATTCCGAGACGGCCTCGGCAGCTCTATTTCTTGCTGAACGATCTTCTCCGCGAAACGTGGCCCTGCCCGCATCGCTCCCTGGTCCAAGGCGTTCCAAACGATGTCGCGGTCGTATGAAAGAAGGTAAACCACGTTGGGCAACTGACCGATACTTTTGACCATCTGCATAATAGAGCGAACGTGTTCGTCTTCTAGGCGATCGATGTCGTCAATTGTCACTAGGAATCGTTTGCCGCTCCGGCCGAGTTGCTCTCTCAAGCTCTGATACGCTGCCTGAAGCGACGGGTCTTCGAGAAACTGCCCCAAAAGAGCGTTCACAGATTTCTTGGTTAGATTCGCGCCGAAGCCCGCCGCTGCGCCGGTCGGGTCGACACTCAATGCGACGGTTGCGGCGGCATCAACCAGATTGTCCGTCGTTCCATGGAGAAAATTAAAGGTCCGGCGCCGCATTCGCTCCCATTTGCTATCTTTCGGACCAAGTCGCTCCGACATGATCTTGAAGAACGCCATGATAAGGTCCTGATGGCCGGACACAATCCACGGGCGAAAGTCGATATTTATTACCTGATCTTTTTCGTTCTCAGCATTATGCTTATTGATGTGCGCGAGTATGAAATTGATAACCGTTGACTTGCCGCTCCCCCAATGGCCATGAAGTCCGATTACATAGCCATTAGGGGCTCTTAGTGAGATGATCACTTTGGCAATCCGCGCTGCAAACGGGGCGTGATTAAGCCGATCATGCTGCCAAGGATTATCTTTTGGCAGGTCATCGCCGAGAACAATTTTTTTGGTCAACGCTCCTCCAACAAAATCCGCTCGTTCGTTATTTCTGTGATCCCCTATTTAAAGTATATGACCCAAAAAGTTGTACAACTGTTTTCAGTATAACGGTGTAAAAAAAGGCACGGCAAGTTCCCTCGCCATGCCTCCTTCATTCAGCCTTAATCGCAGCCTCAGCGCAGCCGCTTGGCCGCCGTCTCCGGCACCAGTTCGCCGGCCAGCCGCCGGTCGAGGTAGTCCTCGCACTCGGTCATCAGCTCGTCGACCTTGCCGGTGAAGAAGTGGTTGGCGCCGGGCAGGGTCTTCTGGGTGATGAGGATGCCCTTCTGCAGCTTCAGTTTCTCGACCAGGCCGTTGACGTCCTTTTCCGGCGCCACGCGGTCGGCGTCGCCGTGGATGATCAGGCCCGAGGAGGGGCAGGGAGCGAGGAAGGAGAAATCATAGGTGTTGGGCTGCGGCGCGATCGAGAAGAAGCCCTCGATCTCGGGGCGGCGCATCAAGAGCTGCATGCCGATCCAGGCGCCGAAGGAATAGCCCGCCACCCAGCAGCTCTTTGAATCCGGATGCAGGCTCTGCACCCAGTCGAGGGCGCCTGCGGCATCGGAGAGCTCGCCTGCGCCATGGTCGAACTCGCCCTGGCTGCGGCCGATCGAGCGGAAGTTGAAGCGGAGCGTGGTGAAGCCGCGCTGCTGGAACATGTAGAAAAGCTGGTAGACGATCTGGTTGTTCATCGTGCCGCCGAATTGCGGGTGCGGGTGCAGCACGATGGCGATCGGCGCGTTCTTTTCCTTGCCCGGCTGGTAGCGGCCTTCGAGGCGTCCGGCGGGACCGTTGAAAATGACTTCAGGCATTGATACTCCATACATGGGCTGGGTTCTCGCCGCCTCCAGCTCAGTGTCGCGAGGCCGGCCGGCGAGGGGGATATCGCGTCCGCGCCCTTGACGGCGGCGAGGAGGCTCCCTAGAACCTAGTTTAGAATCGTTCGAAACTGCAGCGGGTTCGCTGAAAGTGTGTGTGTCTTACGGCATCGGACACGGAAAATTCAAGAAAAATGCGTGCTGCCCCGCAAAAGGCGGCGCGATTGGCGGGTAAAGGTCAGCATGGCGAAGGAGCGCCTCTATCTCGACTACAACGCGACGGCTCCGCTTCTTGACGAAGCGCGGGCGGCGATGCTTGACGCGATGGAGCTGCCGGGCAATCCCTCGTCCGTGCATGAGGAAGGCCGGCGGGCGCGGGCGGTGATCGGACGGGCGCGCGAGGCGGTCGGCCGGCTCTGTCAGGTTCCTTCGGCGCAGGTCACCTTCTCGTCGGGCGCCACCGAGGCCGCCAATCATCTGCTCACCCCCGACTACCGCATGGGCCGCGCGGCCCTCCGGATCTCGAGACTGTTCGTGAGCGCGGTCGAGCATCCGGCGATCCTGTCGGGCGGCCGGTTTTCGCCCGACCAGGTGACCGTGCTGCCGGTCGACGCCGAGGGCCGGCTTGATCTTCTTGCACTCGAGCAGGCGTTTGCCGGGCACGATGCCTCTTCAGGGCAGGCAATGCTCGCGCTGCAGCTTGCCAACAACGAGACCGGCGTGATCCAGCCGGTGCGCGCGGCGGCCGACATCGTCAAAACCCATCACGGGCTGATGGTGGTGGACGCGGTGCAGGGCGCAGGAAGGCTCGACCTGTCGCTTGAAGGTCTCGGCGCTGATTTCCTCATCCTGTCGGCCCACAAGATGGGCGGACCCAAGGGAATCGGCGCGCTGGTCAGCGCCGGCGAGACCCTGATGCCCGCTTCCCTGCTGCGCGGCGGCGGCCAGGAGAAGGGCCATCGCGGCGGCACCGAGAACCTCATCGGCATCGCCGGTTTCGGGGCTGCGACTGAGGTGGCTGCGGCAGCTCTCGCCGGCATCACGGCGACCGGGGCCTTGCGCGACCGCCTGGAAGCGGGCCTGCGCGACCTGGCGCCCGACGTGATCATCCATGGCGCCGGCGCGGACAGGCTCGCCAACACCAGTTTCTTCTCGCTGCCGGGGCTCAAGGCCGAGACCGCGCAGATCGCCTTCGACATGGAGGGCATGGCGGTGTCGGCCGGCTCGGCCTGCTCGTCGGGCAAGATCGGGCTCAGCCACGTGCTCGCGGCCATGGGCGCGGACGCCGACCTCGGCGCCATCCGGGTCAGTCTCGGCCGCGGACACACGACCGACGACGTCGCCCGGTTTCTGGCTGCGTTCGGGACCATCAACGCCCGGCGGATCGCCCGCAGGGCAAATCAGGCCGCGGCATGAGGCCGCGACCGTAAAACTCTTCGCGAAAATGTGGAATTTTCGTGATTGACATGGCGTGAACCGTCTTCACGTCCTACATAGTGAGGCAACTCCCATCGGGTGTTCCACACGACGTTAACAAGCTGCCGGCCTTGACCCGGCGAGATTGGAGAGCGCCATGCCTGCTGTGCAGGAGACCATCGATCAGGTCCGTCAGATCGACGTTGACCAATACAAATACGGCTTCGAGACCGTCATCGAAAGCGATACGGCGCCGAAGGGTCTCACCGAAGACACGATCCGGATGATTTCGGCCAAGAAGAACGAGCCCGGCTGGATGCTCGAATGGCGGCTCGACGCGTTCAAGCGCTGGCTGCAGATGGAAGAACCCACCTGGGCGCGCGTCGACTATCCGAAGATCGACTTCCAGGACATCCATTATTATTCCGCGCCGAAGAGCAGCGCCGGACCGAAGTCGATCGACGAGGTCGACCCGGAACTGCTGCGCGTCTACGAGAAGCTCGGCATTCCGCTGCGCGAGCAGGAGATCCTGGCCGGCGTGCAGACCTCCAAGATCGCCGTCGACGCGGTGTTCGATTCGGTCTCTGTCGTCACCACCTTCAAGAAGGAACTGGCCCAGGCCGGCGTGATCTTCATGTCGATCTCGGAAGCCATGCGCGAGCATCCGGAACTGGTGCAGAAATATCTGGGCACCGTGGTGCCGGTCACCGACAATTACTACGCCACGCTCAACGCCGCCGTGTTCACCGACGGCTCCTTCGTCTACGTGCCCAAGGGCGTGCGCTGCCCGATGGAGCTGTCGACCTATTTCCGCATCAACGAGAAGAACACCGGCCAGTTCGAACGCACGTTGATCATCGCCGAGGAAGGCGCCTACGTCTCCTATCTCGAGGGCTGCACCGCGCCGCAGCGCGACGAGAACCAGCTTCACGCCGCCGTGGTCGAGCTGATCGCCATGGACGACGCCGAGATCAAGTATTCGACGGTGCAGAACTGGTATCCGGGCGACAAGGACGGCAAGGGCGGGATCTACAATTTCGTCACCAAGCGCGGCGACTGCCGCGGCGACCGCTCGAAGATTTCCTGGACCCAGGTCGAGACCGGCTCGGCGATCACCTGGAAATACCCGTCCTGCATCCTGCGCGGCGACGACAGCCGCGGCGAGTTCTACTCGATCGCGGTGTCGAACGGCTACCAGCAGATCGATTCCGGCACCAAGATGATCCATCTCGGCAAGAACACCTCGAGCCGGATCATCTCCAAGGGCATTTCCGCCGGCCATTCGTCCAACACCTATCGCGGCCAGGTCTCGGCCCACCGCAAGGCCACGAATGCGCGCAACTTCACCCAGTGCGACTCGCTCCTGATCGGCAACGAATGCGGCGCGCACACGGTGCCCTATATCGAGGCCAAGAACTCGACCGCGCAGTTCGAGCACGAGGCGACCACGTCGAAGATCTCCGAGGACCAGCTTTTCTACTGTCTCGCCCGCGGCATCCCCGAGGAAGAGGCGATCGCGCTGATCGTCAACGGTTTCGTCAAGGACGTGATCCAGCAACTGCCGATGGAATTCGCCGTCGAGGCGCAGAAGCTGATCGGCATCTCGCTCGAAGGCAGCGTGGGGTGATGGCTATGGCTGGCTCGGATCTCGCCCCGCGTCATCCTCGGGCTTGTCCCGAGGATCTGCCGAAGGTGGCGGATCGGGCATTGGTGAATAGATGATGGAAGGCTTTCTCTTGGGACGGTGACGATTGAGGGGCCAGTAGATCCTCGGGACAAGCCCTAGGATGACGAACTGGAGAGGTTCGAAGATGACAAGGGACGCGCAAATCCCTCGCGATGTGATCCCCGGGCTCGTCCCGAGGATCTGCCGCAGGTGAGGGACGACAGGAATGACCGGCTTCGTCTACATGATGTCGGACAAGCCGCGCGGAGTGATTTACATCGGCGTTACCAGCGATCTGCATGGTCGCGCATGGGAGCACCGGACCGAAGTTCAGAAAGGGTTTTCGTCCAGATACCATCTTAGGCAGTTGGTCTGGTTTGAACGACACCCCAATATCGTTCTGGCCATCCAGAGAGAAAAGGCGCTGAAACGGTACAGAAGAGAGTGGAAAATCAATCTCATCGAGGCTTTCAATCCGACCTGGTTGGACCTTTATGAGCGGATAGACGAAATGGACAATGAGTACCGGCCGCATCCGGGGACACGATTGTGGAGCGATTACAACTGAGGCAGAGGGCGCCTTGGGGCATCGAAAGTGGAGAGGCCGAGATCCCTCCCCACGTCATCCTCGGGTCTGTCCCGAGGATCTACATAAGGCGGCGGATCGGGCGTTGGTGATGAAATGACGCAGGGGTTGCCCTTTCGAGGGTGTTGACAAACGAGGGGCCAGTAGATCCTCGGGACAGGCCCGAGGATGACGGCGGTGGGCCCGAGAATGGACGAAGCGAGACAACAAACGCGCGCAAAGAAGGAACGGTCGTGATGGTTGGCAAGGAAACCAAGGCTGAGATCGACAAGCTGAAGAAGCGGTACAAGGATCTGGGCGGGTCGATCGACGATCTCCTGGAGGCGATTTCGCGCGGCTCGACCACGAGCGACGCGGTGCTGAGCCGGGAACTGACCAAGGCGCGCATGGAACTGGCCTCGATCGCGCGGCGGCTGCAGGGCCTGCAGAACGACGATGACTGACACGGCCTCCAGCGCTGCGCCCGGATTTGCCGGGACGGTGGCCCGGGATGCCGCCGGCGCGGGCATGCTGGCGGTGGCGCGGATCGGCTTCGGCGTGTTCTTCGCCGGCTCCGCGGTGCTGAAGCTGACGGCGACCGCGACGATGGTCGAGATGCTGGGCGCCGCCGGCTTTGCCCGGCCGCTGCCGTGGATCTGGTTTGCGGCGCTGTGCCAGTTGCTGGGCGGCCTGGCGCTCATTGCCAACCGCCTGGTGCGGTGGGCGGCCCTTGGCCTGATCGCCTATGTGGCGGTGGTCAACGGCATCCTGCATGGGTTCTGGAGCCTCGACGGCGACGCCGCGTCGATCCAGTTCCAGTTGTTTTCGAAGAATCTCGGCATCATCGCCGGCCTTCTGGCCATTGGCGGCGCTGCCGGAACCTGGGGCATGTCCCGCAAAGAGGTATATTATGCTTGAGATCAAGAACCTTCACGCCCGCATCGCCGAGGACGGCACGGAAATCATCCGCGGGCTCAACCTGACCGTCAAGGCCGGAGAAGTCGCCGCCATCATGGGGCCGAACGGCTCGGGCAAGTCGACGCTCTCCTACATCCTGGCGGGGCGCGACGACTACGAGGTCACCGAGGGCGACATCCTCTACAATGGCGAGAGCATTCTGGAACTCGACCCGTCCGAGCGCGCCGCCAAGGGCATCTTCCTCGCCTTCCAGTACCCGGTGGAAATCCCGGGCGTTGCCACCATGCAGTTCCTCAAGGTGGCGATGAACGAGCAGCGCAAGGCGCGGGGCGAGGACGAGCTGAAGACGCCGGAATTCATCCGGCTGGTCAAGGAAGCCGCCGCCAGCCTGCAGATCGATCCCGACATGCTCAAGCGCCCGCTCAATGTCGGCTTCTCCGGCGGCGAGAAGAAGCGCGCCGAGATCCTGCAGATGAAGCTGCTGGCGCCAAAGCTCTGCGTGCTCGACGAGACCGATTCCGGCCTCGACATCGACGCGCTCAAGATCGTCTCCGATGGCGTCAACGCGCTTCGCTCGCCCGACCGGGCGGTCATCGTCATCACCCACTACCAGCGCCTGCTCGAATACATCGTGCCCGACAGCGTGCACGTGCTCTACAAGGGGCAGGTGATCAAATCCGGCAACAAGGACCTGGCGCTCGACCTGGAAGCCAACGGCTATACCCAGATCATCGAGGCCGCCGCTTGAACCGACGCCGCAAAGACGGGCCGCAAGGCCAGGAGAGACAGGCATGAACATGCAGACCAAGCCGCCCCGCACCGCAGCCGAACAGGCGCTCCTCGACAGCTACGCCCGCATGGCGGGCCAGTTGCCGGGCGACGCCAAGGTGACGCTCGCGCGCGATCGCCTGCTGAGCGCCATCACCGACACGGGCCTGCCGACGCGGCGGATCGAAAGCTGGCACTACACCGACCTGCGCAATCTCCTGCGCACGGTTCCGGGCAAGCCGGCCGGCGGCGCCAAGCCGGTGGATGCGCTGGTCAGCGGCGCGGTCGTGTGGCCGGTGGTGCAGGGCGAGGCGGCGATGCCCGCGGCACCCGAGGGCGTGGAGCTTGCCCCGTTCATGGACCTGCTGGTCTCCGGCGAAGCCGCCCCGGCGCTCACCGCGCGCGGCTCCGATGATCTGATCGGCCAGCTCAACGGCGCCTTCGTCTCCGACGGCTACAGCTTTTCGGTTGCTGCGGACAAGACCATCGGCGAGATCATCGAGCTGCAGTCGGTCCAGGCGGGCGGGCAGGCGCACAACCGGTTCATCGCCGAGTTCGGCGCCCGGGCGAAGGCGACCGTGATCGAGCGGCACCTCGGCGACGCGGCCGAGGCCGGGTTGTCGAGCTCGATCTCCGCGCTCGACCTCGGCGAAGGCGCGGAGGTGACCTGGGTCATCCTGCAGGGCCACGGCGCCAAGGACCAGCATCTGGGGCAGATCTCGGCCCGGCTCGGCGCCGGCGCGACGCTCAAGCTCCATGTCATCAATGCCGGCGGCAAGCTCGTGCGCCAGGAAGTGCATGTGGACGTGGCGGGCGAGGGTGCTCACTTCGACCTGCGCTGCGTCAATCTGCTTGCGGGCGACAGCCAAACCGACGTGACGCTGACGCTCGGCCACGGCGTGCCGAACTCGACCTCCTCGGAGATCGTCCGCAACGTGGTGCTCGACCGCGCCCGCGGCGTGTTCCAGGGCCAGATCAAGGTGGCCAAGCAAGCCCAGAAGACCGACGCCAAGATGGCCTGCAACACGCTGCTCCTGTCCGACGAGGGCGAGTTCGCGGCCAAGCCCGAACTCGAGATCTTCGCCGATGACGTGGTCTGCGGCCACGGCGCCACGGTGATCGACATCGACCGCAACCATTTGTTCTACCTGATGGCCCGCGGCGTCACCGAGAAGACCGCGCGCGCGCTGCTGGTCAACGGCTTCGTCGATGAGCTGATCGACGAGCTCGGGAACGAGGAGCTGGTCGAGACGTTGAAAGCGCTTATCGAACAGTGGCTTGTCGACCATGGCTGATATTATGAATCACCCCTATGACGTCGAGGCCGTGCGCAAGGATTTCCCGATCCTGTCGCGCATGGTGCATGGCAAGCCGCTGGTCTATCTCGACAACGGCGCCTCGGCCCAGAAGCCGCAGGCGATGATCGACGCGGTCACCCACGCCTATTCCAACGAATACGCCAATGTGCACCGCGGCCTGCATTTCCTGTCGAACGCCGCCACCGACGCCTACGAGAACGCCCGCGCGATCGTCAGTCGTTTCCTCAACGCGCCGTCGGTCGACAATGTGGTCTTCACCAAATCCACCACCGAGGCGATCAACACGGTGGCCTATGGCTACGGCATGCCGCATTTGCGCGAGGGCGACGAGATCGTGCTCACCATCATGGAGCACCACTCCAACATCGTGCCGTGGCATTTCCTGCGCGAGCGCCAGGGCGTGAAGCTTGTCTGGGTCGGCGTCGACGACCAGGGCAATTTCGATCTCGACGATTTCCGCGCCGCTCTCACCGACCGTACGAAGCTGGTGGCGATCACGCATATGTCGAACGTGCTGGGCACGGTCGTCGACGTCAAGGAAGTCTGCCGCATCGCCCACGAGCGCGGCGTCAAGGTGTTGGTCGACGGCAGCCAGGCCGCGGTTCACCTGCCGGTCGATGTCCAGGACATCGGCTGCGACTGGTACGCGATGACCGGCCACAAGCTCTACGGACCTTCGGGCATCGGCGTGCTCTACGGCACCACCGAGGCGCTGAAGTCGATGCAGCCTTTCATGGGCGGCGGCGAAATGATCGTCGACGTGAGCGAGGAGGAGATCACCTACAATGATCCGCCGCACCGCTTCGAGGCGGGTACCCCGCCGATCGTGCAGGCGATCGGGCTCGGCGCCTCGCTCGACTACATGGAGAAGCTCGGCCGCGGCCGCATCGCCGCGCATGAGGCCGACCTCGCCGCCTACGCCACCGAGAAGCTGTCGGCCGTCAACGCGCTGCGTCTGATCGGCACGGCGCCGGGCAAAGGCGCGATCTTCGCCTTCGAGATCGAGGGCATCCACGCCCACGACATCTCGATGCTGATCGACCGTTCCGGCGTGGCGGTGCGGGCGGGCACCCATTGCGCCCAGCCGCTGCTCAAGCGGTTCGGCGCCACTTCCACTTGCCGGGCCTCGATGGGGCTCTACAATACCCGTGCGGAGATCGATGTGCTGGTGGAGGCACTCGACAAGGCGCGGGCGTTTTTCTCCTAGGTCCATGAGGGCCTAGATTTGTTCATGCCTGTCGATGGGAAACCGCCCCCGGTTCCCGGACAGACCAAAAGGAGCCAAGCCGATGAGCGACGCACCCACCACCGAAACGGCCCCGGCCGAAGAGCAGGTCTCGGCGATCCCGCGCGAGGAACTGGCGCGGCTGAGCGACGACATCATCTCGGCGCTCAAGACCGTCTATGACCCGGAAATCCCGGCCGACATCTACGAGCTCGGGCTGATCTACAAGATCGACATCGAGGACGACCGCATGGTCAAGATCCAGATGACGCTGACCGCGCCGGGCTGCCCGGTGGCCGGCGAAATGCCCGGTTGGGTGGAGAACGCCGTCAATACCGTGGAAGGCATTTCCGGCGTCGACGTGTCGATGACCTTCGATCCGCCCTGGACCCCCGACCGGATGAGCGAAGAGGCACAGGTCGCGGTCGGCTGGTACTAAGCTGGATCTCCGATCCCGCGTTGGCAACTTGTTAAGTTGACCGAACCACACTACATTCATGGAACGAAGCAGCGGGCCTTCACCCCGTTCTGCCGAAGGAGACCGTGATGGGTTTTGCCGTAATGACACTGACGCCGGCTGCCGCCGAGCGGGTCAAGACGATCGTGAAAAGCTCGGACAGCGCTGCGGGCATCCGCGTGAGCATCAAGAAGGGCGGCTGCGCCGGGATGGAATACGCCATTGATCTCGCGACCGAGGTCAATCCCAAGGACGACCGCATCGAGCGCGACGGCGCCAGCGTGTTCGTGGCCCCCGAGGCCGTTCTCTACCTGCTCGGCACCGAGATGGACTACGAGATCACCAAGCTGCGCTCCGGCTTCGTCTTCAACAACCCCAACCAGACGTCCGCCTGCGGCTGCGGCGAATCGGTCGAGCTCAAGCCCGCGGATCTCGCGCGCCTGGCCGAGGCCGGCAATGCGGTGGTGCGGGCTGAGTGAACTGCGTGATTCGGCTCAGAGGTTGAGTCAGGCCGTTTGCAAGTTGAGTCTTGAAATGCCCGCAAGTCGATGACTTTGCGGGCGTTTTTGTGGGTGGTGGTTGACGTGTTTCGCATTCTGTTGAACCACGTCCTGATCCCGCGCACTATCCACGCCCACCGCCGTCATCCTCGGGCTTGTCCCGAGGATCTCCTGTGCCTGACCCGTGAACGGGCTTTCGGACAACCGGGAGGTCGTTCTGCACGCCTTCGGTTGTCGCGGGGCGGACTCTGTAGATCCTCGGGACAAGCCCGAGGATGACGTAGGAGAGGCCGAGAATGACGCCTGAAAGGCCAAGGCCGACAACGATCTGCGGCCGCTTACCCCCGCATCTTCTCGCCCATCGGATCGAACGGCGCCTCGAGCGCGATCCGTGCGGGGCGGCGGATGCCCATGATCTCGATCTCGAACAGGCCCTCGTCGCCATTGGTCGCGAGCGCCGCGGGGATGTAACCCTGGGCCATCGAGCTTCCGATCGTGTGGGCGTAGCCGCCCGAGGTGATCCAGCCGACGACGCGCCAGTCGCCGTCGCGCAGGGTACCGCCTTCGGGCTTGGCGATCTCGGTGCCGTCACCGTCGAAGCGCGGCGCGCCGTAGCCGTGCGGCGGCTCCACCGTGCCGTAATCGGTGTCGCCGATTTTCGCCCAGACCGGCTCGTCGCCCATCACGTCGGCGTCGAGCGCATCGACCAGGAACGAGGTGCGCATCAGCTTCGGGCCGTCGGCGTGTTCCTTCGCAGCCGCCTCGCGGCCGATGAAGTCGTTCTTGGAAAGCTTGATGAAGCGCTCCATGCCGCCCTCATAGGGGCCGTAGATCGGGCGCAATTCGCGGAACCAGGTCGGGAAATTCTTCTCGAGCCGCATCGACAAGAGCGCCCGCATGCCGAAATCGACGATGCCGAATTCCTCGCCCGCCGCCTTGATGGCGCGGTAGATCGCCTGCTGGTAGCAGGGTTCCATCCAGATCTCGTAGCCAAGGTCGCCGGTGTAGGTGACGCGGTTGACCATGCAGGGCGCGCCGCCGACATCCATGGTGCGGAAATCCATGAAACGGAAGGCGGCGTTCGACACGTCGTCGTCGGTCAATTTGGCGAGCACATCGCGGGCGTGGGGGCCTGCGATGGAGAGACCCACGAGGCTCAGATCGTAGCGGTGGACGCGGATCGATCCGTCCTTCGGCAGGTGCTTCTCAAACCAGCGCATGTGATAGCGCTGCGCCGCCGACGAACCCCAGACCATGAAATCCTCGTCGCCGGCCTTGGCGATGGTGAAATCGCCGATCAGCTTGCCGAACTCGTTGAGCATCGGAGTGAGCACGATGCGGCCCTGCTTCGGCATGGTGTTGGTCATCAGGTGCGACAGCCAGGCTTCCGCGCCCTGGCCGGTGACGCGGTACTTGGCGAAATTGGCGATCTCGGTCACGCCGACGCGCTCGCGGGTGGCGCGGACCTCGTTGCCGATAGGCTCGAAATCGTTGGAGCGGTGGAACGAGAGCACGTCATGGGCTTCCTCCGCCGAGGGCGCGAACCAGAGCGGCGTCTCGAGCCCCCAACTGTCGCCCATCACCGCGTGGTTGTCGCGCACCATGACGTCGTAGAGCGGCGTGGTCTGCTGCGGGCGGGCGGCCGGCAGTTCCTCGTTGGGGAAGCGGATCGAGAAGCGGCGGGAATAGTTCTCGCGCACCTTGGCGTTGGTGTAGCGCAGCGTCGACCATTCGCCGAAGCGGGCGACATCCATGCCCCAGATGTCGGCGCCCGGATCGCCATGCACCATCCAGTTCGACAGCGCGAGGCCGACGCCGCCGCCCTGGGAAAAGCCCGCCATCACCGCACAGGCGGTCCAGTAATTGGTGAGCCCCGGCACGGGACCCACCAGCGGATTGCCGTCGGGGGCGAAGGTGAAGGGGCCGTTGATCACCTGCTTGATGCCGGCGTTCTCCATCGCCGGGAAATGGCGGAAGCCCACTTCCAACGAGGGCGCGATGCGGTCGAGATCGGGCGCCAGCAGTTCATGGCCGAAATCCCAGGGCGTGTTGACTGGCGACCAGGGCTTGCAGGCCTTCTCATAGGTGCCGAGCAGGATGCCGGAGCGCTCCTGGCGGGTATAAATCTCGCCCTTGAAGTCGATGACGCCCACCAGTTCGCGGCCGGTCCTGGCGTTGAACTCCAGCACCTCGGGCATTTCCTCGGTCAGCAGATACATGTGCTCCATGGCGAGCAGCGGCAGTTCGAGGCCGACCATGCGGCCCACTTCGCGCGCCCAGAGACCGCCGGCATTGACCACGTGGTCGGCCTTGACCGTGCCCTGCTCGGTGATGACGTTCCAGGTGCCGTCGGCCTCCTGGGTCAGTTCGATGACGCGGTTCCTGAGCACGATCTCGGCGCCGAGCTTCCTGGCCGCCTTGGCATAGGCGTGGGTGGTGCCGGAGGGATCGAGATGGCCTTCGACCGGATCCCAGAGAGCGCCGACGAAATTGCTCTCGTCCATCAGCGGGAACATGGCTTTGGCCTCGGACGGGGTGATGAGTTCCGTTTCCATGCCGAGATAGCGGCCCTTGGCGTGCACCAGGCGGAGGAAATCCATGCGCTCGGGGCTGTCGGCCATCATCACGCCGCCGGTCAGATGCAGGCCGCAGGACTGGCCGGAGAGCTCCTCGAGCTCCTGGTAGAGGCTCACGGTATAGGCTTGCAGTTTTGCAACGTTGGGGTCACCGTTGAGCGTGTGAAAGCCGCCGGCGGCATGCCAGGACGAGCCCGAGGTCAGTTCCGAGCGCTCGATCAGCATCACGTCGGTCCAGCCGGCCTTGGCCAGATGATACAGCACGGAACACCCCACAACGCCGCCGCCGATGACCACGGCTCTCACATGCGATTTCATTGTCACTCTCCAGGCTCGAAATTCCGCGGCAGATTGCGAAATCGGCCCCTGCGGCACAAGAGGCAAATGCGACATCGCCAACAAAGAATATTTCATCCCGCACGGGGATGCCGCTTGTGTCCGGGTGATCGGCGTTCCACATAGGCCTCGACGGGAAATTGCTTCCTGTGACGCCAACCGGAGGATCCGATGACAGTTTCCCTGCACGCCATGTCAGTGCCGTTCTATGCCGCCATGCTCAACAATCTCGGCAAAGTGCTGACGAAGGCCGAAGCCTGGGCCGCCGACCGCAAGATCGACCCCGCGATCCTCCTCAACGACCGGCTGGCGCCCGACATGTTCACCCTGAAGCGGCAGGTGCAGATCGCCACCGACCACGCCAAGGGCGCGGCCGCACGGCTGGGCGGCGTCGATCTGCCGTCGTTTCCCGACACGGAGGAAACCTTCGCGGAACTGCAGGGCCGCATCGCCAAGGTGCGCGACTTCATCCAGAGCGTGCCAGAGGCCGGTTTCGAGGGGGCGGAGGACCGCCCGATCACGATCAAGGTCGGCCCGCAGGAGATGACGTTTTCCGGCGTCCAGTATCTGCAGGGCTATTCGGTCCCGAACTTCTATTTCCACATGACGGCCGCCTACGCGATCCTCAGGCACAACGGCGTGCCTCTGGGCAAGGCCGATTTCTTCGGCCGCGGTTGAGCGCCAAGGGGTATAAATCGCGCCAATCCCCTATATAAGGGAACATGGTCCTCGCCACGGCGTTGAGACGGGTTAACATGTGTTCAGGAAGCGTTCACCGCGACCTGCTAGATTGGTGATGATGAAAGACGCGCGGGACATGACCTCCAGAGCGCGCGGCCTCTTTTGGCTGCGCAGCCTTCCGGCTGTCCTGTGCATCGGTCTGGCGGGGATCGTGGTTTCCGCTCCGGCCGGCGCTTTCGAGATCTTCGGATTGAAGCTGTTCGAGGAAGATGAGCCGGCGGCGATCGAAATCGTCGATCCGCTCGCCTACACGGTCACGCTCGAGGTGGAGGGCGCCGATCCGGACGGCGCGTTGCGTGAACAGCTTGTCGCTGCGTCGCAACTGATGCGCGGCGCGGAGGACCCGGTGCCGGGCTCGATCGGCCTCATCCAGCGGGCAAATGGGGATTTCGAACAACTGGTGGCGGCGCTCTACGAGAACGCCCGCTATGCCGGCGAGGTGCGGATCCTGCTCAACGGACGGCCGCTGGCCGATCTGCCGCCCGATGCGGACCTGTCGGGCGCCGAACCCGTGCCGGTGCGGATCCTGGTGGCGCCGGGCAAGCAGTTCCGCTTCGGCGACATCGTCATCCGCGACGCCGACGGCCAGGCCTATGCCGCCCGGGAGCAGGGGCTGGTGACGGGCGAAATCGCCCGCTCGACCGTGATTCTCGACGCCGAGACCGCCCTGGTCCGCGAACTCGAAAAGGCCGGCCATCCGCTTGCCCAGGTCTCCGGCCGCGATGTCGTGGCCGACCATGCCCGCGGTGTGCTCGACGTGGCGCTGTTGCTCGACGCCGGGCCGGTCGCGCCCTTCGGGTCGACGTCGGTCGAGGGCGCCGAAAGCGTCGATTCCGCCTTCATCGCCCGGATGACCGGCATCCCCGAAGGCGAGCGCTATGATCCGGAAGACCTTGCCGCGGCGGAAAAGCGCCTGCGGGCGCTTGAGGTGTTCTCGAGCGTCACCGTGCGCGGCGCCGACAGCCTGTCGGCCGATGGCGCGGTGCCGGTGCAGGTGACCGTGTCGGAACGCAAGCATCGCTATCTCGGCGCGGGCGCCACCTATTCGTCGACCGACGGCGGCGGGCTGGAGGCCTATTGGGGCCACCGCAACCTGTTCGGCCACGCCGAGAAACTGCGCATCGAGGGATCGGTGAGCAGGCTGGGCGCGACCAGCGAGACCAAGGACCTGACCTATCGCGGTGCGGTGCTGTTCGAAAAGCCCGGCGTGCTCGGGCCCGCCTCCAAATTCACCTCGCGGCTCGAGGTCGAGCAGGAGAATCCCGACGCCTTCCGCAGGTTCTCGGTCGAGGGCGCCGTGGGCATCACTTATGAGCTCACCGAGACGCAGACCGTCTCCGCCGGCATCGATGTCGAATATGCCGAGCTCACCGACAGTTTCAACGTCGATCTTGAGACCATCACCGTCGCGCTGCCGCTCGAATATGTCCGCGACACGCGCGACAACGAGCTCAACCCGACGACGGGCACGCGGCTGGCGCTGCTGGTCGAGCCCGCGCATGAGATCAATGCGGGCGCGACCTTCGTCAAGCTGCGCGCCGAAGCCTCCGCCTACCGCGCGCTTGACGCCGAAAAGCGCTTCGTCGCCGCCGGACGGCTCGCCGCCGGGTCGATCTATGGCGCCGACCTGGCCCAGATCCCGGCAAACCGGCGGTTCTACGCCGGCGGCGGCGGCTCGGTGCGCGGCTACGGCTACCAGGACATCGGCCCGGTCAACGCTCTGGGAAATCCGACCGGCGGCCGGTCGCTGCTTGAAGCCTCGGCGGAGCTGCGCATCGGCATCACCGAGACGATCGGCCTGGTGCCGTTCGTCGATGTGGGCCTGGTTTCCGCCAACGAGGATTTCTCCGGCTCCGAATTCAAGGCCGGCGCCGGCCTTGGCCTTCGTTACCGGACCCCGTTCGGCCCGCTGCGCATCGATGTCGCGGTGCCGTTGAACAAGGGTCCCCTGGATCCCGACTATGGAATTTATGCCGGGATCGGGCAGGCGTTCTGACATGGCCGCTGAGAAAAAAGCCAAATCCCGTCCGGGCATGCTCTGGCGCGTGCTGCGCTGGATCGCCATCCTGATTCTCGTCGTTATCGCCCTGCTGGTGGTCGTGTTCGCGACCACGCCCGGGGGACGGATGATCGCGCTGACGCTCAACCGGCTTGGGTCCAGTCCCGGACAGAGCGTGGAGATCGACCGCATCGATGGGCTCTTGTCGGGCTCGACGCGGATCGGCCATGTGATGCTCACCGACGCCGCCGGCGAGCCCTGGCTGCTGCTCAAGGGCATTCACATCGACTGGTCGCCGCTGGCGCTGGTGAGCGCCGCGTTCGAAGTCGACAGCCTGACCATCGACCGGGTGGAATTGGCGCGCCTGCCGGCGCCGGGCGAGGACCCGGCCGAAGGCGGCGCGGTGATGCTGCCGCTGGCCTTCGACATCAAGCGGTTCGAAGCCGCCGACATCGTTGTGGGCGAGCCGGTGGCGGGGCGGATCGCGCGGTTCGAGGCGAGGGGCAGCGCCCAGGTCGATGGGTCGCTCTCCACCGTGCTTGCCGACCTGGTGGTGCAGCGCACCGACGGCGTCGGCGGCGAGCTGACGCTCGATGCCGACTATCAGGAGGCGGAGGACCTGTTCAACGTCTCGGCCAAGCTGAGCGAACCCGCGGGCGGCGTCATGGCCAATCTGCTGGGACTGTCGCCCGACGACGCCATCAGCCTGACCGCCACGTCGCAGGGGTCGCTCACCGACTGGCAGCTCAACGCCAACGGCCTGATCGACGACGAGATCGTGGCGGAAGCGACCGTGCGGATGACCGCGGGCGAAGCGGGCGAGGCGGTGTCGATCGAGGCCAGCGGCCTGTTCGAACGGTTCCTGCCGCCGTCGCTGAGCCAGATCGTCGCCGGGCGCAGCGAGCTGCTGCTCGAGGGGCTGATCGAGCCGGAGCGCACCGGCGCGGTCATCGACGTCTTCACCTTCTCCTCCGCGCGACTGAGCGCCCAGGGGCGCGGACGCGTGGCGCGGGAAGGCGAGGTGGATCTGACTTTGTCGGTGGCGCCGCAGCCCGGCGCCGGCGACCTGAGCTTCGGCGAGGGCGCCTCGCGCGTCAGTCTCGCCGTTCCCGCAGCCGACATCCGCGTCACCGGCAGCGCCGAGGAAGCCGCCGTCACTGTCGAGGTCGCGACGGACCGGGTGGCGGGCTCCGGCTACAGCGCCGATGCGGTCACCGCGGTCGCCGATTTCAAGCAATTTTCGCTCGCGACCCGCAGCGGCGCCGGGACGCTATCCTTGAAGATCGGCGCGGTGGGATCCAGCAACGACATTGTCGCGCGCGCCGTGGCCGGCGGGGTCACCCTGTCGGGAGACGTCGCGCTCGGCGAAGACGGCGCGATCGCCAGCAACCGGATCGATGTCAAGACGGGCGTGGCCGAGATGGCCGTCGAGGGCGTGTCCTACGATGCCGCGGGCGCCTTGCAGGCGCGTCTCGCCGGCACGGTCCGCACGGCGGTGCTGTCCGACCAGGCGCCCGGGATCCTGGGGCCCGACGCGCGCTTTGCCGGGGAAGTCTCGCTCGACGAGGCCGGCGCGCTTGCGGTCAGGGATTTCCAGCTCGCCTCAGAATACGCCACCGCCTCGGGCGGCGTGGCGCTTTCGGGTGCCGGCGAGATCGCCGGCGACATCGAGGCCAGCCTGTCGCGGCTCGCGGGCGTGAACGAGGCCGTCTCCGGCGGCCTCGCTCTCGCGGCGACCGTCTCCGGGAGAAGCGCGGCGCCGGCCTTCGAGGCGCGGATCACCGGACAGTCGCTGAGCGTGGAGGGCCGCGATCTCTCGGATCTGGTGCTCGAGGCCAGCGGCGTGGCCGATCCGGCCGCACCACAGGCGAATATCGGCCTCACCGGAACGCTGGAGGGGCGCCCCATCAAGGGCAGCGTCGTGGTGGCGCAGGCCGATGGCGCGGTGAGGATCGATCCGTTGAGACTCGAGGTGGCGGACAATCTGATTTCGGGCACCCTGGTGCTCGACGAGGCCTACCGGCCGACGGGCGCGATCGAGCTCGACATCAAGGATCTGGGTTCGCTGTCGGCGCTGGCGCTGCAGACCGTCAAGGGCAGCGGCGGCGGGACGATCAAGTTCGAGGTGGTGGACGGCCGGTCGGTCGCCGACATCGCGCTCGGATTTCCCGAAATCACCGACGCGGGCTTCTCGCTCCGCGACGCCCGGCTGACGGCGACCATCGCCGACCTGCTGGGGACGCCAAAGCCCGAGGGAAAGCTGGACGTGGCGGCGCTGAGCGCCGGCACCACCGATGTCTCCGGCCTCGCGGCCACCTTCTCGCAGGCCCAGGGCTGGACCGTGATCGAGGGCAAGGCCCAGGCCGCCGGATTTCCCGTCGTGATCGAGGCGCGGGTGCGCCAGGGCGATGCGGGCATCGAGCTCGAGGTCGAAACCGGCCGCACGTCCTATGAGGGCCTCGCCATCGTCCTGACCGAGCCGGCGCGGGTTGTGGTCAAGGACGGCACGGCGCGCATCGAGCAACTGACGATCTCGCCCGGCGGCGGCACGGTGGCGGTGTCGGGCACGGCCGGCGAGGCGCTCAACATCGACCTGGCGATCTCGAACCTGCCGCTCACGGCGGTCAATGCGCTGGCGCCGGGCGCCGGGCTCTCGGGTTCGGTCTCGGGCCAGGTGAGGGTCCGCGGCACGGGGTCGGCTCCGGTCGTCAGCTATGATCTCAACGCCAGCGCCGTCCGCGCCGCCGCGGCCTCCGCGGTGGCCGACGTGCCGCTGTCGATCACGGCCACCGGCGGGCTCACCGGCGGACGGCTGCGCTTTGACGCGCGCGCCAATGGCGGCGGGTTGGCCTTCACCGCCGCGGGCGGGCTCGACACCGGCGGCGCGCGTTCGATCTCCGCCACCGTCAACGGCACCGCGCCGTTCTCGCTTCTGTCCGCGCCGCTGGCCCGGCAGGGGCTGGGACTGACCGGCGCGGCGCAGATCGACATGGACATCGGCGGCACGCTGGGCGGGGTGCGGATTTCAGGCACGGTGCGGACCTCGGACGCGCGGCTGGTCGATGCCCGCTCGGGCATCGCCATCACCGGCCTGAGCGCCGAGATCGGGCTCTCGCCGGACCAGGCCAACATCCGGTCGCTTTCGGGCGAATTGTCCTCGGGCGGGCGGATCACCGGTTCGGGCACCGTCGGGCTTGACGCCTCCGCCAGTTTTCCGGCCGATCTGCAGCTCAAGGTCGAGCGCGGCCGCTATGCCGACGGCAAGACCGTGGCGACGCGCTTCGACGCCGATCTGGCGCTCACCGGTCCGCTGACGAACGCCCCCAAGCTGTCCGGCACCGTGGCGCTGGATGAGACCACGATCACCGTTCCCGACACGCTCCCGAGCTCGATCTCGCAATTGAACGTGACGCACGAGAATGCCTCGGCGCAGGTCCGGTCCCAGGCCGAGC
The DNA here is from genome assembly GCF_000759435.1 of Hoeflea sp. BAL378. Taxonomy (GTDB): domain Bacteria; phylum Pseudomonadota; class Alphaproteobacteria; order Rhizobiales; family Rhizobiaceae; genus Hoeflea. The sequence goes on from NZ_JRJG01000001.1 coordinate 124,630, forward strand.
GCCTGTCGGGCGGCAGCGCCGGCGGCTCGTCGGCGGGCCTGGCGCTCGATGTCGAGGTGCGGGCGGGCCGTCTGTTCGTCCGTGGCAGGGGCATGGATGTGGAGCTTGGCGGATCGGTGCGGCTGACCGGCACCACCGGCGCGCCGGTCGCCGCGGGCGGGTTCGACCTCAGACGCGGCCGGCTCAGCATTCTCGGCCAGAGGCTGAATTTCGACAGCGGCTCCCTGGGTTTCGCCGGCTCCGTGGTGCCGATCCTCAATCTGGCGGCGACGAGCCGCTCGGGGTCGACGACGGTCACGGTGCGGGTGACCGGTCCCGCCGATTCGCCGGACTTCAGTTTCAGCTCCAGCCCTGAACTGCCGGAGGACGAAGTGCTGGCGCAGTTGGTGTTCGGCCGCTCGATGAGCAGCCTGTCGCCGCTGCAGATCGCCCAGCTCGCCGAGGCCGTCGGCCAGTTGACCGGCGCGGTCAAGGGCGGCGGGCTGGTGGAGCAGCTTCGCCGCGCCACCGGCGTCGACGACATCGACGTGCGCACCGACGAGGAGACCGGCGACACGTCGCTCGGCGTCGGCAAATATCTCAACGACCGGACCTATCTCGGCCTCGAGAGCGGCGGCTCGGCCGGCGACGGCAAGGCCCGGATCGATCTCGACATCGGCAAGGGCATCAAGCTGCGCGGCGAGGCCGGCTCCAGCGGCGAAACCAAGGGCGGCATCTTCTTCGAACGCGAATATTGAGCCGTTTCAGCCGCTTCTCACCGCAAGTTGAGATTTCGTGACGTCCATTTCCCGACCGGAAACGATCGCTGCGATTGAAAACCGGACCGCTGTGGCCCATCTCACACTCAGACACGACAACCCTCAAGGGAGCCACGGCATGACCAAGACCTTTGCCCGGACCGACGACGCCATCGCGAAGCTCACGCCCGAACAGTTCCGGGTGACCCAGCAGAACGGCACCGAGCGGCCGTTCACCGGCGAATACAATGACAACAAGGCGGTAGGCATTTATGTCGACATCGTCTCGGGCGAGCCGCTGTTTGCCTCCTCCGACAAGTTCGAGAGCGGCTGCGGCTGGCCGAGCTTCACCAAGCCGATCGAGCCCGCGCATGTGGCGGAACTTCGCGACGTGAGCCACGGCATGGTGCGCACCGAAGTCCGCTCCAGGCATGGCGACAGCCATCTCGGCCACGTGTTCCCGGACGGGCCGCAGGACCGCGGCGGGCTCAGATACTGCATCAATTCCGCATCCTTGCGGTTCGTGCCCAAAGCCGACATGGTGACTGAGGGCTATGGCGATTATCTTGACCAGGTGGAGGATATCTAGATGAGCGAGCGCGCAGTTCTGGCCGGCGGATGTTTCTGGGGCATGCAGGACCTGATCCGCAGGATGCCGGGCGTCGAGGACACCCGCGTCGGCTACACCGGCGGTGACGTGAAGAACGCCACCTACCGCAACCACGGCACCCATGCCGAAGGCATCGAGATCATCTTCGATCCGGCCCGCATCAGCTACCGGCAGTTGCTCGAGTTCTTCTTCCAGATCCACGATCCCACCACGCCCAACCGGCAGGGCAACGACCGCGGCCTGTCCTACCGCTCGGCGATCTACTACACCGATGACGAGCAGCGGCGGATCGCGCTCGACACCATCGCCGATGTCGACGCCTCCGGGCTGTGGCCGGGCAAGGTGGTGACCGAGGTCGAGCCCGCGGGCGATTTCTGGGAAGGCGAACCCGAGCACCAGGATTATCTCGAGCGGATCCCCAATGGCTACACCTGCCATTTCGTTAGGCCCGACTGGGTGCTGCCCAAGCGCGACGCCGCCGAATAGCAGGCTGCGCCTGTCCGCCCGACGAATGGCGGCCGGTCGGACCCGTGGTTCTCGCCGGCTGCCCATCGTCGGGCAGGGACAGCGACCAAGCGAGAGGAGTTCCCCCATGACGATCGCGCACTTCGCCTTCGACAATTCCTACGCCCGCGAGCTCGAGGGGTTCTACGTGCCGTGGAAGGGCGCCGAGGTGCCCGCGCCGAAGATGATCCGCTTCAACGCCGCGCTCGCGCAGGAACTGGGGCTCGACCCGGTGGCGCTCGACAGCGACGAGGGTGCGGCGATCTTTGCCGGTCACACCGCGCCCGAAGGGGCCGCGCAACTGGCGATGGCCTATGCCGGGCACCAGTTCGGCGGCTTCTCGCCGCAACTGGGCGACGGCAGGGCGCTTCTCCTGGGCGAGGTGATCGACACGCACGGACAGCGGCGCGACATCCATCTCAAGGGATCCGGCCGGACGCCGTTTTCGCGCGGCGGCGACGGCAAGGCGGTGCTGGGTCCGGTGCTGCGCGAATACATCATCGGCGAAGCCATGCATGCGCTCGGCGTGCCCACCACGCGGGCCCTGGCCGCAGTGACGACCGGTGAGAAGATCCTGCGCCAGCAGGGGCCCGAGCCCGGCGCGGTGCTGGCGCGGGTGGCGTCGAGCCATCTGCGCGTGGGCACCTTCCAGTTCTTCGCCGCCCGCGGCGAGACTGATCGGCTGCGGCAATTGGCGGACTATGCGATTGCCCGGCACTATCCGCAGCTCGAAGGCCGGCCCGACCGCTATCTAGGTCTCCTCGCCGCGGTGCGCGACCGCCAGGCGGCGCTGATCGCGTCCTGGATGCATCTGGGCTTCGTGCACGGGGTGATGAACACCGACAACATGACGATTTCCGGCGAGACCATCGATTACGGCCCCTGCGCCTTCATCGACGGCTACGATCCGGCCGCCGTGTTCAGCTCCATCGACAGCCACGGCCGCTACGCCTATGGCAACCAGCCGAAGATCGCCCAGTGGAACCTGGCGCGGCTGGCCGAAACGCTGCTCGACCTGATCAACCCGGACGACAGCGACGACGCCGTGGCCCGCGCGAGCGAGGTCATCAACTTCTTTCCGCTCGCCTATGAGCGCGCCTGGCTCAAGGGCCTGCGCGCCAAGCTTGGGCTTGCCCGTGCCGAAGACGGCGACCGGGAGCTGGGCGAGGCGCTGCTCGCGGCCATGGCAGCGCAGGCGGCCGATTTCACCCGGACATTCCGCAGCCTCTCGGCGATGGCCTCGGGCGATGCGGACAGGCTGCGCGCCGAGTTTGCCGATCCCGCCGCGATCGCGCCCTGGCTCGAGCGCTACCGGGCGCGGCTGGCTTTGGAGACCGGCCAGGCCGGCGACCGGGCGGCGGCGATGGACCGGGTCAATCCGGTCTATATCCCGCGCAACCACATGGTCGAGGCGGCGCTGCAATCGGCGACAAGCGGCGACCTGGCGCCGTTCGAGCGCCTGGTCGGCGTGCTTGCCGATCCCTTCACCGAGCGACCTGGCCTCGAGGTCTTCGCGCTTGGCGCGCCCACGGATTTCGGACCCTACACCACCTATTGCGGGACCTGACCGACGGCGTCGGCGGAAGCCCTTCTCCGCAGTGCTGCAGAAAATTCATGCCGGTGACACGCGGGTGTTACGCGAAGGGGGTTAGCTGTCTCTCCAACCAACAAGGAGATGGCTGATGCTTTTGAGATCCTGCGTTCTTGGCGCCGCACTGTGGGCCGCACCGCTTGGCGCCGCTCTTGCCAGCGACATCGAGGTCGGGCCGCGCCCGGCCTTCCTGATCGACAAGATGGCGGATGGGGCACTCAAGGAAAAACTCCTGTCCTGCGCCGGCGATCCCGTGAAAAAGACCCTGTTCTCGATCGGTCATCGCGGTGCGCCGCTGCAGTTTCCAGAGCACACGCGCGAATCCTACAGGGCGGCGGCCAAGATGGGCGCCGGCATCATCGAGTGTGACGTCACGTTCACCAGCGGCAAGGAACTGGTCTGCCGTCATGCCCAGAACGACCTGCACACCACGACCGACATTCTGGGCACCGATCTCGCCGGCACATGCACGCAAGGCTTCACGCCGGCCAAGGGCGGCAAGGCCTCGGCGGAATGCCGCACCTCCGACATCACGCTCGCCGAATTCAGGACGCTCAACGGCAAGATGGACGCGAGCGACCCCAGCGCCGAGACCGCGGAGGACTACATGAACGGCACCGCCGGGTTCCGCACCGACCTCTATGCCGCGGCCGGCGGCACGGTGATGACCCATGCCGAATCGATCGCGCTGATCGCCTCGCTTGGCGGCAAGTTCACGCCCGAGCTGAAATCGCCGTCGGTCGAGATGCCCTTCGACGGGTTCACCCAGGCCGATTACGCGCAGAAGATGATCGACGAGTACAAGGCGGCCGGCATTCCGGCCTCCGACGTGTGGCCGCAATCCTTCAATCTCGACGACGTGCTCTACTGGACCGAGAACGAGCCGGAATTCGGCAAGCAGGCGGTCTATCTCGATGGACGCGACAGCACCGAGGGTTTCGATCCGCTGAAGCCCGAGACCCTGAAGCCCACTATGCAGGAACTGGCCGACCAAGGCGTCAGGTACATCGCGCCGCCGATCTGGATGCTGCTGACCGTGGCCGACGGAAAGATCGTCCCGTCGCCCTATGCGGTCGCGGCGAAGAAGGCGGGGCTCAACATCATCTCCTGGTCCTTCGAGCGCGCCGGTCCGCTCAACAGCGGCGGCGGCTGGTATTACCAGTCGGTCAGCGACGTGATCGACAATGACGGGCAGATGTACGAGGTGCTCGACGTGCTGGCGCAGGAGGTGGGCATCGTCGGGATGTTCTCCGACTGGCCGGCGACGGTGAGCTACTATGCGAGCTGCATGGGCCTGAAATAGGGCCGGGGACTGTGGCGCCGGGCGGGTGCGGGTCGGCTCCCGATCCCGCTCCGCCCCTCCTTACCCGTT
>NZ_JRJG01000002.1 GCF_000759435.1 Hoeflea sp. BAL378
GGGTGTTGACGCCGACAGCCCTCACCATGCCCTTCGTCTTCAGGTCTGACAGGCAGCGGAACATCTCGTCATTGAGGAGGTCAGGCTTGAAGCCGTGCAACTGGAACACGTCTATGTAATCGCATTTCAGATTCTCGATCGATTTCTTGCAGGTGCGAAACAGCGCATCAGGCGAAAAATCAGAGTGATACAGGTCGTCATCGGCAACAGTCGGCGCGTAACCCACATTGCTGCCTGCCTTCGTTGACACGACAATCGAGTCCCGCGGAGCGATCCTCAGTATTTGCTCAATCGCGCGGCCGAGCCGTGGCTCAGCGTTGAAATTCGAATAGTTGCTGCCGGTGTCGAAAAAGTTTACGCCGTGCTCGAACGCGGTCGTGATTATCTCAATGGCTTTGCCGTCGGGAAAGCGCTTGTCACCCCAAAACCCGGAACAGCCCAGACCGATTTCGGAGACTTTGATGCCGGTCTTGCCAAGTTCTCTGTACTTCATGAGGCTCCCTCTAATGAAGCGACTTCTAGCACAGATGCCGCAACTGGCAAGCGAAGGGCGGCACAAATAATTCGCGACATCGGAATACTTTGACAGATGTGACTGGCTCAATACACTCAGATTGCCGACGCGCGTCTATGAGCTGCAAAACCCAGGCCCCGCCATCGAGCGGGCCTTTTGCTTTGTCGGTTCGAGAAATCCGCTCCGAAGGCGAACACTGGCGCCGCTCTTCAAACCTGCCTCATGTGCTCGGCGATCTTGTGCAGCGTCTCCTGGATATCGGTCTGGCGCTTGTCGGCGATCGTATCGGCCGAGGCTGCGATCTTCTCCACCGCCACCGCGATCCGCTCGAGACACCGCAACGTCTGTTCGGCATGGCGCGCGTCATGAAACTGCACGTCCTTGGTGATCGCATGGTCCGGAGCCTGGCGCTTGGTGCGCACATATTGGCCAATGGCGGCGAGACCGAAGAGAGCGCCGGTCAGCACCGTCATGAGGAACTCAGGGGTTATCTGGTCCATTCGACGCTGCCCTTTTGTAGTGGTTGTCAATGATGGCGGCGTCGGTGATCGCCCGGATCACGTTGTAGGCATCGAGCATCAGCAGGACCGGATAGACGGCCATGCCCGTTCCCCATATCTCGGCCTGCGCGAAGCCGAGAGTGATCTGGAACCAGAAGAAGCAGGAGATGAACGCGCCGGCGGCCCGCAAGTGCGGCGTCCTGCGCCAGGCGCCGTTGATCATCAGCACCAGCAGACGGCCGGTGCCTGCGAGAAAGCACACCAGCGCCAATGTCTCCTGGTCCATGATGGCTTTGAGCGGCGCGTAATTGGCATTGGCCTGAAACAGCTCGGGACTGGCCGACAGCACGATCGACCAGTTGAGCAGCATCAGCGCCAGAGCCCATTCCGAAGCCCGCACGGCGAAGGTCTGCCGGAACGACCGGGAGATGTGCAGGAAGTCCATCATTGCGCGATTCCCCCTCGCAACTCGTCATACCAGCCGGCGCATTCGCGGATCTGGCCGTTGGCGCGCGATAGGGCCCGGTCGGTCTTCACCAGCGCCGCGTCGAGCCTGTCGCCCTGAGCCACGCCGGACCGGTGCGTCGCTCGGCAGCCGTCGGGATAGGCGGGCAACGCCTTTCCGATCGCGCGCTCCTGGTCGGCCACGGCCAGCGCCGCGGGCACCTGGGCGGCGCTCGCCTCGGCGCGGGCCAGGCGCTCGAACCTATTTGGATCGCAGCCGGCCAAGAACATCAGCGTCAACAGCGCAATCACCAGCAACAGGGCGCGAAAGCAGATCTGCCAGGTCGTCATTGAGGATCTCGTTTTCTGTCTGGATGGCGGCCAGGCGGGCCGCGAGGTTGATCCGGGCCGTGGCCTCCACCACCCGCCGCCGATCAGCCTCACGGGCAGCTTCAGTGGAACGGGCGGCAATCCAGGCCTGGGCGTCGAGCTGCGTCTCGAGCGCCGCGATTTCGGCGCCGGCGACCATCTCCTTGACGCGCTCGTTGACGGCCTGGCGGATGCTGCTCGACTTGTCGAACTGCACCCACGCCAGCGCGCCGAGGAGGATGATCACCGGAATCGGGATGGTGAAGCCGAGGATGCGCAGTGCGCCCTTCACCAGCGGTGTGGCGAGAAGCGCGCTCATGGCTGCGGCCCCTCTTCTTCATAGGCATTTGCGCCCATCGCCTGCATCACGTTCTTGTCGTCCCAGGTGGCGCTGAACACATAGGCGCCGATCACCGAGCCGGCGAGGAAGAAGCAGGCATTGGCGATCGCCGCGGCAAGGTTGCTGTCCTCGCCGCGCCAGATGAGCCAGATCACCATGCCGGCGCAGAACAGCAGGGTGCCGTGCACGATGCGGCGGCGGGCTTTCCAAGGCGGGCGGTTCATCACAGCCTCGCCGCCTGGACATGCATCCAGTCGAAATCGCGCGCGCGACCGAGCGACACCCAGCCCTCGCGTGCCCAGGCATGCCAGAATGGCAGGGCGTCGGGATGCGACAGGCGCGCTTGCGGGCGTTTCCAGCGGAGCTGATTGCGCTCCGGATCGAAGTCGATGGCAATGCCGTAGGCGTGCATCGAAAAGCGCGATCCGCCGCGCATGCGCCGCACATTGAGCGAGCCGCCGAACAGGTCGAGACCGAGGTCGCGGCGTTCCTTGTCCGAATAGGTCTCTGCAATCTCGGCGAAGGCCCGGCCGGCGCTGTCGATCACCCTGGTGTGCAGCGTGATGCGAGTCACGGTCTGGCTCTTGTCCCAAGCCAGCTTCATCGGGAACGGAAGCTCGAGCCGCCCCTGCGACGTGCCGACCGGCCCGTAGAACCCCGCCACATCATCCTGGTGCGGCCACAGGAGGCCGCCGGCAGGAATGCCAGCCCCGGCGCTCGCCGGACGCTCCTGCTGGCCGGGTGCGTTGCTGGAGCTGCGCCGCAGCGCCTCCTCGGTCAAAGGGTCAACCTGGCCGGAAACGGGCAGGCCCTTGCCCCGCTGGAACGCCCTGAGCGCGGCGAGGGTCAGGTCGCCAATATCTCCATCGATCGGCCCGCAGGCATAGCCGTGCGCCGTCAGCCGGCTTTGCAGCCACTGTTCAAATGTCATGGTGATGTCCTTATGTTTTGATCCGCGCCAACCAGGCGTCGAGTGCAACCTGTCTTTTAAACGCCGTTGAGAAAGCCGACCCAGTTGCTGCCATCGCCCTGGTTGATATAGAGCGAACTTCCCGCACCCGCGCCGGCCACAGTCCTGCGAACCATCGAGCCTGCCCGCGCCGCGAAGGAAGGCCCGTCCGTAACCTCCACGTCATTAACCGCCAGTTCCGATGTCGAACTCACCGGCACAACCGGAACATAAGTGGCGTTTCCGCCCACCACGTCTTTCATTCCGGAAAGGGCATTTCGCGAACAGCTACCGTTCCCCGCGTCAAACTCTTTCAGGCCCACCAGAGTGATGTTTGTTCCCAAGCCCCCCGCGCATCTTGGCATGACTTGACTGACCCAGTTGTCGTTGCCATCAACCAGGGCCACCGCAATTTGCGTATCTGCAGATCCGGCGTTGAAGGCGACTTCATAGTTGACCCGTGCGACCTGACCGCCGTTCATGCGCCCCATATATACGCCGAAAGCGCCGGCTCCGCCTGTGTTGCGAACATTGATGTTGTCGATCTGCGGGCAAGTGCAGGCCGCGCCAGTCATTTCAACCGCGCCGCTTCCGTTCTTGATCTGGCCTTCAAAATTGACGTTGCAAATCTTCAGATGGCTATAGGCGACGGTCGCGTTAACACGAACCGCACGCGCCTGTCCGCTCATCACCGCCATAGTGACGCCATCAACGATGTTGCCATTCATCGCCGTGCTGGTCACGTTGATCAGATCCACGCCGATGACAGTCTGTCCGCTGATGCTGTCGCCGTGCCCCCGGATCGTGATGCCGCGAACTTGACAGTTGACCGGATCTCGCATCGAGACGGTAGCCGCGCAATCGCGTTCATCTGGCGAGACGGTTTCCTCGGTGTAATGCGTGATGTTTGAAACGATGTTGTTCGGCCCTGAGCAAGCAATCGGCCCATGACAGCGATGATAGGTGTTGCCGGTGATCAGGGCGCCCCCCGTATAGTTCGAATATTCACCGTGGTCCCACATACCCTCGTATGTATTTCCAGAAGAGATAAAAGAGCGGGTATTCGCTGGTCCGCTGCCATAGTTGGCAACACAAAGGCCAGTCGTGCAGTTGCGGATTTTGTTTCCCAGAACCTGAAAATTCCCAAGCGAGGCAGCGCTTCCGGCGTCCAGGAAGATGCCGAAATGAAAAGTAGTAATCAACGGAAACGTGGGGCGCGGTTGGTTGCCGTTGATGTCGCAGCCCTGGATAAGCACATTGGTGATATCCTTGCAGCCAATGCCGATCCGCCGGATGTTCAACATCTTCACGCCGATGGCGGTGAAGGTCTCGCCAGTCACCCAGATAACCCCATAGGCCGGCGTTCCCGAGCCCGTTGCCGGGTCCCATTCTTCCGGTCCGATGAAATTTCCGCCGCTCACCTTGTGACGGGCGCCCGTGATCTTGAGCGCCATGTAATCGGCAGTGTCATGGTTGATCACCGCATCGTGGTGGATGTCCGTATGCACGCCATCCGCCGAACAGGTCGGGGCCGTCAGAAGATTCCACAGTCCATCGCCGACCGTGAGCGTTCCGCCACCCACGGCGGCAAGGTAATCATAGGCCATCTGCCAGGCGGCATAATGATCCGACGCGCCGGAGTAGCCGCCGCATTCCTCGAGCGAGACAATGCGCCCTTCCTTGGCATACCAGGTGCTGTTCGCGTTCTGGAATTTGAGCGCGTGAGAAGGTTCCGAAGCCTGCTTACGATAGTTGCCGCCGGATCCGGCAATGTAATTTGTATCGCGGTAGCCGATATCGTAGTATTCCGGGTCGACGTCAGGATTGTCGGCAATTGCCGCCGCGATCGTGGCAACCTTCAGTTGATCGCGGACCTCTCCAGTCGTTTGAGCCTTGAAGACAGCCGTTCCCGCCGCGCCGCCGCCGAGGTTGCCGAGCGCCTCGTCCGCGTCGTCGAGGTCTGCAAGATTGCTCGCAATGGCCAGTTTTCCACTCAGCGCGGCCAGCATGGTTGCCGCAAAATTTTCATCATCGCCCAGCGCCGCCGCCAGCTCGTTCAGTGTGTCGAGCGCGGCCGGCGCGCTGTCCGTCAGCATGGCTATGATCGAGTCGGCAATCTGCTGGGCGGTAACCTTCTTCGCCTCTCCGTCCCGTGACGCCGGAAACAGATCTGCCATCTCGATGCTTCCGACCGGCGGCAGTTCGTTGATTTCAATGTCCATGATCAGTCCTCAAGCAAAGGCGGTGATTTCGAGTGCGCCTGTCAATCCGACAGGAGCCGTAGGAGCGGTTTCGTTCCAGTTGGATGTCACCGTGGCGCCGGCTGAATACCGCGTGACCGCTCTTGCCGAGATGTTGTTGGAAAATTCCAGGGCGCCATAATTTCCCGTTGCGGTCGTGGACACGTGTCCGTGGAACGTGGCAACCGGCGTCCTCGACCAGTTCAGCGTTTCACTCCCTGTGAACGATGATGCCCACAGTGGATCAAGCGCCGACGCCGCCCCGCTCTTCACCGCGGACACGATCAATCTGTTTGAGTTGACCAGATTCGTTATCGTGGCGATGTTGCTCGCGTTGGTCGCAACCCGCGCCACCAGCATGTCGTCATAGGTGCTGTCGAAAAGGGTGTCGGTTTCGGCAAGACCGGCCGGATTGTAGCTGCCGTCTGCCAGGTCCTTGAGGAGGAACCCGTCGGTCGGATTCCACCGCAAATGATAGGTCTTGTTGGAGAGCGTCGTGAAGGTCCTGTCGTCCTCGATATAGCTGCTGGTTGAAACGGGATAGATGCCGCGATGCTGGAAGTTGACCGACGTCGGCACCTGTACCGTGCCGGCCGCGGGGCTGGTGACGATCATCTTTCCGTCGGCGCTCAGGATCTCCGGGAAGATCGGCAGTCGCGCCCGCGCCTGGCTCACCAGCAGAAACTGCGACGTGTCGCCGCCGCCGGTCGCCGCCGCTATGGCTGCCTCGATGGCCTTGCGCAACTGCTGCAGGTCGGTGTTCGACGGAGCCGCTGGACCAAAAAATTCGATGACATGATCGATCTCGCGCTGCGGATACTCGATGGCGCCGGCCGGCACGACCGAACCCTTCGTGCCTGCGCTGCGGTTGCCGTCCACATAGGCCGTGCCGGCGGCTTCGCCGGCGGGTGGAACATATTTCATGGGTTTCTCCGTTGGTTCAAAGCGATGAGGCGAACAGCCGCATGATCAGCGGGTGGCCATTTTCGGTCACGATTCGCGCCCCGGTTTCCGTCACTAGGAACGACGCAATCGGCTGCTCCGCGTAGTTGAAGATGACCGTGGTCCAGCCCGGCGAGATCCGCCGGATCTCGCACTCGAGCACGTCGTGGTCGAAACCCAGCAGCCGGTCTATGCCGGCTTCCCCGATGCCCGTCTCGAACTGCGTAAAAGGAGCATAGCGCACCAGCACCACCCATTGCCGTTCCAGCCCGGCAGCGGACAATTCTCCAAGCCCCAGGCATGTGCTTTCGCCGGCAAGGAACGCGTCGGGCTCCTCGATCGCCACCACATAGCCGAGCCGCGCCGCGAGCCGGATCACGTCGGCGGGTGTGATCGTCGCCAGCCGCGCCACCCGCGCCCGCAGGATAGCCAGCCTGGCGTCGAGCGTCTGGCCTTCGCTTGAACAGTTCTCGGGTAGGCCGAAATCCCGTTCCCAATCTTCAAGACTATCCACCAGCGAGGCGGATCGGGATTCCTCCGTCAACCGCCACGCCTTGGCGTAGAGTTCGACGAAGGGCGAAAGCAGTGCCCTCGTCAGTCCCGCGATACGGCTCACCGTGGAAGGCGCCTCACCGTCAGGAGTGCCCCAGGCGGACCCTCGTGGCCAGAGCGAAAGGCCGGAAAACAGCAGGGATTCTACCAGCGGCGCCGACAACACGTCTCGCGGATCGATCACCGGATCAACGAAACTATCATCGGGGTCCACCCAGAACACGGGGCCGCGATCCGCCGCGTAGAAATCTGGCCAATCCCTGTTCACATGCCATGTGGACATGATGCTAGACCCAGTTGATCGAGCCCAGCACGGGCAGTTCGCCGGGCTGGAACACTGGTGCGGATGTCGGCTCAACCAGAACGTGGCTGGCCTCGCCCGGTACCGTGGAAATGACCTCGGAAAGCCATGCCAGCGGCAGTGTGAACGGATCTTCCGGCAGTCCCGGGCGCACCCTTGTGTCGCCTCGGGTCGCATCGAAGAACGTCGTGAGCGCCGCTGTGACTGCAACACGGTTGGCGGACGTATCCGGAGCAAGCTGCACGGTGACATCGACCGGCTTGGCAGTGGGCACGAGGGTGTAGTACCGGGCGCGCACCAGCCGAAGGCTCTCGATATAGACGTCGACCGTGGCCACGTCGGAGGGGGTGGGAATGCCGTTCACTCGACCTTCAACAAGGACCCAGACACCGACGGTTCCGAACCCGTTGGCGAAATTGGCCGCCCACGCACGTACCACGCCCGGAACCTCGAGCGCCCAGTTCTCGTAGTCTGGCAGGGTTCCGCCCTGCGGCGGGGCAGCCTTGCGCTTGAGCGCCCTCACGCGCAGGTCTTCGACGGTTTCGGTATCGGCGCCGCCGCCAAGGCCGCCTCCCCCGACTGTCACGGTCTCGGGCATCGTCGGATAGAGCGCCGGGTCGGCCAGAAGAAGTTTCGCCTGGGAATCTCGGTTGGTAGCGATGCCGGCTGTTTCCGCCTGCACCTTCACACTGAAGCCGCCGCTCGCATTCGCGGTGAACGCCGAAGTTGTGACATAGGTGATTCCCCCCGAAATGAAGCGGACCCCCGCCGGATAGGTGGCATGCGGCGCAGCAATGCCGGCCACCTCGCCCGACGCGGCCGAGGCCGGCTTCTGAAGGATCCGATATTCCGCGGCATGTAGCCGGATGATCGGCGCGCTTGTGGCGGTCGTCAGGTAAAGCTGCTTGTAGATCCAGGCCAGCCGCAGCTCGTATTCATGGGCCAAAAGCGCCATCACCTTGCCGATGACGCGCAGCACATTCTGTTTCAGGCTTGCGTCGGTGCCCGGGAGATAGTGCCGCATGGCCCCCCGCACCGAGGCGGAGATCTCGTCAAGCGAGCGGATCGGAAATGCCATTCAACTGCTCCCATAGAACCGCGTATTTCTGGTCATGAACCTGCGCACCGTCGCGGCCATAGCCGGCGATGGAGAGCACAAGCCGCGCATTGGCTGGATCGGCTGCGGCCGCCACGTCGAACCGCGACACCGCGCCCTGGTCGATCAGGGTTTGCAGGGCTGCGCGGGCATAATCGGACGCCAGGATCTCCACATCTGCTGTCAGCACCCGCCGCCGGAGCAGCCACAGCTTCGAGCCCAGCGCAGACTCGTCCGCGTCCCTGTCGAAACTGTCGCCCGGCCAGCCCCGGTTCACGTCGCCGTCGCGCAGTTCGGTCGGCTCTGCGCGGGCATCCGTCATCAGGCAGATCAGGATCGCGGTCGCCAAAGCCTGCGTCGCACGCAGCCCGCCCGGGTTGACCGGATCGTCGATCGGCGTTGTCACCAGATCGCCGACGCGCCCATCCCAGGCAAGGTCCGGATCGAGTAGCGGCTCTGCCGCCGGCGCCAGCGGGATGATCTTCATGGCACGAAGACTCCCTCGGCCAGGTTGCTGGTCTGCAGGTGCCCGGCGCTGTCGACACTGTTCTGAGCCGAGACCGGCCGCGCTGCCGCTGGTCCGCCCAACCGCACAGTCCCTTCAAGAATGATTTCCGGCGCGACGATGTGCACCTTCGACGAGTGCACGAACCGCATCTGCCTCTGCACCACCGAGACGATGTTGCCGGTGTGATCGTAGATCGCTGTTCCGCCCAAATCGACAGATGGCCGCATGCTCGGATTCTCGCCCCCGAACAGATAGGCAGAATCGCGGTTGCCCCGCGCCGACATGGCCACGCCGATCCCGCCCTTGACAGGGTGGCTGGCAAACCCGTGCGGTTCGATCCGGTGAACCCGCTCGAAGCTGTCGCCGGCAAAGCCCTTGCCGTTGATGAATTGTTGCCCCTCGCGGTGCTCGACCGTGCCGTCCAGTTCGAACCGGGTCAGGTGACCATCAAACATGCTTCACCCTTCCCGGTATTCGGCGGACACGGCGCTTGGCGCGCCCCATGCCGCGTTGGAGCTGCCGCGCGGATTGTCGCCGCCAAGCGCCCGTGGATCCTTGAGACTGAGCCGCGCCACGGTGCCGTCCGAACCGTCCTGCGACAGCGTCACGGAAGCGATCACCATGTCCTGGTTGATGCCGAGCCAGTCGTCGTCGACCTCGACCAGCCAGTTGGCTTTCCACAGGTTCCCGCCCTCGTCCCGGAAGCCCGGAACAACGACCTGGCAGGCCACACCCTCGCCGCTCGCACGCCGGGATTCCCACTTCGCCCGCGTCTTCAGTCTCTCCGAGGTGGCCTCGCCCTCGAACGGCACGATTAGCGGACGGCGTCTCCGGCTGGTGCCCTTGGCCTCGCCTTCGGGCCGCAACGCCGATGCGTTCACGCCGATCGAAGCCTGCCCGCGCACCTTGACGCTGGAAAAGCTGGTGGCGCCGGAAAGGCTGCCGCTGGCGCTTTCGATATTGAGCCCACGCTTGAGCGCGCCAGCGTGGCGGCCTTCCGGCTTGTCGGCCAGCACCAGCTTGCCTTCGGGATTGTCATGGATCAGCACCCCTTGCGCCCTGGCATCCGTTTCAAGCGTATCGAACAGCGTCTCGCCTGGGCGCACCTTGTGCACCGACTTCTTGATCGTCCTGGCCTTGACCTCGACCCCAACCCCGAGAACATCGAATTCCTTAGCGATGTCGCCTAGATCGGCATCGCGCTTGAGGCCGGTCGGGTGATCGATGGAGCACTCGGTGGCGTCGCAGGTCCGCGACACGAAGCTCACCGAATAGCTGCGGGCGTCCGTGTCGTGAGCGCCGCGCACGTCGCGCACATATCCTGTCCCCCAAACCTCCCCCGAGACCGTGATGGTGGCCTCGTCATCGGGCGCACAGGGGATGCCGGCGCCCGTCCAGGCCACGTCGAACAGAGCCGTCCGGACCGCCTCTTCCGCCGATTGCTCGAGCGTTGCTGACTTGTGCGGGAGAGTCCGGCCATTGACCGAAAACACGATTACTTCGAGCGTCACGGCGCCACCGCTTCAAACGCCACCGGCATCACCAGCGCCGTGGCGATGCGGTTGCGGTCGACCAGTTCCCCGGCCCGGCCGGCGTCGGCATACAGGTCATAGGCAAGCAGGGTCGAAGGCAGGGACAACCCGGTCTCTACCAGCACCGCCGGCGCCCGCTCCGCTGCCGTCCGCGAAAGATGAAGCGCCGCGATGCCGGCAAGCGAGACAAGCCACTCGATGGCTTCCGGTCCATAAACCCCGGCTTGCTGATAGGTCGTCTCGGCCCTGGCGTTGATGGCGCTGCGCGCCGCCTGCGCATCCTGTCGCGAGGCATAGCTCGCCCGGCTCACGGCGAAGCAGGCCGCAACCAGGTCAGCCATGCGCCACAGGCCGCTCGCCTCCTGCACGCGGTCGAGCGCCGGCACGACCGCCCCCGCATCATCAGCCGCCTCGCCGATCAGCCGCGCCATTTCCAAAAGAGACACCAACCCGCTCGCGCCGCCCGCCTGCGCTGCCACCGCAAGCGCATCGAGGGCCGTCAGGTCATCGGTGTCGAGAATGAGTTCGCGCGCCAAGCCGCCGAGAATAATCACGATTCGGTCCATGCTAGTCTCCTCTCAGACGCCGGCCGCGATCAGCGCCGCCACCGTGGCGACGCCAGCGCTGAAGGCGGTGCGCAACTGGCCAAGCCCGCTTGCGGCGAATGAGGCGCGCCCCCCCGACCGGATGAACTCCAGCCGGTAGGCGACGAAGCCGTTCTGGTCCTTGCTGCGCGTGCGCGCGCAGGCGATGCAGTGCACGGCCTCGCCTGCGTCCATCGGCAGGATCAGCAAGGATGCGCCTGGCACGCCACAGGCGCGCTCGAGCGCCAGCCCCGCGAAGTCGGCGGCATCGCCGGCCACATAAGCGTCAACAAAGATGCTCTTGGACCGCGCGCCCATGTCTTCGGTGAGGATGGTCTCGCCGCCCGAGATCTCGTGAACCACGACCCGGCGGCCAACCTCGGGAGATTCCGACTCCACCCAGAACGGCACGCCCCGGAAGGATGCCCGGCGCAATGTCTTTGCCCAGTCACGCATTGCCATGTCTATTGCGCCCCGACCCGTCCGGCGGACGGCATTGTCCGCCCGCGATTTCCGGAAACCGCCGGCGCTTGCGCGCCGCCAGAGGGTATCGCGCTTGTGGCCGCCCGGATCCTCGCTGCAGCAGCCTCACCGAAGGCCGCTCCGGCCTGGGCGGCTGTGGCATTGATCTTCGCTGCCGCCGCATCTCCGAAGCCGTTGCCGGCTTCAGGCGCGGCCCTCGCGATGGCATCGGCCGCATCATCACCGCCTTTGGCCAGATCTGAACCGGACTCCGCGCCGGCCTGCTCAAGTCGGGAAAGCAAGCCCTGCAATTCGTTCACGCTCTGCTCCGGACGCGCGGACACTCCATCAGACGACTGGGCAACCACAGGCGGAGCGCCGCGCAGCAGGCTGATCCCCTCGCGCCGCATATCGGTGTCGAGCGCCATACGCTCCGCGTCTCTGCGCTCGATTGCGATATCCACCGGGTCAGGCCTTGTCATCGGCAGGGGCACGGCTGCCCCGGTCTGCATTGATCCAGCCGCAGCGTACGTGACCCCGTCGCGCGTCGTCACCAACGGACCCGCCGCCGGCATCGACCGATCAGGAGCAGGCCCGTTGAGAACCGCCGTTCCCAACGCAGCATCACGCATCTCGCCATAGACCGAATAGGCGCCGATTATCTTGCGATCTTCCTCGCTCCGGTAACCGCCCCGCCAGGCCATCGAATCCTTTTCAGCGTCCGATGAAGTCACTCCCCACCCCGTGCGGGCCCACCATCCTTTGGCGGCGCCGTTCTGTTCAAGAGCCGAATTGATGGCAGCCGCGCGATCAAGGCCTCCAGACACATAGTCCATGGCCCCGGCAACCGGGGGAGCGATGGTTTCGCCAAGGCTGATCTTCAGCTTCTCCCAGGAATTGGCCATTCTGTCGATCGACGCCTGCTTGTCCTCGAGCACCCGCCGGAGATCGGCGTCGACCGTTCCAGCGGCGCTGCCGAGTTCTTTCAACAGTTCGGTAAACTCGCCCGTATTGTTCATCAGCGCGCGCATGCCGATCTGCATCTGCTTGTCCGTGAACAGCAAGGGCAGTTTCGACATATCGCCGTTGATGGCTTCCTTCGAGAGGCGGATAAAGGCCTCCAGCGTGTCCTCACCTGCTGCCTTCGCCCTTTCCATTTCCTCTCGGATATCGATGCCGAACTGCTTGGCGAAGTTGTTCGAAACCGTCACCGAATTCATCTTTGAGATCACATCCATGAAGGATGTCGCGGCCTCGCCCGACGTGCCTGTCTCCATGCGAACGGTCTGCAGCGCCGCTGTCAGACGCTTGAGACCTTCCTCACCTTCGTAGCCGAGCGCGGCAAAGGCTGGCGCCAGCGACGGCAGTTCCGCCGCCATGTCGCGAAGCTCGAACTTCCCAGCCTTGCCGCCCATGGCCAGGATGTCGAATGCCTCTTGCATCCGGTCGCCGGCAATATTGAATGATCCGGCTACCGCGTCCGCCGTCGTCGCCATCTGTCCAAAATCGGAGCCAGAGGCCTGGGCTGTCGCCGAAACCGAACGGATGAGCGCCATCGCTTCGCCGAGAGACTTGCCGGACGCAATCAGCGAATCCAGTCCGCCGACGATATTGTCCACGGGCGTGGCCGTGGCTTGAGCGATCTGATCAAGCTCGATGCGCACCTTTGCCATCTGTTCGCGGCTGGCATCGGCATTGATGCCGATTCTGGTCAGCGTCCTCTCCACCCGCGCGAAGTCCGTGACAGCGCGCTGGGCACCATAGGCAAGCGCGGCCGGCGCTGCATACCGCATCAGCGCGGCTGTGGCGGCATTCGAACTCCGGGCCACCAGGGCCTGCGTCTTGTTGAACGCGCTGGCCTTGTTGTTGACGTCCGCGAGCTTGGACCCCAACTGCCCGAAAGCCGCCATTGGGCCGAGCTTCGCCGACAGCCGGATGATGGCTTCGATAACTCGGTTGCTCATCGTTTCTTTCCGGCTTCAAGACCGCGCACGGCCCAGGACAGACATTGTGATGGCGTCATCGCCATCACGCTCTCGAACGAAAACCCGAACCTAAAGATCAGGAGGTCCGCGGCTTGCCGGGCAGCTTCGCCCGCGCCTGTGTAAAAAAATCGCTGATCGCCTCTTTCACGGCGATCGCGTCGGCGAGAGTGAGTTCGCCGAGGTCGCCGGCGTCGGGCAGCCCGTCGCCGCGCTTGAGCAGACGATCCCGGTACTTCCATATCCGGTCGTCGTGATGGAGCAACATCGTCCCGCCGTTGGGCGCGGGCTGATATTCGGCGATCTCTCCGATCTCTTCGAAATCCACCATCTTCGGCTCGCGGAAGGTGAGGCTGCTGAAACTCCGCCCGTGCGCCTCATACCCCTGCGACAACCGGACCGTCTTTTCGCCGGCCATCTCAGCCCTTCCTCACATAGGCTTCCGCGGCGCCCGACACGCCGGTGACCTCGCCGTTCATCCGGTTGCTGGACGGTTCGCCGACAAAAAAGGAGCGCGTGTAGTAGTGCGACACGCCCGTGTCGTCCTCGATGAAGGTCGCGTCGAAGCGATCGGCCTTCATCAGCGCCTCGAGATCATCGCCGCGATCGGCGAAGGAGATTTCAAAGGCGTATGGGGTGAGCGTCTCGACACGGTCGGTCGACCGGTCCTGGTTCACGATCGCCTCGATCGACCGGCCTGCGGTCTTGAGGTTGATGGTGCCGCGCAGCGAGAACGTCGCTCCGCTCGACAGACGGAAGCGGATCAGCCCGCCATAATCTTTGCCAGCCATGGGAAAGGTCCTTTTTTGGATGAGGATTCATGCGCGGCGCACGGAACTGTGCGCCGCCTGTGACCAGAGAGCCCGCCTCAGCGGAACTGCGAGTAGACCCGCGCCAGACCGGAGAAGATGTCGAGCGGGTTGGTGAAATCCATCGGGACCACGGCATCGACACGGTTGGGATTGTCGAGATTGCGCGTCACGACCAGGTCACGCAACGCGGTCGCCGAGTTCTCGAGCACCCCGCGCAGCTCAAGCCCGACATAGGCGTGATAGCAGGTGGCCTCGATGTCCTTCGGCGTCGAGACGGTGATCACGTTGCCCGGGTTGTCGTCGGCGATCACCTTGTTGGAATGCTCGAACGCCAGTTGCGCCAGGATGTAGCGCAGCGAATACATCAGCGCATGCGGCTTCTGGATGTCGCGGAAGGTCGTGTCCGGAACGCCCGCGGTGGTGCGCGCATGGGTGACGATCTTGTCCACCGCCACCCGGCCATTGCCGTTGACGCTCCACGACGACATCCCCGCCGCGAGAAAGGCATTGCGCGTGGCCAGGTCCGGCCAGTAGGCAGCCGCGCCGGGCGCGGAAATCCCTTCCACCACGAGCCCGGTCTGGTTGCGGTTGACATCGCCGGTCGAGCCACCGGCGAGCCATGGGGCCACGCGGCCGATCATCGCCGCGACCCACAGGTAGCCGGGCTCGGCGTGGAGGCCCGAAGTGAAGGTCGGCACGGCGCAGAGCTTCCAGGTGTCCTTGCCCTCGCCATAGGAGATCAGGTTCGCCTGGCTGTCGCGCTTCGGATAATAGGCGATGCCGAACTTCTGGTTGGCATAGCTCCACCGCCCGGAGACCTCCGAAAGCAGAGCGTCGTACCGCCCCACATTGGTGGCGTCGCCGAAGGCCGAGATCAGGAACGACCAGTCGTCCTCCTCGATCGCCGCGTTGGCGCTCGACGTGTCGGGCGTACCGGCGCCCGCCGTGGCCTCTTCGATGGTGAGCACGCCGGTCAGGGCATTCGCCCCGTCGAGCACCGGCACGGTCACGCCGATCTCGGCCGCATAGGCGCCGGCATGGCGGGCCGTGATGGTCACCACATTCGTCGAGACGGACGAAGTGTAGGGCAGTGCGTGTCCGGTCTGCGGATTGTCATAGGCATTGATCGCGGCATTGATCGCCGCCGCCACCGTCGCGGCGTTGTCGCCGGCGGCAATGGAGATGGAGACGAGTTCCCCCATGATGCTGATCACGCCGGTGCCGCCGCCCGCGGGCGGGCTGCCCACGGTGAGCGTGCGGATCTCGGCCGTGCCGGAAGCCGCGATAGAGACGATGAACAGCGGATGCGTCGGCGCGTTCTTGCGGAAAACGGTCACCATCTGCTCGAGCATCGAGCCCTTGCCGGCAAGCGCCCGGGCCTGGCTGCGGGTTGCGCAGGACGTCTTGACGTTGTCTGACATCGATCCGGCATCGGTCTTGTGGCCATAGATGACCACCGGCGCCAGATCTTCGAACTGGCCGCCGCTCTCGACCGAAAATGCGAACAGCGGCGCAACGAGGTTTGCGGGTACGCTCATGTGCGTTTCTCCTTCTTGGATGCGGCAGGGTGCGCCGGTTTATCGGGGTGGGTTTCAGGTTCGGACGGTGTCGGCTGCACGGCCGGCTCCAGGGCGCCCTCCGCGATCAGCCGCGCGTAATAGCGGTTGGCCGGGTCGATCATCTTGCCGTTGAGCGGGAATGCTTCGCCTTCCGGGGTGCGCAGTTGCGGCGCGCCATCGGCGGGTTTGTGGAACTGCATTGGGGTCACTCCAGTGTTGTGCCGGCTATGGGCCCGGCGCCGGGATCAAGCGATATTTCCTCGAGATCAGAGCGGGTCTCACCCGCCAGATGCGCGGCGAGAACCGAGAGCTTTGCCTTGGCGTAGGATCCGGATGGCAGGCTGTCGTAAAGCACCTTGATCCGCCCGGTGAGACCGGCCGCATCGCTCAGTTCATCGTCGGCGATCGTCAGGGTCATGCGCATGAATTCGCGCTGGAGGCGCAGGCCGATCTCCGGAACGACATGGCTCTGCTGTTCGATCTTGTCGCAATGCGTCACCACCCTGCGGAACAGATAGCCACGCTCGGAATAGAGCAGCTCCTTGCGAACCTGCGCCATCAGCGCGGCAAGCACGAGACGGGCTTCCGGGTCGCTGCCTGCCACGGCGTCGACATAGGCGCCGCCTTCTGCATCACCGGGCACCACTACGGCCAGTTCCCCGACAATCTCCAGTGTGGTCTGGCACTGATTGTCTTGGGCGTCTGCTGCTCCGCCACGGCTGTCAACCGTCGAATCCTCGGTGTAGAGAGCCAGCACCGGCGTGTAAGGCATATCGCCGGCCGCAACATCGTCGAGATCCGAAACGGTTGCCTGCCGGCTGTCGAAGACCATGGGCCCCGCGAGCGTCGGAAAGAGCGTGGTTGCCCCGCTCGGCCGAAGCACCTCCATCGCCGCAAGTCTTACCGCTTCGGCTGTCAGGGTCATGGCTTTGCCTTGTTGACGTAGAACACGCGCCGGGACGATCCGTCGCGATGAATGTCGGCAACATCGTAGGTCACGCTGTCGGCAACCAAATGGTCGCCGCGCCTTGGCGCCCACGGCCACGTGCCGTCGTCATGAGCAGTGATCACCGCATCGAATGCCACATTGGCCTGGGCAGTCATGCCCGTTTGCGTGAATTGCTCGTTGCGAAGCGGCGGCGGATTGAATTCGAGCGAGCCCATGAACTCAAACCCTGCCCGCTCCGGGTCCGCTTCCCGCCGGTGATTGACGGTGGCCCCGTTCCTGCGCGGAACGGCCTGCACGTCCACAGTGTCGAAGAGCGCCGCCGCGTCGGTCTCGAGGCGGCGCTCCATGTCTGTCCAGGCGTTCATTGTCCTGGCGTCAGTTCGACGTCAGGATCTGGACGGCGCATTCCGGCTGCTTGTTGACCGCGAGCCGGTTGGTCTGCGACAGCATCTCCACGCCCTGGCCGTGCTTCAGCGGCTCGACCGAGATGTAGATCGTGTCCGCGTCCGGCGCCTGGTTGGTCAGGTCAATGTGGTAGACCGGCGCTTCGAAGGTGCGCATCATCGACTGGGTGCCGGTCGGATAGGCTGTGCCCGAATTGTCGGCGACATTCTTGGCCGTGGTGATAGCGCCCGAGGTCGAGCGCACCGGCAGGCCACCCTTGTATTCGCGGAAGATGATGTCGCCGAACTCGAACGTCCGGCCCCAGTTGCCCGCGCGGCTTTCGCGGTTGAGCATCCGGTGCTCGCTGGAGTTCTGGGCATTGAGCCAGAACTTCTCGACCTTGGCATGGGTGATCAGCTTGTTGAAGAACAGCGAATCGACCACGGCCTCGACCCCGCTGGTCGTCTCGCCCTGCAGCTTGGTCATGATGTGGTCGACAACCGCTTCGCACTTGGCGCGCACATCGGTTTCCGCCGTGCCGAGCACGAAGTCCACCTCAGGCTTGGTGATGCCGAAGACAGTGTAGAGATTGTACAGCGTCGTTCCCTTGCCGTCCTTGATCAGGCCGTTGAGCGCGCCGAGCCTGATATACTCCAGCGTGATCGAATGATTCCGACGGATGATGTCCAGCTTGCGGGCCGTCTCGCGGTCGACAGAGCGCTGGTCGACCTGGCCGTTGAACACCTGCAGCAGGCCGTCGACATCGCCGACCGAGATCTTTTCCAGATGAGGGAAATGCGGGATTTGCAGGATCACGCCGCCTTCTGCGACTTCGCCGCCCACACTGCCGGGCGATCCGGGCTGTTCGGCGGACAGGACGTGGATTTGGCCATTGCTGTAATCGACGCGCACATAGCGCGAGCCCAGCGTTTCGATGGGGAACAGCCCGAGCGAATTGATCAGGCCGAACTCGTTGGGCAGGCGGTTGACCTCCTGGGTCACATCCGCACTGGTGTAGGGAAAGTCGAACATGGAAAATCTCCTGGTGACGCGGGCCTCGCCTGCGCATGGTCGGATGGATGGAAAAACCCGGCGCGGTTCCGACCGCGCCGAGTGGGGCGCGTCAGCGCTGGATGATTCCGAGCTTCTTGAGCATCTCGATGCCGATCGCCTTGTTGGCGGCGCTGATGCCGTCCGGCCAGGCAATTGCAGTGACCGACACGATGGCCGGACCGCGGTCGAGCGACAGGCCCTCGGCCGAAACGCCGTCGGCGGCCGTGGTGTCGCGCAGCGACAGGCCGGTGATGATGCCGGTGTCGTCGGCGGCGCCGGGCACCCAGGCAACGCGCTCGTTGGTGTCGGCGGCCTGGTCGATGGCGACATCGATCATGAAGGTATCACCCTCGGCAAAGTCCGTGCCGCCGCCGGCGATGGTGAACTTCACCTCCTTGGCGAAGGCCGTGCCGCCGGTTGCCGTGCCGACGGCCTTGCCGTCCGGTCCCTCGACGCGGAACTTGGATGTGCCATCGGCCCCGCCGGTCGAGCAGGTCACGATGTAGCGGCCTTCCTTGACAGAAGAGGTGAAGGCAGGGTCAGCAAGGGTAAGCGTGCCGTTGCCGGTACCGCCGGCCGCCGCCGCGGCCGCAACTGCCACATTGGCAGCCGCGATCACGGTAGCGAGCGGCGTTCCCAACAAAACGATGCGAGCGGCGCCCGAACCCGCCTTGAGCGTGTAGGACTCGCGGCAGAACTGTGGATCATATTCCTGCTTGAGAAGCTGGCTCTCGCGCACCGGCGCGGTATGCGAATAATAGGGAAGCATGAACGTCTCTCCTTCTGTCCCGCCTCATCAATGCAAGCGGGCGATGATGGGTGGGGGACTTGGCGTCAGGCGCGGTTGCGCTCGACCCTCGCGGTGATGAGCTTGGACAGGCCGCTTTCGACGGGCTGCCCGCCGCCGGGGGTGGCGAGCCCGGCGCCAGCCGCGGCGCGGGACTTGTCATAGGCCGCGGGCGACGGCTCGGGTTCGGTGCTGGCCAAGGGCGCGGCGGCAAGGGCCGCCTTGACCTCGTCGACCGACATTTCGGTGGAGGAATGCAGGTGCTGGGCCAGAGCTTCGCGGCCCTTGGCCTCGTCAAGCGCCATGATCGCTGCGTGGCGCTCGCGGTCCGCCTTCACGGCCTCGCGCGCCGCTGTGGCTGTGGCTGCGGTGATGTCGGCAGAGTTTGCATCCGCCTTGGTCTTGTCGGTCATGGTGGGGTTCTCCTTGTGGTGACCGGTGGGTGCCGGGGCGGATGCCGTCGGCGGCTTTCGGATCGCCTGTTTCAGGCTCCATCCATTGGCGCTGGCCACGGCGCGGAGCGTCTCCGGCGCATGGGCATAAGCGCGATAGTCGAAGGCGGCGACAGCCGCGCCTTCGGTGTCGTTGGCGGCATCGGCAAAGCCCTGGGCGATCGCCTGTTCCGGCGTCATCCAGGTTTCGGCCTTCATGATCGCGCGGCATTCGTCAGCGGTCTTGCCGGACTTGGCGGCATAGACGCGGGAATAGGCAGTCGCCAGCGCCTCGAGCTGCTCGATCGTTTTCGTGTGATCCGCAGATGTTCCTGCCCCTTCGGTGAAGGGAAGCGCAGGGTCGTGTATCATCAGGATCGACCCGGCCGACATGGTCAGGGTTGCCCCGGCCATGGCGATCAGCGAAGCTGCAGAAGCTGCGATGCCGTCGACGATGACATTGGTCGTGCCGGTGCGGCGGGCCAGCAATGCATGGATTGC
The DNA here is from genome assembly GCF_000759435.1 of Hoeflea sp. BAL378. Lineage (GTDB taxonomy): Bacteria > Pseudomonadota > Alphaproteobacteria > Rhizobiales > Rhizobiaceae > Hoeflea. Next base: position 19,792 of record NZ_JRJG01000002.1, read on the forward strand.
TGCCGCCTCGCTCGCGTATCCGCCACCCGAATTGATCACAACAGTAAGATCGGAGTCATCCTCGACGGATGCCAGAGCGATCAGGACCGCATCGTAGGTGAACCAACTGTCCAACCACCAGATTTCGCCGACAGCCCCGGAAAGCGTCAGCGTCTGACCGTCAAGAATGGCTGCCATGTCGATATCCTCAGAAGTGGAAGCTGGCAGCGCCGCGGCGCCGCTTGCCCGTTTTTGCGTCGCAGGCCGCAGCAAGGCGGCCCAGTTCGGCTTCGAGATCAGCCAGCGAAACGCTGGCGTAGCGCATCCGGCGCCGTGTCACGGGAGAGGCAATCTCGCCCTCCTCGACAGCTTCTCCGGCAAGGCGTTTCAGCTTCACCGCATAGAGCGCCTGGTACAGCGCGCACGGGTCGTCCATGTCGACGGTGGCGCCGTCGATCTTCACCGTCGCCATGACAGGTCCCTTCAGGTGTTGCCTTGGACTTCGACCGGCTGCGCCGGAGCCGGCGCATCGCGGTCATAGGGCGAGCGCATGCCGGCCTCGACATAGCGCTGGTGATCGGCGCTGCGTTCGTCGAACAGCTCGTCCGCGTCGATCCCCTTCAGTTCCGCCTCCCGCGGGATGCTCGACGTCCCGTTGGCTATCCGTTCGCTTGCGGCCTTCTCGGATTTCAGGTCGTCTGCCGTGGGCTTCTCCGGACCCTGCCATTGCGCCCAGTTGGCGGCGCTGCGGTTGGCGCGGTAATTCGCGAGCCCCCCGGGAAACGGAATCGCGCCTGTTTCGATCTTCTCGTCGAGCCACTGTTCGTAGAATGTCTGGTACATCGGCGCGGCAACATGCTCGCGCCGGCGCATCACCACCGGCCAGATCGACGCATTCTCCATCCGCACCGACGAATATGTCGCGCTTGAATGGTCCATCGTGTAGGCGCCATAGGTGACGCCGATCGCGCGCGCCATGTCGCGGTCGAGCGACTGGGTCAGCGGCAGGTAATTGTCGCCCGGCGCCTGCGCCTGACGAAACTGCAGGTCCTCGTCGGGCCCCAGAACCGGGATGCGCGCGCCGCCCGTCAGGCTGACGCCGCCCTCGGCCGCCCGGTCGAGCGTGCTGCCGAGATAGCCCAGCACATTGTCATAGATTGCCTTGCCCGATTCGCCACCGCTATCGGCCAGTTCCCGCAGCGATTCAATGGCTTCGGCCGCAGGCAGCTTCGAGGTCAGCACCGCTGCGAAGAACGTCTGCACGATCAGCGTCTGCAGCGTCGCCTCGCGCGCCACTTCGGTCTGGGCGTGCTGCTTGAGGATCGGCGTCAGTTGCGAGATGCCGCGCACGTCATCCGCGTCAAGCGGATCGAAGATGTGCATGACAACCGGTCGGCCGCTCGCATCAAAAGCCGGATAGCGCACCTTCGACGGAAACCCGTTGCGCTTTTCCTCGAACAGATAGGCCTCGGCGCGGCTATTTTCGTCGTGATAGACGCCCTGGAACAACCGCTGCGCATCGTTGGTGTCCTGCACCAGCCGGGGCGGCGGCACCAGCAGCATCTTCGTACCTGTGCGGATGCCGTAGCGGGCGCGCTGACCGGCGTCGAAATGCGTGAGGATCCCGGTCGTCTCGCCGAATGCGATGTGCCACCGGAGCGAAATCGCCACCAGTTGCGGGATCGTGAACTTGCCGCGATGATCGCATTCACGCGGGTTCCAGGAGTCCCTCTTCCATTCGGCCTTGACCAGTTTGGACCATGCGACGGCTCGTTCCTTGCTCCATCCAAGCCGGTCATAGTCCGGGGTCGGCTTGAGGATCAGCTCGGAGCCCACAGTGTCGGCAATCACCTGGTCGACCGCGCCCTTGAGGCGGCCGGAGTTGTGAATGAAGTCGAGCGCCAGGGCCGCCGCGCGGCGCCAGGAGCGGCGGATCTCGTCGCGGCTTTCCGGTACAGGCGTCAGCCGGGCCGCAAGCACGCCCGACGGGCTGTCGCGCAGCATGCGCATCATCGGCCGGGCCACGGGGCCGGCGACGGCGTCGCGCGACTGCACTGAGCCTGCACGTGCAATCCTCGGAACCCGCATTACTTTCGCCTTTTCCATTTGGCCAGCACGTCGTCCGCCGGCGTTGTCTTCGAAGCCGCGCCCCGCGCAGGACCGGCGCTCGAGGCGTCCGGCTCGGCCCGTGAAGCGATCTGTTGCGACACCGGCGTGAACAGCGTCTGGGCTGCGGCTGGCGTCAGTTGCGCCCGCAGCGCCGCCCAGCCCGCGGGCGTCAGGCGCGAAAGGCCGAGATGCTCTGCCATGGCCATGGCGTAGATCCGCGCGTCGAGAAAGTGGTTGTCGCGCCGGATCTTCTTCCACTCCTCGACCAGGCGTCCGCGCACCATCTTCTGGTCGAAATATTCCGCCGTGATCTGGCGGAAGAATTCTTCGTTCCGCGCCTCGTTGAAGTGGCAGTAGCCTGCCGGGTCGGCCACTTCGCCCGAACGAAGCCCGAGCCGGTGCAGGTTTCCGTAGAACTCACCCTTGAGCGACCATGTCCCGACCGGCCACAGCATGGTCGATCCGACACGCTTGCGCTTGCCGCCCTTGCGCACCGATGTCTTTTTCGGCAGCCCGATGGCGGCGACACCGCGGCCGTGCTTGCCTGCGATCGCGTAGGTGTCTGGCCGCTCCCGGCACCATTCCAGCACCTGTGTGGTCCGGTTGCCGTCGCCTGCGTCCACCGCCATGGCGCCGGCCCTGCGCGTGTGCCCGTAGGCGTCCTGCCAATCGGTTTGGTAAAGCCGGTCAAGCTTCACCCACGCTCCGGCGTTCTTGTCGTCGGTTTCCCCTTCGAGAAACTCCGCATGCACCGACCAGCTTTGCCTGTCGGAGCCGAAGGCAGCAAACTCGACATAGATGCCGCTGTGCTGCACGTCGGCGCCGGCGACGAAGATCAGTCCGTCGGCCGGGATCACGCCGTCCGGATAATCCTCGCGGCGCTCCATCAGCCGCTGCCAGTCCGGCGCATTTCCCCGCAACTGGTAGGGCAGCGCCAGCACCAGGTTGTGATAGTCTTTGGCCCCCGCCTCGCCGCGTTTCTCGGCCTTGAGCTTGTCCTCGGCGATATCCCCCAGGCTCATCAACAGGCTCATGAAGGCGTCGACGTGAAAGCCGGGGTGCCTGTCGGGGCCGGTCTGGGTCGGCCGGTAAGCGCCCTCGCGGACAATCGAGACCCGTTCCGCTTCCGAAATCCAGTGCCCGCAGGACGGACAGACCATCACGCTCTTGTGCGGCTGCACCCGGTCGACATGGAAATGATCGTCGGACTGGACGAAGTGCTCCTTGCACTCGACGCATTCCACATACCAGAACCTCTGGTCGGACCGCTTGAACGACCGGTCAATGCGGCAATGGCCCGGATCGTCGCCGAGCGCATCGCCAGAATCGAGCTCGGGCGTCGACAGCTCGAAGATCTTGTAGCTCCGCTGCCTGCGGAACGCTGTGAAGCGGCCGAAGAACAGCGTCTCTGGATCCGCGCCATTTGGCAGTTCGCCCCACTTCGAGACCTCGTCCTTGACCCCGAACCTGCAGGTTTTCATGGACAGGTCCATGACTGTGTTCGCATTGGCGAGCGAGATGTACCCGCCCGGAAACCGTTTCTCGTAGGTCGTCGAGTTGCGCCCCGACCGGCTGGTCACCGGCAGGATGATTTTCTTGTCCGTCTCGACCTGCCATGCGTCGATCAGCGGCTGCAGTTTCTGCCCGTTGATGTCCTGCAGCGCGTCGATCCCGGGCACCCCGTACAGGATGTTGTCCGGGCAGACCTCGGCGATGTAGAGGCACCACGAAAGTGCCAGGATCGACACGCCCGTCTGTTGCGCCTTGCGCACGGTGACCAGGTTGGCAGAGTGCTCCTGGCTGAGGCATTCGGCGATCTCGACCAGATACGGCGCGTCCCTGGGCGACCAGAGTTCGCCTTTTCGTGGCCCATCGACCAGCACCACGTTCTCCGACAACCATTCGACGAAGGGCGTCGGCGGATGCGGCCGGATTGCTTCGGCCAGCCGCGACGCTACCAGCTTGAGCGCCCCAGGATGAACCGTCACTGCCCCGCCTCTTCGTCCTCGATCACGTCCTTCTCGGGCGCGGCAACGGCAATCTCGGCGTACCTTTTTGAGACCGCCAGATTGATCTGGTGAGCCACATCCCTCAGCGCGACCCGCAAGCCGTGAACGCCTTCCTTGGCAAACGGCCCCGCCAGGTCGTCGGCGTAATTTGGCAGCCTGGCGATAATCGCTTGGGTTTCGCGGCCCAGTATGTCCATCGCCTGCGCTTGCTGATCCGCGCTGATCAGCCGTCCGCAGGCTTCGTCATGCTCGAGTTTCAGGCGGCTGTAGCGCAGCCATTCGTTGCGCCGGCGAGCCTCTTCGAAGCTGTCGGTTTCCGTCACGATGGACGGCGCTTCGTCACGCCTTGGCTTTTCCTCGGGCGGGACCGGCCTCGACGCCAGCACCTTGGCCGGGTTCTGGTACTTGTCGCGGTAGTGATCGATATGCCCTACCGACACCCGGGCGATCCGCCCTCGCCCGTCGCGCTCGACCGGGATCTCGTGCTTCTCGACCAGCTCGCGCACGGTCTTCGAAATTGCCTGCCGCGAAATCCCGTCACGCTCGGCAATCTCCGACAGCGTCATCATCACTGTCTCGACCATGACCACGCGCTCTTTCCTGATTCTATCCCTTGATCCCGGCAATCCGGCGACTGACAACCTGACAACGCCCCATCAGCACCACTGACAACCTGACAACCCAACCAAAACCTTTGCAAAACTGGCAGTTTTTCGGGGTCGTCCCGCCCCGCGGGGGTTGGATCGGGGATACGGTCCCTTTTTTTCCGGGGCGGTTGCCGCGGGGTTTGAGGCTTGTGTCGCACACTCATCGGGCGCGATTAGCGCGCCGCGCGGTCGAGCAGGCGGCCCACTTCGTGGATCAGACGCTCTGCGATGTCGCGATCCATGATGGATTGCGCCAGCCTCTGGAATTCTCCGTGCCGATCGGCACCCATGGCGTGAGCCGGGTTGGCTGCATAGAGTTCGCGGATCGGCGTGCGGCTCTTGCCCTCGCGGATCAGCACCGCGCGGCCGCCGGAATACTTCGATGCAGCGATGAACGCCCCCGCATAAGACCCGCGCCCCCGCACGCTCACGCCCTTCCGCGTCTGTCGCGGCCCGAGCTGCGCCAGCGATACCCAGCGAGATCGAAGCTTGATCTCCACATTCTGGGCTGTCAGCATCATCTGGGTGGCATCGCGGGTGAAGCGATAGGGCAGACCCGAATACTTGGCCGCCAGACGCGCCACCTGGGTGCGCGCCTTCTTGCCCACATGGTTGGTGGCCGAGCGAAACGCTTTCGCCTTGATGTCAGCCGGCAGCCGATGCATCGCCGCGCCGAGCGCGCGAAAGTCGCTGGCATCGATCTTCACACCTGCCGTGCTCACGCCGCGATCTCCAATCAAAAAACCCGCCAGCCGGCGTGGAGGCCGGGGCGGGTTGAACTTTTCCTTTTCAGGGTGAGAAGAGCTTTGTCAACTTTCCGTCGCATTGTCAAGATTTGAGCCTCAAGGCCATTTTTACCGAGGTTGGCGCGGCGAGCCCCGCCACCGCCTCCCACGGCGCCACAGTGGGCACTTCGGCGGTCAGCGCATGACCGGTCAGCCGCCCGGCCACTTCGGCCGCCACATGGCGCACAGCCAGCGCCCAGACCGATCGGCGGAAGCGCTCCTCGGCAAGCCCCCCCACCTCATCGGACAGAACGAACTTCCGATAGGCCCCGGCCCTTGGCCGCCGGCTGCGATAATTGAACCCGTCGACCTCGCAGTCGAAGGCCACGCCCGATGAAGGATCGGTGCGCTGCTGCCTCATGAACCAGGCAGGCTGCCCACCGCGCATCACCATGGTGCGCCCGGGCTCCTGCCCGCGCCAGTCGGGCTTGCGGCCCAGCACCGCGCGGGCGATCACCATGGTGCGGATCTCGCGGCCGGTAAGGGCCGCCAGCCGCAGCACACGCCGGCGCACGGCATCCGCCACCAGCCCGTCCTCATCCGCCCAGTCGCAGAAAGGCGACCAGTCCGGCCCGATCTCCACCGAGAGCCCGACCAGCCCGTCCACGGCGCGGCCGATCGTGAGCGCGTCCGGGTGCACATCGCCCTCGTCGAGATGGACCGCCACCACGCCATGGGCGTTGAGAGGCGCGTCGATCACCGTGCCGAGAATGCCGAAATCATAGACCATGCCCCAAGACGATGCGGCAGATGCCGTGTCACAGCCGGATACTGTCCGCTCCGCCTTGGGCAGTTCCTGCCTATAGGCCCATTCGAGACACTCGATTATGCCCGTCTGCTTTGTGGCCTCTGTCATGCGCGTTTTCCTGTTTTGAGCGTTGCACCAGTTTTCACCAGTTTGCGATAGTTTAAGCGATAGTTTTTCTATATATATTTCAATGCTTTGCACCACTTGCACCAGTTTTTGACGCCTATACGCATATGGTATTTTCTTCCCGCCGTTTTCTCCCATGCGTATAGGGGCGGCAAAACTGGTGCAGACTGGTGCAACCCATTGATTTCATTCCCCCAAACCCCCTTGGACAAGTATCGCGAACTGGTGCGCAACTGGTGCAAACTGGTGCAGATTTCACGCTAAATCGGCGGGATATCGTCCCAATGCCCGGGCGGAGAGCCGCCAGCGTCACCCTCGCCGCGCGGCACATTGACGAGCGAGATGCCAAGATAATAGTTGGTCCGCCCCTCCTCCCGCTCGAACTTGCGCTTCATGATCAGCCCGAAGCGGGTGAGCGATATCGGCTTGCCGCCCTGGTCCACAGTGTAGTTCACATAGGCGTGGTAGAAATCCTTGGCCGTGAGCCGCGCGCCCGCCTCGGGCCGCACGCAGGCCGCGCAGAAGGCGGCTGTCGGGTCCATCTCGTCGCGATAGTCCTGGGTGGCGCGCGCCACGGCTTCGGGGATCTCGAGCCCCTCCTCGAGGAACATGCGCACGCCCTCGACCATCCAGTTGAGGATGCCGGAGAACTCGGGCCGGAAATCGTCGAGCACCTCCTCGAAGTCCCGCTGTTCCTCGGGCTTCAATTGCACCGGCCAGTGCACCACGCACATGCGTCGCCAGATGCCGTTGTCCATCCCGGTAATGCGCGGATAGCCGTTGCCGCTCATATGGGCGGTAAACAGCGGGTCGAAGTCGAAATAGCCCTGGTGCAGGTCGCGCGCGGTGATCGCCTCCCCGCCGGTGACTTCCTTGACCAGGTTCTCCTTCAGGTCCTCGCCCACCGGCAGCTCCTTCACCCGCAGGAATCGCCTTCCGTAGAGCCGGGCGATATCGGGCGAGGCCGAGCCTCCGGTGTTGCTCTCGCCGATGAAGGAGGTGGCGGGCAGCGTGACCGAGGCCGATCCCAGCAGCCGGCAAATCACCTCCATGGCGACCGATTTGCCGTTGGCGCCCGAGCCGTAGTGGAAGAACAGCTTCTGCACCGTCACGCCAACGAGGCCGAGCGAGAAGGCGATCTGCACCAGCTTGCGCACCAGCGGGTCGGGCAGCATGCGTGCCAGGAACGCCTCCCATTTCGGGCAGGTCGCCGCCGCGTCATACTCCACCGGCACGAGCTGGGTGATCAGGTCGGCGCGCTGGTGGCCGTCGCGCACGTCGACCACGGCGCGGATCTCCTCCGCATCCTCCTGGGCGTCCGATTGCGCCGGCACGATCACCGTTTCACGGCCGAACCTGATAGTGTGGTTGAGCGTGGCGAAGGAATAGCGATCGGCGTTGAAATCGTCCGGATCGCGCATGATGTGCGGCGCGGCGCAGGCCAGCATCGCGTTCATCTTGGCCAGGTTCTTGGAGCCGACCGCGAAGGATGCCCTGCTGGCGCGGCGCTTGGCCCACGCCTTTGCAGCATCCTCGGCGTGTCGTTTCGCCTTGATTTCGGCCTTGCCGAGCTGCTCATCCTCCTTTTCGAGGAAATGCCCGCCCGCATCTAGCGCCGCCAGTTCGTCCGGCGTTGGCGCAAGATGCTCGACCTCCATCATGATCAGGTCGCCGAGCTGCTGCGCCAGCGCCAGCGCCCGCGGGCCGCCATTGTCGGTGTCCCAGCTTGCCCCGGTCCACACCGCGTAAAACGGGCTCTTGGCCTTGGACTGGGTGACCACCAGCAGGTCTGATCCGAAATGTGCGAGCAGCCGCTTGGCGTTGTCGGTGTCGGAATGATCAAGGAGCGCGCAGGCCGCGATGACATCGCCGAGCGACGGCTTATCCGGCTCACGCTGATTTTCGCCCTTTCCCCTGCCGCTGTCTGGTTTTTTCCGGGTTGCACCAGTTCCACCAGCACGCGCAGAGCCCAAAGAGGGGTCCGGGGATTTGGCTGTCTCTGGAGGCGGTGCATGGCCCATGGCGTCAAGCTGGGCCTGCACGGCGGGCGGGATATGCTGGTTCATTGTGCCGCCTCCGCAAACAGGGGCGAGCCCGCGCCGCCGGCGCGCGCATCCAGACGCGCCGCACAGTGCGGGTTGATCCACAGCACTTCGGTGCGTTCCCGCGCCCCATCGGCCAGCGCCATGCGTTCGACACGCCGCCAGTCGGCCAGCGCATCGTCATAGAGCACGGAGGGATAACCGGAGAGCACCACCATGCCACTCAGGCTGCGCAGCGCCTCGAGCAGATCCATGTGATCTGCAACGGTCATCTCATGCCGGTACTGGTGCTTGGGATCATGCGGATTCCGTCGATTGCGCGTTTCCGGCAGATATGGCGGATCGACATAATGCAGGGTCTCCCGGCTGTCGTGGCACGCCATCACCTGCCGTGCCGGCCGGCGCTCGATGATGACGCCGCGCAGACGCTCGACGATCGCTGGCAGGCCCGCCGGATAGTTCTCCCAGTCGCGCGCCGGCGTGGTGCCACTGCGCATCGAAGACGCCCGAAATCCGGTGGTCTTGTGGCCCCGGCCCATGTCCGAGTGAGCATTACTACCGAACCCCATAAAGGAGCGCGCAATTAGCCTTCGCGCCCTCTCCACCGGCTCCTCGCAAATGTCCCAGACATGTTCAAACTCGCTGCGCGCGAAAGGCGTCAGCTCAAGCAGACACCTCAGGCGCTCTGCGGCGGCTTTATCGCGCAGGATGCGGAACAAATTGACCACTTCGTCATCGAGATCGTTGTAGATCTCGGCATAGGTGCGCTTCTTGCGCAACAGGACAGAGCCGGCGCCGCCATAAGGCTCGACATAGACCCGATGGCTGGGAAAGTGTCCAATGATCCAGGGTGCCAGCAGCCACTTTCCGCCATGCCAGCGCAGAACGGGCCTTGATATTTCACTCACGCCGCATCACCCCTCATGCCTTCCAATATCGTCTCCGCCCAGTCCTGCCCCGCCGGCGGCCACAGCACCGGCACGCGGGCCTTGGGCGCCAGCAGCAGCGCGCGGGCCTGCGCCCGGGCCATCATGGTGGCCGTCCAGTAGGGTTCGGAATCGCCGTCGCCGAGCAGCACGAGCTCGGTGATGTGCGCAAGAACCGGGAAGCCCTCGTCGAGCCGCTCCGGGTCCGGATCAGGGCTTGGCAGCATCACCGGCCGGACAGCGCCCGCGGCATTGACCGTGGTCTCAAGGGGATGTTTCCAGCGTCCGGTGCGGGCAGCCGCGCCCGCCAGGTTGCCGATGTCGCCGGCGGCGGCATAGAAGGTCGAGAGCGCCAGTTGGAAGTCCTCGCGCAGCTCCTTGCCCAGCCAGGCGCAGACATTCTCGCTGCCCTCGCCCACCACCCAGCGGCTGGCGCTCATGTCGCCCGCGATCGGCAGCAGCCCGCCCTTCTTGGTGCCGCGCATCTTCTTGGTGGGCAGCCGCTCGTAATACCCGGCCGCCAGGTCCTCGGCCGAGGGCCATGCAGATGTCGGCGGGCCCGCCCGGTCCTCGCGCCCCGCCCCTGCGCCCGCCTTGGACAGGCCATAGAGCACCGGGCGCCGCTTCGGGGCGACGTCCATATCGATCCATGTCTGGTGGATCCCGATCATCTCGCCGGCGCCATCGACGAAGGGCAGCACGAGCGCCGGGCCACACCAGATGTCGCGAGGATTGCCGCGCTCGTCCTGGCCGTGCCAGTAGGTGAGTTTTCCGACGCACCGCGCCGGCTGCACCATCGCCCGGGCATCAACGGGCAGGCCGGAGCGGTTATAGAGATACTCCGCCGCAAAGGTGCCACTGATCCCCGGCTCCGCCGCCGCATAGATCCCCCGGCATTTTGCCAGCTCCTTCTCCCGGAACTCGCCGGAGGTCCTGTCGCGCTCCGTGGCTTTGCGCGCCGCGTCTTCCGCGCGGGCCTTTGCGTCCGCCTTCATCTCGGCCCGCCGCTCGTCGCTGATCTCTTCGGCCCCGTCGGGCACATCCTCCCCGAGGGAAAGCGCGCAGGCCTCGAGGAATTCCGCCCGCCGTTTCAAATCGAGCCTTTTGGCGTGGGCGACAAGGCCGATGCCGTCGCGCCCGCCCGTGCCGCAGCCGCGGCAGTTCCAGGCGTTTTCCGCCGGGTGGATCGCAAAACGGTCGGTGCCGCCGCAGACCGGGCACGGCATCGACTGGTCACCGCGTTTCTTGGGGTCAAGCGGCAGCTTGAGCCGCAGCGCCGCCGCCTCCACCGTCACGTCCCGGGCCTTGGCGACGAAGTCGTCGATGATCTCGGTCACTCGGCAGCCTCCGCAAACTCCGCCAGGTGCGGCACGTTCGCGCCCGCGATCGCTGCCGCCAGCGGCGGGCAGACGCTGTTGCCGGCGCGGCCCACCTGGTCGGATTGGGAGAACACCCGGCCCTCGAGGTCGCGGTCGATCCGGTAGCCGTGGGGGAACCCTTGCGCATTGAACAGCTCGCGCGGGATCAGCATCCTCATGCCGATGTCGACCATCACCAGCGTCACCATCCCTGCTTCGGTGGGCACGTCGATCGTGACGAACTCGCGCTCATCCCAGAAGCCATAGGCGCGCAGGAACGCCGCCACCTCGCGGGCGCGGGCATAGTGCTCCGGCCCGAAGGGCGGCGCGGCCAGCGCGGCGCTGGTCAGGCAGAACCGGTCCTTCGTGGTCACGGTGTGCAGCGGCTCGATGGCCTCCTGCCCGTCGCCGGTTCCGTAGTATTTCACCAGGGCGCCCGCCACGACGCCGGTCTTGTTGACATCTGCCGTCACCGCGCCGGTAGGCTCCCCGGCACCATGGCCAGTCGAAGCACCGAACTGTCGCGTCACATGCGCCGCAACCACGCCCTGCTGCGCGCCCGACGCGGTCACCGTCGAAACCGGCTCGTCTGCCGCCCTTCCCGGGTTCACCCCGCCGATGCGGCGGATGTCGTTGTTGTGCTGGGCAACAAAGCCAGCAGCCGGCATGGCGGGGAAAAACCGACACCCAAAATCTTGATCAATACTTGAGCCATCACTCACCGGGAGGCTTGTTGGATGTACAGTTTCAAATTTCGGCATATCACCTTGCGAGGTAAGGGGCTTGTTGGTCTCTTGGCGCTTGGCCTCATTGTTTTGGCGGCCATTTGTTGTGCCGCGTGAACTCGCCAGCGAGGCCGCCACGCAAGTCAGCCCGGCCCCGCCGGCGGTCACCGTGTGAGCCGGTTCATCGGCCCCCTGGAACGGCTTGCCAGCATTGCGCATTGTCATCAGGTGCGGCGCTACGACCGCGTTCTGGTCCTTGGTCGAGGCCGTCACCGTGTGCAGCGGGTCCTCGGGTGATCGAACCGAACCGCCCTGCTGGGCATAGGTCATCACCGGAGCCACCACCGCGTGGCGGTTCTCCGTCACCACGGTCTGCAGCGGATTGGCCGGGTCGGCGCTGCGGTCGTTGCCGCCGCCGCCCTCGCCGTAATAGGCATTGATCACGGGTGCCACCACGCCCAGCGGCGCGGCCCCGCCCGGTCGCTTGTGAAAGCTGTTGGCCGTCACTGTCGGCGCGGGCGCATCCATGGCCGCGCCCGTCGCGCCGGCGTTGAACCGGGTCAGCGACGGCGCGACCACCGCCTTCTCGCCGCGATTTGCGCAGGTCACCGTGCGCAGCGGATCGCCGATGTCCTCCAGCCGCGCCCCGTGTGTGAGGTTCACCAGGAACGGCCGCGACGCATCCAGCACGTAGCGCTTGATGCCCCGCGCCACCCGCGCCATTGTGTTGTCCGCCAACGGTCGCACCGCCCGGAGGCCATGGCGCGCGAGGATCTCGGCGCGGCTGTCGAAGATCGACGGACAGACAATGTCCCAGTCGATCACGTCATGCCCGGCCGTGAGCCACGGCTTGAGCCTGCCAGCCTTCACCGCCTCGCTTTTCGGGTCTCCATGCGTCGGTTTCGGCCAGACGATCGGCTTGCCATCGAAACGGATCAGGATGAACACCCGCTTGCGGATGGTCGGCGCGCCATAGTCGCAGCCTCGCATCTCCTTCAATTCGATCTTGCCGCCGAGCTGCTTGAGCTTCCTGCACCACGCCTTGAAGGTCTCGCCCTTCCGCTCCGGGTCCGGCATCAGCCCCTTGTCGGTGATCAGCAGCGGACCCCAGGTCTGGAATTCCTCCACGTTCTCGATCGCCACCACGTCGACCTTGCCGCCCGATCTCTGGATCCGCTCGATCCAGCCCGGGATGATCCACGCCAGATCGCGGATATTCCGCTGCACCGGCGCGCCGCCCTTGGCCTTGGAGAAGTGCTTGCAGTCGGGCGAAAACCACGCAAACCCGATATGGGCCCGGGCGAAATGGTCGAGCGGGTCGACCTGGTAGACGTTCTGGCACAGATGGATGCTGTCGGGATGGTTGACCGCATGCATCGCCACGGCCACCGGATCGTGGTTGATCGCGTAGTCCGGCGAGCGCCCGAGCGCCATCTCGATACCCGTCGAGGCCCCGCCGCCGCCCGCGAAACAGTCGATGATCAGCGGGCGGGTCATGCGCTTGCCTCTGGCCATTTGATGTCCCAGCTCACGTCATACTCGATAGTCCGCTGCCGTTGCTCCTCCCCCAACTCATTCCCGAAATGTTCCACGTTTGGCCTGCCGTAACACGTTGTTTCCGTTGCATCCGTCATTGGCGGGATGTCGAAGTGGTCGAGTGGCAAGTCGAGCCAGCGGATCAGAGCATGGACCTTGGCCACGCCCACCACATGGCCGCCGCAGGCCATGGAAACATCCTTGCCGGTGACGGCCACGAGCGCTGCCAGCGCGCGCACGCTCAGGTTCTCGGCCCGCCGCTTTTGCTCAAGCGCGGCGGCGAAAGCGCGCCGGTCAAAGCCCGCCAGTTTCGGATTATCCGACTGCATGTTCCTGCCCTCCATCATCCGTCAAATTCACGCCGTGGTCGGCAGGCGCCACGTCAAGCGCCGCCCACAGCCGCTGTCTGGTTTCCGCCCTGTGGAGCCGCCCGTTCCAGGCGCTGTCGAACGCCGCCGCCGTCACCTTCGCCGCCTTGCGCAGCCCGGCCCGGGCAGCCTTGATGTCGCGCGAGAGCCCGGTGTTGACCGCATGCAGGCAGCGCGCCTGCAGGAACAATCGCAGCATCAAGGGCGAGTACTCGGTTCTCACTCCGCCGCCTCCCGCGCCGTGCTGGCGGCCTTGATGTCGTCGCTGGCCGCCACGCGCAGCCGTCCGGTGCGGATCAGCGTGTCGATCGCAAGATCGAGATCGAACACGCCCGGCATGGCCCGGACCCAGGCTTGGCGCTCGTGGGTGATGAAGGGAGTGCCCGGCCGCGTGCCGCGCAACTGATAGGCCGAGGTGATGCAGCGCACGTTTTCCATCACCGACGGATTGAGGCCGTTGGCGAGTGCCGCGCTGTGGCACCGGGCGAGATCCGGCGCGATGATGTAGAGCGGCCGCTCGAAGGGTTTCAGGCGCACCATCACGCGTCCTCCCCTGTGTCTGGTGCATCATCGGCGAGCGTGTCGAGCACGGCGCGGCCGGCTGGTGTGATGGTGAGCGTCGCGCAGCGGCCGGCGCTGGCCTCGCGCGCCACCAGCCCCTGGCGGATCACCAGGTCGAGATGATTGCGCGCGGTCTTGTCGATCAGCGCCGCGGCGGCGCTCACCGTGGTCACCGAGGCAGGAAAGCCCGCGCCGGGCGCAAAGCCGCCGTTCAGGCGCAGCCGATCGAGCACTGCCAGCATCCGCACAGCCTTGTGGTCGACCTGCGGGGGTACCCGCGGCGAAGCCGGGCCTGCAGACGACGGCCCCCTGTGCCCGGCCGGGGCGTCTCCGAAGCCAGCGTGGTCAAACCCCATCCGCTCGAGCCGCACGCGCCCCAATGCCGTCACCAGGATGCTGCCCGGCGTGGCGCCCAGCGGCGCGCGCCGGTCGATCAGCCCGGCGTCCTCAAGCCCGCGCACACGGTGGCGCGTGGCGTCGAGGCTCATCGCCATGCCGATCGACAACTGGTGCATCGACACGGAGAAGCGGGTGTCGAGCCCTGCCCCGCACTCGAAGGCGAGGCCCGCCACCAAGGCAAGCGCCCGGTCGAGATCGACGGCATTGAGCGCGTGGAACCGGCTCACCCGCGGCTGCGCCTGGCGCCCCCCGGGGGCGCGGTCGCTCCCACCCGGCGCTGCAAGCGGCTTCGGCTCGCTGCGCCGGATCCGGGCCATATCCGCCTCGGTGATGCCGCAAACCTCGGTCATGTCGGCGGCCGGATAGCCCCGCTCCACCATCATCGCGAGTGCTGCCTTGGCCTCGGCTAGCGGCAAGAGTTTGAAATGTGGGCCGATGGCGCGCGGCGTGCCGAATGCGTCCTGCCCGACAGGGCGGACCATGCGCGGGCGCACGCCGAATGTGCAGGTGACGGCGGAATCCTCGATCATCGCATCTTCTCCGGTGGGGCGGGGCGCAGGGCGCCGGTCTGTTCGCGCACCAGGTCGAGCACCGAGGCCACGCGGCCCGGATGCACCGACACCGCCGCGCCGATCTCCTCATGGTCGAAGCCCGCCTGCCACAGGGCCACGATGGCCTCCTGCTTGATGGCGGGCGGAAACCCTGCCTTGGGCCTGCCGACATGCAGATGGATTGTCATGAGATCCTCCGTTCGCTGATCACCATGCCGCCGGAGGCGGCGAGCAGACTGGAACTTACTTGCGTGCTGGAGCCTTCCCCGTCTTGCGCGCCGGCGTTCGGCGCGGGCCCGATCCGCCCTCTCGGCCAGCTTCTCGCAATCCTCGAGCGACAGGCCGACGAGGTCGCCGGCGAGCCGGCGGTCGATGAAGGCCCATTCCAGCGCCGAGCGGTACTTGCGCGGCTCGAACCACTGGCCGATCACCCGCGCGCCCGGCGCCAGCCCCCGCACGCCCTCGACCGTGGTCACCACCGCCACCCAGGACGGCCGCACCTCGACGCCCAGCACGGCCGGGACGGCGCGGACGGGATGGTTGGTGACGATGGTGAGGCGGGGAGACTGGAGCGGGGTCATGGGTTGGCCTTCCGCCTGGCCGCGCGGCGCTTGGCCTCGCCAGGCGTCGCCAGCTCCATGTCCACCGCGCGCGTGTATTTGGCTTGCATGCCGGGGCGGAGCCAGATCGGAGGCCGGGGAGCCATGCCGGCGATCCAAACCAACCAGACATAATCCGTTGCGCTTGACGCGTGTGGGTCCCAAGCCCCTTCTATCAAGGCCACCCGTTCTGCGAAGTGAACGACAAAAGTCGGCGGGGTCAGGCGATAGATCAGTTCGAAACGCTCCTGACCAGACAGCCAGCTCGAGCGCACGAAGAACGCCACCCCCATCCGCGCGATCGCACGCGCGCGATCGAAGAAAGCCGTCGCTATGTTGAAGGGCGGATTGCAGAAGACCCAGTCCGGCTGCACCCGCCCATCCGCCAAAAGCGTCTCGACCGTCTCGAAGGTGAAATCCCGGATCGGCGGGTCGATGCCCCAGTCGTGAACATCGGAGAAGTCGACAGCACCGAAGACCTCACTGAGCGGCAGCAGCATATGGCCACCACCGGCGCACGGATCGAGCGCACGCAACTCCGAGAATGAAACCCCGTCCTCCCTGCGCGGAAGAACCTCGTGCAACAACGCCCGCGTCGCCCAAGGCGGCGTCGGAAAATAGTCGAGGCTGTCGGCCGGGTGCTGGCGATCGTTCATGACCTTGGCGAGACCGCTCATGTCGCACCGCTGGAAGATCCTCGGGACAGGCCCGAGGATGACGAGCCGAAAGATGGCGGCAAAAGAGCGAGCACCGAGGCCGGCACCTCCGCCCACCCCGCGTCATCCTCGGGCCTGCCCCGAGGATCTAACGCAGCCTGCCCACGACGAATGTCCACGCGACGAAACGGAATGCGACCCTCGACCGCGTCCCTTGCAAAGTGATTCTCCCAGCCGCTTGCAAGCATCCGCTCTATGGCTCTTCCCACCGGACCGAGGCGGCTAACGGTCTTGCCGCAGGATTGCGCCTTGAGCACCGTCTGCATCACGCGCCCTCCCCGCCGAATTTCAGCACCTGGCCGCCGCTGGCGCGGCCCTTGGCCAGCGCCATGTCAAGATTGGCCATGAGTTCGCGCAGCGGCGCGGTCTGGCGGGAGATCTTGTCGATCTCGGCGGGTGTCAGCCGGCCGTCGGCCAGCGCCTCGGCCACCGACACCGACAGCGCCCCCACCTGGCGCATCACCTCGGTGTTGCAGTGGAAGATCTCGCGCTCCAGGTCCGCGCACTTCGTCTCGCCGCCCTCCGGGCCGGCCAGCCGGTGGCCGTTGATCTCGGCCATGGCGGAGGTGACATAGGGCATGCCGCATTCCGCCTCGAGGATCAGCACCACATGCAGCGGCATCAGGTCGGGCGCGGTGCGGGTGTCCGCGAAGCGCCCCATCTGCGAGCCGCTGTAATTGGCGATAGACCCGGCGCGGTCGCCACCACCACAGCGCTGGACCAGATCCTTCTGCGCTGCCTTGATCCGGCAATGGGCTTCAGTGGAGATCGTTGCTGACATGGCCTGTCCTCTTGTCCGCCCGCCTCACGCGAGCACAAAGCTTTCCCGCTCCGGGAAATCCCGGTTGCGTTTCCCGTGGTGGGAAGTGGTCGAAACTGGTCAGATCATCGGGTCAGAAACGAAAGCCGATCCGATGATGAAGACATTCACCGCTGCAAGGCCAACGGAGCCGCCTCGTCTTGCATCCGTGCCCAGATACCGCAGCCCTGCACCGCAGCGGCGGATGCCAGAGGATCGCTTGCACACGGCGCGAACATCGGTTCAATTGCAACGTGGCGCGGCCACCGCGGACCAGGAGAAAACGGATGCCCATTCCCACCCCCGAGACCGAACTGGCGATGAAGGAAATCGAGGCAGGCCTGTTTCGTCAGGCGTTTGTGGAGCTTGCGCTTGCCTTCGCCCGGCGCGATCCCCGCGGCTTCGCCCTCGCCCGGCACGACGTCCATGCGGCCCTTGGCAGCGTCGATGTCAAGAAGATCACGCCGCGCCCGCGCATAACGGGCAGCCGAGTGGATATCGAGCTCGTTCAGGAG
Organism: Hoeflea sp. BAL378; assembly: GCF_000759435.1. Lineage (GTDB taxonomy): Bacteria > Pseudomonadota > Alphaproteobacteria > Rhizobiales > Rhizobiaceae > Hoeflea. The sequence continues at coordinate 37,290 of NZ_JRJG01000002.1, forward strand.
CAAGGCCTCAGGCGCGCATTCGAGGCCTACGAGGAGGCGGTGCGCGAGATCGTCAAACGCGGAGGCTGACGCCAGCTTTTCCGCATCCATCTCGTCAAGCCAGTCCTGCAGATAGGCCGGTGCGCTGCTTGCCGCCACATAGGCTCGCATGGCGCGCGCTGTCCGCAGCGCCCGCAGCGCCAGCCGCTTCCGCCGTGCCCGGTCGCGGTCCCGCCGGCTGTGACCGGTGGCAAAGGCGCACAGCGCATCGTCGATACGGCGGAGAAGTAAGCGGGCCATCTGGGTTCCTCCTTGAAATGCGGTTGCAGGGGGTCCGAAGGACCGCGCGAGACCCGTGGCTCGCGCCAGCGAACCTGCGAACTCCTGGGTATGGTGAGCCGCAGTCGAACGGCGGGATGGCCGCTTCCCCACCCTGCGGTGAACTGTGGTCCGAGCGCTCATTCGGCAGCCTCTGGAATTGTGTGTTCCGCCTCGGCCGGTGCGGAGCCTGGCCGCGCCACGCCCTCGGGCCATTCGGCGCCGTCGGGCCAATTATCGGACAGCCACTGCATGACGCGCTCAAAAGTGCCCGTGGCAATGTCGGAGCCAGTGCGGATGCGCTTCATCCGTCCGCCGCCATTAAGCAGACGGTCGGACAAGGTGCCCTCACCCACGCCTGTGGCGTCGACGAAGGCGTCGAAGGTGCGGATGAACTGTTCTCGCAGAGTGATCATGCGCGTAAATTGCGGAACTTATTCCGCATTGTCAACGGAAATATTTCAGAATGATTACCTGCGCAAATACGGCTAATATTCCGCACATGAAAAAGACCCTTCAGGACCGTGCCCGCGAGCGCCTTGCCGCACTCGGCCTTTCCCCCAGCGGAGCCAGCGAAAAAGCGGGGCTCAGCCGCGAGACACTGCCCAAGCTTCTCAAGAACCCGGACGCGATGCCGGGAGCAAGAACCCTTTCAAAGCTTGCGGGCGTCCTGGGCGTGACGGAGCAGTGGCTGCTTACAGGGACCGATGCGAAGGATGCCGTCCCGACACTGGAGGTGCGGCCCGCCACAGCGCCCGTTGCGCCCTCAAGGACAAGCATGCCGGCCGATATCGAAGTCTTGGGCACGGCGGCCGGCAGCTTGCTTTCTGGCGCGTTCCAGATTGAGGGCGTGATCGACTATGTGCGCCGCCCGCCGGCGCTCTCCGGCGCCCGAGACATCTACGCACTCTACATCGAGGGCTCGTCAATGGAGCCCCGGTATTTTCCGGGGGATCTCGTTTACGTCAATCCGCACAAGCCGCCACGCATCGGCGACGTTGTGATCGTGCAGGAGATCAATGGCGACCCACATGCAATAACCGCATCGATCGGAGTGCTGCGGCGAAGGGGCGGCGGCGCAATCGTGCTGTCGAAGCACAATCCACCCGATTCGGAGATATCCATTCCGCACGAGAGGGTTGCGGCAATCCACAAGGTGTTGACCGTCAACGAACTGTATGGCGTTTAGCCAGATTCAGGGCAAGCATCTGTCACAAGCTATTGCATGCTCCACAGCTCATCGGAACTAAGGCCTGAGGTCTCAACGATTTTCGCGGCGACCGACTCGCAGCTGATATTCGCAATCTCAGCTTGAGCATCCACGGTTTCACCCGCCAAATGGAGCGCCGCCGTCTCAAGTATTGCCGGATCCACGCCCTTGAATTCAGTCAGTTCCGGGCGGATTCGATACTCTGGGCATTTCTTCTCAAGAGCAACCAGATAACCCAGGAAGACGGCCATATTGATGCCTGCAGTCACTGCTGTCGTGTCACCTTCATCGGCGCTTGCCGCTGCAGCTTCATCTTTCCGTTGAGTTGACAAGCACTTCAGAAGTTCATCCCCTGCCTTCGTGCTGCCCCGCGCCGTCAACAAGTGCGGCTTATTGCTTATTCCGTCCTGCACCGCAATTTGCGACCGGGCCGACTTCATAGCGGCGGAGAAAGCCGCCGCGTCCTTGGCGGCGAGGTCGAACTGCACGCCGGCGATATTGGGTCCAAATGCACCCGTCACGCCTTCGGCACCGAAAAGCACTTCACCGTCAAATGCGAACTTCCCAGCCGGCTTCATCGCCTTGAGCGCAGGATCGTATTCCCAACCCGCGATAGCGCGCACGTCGAGCCCGTTCCCCGCAGTATCGCAAGTGATGAATATTCCGGATCGCATGCTCGTCGAGTAATCCACCTCGACCTTCTCACCGCCAGAAAAGGGATCGCTGGTTTTCTCGTAGGTCCACTGATCGAAGCCGGCATGTGCGGAGCCGCAACTCATAGCAAAAAGCGCAACAGCAACCCTTACATTCATGAAAGCACCCTCCTCGCAGACATCTAACGAGTAGGTTGCAACTATTCTGCCCCACGTCAATTCAGAAGCGAAGCAGGCCGTGCGATGGCGCCGACCTGCGGCAAGCGGAATTGTTTCCGCTTTTTCTGTTGACACGGAACATTTTCCGCATATCTTTGTCCGCGTCACCTCCCAGTGGCTTTGAACCTCCCCGCTTGCCGGGAGCGCGAATGCGCCCTGCTTCCTTCCGGAGACCGCCGATGATCCGTTTTCACCCAAGGGAACCACAGCTCCAGTCCGCACCAGCCGCCTCCTGCCGCGACGCCCTGACAGGGCGCATGGCCAGCGACATGCGCGAGATGGCCTTTTCCGGGCAGACGGTGAGCCCGGAAACCCTGATCCAGCGCGGATGGACCGCCGACACGGTCAAGCGCCTGTCGCCCGCCGCCATCACCCAGGCGCGGCGCGAGAGCGTGCGGAGGCTGTCATGATCCCCGCCACGATCACGATCATCGACGGCACGCGGCTGACCCAGGAGCGCGCTCGCGCCGCCCGCGGCACCGACGCCCCCGCGCTGGCGGCAGCGGCGGTCATCACCCTGTTCTGCATCGCGGCCGGCCTCGTCGCCATCTGCATGGGGTCGTGAGATGTTCATCTATCTCGATGATTTCGCCGACGAGATCGTGCCTTGCGATCCGGACCTCGATAGCTGGGCCAGGTGGCTGGCGCGCGGTGGGGACGAGGGCTGGCCCGTGGAAGTGCCCGCGGACGGGACGACCTTCAGCGCATCGACGCTCGAGCTGACCTGCTGGCGCGAATACACGCGCGGCGAGGACGGCGCATGGTCGCCCCCCGCTGGCGAACCCGAGCACGATTTCGCAGCGATCGTCGATGGCGAGGGCTGCGAGAACTGGTTTGTCGAGGACATTCTTTCGGGAACACGGGTTTCCGAAGGCATCCACGACTGGATGCAGAATGAAAGCGATCCTGACGGGGGCTATGACAGCGTCTGGGTGGTTTTCGGCAACCACAACAAAACCCCGCTGGTGGCAACCTACCACGCCGACGGCCCGCGCCTGACGCTGGCCGAGAAGGCCGCAGAAGGCGGTGCGTCATGACCGCCATCCTCCGCCTTGCTCCCGAGCCCGTCTGGTCGTTCCGTCCGGATGGCTCGGTGCGCGATCTCGCAGCACCCGATCCTGCCGAAATCGATTTCTACGCCATGGCAAACGCCCTGTCGAAGATCGCCCGCTTCAACGGGTCCAACCCCGGCGTGGCCTATTCGGTGGCGCAGCACTCGGTGATGGGCGCAGACGCGATTCTCAACGAGACCGGCGACGCGAGGCTGGCGGCGCTGTTCCTGCTCCATGACGGCGAGGAGCATCTTGTCGGCGACAAGCCGACGCCGGCGCAGCGGCTGCTCAACGCGACTATCAGCGCCTCAACCCACACCGCAAGACGGTCTGCCCCTAAATTCATGACGATTACGCGGCAGCAGGCGGAGGAAGCCGGGGCTTTGGCGCACTTCTCATGGGACGCCATCAAATTTGCCTGGCGCGAAGCCGGATGGTTGGCCGCCGGCCTGATCCTGCCCAACGCCTTCGAGCAGGATCATCTCAACGACTTCGACCGCCGCATGTGCAACGCCGAGATGGTGGCTCTGTTCGGCCCGTCCGCCCGGGCGCAGGCCATTCCCGTCGCCCACAAGCGCCCGCTCCGCCTCAAGGGCGGCATCAAGCCCTGGGCGGCGATGAAGGCCGAGGAGCGCTTCGTCGAGGCCGCCCAGCGGCTGATCGGCGAGGAGCGGATGCTCGAGCAACGCGCCCTTCACGCCGCCCACGTCGCCCTCACCTCCTGAAAGGACACACCATGCACAGGCCCAACGGTCTCCGCCTCATTCTGTCGCTCGGCTCCGCTCTCGCTCGGCTGGCCGCGGTCGTGCCACTCGGGGCTCCGCTCCACAGCGCCGGCGAGAAGAAGCTCGAGCGCAAGTACGCCCGCCATACCCACAGGCCCAGGGGGCTGGGCTCGATCAAATACGGCGCCAAGCGCGCGCGCCCGCGCGGCGCGACCAGCACGCTCGCCAAGACCCGGCGGCTGCTTGCGAAGCAGCACGCGGAGGGCCGGCTTTGAGGATTGAGGACATCAGCAAGGCTGTGCCGTTTTCCGAGCGCCGCGCCGCGCTGAACACCATGCGGCGGCGCATCGTCGAGGAGCCGCTGCGCCTGGTGCTCGGCAAGGGCTCCGGAGAGATCGAGGTGGTGCTCTCCGACCAGGCCATGGCCCGCATCAAGCGCGAGGCAGCGAACCACCTTGGCGAGGCCATCACCGAGATCGACGCAAGCCTCGCCGCACTCGGCGTCGAGCTTTAACCCCGAAAGGAAATCCCCATGCAGATCCGTGACGCCAGCATCCTGATCGGTGCGCTCGAAGGCGGCGAACTGAACCAGTCCTTCTCCGCCGAGATGGCCAAGGTGCTCCAGGAGCTCCACACGCTTTCGACCGAGGACGTGAAGAAATCGCACAAGGGCGAGGTGAGCCTCACCATTTCGCTCGCCGCCGAAAACGGCACCGTGCAGATCTCGGCCGACATCAAGTCGAAGACGCCCAAGCGCCCGCGCGCCCGCACCTTCTACTGGATCACCGAACAGGGTGCGCTGTCGACCGAGCACCCCCAGCAGACCGACATGTTCTCCGGCCCGCGCGACACCAAGGCGCGGACGGCGGAGCCTGCCGTTTAACCCCTCCCACTCCCGGAAAGGACCATGACCATGGCCAAGACTGACATACCCATGCTCGAACCGGTCGCGATCGCCGACAGCATCGAGCAGATCGCCAAGCTGGCGCGCGAAGCCGCCGGCATCGACATCGTCACTCTCAACCTCGCGGTCAAGGGCTTGCCCGAGCGCGTGCCGATCGCCAGGCTGCACGGCGAGAGCCCGGAATTCGACAGCCTCAAGCAGCTGGCGGAGGAATGGCGGCTGTTCCCCGAGCGCAAGACCGGCACGGCGATCGTCGACACGCTCACCTCCTTCATCGACCTCACCAGCCGCCACGCCACCGAAGACAGCGTGATCTTCGCCGGCACCGACTGGAAAGCGCCGTCGCTCACCGCCGTGATCGATTATCACTGCCTCAATTCCGGCGAAGGCTACGCCGGCAATCTCGGCCACCGCATCCACTACCCGTTTCCGCTGTCCGAACAGTGGAAGATCTGGGTGGGGATGAACGGCAAGCCGATGGACCAGGGCGATTTCGCCGCCTTCATCGAGGACAACATTGCCGACCTCTCCTCGCCCGAGGCGCTGGAGGTGACCGATTACGAGGCCAAGTTCGCCACCACCATCGCCACGCCTTCGGCGCTGGTGACGCTGTCGCGCGGCCTTGCCGTGCATGTCTCTTCCAAGGCCAAATCGGCCGTCACGCTGCAGTCCGGCGAGGGCGAGATCGTCTGGGACGAGGTGCACCAGGGCGCCGACGGCAACAGGCTCAAGGTGCCGGGCCTGTTCATGCTGCAGATTCCGCTGTTCCACATGGGCGAGACGCAGCGGGTGCCGGTGCGGCTGCGCTACCGCATGCGCGATGGCGCCGTCGTCTGGTTCTATCAGATCTGGCGGCCGGACGTGGCGGTGACCGAGAGGGTGACCGAGGACTTCGAGACCGCCGTCGAGAAGACCAGGCTGCCCGGCTACATCGGCAAGCCCGAAGCCACCCGCTGAACCGGCCCCTGCCCGGCGCGATCTCCCAAGCCGCGCCGGGCGACCCCTGATTTGAGAGGAAACTACCCATGGACGACAAAGGCAGACTCCACATCACTAACGCGGAAGGCAAAGAGACTTTCGTGGGCAATTCCTACGAGGAAACCGGCCTGCGCGAGCACGGCAACCGGCACGAGCGCCGCAAGGCGAAAGCCATGCAGAAGGAGAACCTTCGTCTAGCAGCGCGAGGAGACCAATCGCGTGGATAAGTTTGCCGAGCAGGTCATCCTTTCGAAGACCCTGCCAGAGATCGCGAAAACCATCGAGAAGATGATTGCCGATGCCGGCCTGCCGCGACAGCCATGGAGCCTCTACACGTGGGGCGGGCAGCGCTGCCAATACATATCGAACACCGCTCGAGAAGATGCCCGCAAGGCCATGCGAGAGACCCTGGACAGATGGGACGAGCAACAAGACCCACCTCCGCACGAGTTCACTTGAGACAGGAGATCCGAAATGCCGATAAACAAACAGGACCCAGACCTCCCCTGCCCCAGCGCGTACCCGTGGAAGACGTGGCGCGCTGACAGTGGACGCGATGATCAGCGGAACATCATCTGCGAGGACGTCGATTGCGTGATCGCCACCAACGTTCCCGAGGCCCAGGCACGCAACATCGTAACCAATCACAACGGCTACCCAGAATGACCGCCCCCTTCACCCTCACCGCGCCGCGCGAGGCGCTGCTGGCTGCGGTACAGACGGCGTTCGGCGCCGTCGAGCGGCGCAACACGATTCCGGTGCTGGCCAACCTGCTGCTGGAGTCGTGCGAGACGGGCCTCACCGTGTCCGGCACCAATCTCGACGTGATGACCACGGTGGCGACCGGCCTCGGCTGCCAGCCGAAGGCGCATGCCGGCATCACCGTTCCGGCAGCGCTGACCCACGACATCCTGCGCAAGATCCCGCAGGGCTGCGAGGTGACGCTGGCCGAGGGCAAGAACGGCCAGATGACGCTCACGGCCGGCCGCTCGCGCTTCCAGCTTTCCACCCTGCCCGCTGCCGACTGGCCGAAGCTCGAGGACAAGTCCGGCGCGCTCGAGACCCGGTTCTCCCTCACCGCCGCCCGCTTCGCCGCGATGCTGGCCGGCGTCGATTTCGCCATCTCCACCGAGGAGACGCGGTACTATCTCAACGGCGTCTACATGCACGAGCTGGGCGGCAGCCTGATCACGGTGGCGACCGACGGCCACCGCCTGGCGCGCGCCGTGCTGGCGGGCGTGGCGGATGCCGAGGGCATGCCCGGCGTGATCATCCCCGCCAGGACCGTGGATCTCGTCTCCAAGGCGCTGGCGGCGGCGCCGAAGGACGCGGTGCTTGACATCGCGGTGAGCGAGAACCGGGTGACCTTCGAGACCGGTGCGGTCCGCATCGCCTCCAAGCTGATCGACGGCACCTTTCCCGATTACCCAAGGGTCATCCCCGAGGGCGGCGCCAACCGCTGGCGCTTCGATGTGGCGGCGCTCGGCGAAGCCGTTGACCGCGTCTCCACCATCTCGTCCGAGCGCGGCCGCGCGGTGAAGATGGGCTGGGGCCGCGACACGCTCGACCTGACGGTCGTCAACCCGGACGCCGGCGACGGCCGCGAGGACATGAGCGTCGAGGCCGAAGACGGCGAGGACGTGGAGATCGGCTTCAATGCCAAGTACCTGGCCCAGATGCTGGCCCACATGACCGGCCGCGCCACCGTGACCATGGCTGGCCCCGGCGCCCCCGCCCGCTTCGCGCCCGTGCACCAGGAGCACGAGGCGATCGAGATGACCTTTGTCCTGATGCCGATGAGGGTGTGACCATGACCCCGCTCTTGACACCGGCGAAGGCAGCGGCCTTTCTTTCGATATCGGTCGACACGCTCGCCGCGATCGTGGCGCGCGGAGATCTGCCCTACGTCGAGGTCGGCGCCGGCGACAGGCGGCCGCGCCGGCGGTTCGACCCGGCAGACCTTGAGGCCTATGTGGGAGAGCGCAAATGTCGATCTGGAAACGCCCGGGGCAAGACACATGGTCCTACGACTTCACGGTCCGGGGTCACAGATATTCAGGAAATACTGGCGCAACGACGCGCCGCGAGGCGGAACGCACCGAAGCCCGGCTCAAGGACGAAGCCCGCACCGAAGCGCGGAAGCGCGCCGGACAGCCAGCGCAAGGCCTGACGCTGGGCGCGGCCATCTCGCGCTACTGGCTCGAGGTGGGCGAGCACCACACGAACTCCGATTCCACCCTTTACGATCTCGCGTGGCTCGAGCGGCATTTCGGCAAGACCCGGCTACTGGCATCGGTGACTGACCAGGACGTGGCCGCCATGGTGGCCGCCCGTCGGGGCGACGGCATCTCGCCGGCCACGGTCAACCGCACCGCCACCGCCCGGCTGCGCGCCGTCATCACCCGCGCCCGCGACGTGTGGAAGGTGGAGGCGCCGCACATCACCTGGAAGAACCACATGCTGCGCGAGCGGCAGGAGGTGATGCGCGAGTTGTCCGCCGAAGAGGAGGCTGCTCTGTTTGCCCACCTCGCGCCCGGCTATGCCGAGCTCTGCCGCTTCTCGATGCTGTCGGGCTGTCGCTTGGCCGAATGCCTGGATCTCGAATGGCGGCTGATCGACTGGCATGGCGAGTATATCGTCATCACCGGCAAGGGCGAGAAGACCCGGCACGTCCCGCTGTCGTCGGCGCTGCGCGCCATGCTCTGGCCGCTGCCTCGCGCTCACGCGCGAGTCTTTACTCACCGGATCCGCCGCGGTTCGATCCACCACAAGCGCGGTGACATCGCCCCGGTGGAGGAGGAAGCGCTCAACAGCCACTTCGCGCGGGTGTGCAAGAAGGCCGGTGTGGTGAACTTCCGGTTTCACGATCTGCGCCACACCTTCGCCACCCGGTTCCTGCGCGCCACCGGCGATATGCGCGCCCTGCAGATCATCCTGGGCCACTCAAGCATCGAGACAACGATGCGCTACGCCCACGTCACAGCAGCCGATGCCAAGCGCCGGATGGATGCCATGGGCGCGGCCGAAATGCCCACGCGAAAGCCCACCGACGGCGAGGCCGGGCTGGCTAAACACAAATGATTGTTGAGTAAATCGGATCAGGGGATACCGCCCCCCAGACAAGTGCGCTACCGGGCTGCGCTACGCTCCGACTGGGGAAGGCCTTAGAACATCGGGATTTTGCGGGCAAGGGCAAAATGGCCGGAGCGGGATAAAAACCTAGGAAAGCGCGTTCCCCGCGCCTGCCGCCGTGACCCCTGCCCCGTCCGTCTCCGGTTGCGGCGCGGGACGCAGACGTCCGCGCCTGTCTCGGTTTCCACCGCATTTGCGATGAAAGCCTTGCACCCGTCCAGAAACATCGCAAAGCAGACATATGAGGCTATTTTAGCAACAAATTGTTTAGCCATAGAACCTAGTCTGAATCCGACATCTTCGGGGCCGCCGTGACGAGAGACTACACTGCAAGAATGGTCGTCATCAGCGGTAGCGACTGCAGCAGGAAAAGGTTTTCATCGATGGGCAGGCTCAATCACATCCTTACCGACACCTCAGGCAATTTCGGAATGGCTTTCGCCATTCTCGCGGTGCCGGCCATGCTCGCGGGCGGATTGGCCGTGGATTATGTCGGCTTGAGCGTGCAGAGGAGCGAACTGCAGAACGCGGCGGATGCCGCGGTGCTGGCGGTCGCCGGCGAAGGCAAGATCACCCAGGACAAAGCGCTTGCGATAGCGCAGCAGACCGTCGCCGGCAATTACGGCTTCAGCGCCGCCCAGGTCAGCGTCAGCATGACGAATGGCGTGGCGGCAGTCCAGGCCGGCATCGACGTGCCGCTCGTGTTCGGCGGCTTCATGGGCAGGAAGAGCATGCCGGTGAACGTCGACGCGGAAGCGACCGTCGCCTACACCAAATACGAAATCGCGCTGGTGCTCGACACCACCGGCTCCATGGCGGGCGGCAAGCTGGTTTCGCTGCAGAACGCGGTGATCGGCCTTGTCACCGACATGGCGGCTCTGGGCCTCGAGAAAGAACAGTTGAAATTCGCGCTGGTGCCCTATGCCGGCTTCGTCAATGTCGGCGCCGACCACGGCCCCGAGATCAACGGCGCGGGAAAGGTGACGAAAGCGGCGGCGCGCTGGCTTGACCAGGATGCGGAAGCGCCGATCCCGCAATCGGACCTGCCCCCGGGCTTCAGCCGCTTCGCCATGTTCAAGCATCTTGGCGTCAAGTGGCCGGGATGCGTCGAAACACGCGTGCCGAACGGAAAGAAGCACTACGATGTCAGCGACATCGCGCCCGACGCGGCGGACAAGCAGTCGCTCTTCGTTCCCTTCTTCGCGCCCGACGAGCCGGACGACCCCTGGTCCTACCCGAATTCCTACCTGCCGGATGCCGGGGTGCCCATCGCCGGCAAGGGCAAGGGCGCCAAATCCGGCGCTGACAACGGCGAGGACGCGTCGGATCCCTCGGTCCAACGCCTCGAGCGCTACGGCAAAACCGGCACTTACAAGAAGCCGAAAAATGCCGAGGACGCCATGGCCCTGGTCATGAAGTGGAGCAAGCCCAAGCCCGATTTCTCGCCGTCCAAGTTCTATTCCAACAAATCCGACCCGAAAGGGCCCGGCTTCGGCTGCGAGATCGAGCCGGTGGTGCCGCTGACCACTGATTTCGCGACGGTCACGTCGACGGTGAAGAAGCTCAAGGCCAACGGCTCGACCAACATGCTCGAAGGGGTGATGTGGGGCTGGCGGGCGCTGTCGAGCCGCGAGCCGTTCTCCGATGGCGCCGATGAGAGCGACAGTTCGGTGGAGAAGATCATGATCTTCCTGACGGACGGGCAGAATTCCTTCGGCAACCTGAACAACGATCTGGGCTCGGGTTACACCAGCATGGGCTATCTGGTGGACGGGCGGCTGGACAACCTGACCTCGGCCTCCACCGGCCAGACCAACGACGCCCTCGACAGCAAGACGCTCTCCGCCTGCACCAACGCCAAGAAGGACGGCATCGAGATCTACACGATCCGGCTCGAGGAGCCCGATGTCAGCACCGGCACCCTGCTAGCGGAATGCGCCACGACAAAGGCCCATTTCTTCGATGCGCCGTCGCGAACCCAGCTTGCGCCGATCTTCGAAACCATCAGGAAGGGTGTGGTGAAGCTGCGGCTGACATCCTGATCCTCGTCCAAGTGCCCTGCGCCTGCCATCACGTCAGCCTCGCCAAAACGGCCCCGGGAAGATCTCCCGGGGCCGCTTGAAAAAACCGGACAGGCGCGCCGCGAACGGTGGCGTCAACCCTTGCGCCCGCCCGGCAAACCGCAGGTCGTTAGGCTTCCCCGGCGGTTTTCGAGTTCAGAAGGACGACATTGTCGCTCCGTTCCGAAAACGCGAGTTTCATTTTCAGTCTCAACAACGCGTCAAGGCTGGTTTCGTTTCCATTGGAAGGTTCCTCGCCCTCCCAGTCGAGCGCCGTCTGCAGCACCGCCATGTTGATGAGGTTGCTCAGATCGCCCAGCTTGAGACGATCCGCCTCCTCCCTGCAGGTCACAAGGGTACGAATGATCCACGCATAGGAGGTTGCGTCGGCTGAATGCATGATGGACGCCTTTCAGATCTGCGGACTGGGAAGATGCGCCTGCCGCGCGGCCGACAGTTCGAGCGGCCCGGGCACATGCCAGGCGCCTTCCGGCCGGATCAGGCGGTAGGGATCGTCCCTCAACGACAACGCGGTCGGCGAGGGCTCGATCGTGTCGAGCATTTCGACGAAGACATGGTCGGAGAAGGCAAAGGGCGCGCCGTTTTCCTTGAGCTTGAAGCCGAAATGCTGCCAGAAGGGCAGATAGTCCTCGCGGGCATGGCCATAGAGGCGGCTGTAGCCCTTTTCCCTGCACAGGGCGACGCTGGCGCGGACCAGCTCGAAGGCGGTCCGCGACTTGCGGAATTCCTTGCGCACGGCGAGCCGTTCCAGCTTGGCGAACTCGCCAAAGAACCGCAGCCGCATGCAGCCCGCAGGTTCGTTGTCGATCAGCGCCAGAAGATGGGTCGCCGCCAGATCGTTGCCGTCGAACTCCTCGTCATAGGGGCAGGCCTGTTCGCCGATATAGACCGCCGAACGGACGGCGGCCACGCGCATCATGTCGTCGAAGCCGTTGACGACGCGGATGCCGGTCGGGCGGATCACCGGATCATGGGTGGCGTAGCTCGGCAGGCGCTCGCGCAGCGTCTTCGGCCGGCGCGGGATCATGTAGAAATCCTCGAGGAAACGGCCTTCGTGCCAGACGCCGTGCTCGAACCCGCGGCGCACCATGGCGCGGTGACCGCGGAGGGTGAGCGAGGTGGAGATGACGTCGGCCTCGGCGTAATGGGGGGAATCGAACCGGTCCATGACGCGGTTGATGCCGGCCGCCAGCACGCCCGGCGTGAAGCTGGCCCAGACATAGATGGCGGCCGGGCGCTCGTGCTGGCTGACGAGATAGTCGGTCTGCGGGTCGAGCAGGTTCAGCGTGCCGTCGAGCAGCGCCGAACGTCCCGCCTCGTTGAGCAGGAGCGCCGACATGAAGCCCTCGGGCCGGGAGCGGCCGCGTCGCGCGAACAGCCAGATCGCGTCGGGGTTCTTCTCGCCCACGCGAATGACGGTCTCGGGCGTGGCCAGGCGGCCGATCACCCTGCCGGCGGCCTCGAGCAGCCGCGGCACGTCTGCGGGATCGAGCCGGTTGGTGACGGTGACCAGCGCGGCGGCGCGGTGCATGCGTTCGGCCTCCAGGGCCGCTTCCGCGGTCAACCCGCTTGCATTTGCAGGTAAAAAACTATTTTGTGGTGTGGCAGACATGGTTGCAGCCCCCTTATTTAGCTTGAGGGAAGCGTAGCCGGGTTCCGGCGGTTTGACTTTGGCAAATAGTGTTACAGAGAGTTCCACCCATGGAACACCAATGGCGCAACGCCGATTGGAACAGCATCCGGGTTTTCCTCGCCGTAGCGAGGCTCTACAGCTTCCGCAAGGCGGCTGAGGAGCTGGGCATTTCCGTCAACACCGCACGCCGGACGATTTCCCGGCTCGAGGACCAGCTCGGCTACCCGCTGCTCTACCGCGAATCCGAAGGCGCCCGGCTGACCGACGAGGGCCGCCGGGTGGTGCTCGCCGCGCGCGATGTGGAAAGCTCGGTGTCGGACATGTGGCGCGTGGCGGCGCTGGCCGAGCGCGAGGCCAGCGGCCCGATCCGGCTCGCCATCACCGAGGGGCTGGGGTCCTTCTGGCTGACCCCGCGCATCGTCGACTACATCAACGAGACCGGCGCGCAGAACCGGATCGAACTGCAATGCGCCATGCGTTCGGTCGACGTGCTGCGCATGGAAGCCGACATCTCGGTGCAGCTCGAAAAGCCCAACAGGCCCGAGCTCATCGTCAAGCGGCTCGGCTACCTGCATCTCAAACCCTTCGCCAGCCTGAGCTATCTCGAGAAATTCGGCCGCCCGAAGACCGTCGCCGACATGGTCAACCACCGCGTGGTCGAACAGCAGACCGATCAGCTCCGGGGCTATGAACTCGACAAGATCTTCGGCCCGCAGATCGCCGACCGCATGGTGCGGATGAAGACCAATTTCTCCTCCGCGCATTACTGGGCGATCGCCAAGGGCGCAGGCATCGGGCTGATGCCGAGCTACGCTCGCGCCATCGGCGGCGATGTCGAGCACATCGATCTGGGCTTCGATTTCCGGGTCGACATCTGGCTCGCGACCCATCCCGAAGTCGCCAAGAGCGCCAGGCACCGCGCGTTCATCGACTTTCTCACCGACAGTTTCGACGAGCGGAAGTTCCCGTGGTTCGGACCGGACTCGCTGTCACCGGAAGAGATCGAGGAACGGTTTTCGCGCAAGGATCTCCAATCCTATTTCGAGGGGTTCACAGCACGCTCATGACAACGCGCCGTCGCTCGCCCCCTCCCCCCGAAATCGTCACGCTGGAAACGCAGAACGAGCTCGACCGTCTCGCCATGGTGATGATGCAGCTCGACATGGCGCTGGCGCTCGCCCGCGAGAAACGCCTGATCGAGGTCGAGGCGCATCTCGAAGCCGCCCTCGAGGAAGCCCGCAGCGTGCGCCAGTCGCTGCTCAACTAGGCCGCTCCGCCTTGTCGACCGGAGCCCCGATCCGGCGCACGATCCCGGTCGCGGTCAGCGGACCTGGTCGAGCAACCGCTTGCATTCGAGCAGGTCGTAGAGTGCTTCCTGGAGAAGCGCGCGGTCGTCGCGCGAAAGCCCGCCCACGGCCGGTCCGATGGCGCCGTCGGACGCCTCGTGATCGGGCTTGCCGCCCTCGCCTCCAAGGCCGAAGAAACGACGGGTGGACGGCCGCCGCGCCTTGCCCACCAACTGGTCGTCGTCCATGGCGGGCGGCGCCGGCTGCGGCGCCGGCTTGTCCTCGGCCATGCCCGCCGACAGGGCCTCGACAGCGGCCATGTCTCCGGCGCCGATGGCGATGACGAACTTGTTGCCGTTCTGCTTGAGAAGCTTCTGCACGCCCTTGATCGTGTAGCCCTGGTCATAGAGAAGATTGCGGATGCCCTTGAGCAGATCGATGTCGTCGGGCCGGTAATAACGCCGGCCGCCACCGCGCTTCATCGGCTTGATCTGGGTGAAGCGGGTTTCCCAGAAGCGCAGCACATGCTGCGGCAGGTCGAGGTCGTCGGCCACTTCCGATATCGTCCGGAACGCGTCAGGGCTCTTGTCCAATGTCCCACTCCGTCCTTGTCAGCGCCGCACGACAGGCTTTGCGCGCACCAGATGTTCTCTTCCCAGCCCGACCGGCCCGACGGCTTTGCAAACCGTCACCAAAGCCAGGGCATTGCGAATCGCCGCCGATGGCGCCGATGCCGTTTCCATTTCAGGGGCTTGCGGACGAAAGATCAAGTGCGGCGGAAGGCGATTGCGGATGCCGGCCCGGTTTTCCAATGGAGACACACGTGGCGGGACCCGCCGTGGCGCCTGCTCAGGGCTTGGCTTTGCCCTTCACCTTGCGGCTGACATGGCCCTTGAGGACCCGGTTCTTGAGCACGTTGGAGGCCTTGAAGGTCATCACCCGGCGCGGGCTGATCGGCACTTCCTCGCCGGTCTTCGGGTTGCGGCCGATCCGCTCTTTTTTCTCGCGCACCTGAAAGGTTGCGAAGGAGGAAAGCTTGACGCTGTCGCCGCGGACAATGGCGCAACACACTTCATCGATGACCATTTCGACAAGCTCTGCGGACTCGGTTCGCGAAAGCCCCACCTTGCGGAACACCGCTTCTGCGAGATCAGCCCTGGTGATCGTTTTGCCGCTCATAATTCCCAACCAGACTGGTCAGCTTCCCCGCCGCCCGTAAATGAATTGTATTAACTTTATGGATCATGCCGCTCAACGTCAAGCAACTCCATGGCGTGGCAGTGTATTGCTCCGCAAATGGCGAAAAAGGCCTGTGTGGGGGTTAATGTTCCGTTTGCAGGCCTGTCTCACCAGCGCAAAAGCACCGATCCCCAGGTGAAGCCGCCGCCCATGGCCTCGAGCAGGACGAGGTCGCCCGGCTTGATCCTGCCGTCCGCCGCGGCTTCGGCAAGCGCCAGCGGGATCGACGCGGCGGAGGTGTTGCCGTGATGGTCGACGGTGATGACCACCTTGGAGTCATCAATGCCGAGCTTGCGCGCCGAGGCGTCGATGATCCGCTTGTTGGCCTGGTGGGGAACGAACCAGTCGATGTCGGCCGAGCCGAGCCCGGTGGCGGCGTAGGCCGCCTCGATCACGTCGGTGATCATGCCGACGGCATGCTTGAAAACTTCCCGCCCTTCCATGCGCAGGTGCCCGACCGTGCCCGTGGTCGAGGGGCCGCCATCGACATAGAGCTTCTCGCGGTGGGCGCCGTCGGAGCGCAGATGCGCCGTCAGGATGCCGCGGTCGGCCATCGTGCCCTGGCCTTCCTCGGCCTCGAGCACGACCGCGCCGGCGCCGTCGCCGAACAGCACGCAGGTGGTGCGGTCGCTCCAGTCGAGGATGCGCGAGAAGGTTTCCGCGCCGATGACCAGCACCCGGCGGGCCATGCCGGTCCGGATATAGGTGTCGGCGGTGGTCATGGCGAAGACGAAGCCCGAGCAGACGGCCTGCAGGTCGAAGGCCGCGCCATGGTGCATGCCGAGCCGGTTCTGGATGTTGACCGCGGTCGCCGGGAAGGTGTTGTCGGGCGTCGAGGTGGCGCAGATGATGAGATCGATATCGGCCGGCGTCATGTTGGCGCGGGCGAGCGCAGCGCGCGCGGCCATTTCGCCGAGCGAGGCGGTGGTTTCGCCCTCGCCTGCGATGTGGCGCTGGCGGATGCCGGTGCGCTGCACGATCCAGTCGTCGCTGGTTTCGACCACGCCTTCCAGATCAATGTTTTTCATGATGCGCTCGGGGAGATGAGCCCCGAAACCACGGACTACTGAACGGATCATTCTGACATCCTAGCTGGAAGAGCTGTCCACGGCGGGAACGGAAAGCGATGCCCGGCGCGTGTGATAGAGATTGAGGTCGTGTTCGATCTTGGCCTTGAGGCCATTGCGGACCATGTCGTAGCCGACATCCACCGCCGCGGCGAAGCCCTCGACATCGGCGCCGCCATGGCTCTTGATGACGATACCGTTCAATCCGAGAAACACGCCGCCATTGACCTTGCCCGGATCCATCTTCTCCCGCAGCAGGTCGAAGGCGCCCTTGGCGAAGACATAGCCGATGCGGGCCATCAGGGTCCGCGACATCGCGGCCCGCAGATAGCCGGCGATCTGGCGGGCGGTGCCCTCGGCGGTCTTGAGGGCGACATTGCCGACGAAGCCCTCGGTGACGACGACATCGACGGTGCCCTTGCCCAGATCGTCGCCCTCGACGAAGCCGTAATAGTCGAAACTCGGCATCGCCGCCTCGCGGATCAGGCGGCCGGCCTCCTTGACCTCCTCCTGGCCCTTGATCTCCTCGACGCCGATATTGAGCAGCCCTACGGTAGGCTTGTCGATCTCGAACAGGGCGCGCGCCATGGCGGCCCCCATCATGGTGAAATCGATGAGCTGCTGCGCGTCGGCGCCGATCGTGGCGCCGACATCGAGCACGATGCTTTCGCCGCGCGCGGTGGGCCAGATGGCGGCAATCGCCGGCCTGTCGATATTGGCCATGGTGCGCAGGCAGAACCGCGACATCGCCATCAGCGCGCCGGTGTTGCCGGCCGAGACGCAGACGTCGGCCTCGCCGGTCTTGACCGCCTCGATGGCGCGCCACATCGACGAGCGGTAGCGCCCATGCCGGAGCGCCTGGCTCGGCTTGTCGTCCATGCTGACGGCGATCTCGCAGGGAACGAAGGTCGACGCCTGGCGAAGGGCGGGGAACCGCTCCAGCACGGCAAGGCTTTCGGCTTCCAGGCCGAACAGGGTGAAACGGATGTCCGGGTGGCGCTCCAACGCCTTGGCGACACCGGGTACGACCACCTTGGGGCCATGATCGCCCCCCATCAGATCAACCGCTATCCTAATCACGCCCCGTCCTTAATCCTCGGCTCTTCGGGCCGAATTTGTGGGCAGAAAATACCCGTTTTCGATCCGGGCACAACTGCTTTGTCGCCGCACAGGCCGCTAACTGGCGGAATCATCTCGCTTCAGGCCATGCAAAACGGCAAAAGGTGACGGTTTTTTGTCCGTTTCCGGGTCGCTTTCGATCCGGTCGGAAAACTCGACCCCCGGTTTACGCGGATAGGGATCGATCGCAAGGGCCGCGAACTCGGCCGCCGCCGCGCCGACGTCGATCGAATCGCCGGAAAACGTCTCGGGCGCGTCCGGCCCCTCCGGATCGAGGAACATCTCGGCGCTGCCGTCATGGGCGCGTTTGGCGAGCCGCGAGTTCTCGGGAAGGTAAAGCGCCTCGAAGTCCTCCTCGATCTGCTGGGCGACCGGTTCGAGCGTGACGACGCAGTCCTGCTCGATGGACACGCTGACATGCCCCTTCACCCGCACCCCGTCGCGCTTCCAGCGCCCCAGCACGATCTCGGACTCGAAGGAGCGCACGTCGCGCACGCCCCATTGCGCCGCGAGCCGCGCCAGGTCGGCGGGATCGGCGGAAATGCGGACCGTGAACGGGTTGGCCGAGATGTGGCCGACCTTGACCGGATAGGAGAATTCGTCGTCACCTGGGTGCGTCATGGTCTGACCTCTCTAAATCAACGGCGGGGAACACCAGCCGGCCGGCGGCCAGCGCTTCCTCTTCCACGGCCTCGAGCTGCCGCGCGGTCCGCGCCATCCAGGCGGCCAGCGGCTGCATCGAGGGCGCGTCGCCGGGCGCATCGGGATGGATGTTGCGGCGCAGGGCCGCAGCCAGGCCAACCTCGTCGCCGGCATCGAGTGCGTCGCCATAGGATTTGGCGCGGCCGTAGAACATGCGGGCGAATTTTTTCATACGCTTGGGCACGCCCACGTCGCCCACGCCCAGTTCGCGGATCGAATGGTCGACATCCTCGAAAAAGGCGTCGACGATCTCCTGGGCAATTCCCTGCGCCGCCGGGCCAGACCCGCTGGTCCGGCGCAAATACAGCAGCAGATGCACCGATATCATCTCGAACCGGCCCATGACCGTGTCGGGCACATCCATGGAACGGTAGAAGGCCGGAGACCGCGCAGCCGCGGTAAGATGTTCATATTGCAGCCCAACCAGAGCCTGATTGGCTTTTTTTCGCTTGAACAGGTTCCAGATCATGAAATTGCCTTCAATGGCCGTTGGATATCATCGCGACTGCGGGAGACTGGGATGTTGCATCCGTGCGGAAGCTGGTTTACCGAATGAAACGCAAAACGCAATGGCTGCGGCAGGTAAGCACGCTCGCCAAAGGGAGATGTCGTTGACGATAAGAGATTTCAAGGCAACCGGACGGAGCTTGCGTCTCGGAGCCGCAGTTGCGGTCGTCTCCATGATCGCGCTCAGCGGCTGCTCGACCAGCGAAGTGTTCAACCAGGGCTACGTGGTCGACCAGACCGCGCTGGATCTGACCCCCGTCGGCTCGAGCCGCGAACAGGTGCTCTTGTCGCTCGGCACCCCGTCGACCACGGCGACCTTCGACAATGAAGTCTTTTACTACGTCTCGCAGAAACGCGTGCGCGCCGCCAATTTCATGAAGCCGAGACTGGTCGAGCAGTCGGTGCTTGCGGTCTATTTCGACGAGGACGACACGGTCAAGCAGATTGCCAACTACACGCTGAAGGACGGCAGGGTGTTCGACATGATTTCCCGGACCACGCCGACCGGCGGTCTCGACCAGTCCTTCCTGGCCCAGGTCTTGTCCGGCGCGGGAAGCCAGGAAGGCACCGGCGCCGCGGTCGCCCGCTCGATCTTCGGCGGATAAGACCCGCTCCTTCGTCCGGTCAGGACCGCGCAATCTGCTCCATCAGCCGCTGATAGGGCCCGGTGCCGATGGCGCCGGGCGGGCGGTAGGGATTGGAGAAGGCGAAGATAAAGAACAGGATGAGGCCGGTGAAGGCGCCGAACAGGGCGATCAGGGCCAGGTTGTGCCGCGTCACCGGGTAGGAATAATAGGCCAGCGCAATCACCACCACGCCCGCCAGCGCCGCAAACCAGAAGATGCCGTTGAGCGTGTTCTCGGCATGGTTCTCGCGTTTGACCCGGGTTTCCGAGACCAGATGGATGCGGTCGAGCATGTGGGCGCGCAGGCTCTCCTGGCGCTTGCCTGACGGCTCGAGATTGAGGATGGCCTCGTAGGCCTTGTCCCACTCCCCCCAGGCCGGGCCGAACAGGCGGCGCTCCGTGCCGAGGTGATCCCATTCCCTGGTCACGACCAGGTCGAGATAGGCGTTGACCGGGTCCTGGACCTGCGACGCCGTCTCTGCGTCGAACCGCCGCGCATCGAAATAGACATCGGCCAGGGCGTTGGCCTCGATGGTGCTGTCGATCTTGAGCAACTGGTACTCCACCATCTCCTGCGCGAAGACCAGCGCCAAGATCAGGCCGTGCAGCGCCGAGACCCGGAAGATCACCGACCCCGCCAGATCCTTGGTCGGCGGCTCCGGATCGCCGCCGGCGAGCCAGCGCGCCGCCAGATAGCAGAGGACCGTCAGCAGCGCGGTGCCGACGATGAAACCGGTGCCTTCCAGCATGGCCGTGATCATTGCGACGCCTCCGCCCGGGTCCCTCTCCAAGGTCTCGACCATAGACGCAAAAAAGCCCCGCGGAAACTCATCTCCGCGGGGCTTTCGATGTGGGCCTTGACGCCCTGTCCGGCTTAGTGCGCGAGCACGGCCAGCAGCAGGAGGGCCACGATGTTGGTGATCTTGATGGCCGGGTTGACGGCCGGGCCGGCGGTGTCCTTGTAGGGATCGCCGACGGTGTCGCCGGTCACCGACGCCTTGTGCGCGTCGGAGCCCTTGACGTGCTTGACGCCGTCCTTGTCGATGAAGCCGTCCTCGAAGGACTTCTTGGCGTTGTCCCAGGCGCCGCCGCCCGAGGTCATCGAGATGGCGACGAACAGGCCGTTGACGATCACGCCCAGCAGCGAGGCGCCAAGCGCCGCGAAGGCCGAGGCCTTGGAGCCGGAGATCAGCAGGACGCCGAAGTAGACGAACAGCGGAGCCAGAACCGGCAGCAGCGACGGCACGATCATTTCGCGGATCGCGGCCTTGGTCAGGATGTCCACGGCGCGGCCGTAGTCAGGTTTCTCTGTGCCCGCCATGATGCCGGGCTTGGCCTTGAACTGGGCGCGCACTTCTTCGACGATCGAGCCTGCGGCCCGCCCCACGGCTGTCATGGCGATGCCGCCAAACAGGTAGGGGATGAGGCCGCCGAAGATCAGGCCGGCAACCACGTAGGGGTTGGACAGATCGAACGAGATCTCGCCCATGTCCTTGAAGTAAGGATAGAGGGTCGAGCCTTCGGCGTTTGCCCGGGCGGCAAAGAACTTCAGGTCGTTCGAATAGGCCGCAAACAGCACCAGCGCGCCGAGACCGGCGGAGCCGATGGCGTAGCCCTTGGTGACGGCCTTGGTGGTGTTGCCGACCGCGTCGAGCGCGTCGGTGGCCTGGCGGACTTCCGGGGGAAGACCCGACATTTCGGCGATGCCGCCGGCGTTGTCGGTGACCGGGCCGAAGGCGTCGAGCGCCACGATCATGCCGGCGATGCCGAGCATGGCGGTGACGGCGATGCCGGTGCCGAACAGGCCTGCGAGCTGGTAGGTGGAGATGATGCCGCCAACGATGACGATCGCCGGCAGGGCCGTCGATTCCAGCGACACGGCGAGACCCTGGATCACGTTGGTGCCGTGACCGGTGACCGAGGCCTGGGCGATCGAGTTCACCGGGCGCTTGTTGGTGCCGGTGTAGTACTCGGTGATCACCACGATGAGCGCGGTGACGATCAGGCCGATGATGCCGCAGGTGAACAGCGCGGTGCCGGTGATCGACATGCCTTCGATGACGGCGATCTCGCCCCAACCGATGGTCAGCGAGGTGGCGCCGCCCAGACCGATGATCGACAGCAGGCCGGTGACGATCAGGCCCTTGTAGAGAGCGCCCATGATCGAGCCGTTCTGGCCGAGCTTGACGAAGAAGGTGCCGACGATCGAGGTGATGATCGAGGCGCCGCAGATGGCCAGCGGATAGAGCATGGCCGAACCGAGGACGTCCGTGCCGCCGAAGAAGATGGCCGCGAGAACCATGGTGGCGACGACGGTCACCGCGTAGGTTTCGAACAGGTCGGCCGCCATGCCGGCGCAGTCGCCGACATTGTCGCCGACGTTGTCGGCGATCGTGGCCGGGTTGCGCGGGTCGTCTTCCGGAATGCCGGCTTCGACCTTGCCCACGAGGTCGCCGCCCACGTCGGCGCCCTTGGTGAAGATGCCGCCGCCGAGACGGGCGAAGATGGAGATCAGCGATGCGCCGAAGCCGAGGGCGACGAGAGCGTCAATGACCTGACGGCTGTCGGAGGCCAGCGCCATCGGGCCGGTGAGAACCCAGTAGTAGACCGCGACGCCGAGCAGCGCGAGGCCGGCCACCAGCATGCCGGTGATGGCGCCCGCCTTGAAGGCGATGTCGAGGCCGGAGGCGAGATTGACCGCGGAGGCCTGGGCCGTGCGCACATTGGCGCGGACCGACACGTGCATCCCGATGTAACCGGCGGCGCCGGAAAGCACCGCGCCGATCAGGAAGCCGATCGCGGCGGTGGCGCCGAGCAAGAGCCAGGTGATGACGAAAACGACCGCACCGACAAGGGCGATGGTTGTGTACTGACGGTTCAGGTAGGCCTGAGCACCCTCACGAATATAGCCGGCGATCTCCTGCATGCGTGCGTTGCCCTGATCGGCAGCCATCACTGAGCTTGTGGCCCAGATGGCGTAGACAACGGACAGCAATCCACAGGCGATCACAGCAAAAAGAATTGTCATGCTGATTTCCCTCCAATGTGACCGGAATCAGAGGATGTCCCCCCGGCCAAGTACCCTTGCGGCGAAAGGAGCCCGAACCACATGCCCACACCCCCTGCCGCATCGCGGCGGATGATTGCGACACGGGCGGGTCAACGTCAAGAGCAGAGGCTGCCTTATTGCCCGGGCACGGCCAATAAGCGCTGGGAAACATGGGGAAACAACGGATTTGGAACCGTGTCCGGAACAGCCTAGCCTAAAGTCCTAGGGGAAGGACCGGCGGCGTTCCCACAGCACCTGGGTGCCCAGAACCAGCAGGCAGAACGCCGCCACCGGCCAGAACAGGCTGTTGAGCGCGTCCCAGCCCCAGGCGTTGAGCACCTTGCCCGACATCAGCGAGGAGAAGGCGACGATGCCGAACAGGGTGACATCGTGGAAGCCCTGCACCTTGTTCTTCTCCGACGGCCGGTAGGTCGAGGTGACCATGGTGGTGGCGCCGATGAAGCCGAAGTTCCAGCCGATGCCGAGGAGAACCAGCGCCAGCCAGAAGTTCCACAGTTCCAGACCCATATGGGCGACCACGGCGCAGCCGAGCAGGATGAAAAGGCCGGTCGCGGTGATGGTGTCGCGGCCGAAGCGGGCGATCAGCTTGCCGGTGAAGAAGCTCGGCGCGAACATCGCCATCACATGCCACTGGATGCCGAGCGTGGCCAGTTCCGGGGAGAAGCCGCAGCCGACCATGGCGAGCGGCGCGCCAGTCATCATGAAGGTCATCAGCGCGTAGGAGCCGACGCCGCACACCATCGCCGTGATGAAGCGCGGCTGGCGGATGATCGCGGTCAAGGGCCGCGCCGGCGTCTCGTCATGGCCGTGGTCGCCGGGCCGGGTGTCGTTGGGAATGCGCAGGAACCACAGGATGCCCATGGTGATCAGCGCCAAGGGCAGCAGCGCCAGGAAGGAGCCGGCAAACATCACCGGCGCGAACAGTTCGCGCGTGAAGATCACCGTCTGCGGCCCGATGATGGCGGCGAAGACGCCGCCGGCGAGCACCCATGAAATCGCCTGCGCCTTGAAATTGGTGGGCGAGCCGTCGGCGGCGGCGAAGCGGTACTGCTGCACGAAGGAGCCGCCCAGGCCGATGAAGGCCATGCCGAAGGCGAACAGCCAGAATTCGTGCCGGAACAGGGCGATGGCGGCGATGATTCCGCCGAGCGCGGTCATGACCATGCCCGAGAGGAAGCCATGGCGGCGGCCGACCTGGCGCATCAGCCAGGCAGCGGGCAGCGCGCCGATGGCGACGCCGAGATTGAAGCCGGTGACCGGGGCGGTGGCGAGCGACTTGTCCGCGCCCAGAAGATAGAAGCCGGCGAGACCGCCCATGGAAATGGCGATCGGGGCCGCCGCGCCGCCAAAGGCCTGCGACGCCGACAGCAGGAGCGCGTTGCGGCGCGCCAGGTTCTCGGCGTCGGTCGTGCCGTTCAGTCCGACCCGGTCGAGAAACGTCATCGCCGTCAGTCCTTGCCGGGCTTCGGATCGCCGCGATAATTGCGCGCCAGCCGGTCGAGAACGGCGTTGACGATCCTGGGCTCGTCCTCTTCGAAAAAGGCGCGCGCCACGTCGACATATTCATTGACGATCACGGCCACGGGCACATCCTTCTTGGCCCAGAGCTCCCAGGCCCCTGCCCTGAGGATCGCCCTCAGCGTGGTGTCGAGCCGCGACAGCGGCCAGTCCTCGGTGAGGCTGGCGCGGATCGCCGGGTCGAGCGTCCGCTGGTTCTCGACCACGCCCGAGACGACGGCGCGGAACCAAGCCGCGTCGGCGGGACGGTACTGCTCGCCGTCGATCTCGCCGCCCAGCCGGTGGGCTTCGTATTCGGCGACGATCTCGAGCACGCCGGCGCCGCCGATGTCCATCTGGTAGAGCGCCTGCACCGCGGCCAGGCGGGCGGCGCCGCGCTGGTTGGCGGCTTTGACTTCCGGCGTGGCGGACGGCGTTGGGGTGTTTTCAGGAACCACGATCAACCCGCCAGATTGTCTTTCAGCGCGATCATCGTCAGCGCCGCGCGCGCGGCGAAGCCGCCCTTGTCGAGCTTGTCCTTCTTGACCCGTTCCCAGGCCTGCTCGGCGGTCTCTGTGGTCATGATGCCATTGCCGACGGCCAGCGATTCCGACACCGACAGCGTCATCAGGCCACGCGCGGATTCGTTGCAGACGATCTCGAAGTGATAGGTCTCGCCGCGAATGACGACGCCGAGCGCGACGAAGCCGTCATATTCGGTCCCGCCCTCGTCCATCGCGTCGAGCGCCATGGCGATGGCGGGCGGAATTTCCAGCGCGCCGGGGACGGTGACCACGTCGTAGCTGGCGCCGGCGGCGTCGAGCGCCGAGGTGGCGCCATCGAGCAGCGCGTCGGCCATGTCGTCGTAGAACCGGGCTTCGACAATCAACAGATGCGGGGACTTGGTCTTCGCCATGACGGCTTTCCTTCTTGCGGGCCGCGGGGGCGCGCCTCGAGGGCTCCAGAACGGAACCGG
Source organism: Hoeflea sp. BAL378 (assembly GCF_000759435.1). Lineage (GTDB taxonomy): Bacteria > Pseudomonadota > Alphaproteobacteria > Rhizobiales > Rhizobiaceae > Hoeflea. Next base: position 62,262 of record NZ_JRJG01000002.1, read on the forward strand.
ACATTGGATCGGATCAGAGCGGCGGTCAAACCACTTTGTCCGCCGCTTGGCAAGCACAAATGGCCGCGGGCCCGCCGGCCGGGGATTTTTGTTGTCCGGGACAGCCGGCGCGGCTTGGCGGTCGCCCGTCGGCGAAAGGATCCGAGGCTTGCGTAGCGCCCCGCTTTTCGCCCGGGCGCGACTCCGTTACACACGCTGCCATGAGCACATCCAGGCCCAAGGAAACCGACCTCTATCCGCCCGTCAAGGCGCTGCTGGAAAGCCAGGGCTACACGGTCAAGGGCGAGATCGGCGCGGCCGACATCGTCGCGGTCCGCGACGGCGACGATCCCGTGGTGGTGGAGCTCAAGACCGGGTTTTCTCTGTCGCTGTTTCACCAGGGCATCGAGCGGCAGGCGATCACCGACGCGGTCTACATCGCCGTGCCGCGCGGCGCAGGACGGATCTTCCAGAGGGCGATCTCAGCCAACACCGCGCTGTGCCGGCGGCTGGGGCTGGGCCTGATGACGGTGCGGCTCAAGGACGGGCTGGTGGAGGTGCACGCCGACCCTGCCCCGTACAAGCCGCGCAAATCGCCGATCCGCAAGACGAGGCTCCTGCGCGAGTTCCTGAAGCGCACCGGCGATCCCAATTCCGGCGGGGCGACGCGGCGCGGCCTGATGACCGCCTACCGCCAGGACGCGCTGCGCTGCGCCCGCATCCTTTTCGAGCTCGGACCGACCAAGGCGGCGCAGGTGTCGAAACTCTCGGGCGTCGAGAAGGCCCGGGCGCTGATGGCCGACAATCACTATGGCTGGTTCGAACGCGTCGCGCCCGGCATCTACGCGCTGTGTCCCAAGGGCGCCGAGGCGCTGGCGCTGCTGGGCGACCCGGATGCCGGCGCCGCGCCGCCGGTTTCCGGCGATCCCGCCTGACCGGCCCGGCGCCGCGAGCATTCCTCCCCGCCCGCGCAAGGCGCGGCAAATGCGGGCGCTGGCGGCGGAGTGCGCCGATCTTTACCGTTGATTAACCATAATTGCCGATGCTCGCCGCCTGACACCTCTCGCCCGGGGCCCCGGCATGCGCCAGCCATCATCCTCCGTCTCCGGATCACCGGGCCGTTTCGCGTGGTCGCCGCTGCAATCGAGCCTGGAGCTCGCCCGCCCGGACATCCTGTCGCAGGGCATCATCCGCGGCGCGGCGATCCTGCTGTCGGCGCTCGGCCTGGCATTGATGCTGATTTCGCTGCAGCCCTTCGTCGGCACCAGCATGATCAGCGAATCCGGCGTAAGCGAAGGCAGTGCGATCAACCAGTTCGGCTTTCTGGCGGCGGGACTGGTCTTTGCGGTCTCAATGCTGTGCCTGACGAACCGCAAGGTGCTGCTCAGCCTGCTCACGCCGGGCTTCCTGCTGCTGGCGCTGGTGCTTGCCTACAACATCGCCGTCTCGCCCGCCCCGGCGCCGGTGTTCCGGGCGGTGGTGCTGACCGCCATCGGCATGCTGATCGCCTTCTCGTCGATCGTACTGCCGCGGGGCGAAAGGGACTTCCGCACCGCCCTGATCATCGCCACGCTGGCGACGCTGGCCTTGTCCTATGGCGGCCTGATCGTCTTTCCGAACCTCGCCACCCATGGCTACGACGCCTACGAGCCGCAGCATTCCGGGCTGTGGCGCGGCCATTTCAGCCACAAGAACATCGCCGGCCCGGTGATGTGCGTCATCGCCATCTTCGGCATCTACCTGATGCGGTCGGGCCAGCGGCTGATCGGAGCGGTCATCTTTGCCGCCGGCGCGCTGTTCGTGGTCCAGACGGGGTCGAAGACCACCAGCGGCCTGTTTCCGATCGCCGTGCTGATCGTCCTGTCGGCGAGTGTCTTCGGGCGGACGGCGGCGGCCATTCTCATCAACCTGATGGCGCTTGCAGCGGCCTATCTGTTCACGCTCGGCTCGCTGTCGCATCCGCGGATTTCCTACCTGGTCCTCGATTTCCTGGGCGACCAGACCTATACCGGCCGCACCACATTGTGGGAGTTCAGCCTGTCGAAGATCCCGGAAAAGCCGTGGCTGGGCTTCGGCCTCTACAATTTCTGGAGCACCGGCAACGTGCTCGGGCTCGACAAGCCGTTCGAGGCGGCGTGGGACTACCGCTACATCATCCACGGCCACAACAACTACCTCGACATGGTGCTCAACCTGGGCCTAGTGGGCGGCGGCGTGCTGGTCTGGGTGCTGTTTGTCGCGCCGATGGTCAACTACGCCCGGGCGCGGCGCAATCCGGGCAACCGCAAGCTCGCCGACATGTTCTTCATGATCATTGTGTTCATGGGCCTGCTGTCGTTTCTCGAGACGTTCTTCCTGGCCCGCAACGATCCGATCTGGCTGATGCACATCTTCGCCGTGTTCGGGCTGCATCTGCTGGCGCGGTTCGACATCAATGCCGGCACGACCGCCCCGGGCGGGCCGCCCGGCCGGCCCCTGGCCGCCTAGGGCCGTCCGGCGTCGTAGCCCGCGAGCCGCGCGGCGTAGCGCGCCATCTGGTCGACCTCGAGATTGACATGGTCGCCCAGAGCCCGCGCGCCCCAGGTGGTGACGGCGAGCGAGTGGCGGATCAGCAGCACATCGAAGTCCGTGCCGTCGACCGCGTTGACGGTGAGCGACGTGCCGTCCAGCGCCACCGATCCCTTGGGGGCGATGAACCGCGCCAGCGCCTCGGGCGCGCGTAGCGTGAAGCGGCGGGCCTCGCCCTCGTCCCTGATGGCGACGATCTCCGCCTGGCCATCGACATGGCCGGAGACCATGTGTCCGCCCAGCTCGTCGCCGATCTTCAGCGAGCGTTCAAGGTTGACCGGCGTCCCCACCGCCCAGGCGCCGATGGTGGTGAGCCGGAGCGCCTCCTCCCAGGCCTCGACCTCGAACCAGCGGGCATTGTCGCCATGGCCGGGAAGCGCGGTCACCGTCAGGCAGACGCCGGAACAGGCGATCGAGGCGCCGATCTCGATGCCGGCGGGGTCGTAGGCCGTCTCGATGCGCAGCGCCACGCCCTGGTCGCGCGCAGTAACGGCGGCGACGCGGCCGATATCGGTGATGATGCCGGTAAACATGTCTCAGGCCCTTTCGTATTCATCCATCCGGTCGGGACCGTATGTCATGGCGAGCACCGGACGGAAAGTCCCGGGCATGGTCGCTGGCGTGACCGGTGCGTCAACCGCCTCGCCCTCGATCGTCCCCTCGCCCGTGAACAGGACGATGCGGTCGACCAGATCCTCGTCGAGAAAGGCGCGCGCAACCTCGGCGCCGCCCTCGACCAGGACCGTGGAGAGGCCGCGCGCCGCCAGGTCCTCGAGCAGTTCGGGCAGCGCCAGGCGGCCGTCATGGGCGTCGGAGGCGATGAACTCCGCGCCGACGGCGGCCAGCGCGGCGCGGGCCGGATGATCCTGCGCGGCCGCTGTGGCGATCCACAGGGGAACAGTGCGGGCCGACAGCGCCAGGCGCGAAGTGATTGGGAGCCTCAACCCGGTGTCGAGCACCAGGCGGGCCGGCGAGCGGTCCTCAAGGCCCGGAAGCCGGCAGGTCAGCTCCGGATCGTCGTTGATCGCGGTGCCGACGCCGACGAGAATGACATCGGACAGGGCGCGCAGGGCATGGACCTGGCGGCGCGTGATCTCGCCTGTGATCGGCACCTGCGCGCCGTCGCGCCGGCCGATCTTGCCATTGGCGGAGACCGCGAGCTTCAGCGTCACGTGAACCCGGTTCCGGGTCCGGCGGGTGAGATATCCGGCGAGGCCATATTCCGCCTCGGCCGCGAGCACGCCGGTCTCCACCTCGATGCCGGCGGCGCGCAGGATCGCATAGCCGCGCCCGGAGACGCGCTCGTCGGGGTCGGTGGCGGCCGCGACGACGCGGGAGACGCCGGCCGAGACCAGCGCGTCGGCGCAGGGCGGGGTGCGGCCATGATGGGCGCAGGGCTCGAGCGTGACGTAAGCCGTGGCGCCGCGGGCGAGTTCGCCCGCCTGGGCCAGCGCCTGCGGCTCGGCATGCGGGCGGCCGCCGATGGCGGTGACGCCGCGGCCGACGATAGCCGGCGCGCCGTCGATGTCGCGCACGATCAGCGTCGCCACGGAAGGATTGGAGCCGGTGCGGCCCTCATGCCAGCGGGCAAGGCGGATCGCCGCCGCCATGTACCGACGGTCGAGCGCGCTCACCGCCATGGTGTCAGAGATCTCCGACGGTGGTGTCGCCGGCAATCCGCGCGGTGAGTTCGGCGATGGTGCGCTCGAAATCCTCGGGCCCGGAGAAATCCCGGTAGACCGAGGCATAGCGGACGAAGCCGACATCATCGAGCGCCTTGAGCGCCTCGAGCACCAGCAGGCCGATCTCGTCGGTGGCGATTTCGCTTTCGCCCGAGCTTTCCAGCCGCCGGACAATGCCCGACACCGCGCGGTCGATGCGCTCGGGATCGATCGGCCGCTTGCGCAGCGCGATCTGAAACGACTTGGCCAGCTTGTCGCGATCGAACGGCACCCGCCGGCCGGTCTTCTTCAGCACCTGCAGGTCGCGCAACTGGACCCGCTCGAAGGTGGTGAAGCGGCCGCCGCAATCAGGACAGACGCGGCGGCGGCGAATCGCGGCGCCATCCTCGGCCGGCCGCGAATCCTTCACCTGGCTGTCTTCGGAACCGCAATAGGGACACCTCATCTGCCCTATCCCAGATACGGGTAGAGCGGGAACCGGTCGGTGAGCGCCACCACCTTCTTCTTCACCGCAGCTTCGACCGCGGCGTTGCCCTCTTCCGAATTGGCGGCTTTCAGGCCGTCGAGCACTTCGGCGATCAGGTTGCCGATCTCGGTGAACTCGCTGGCGCCGAAGCCGCGGGTGGTGCCGGCGGGCGTTCCGAGCCGGATCCCGGAGGTCACGAAGGGCTTTTCCGGGTCGAACGGGATGCCGTTCTTGTTGCAGGTGATGTTGGCGCGGCCGAGGGCGGCCTCGGCCTTCTTGCCGGTGGCGTTCTTGGGACGAAGGTCGACCAGCATCAGGTGGTTGTCGGTGCCGCCGGAGACGATGTCGAGGCCGGTGGCCTTGAGGCTCGCGGCCAGCGTCTTGGCGTTGTCGGCCACGGCCTGGGCATAGGCCTTGAATTCGGGCGTCAGCGCCTCGCCGAAGGCCACCGCCTTGGCGGCGATGACATGCATCAGCGGACCTCCCTGCAGGCCGGGGAAGACGGCCGAGTTGATCTTCTTGGCCATCGCCTCGTCATTGGTGAGAATCATGCCGCCGCGCGGGCCGCGCAGCGACTTGTGGGTGGTGGTGGTCACCACATGGGCGTGCGGCACCGGCGACGGGTGCACGCCGCCGGCGACGAGGCCGGCGATATGAGCCATGTCGACCATCAGCCAGGCGCCGACGCTGTCGGCGATCTCGCGGAAGCGCTTCCAGTCCCAGATGCGCGAATAGGCGGTGCCGCCGGCGAGGATGAGCTTGGGCCGGGTCTCGTGGGCCTGCTTCTCGATGGCGTCCATGTCGAGCAGATTGTCGTCCTCGCGCACGCCGTAGGAGACGACGTTGAACCATTTGCCGCTCATGTTGACCGGCGAGCCGTGCGTCAGGTGTCCGCCCGAATTCAGGTCCAGGCCCATGAAGGTGTCGCCGGGCTGCAGAAGCGCCAGGAACACGGCCTGGTTCATCTGGCTGCCGGAATTGGGCTGGACATTGGCGAAGTTGCAGCCGAACAGCTTCTTGGCGCGCTCGATGGCGAGTTCCTCGGCGATGTCGACGAACTGGCAGCCGCCGTAATAGCGCTTGCCCGGATAGCCCTCGGCATATTTGTTGGTCATGATCGAGCCCTGTGCCTCCAGCACGGCGCGGGAGACGATGTTCTCCGAGGCGATCAGTTCGATCTCGTGGCGCTGGCGGCCCAGTTCACTCTCGATCGAGCCAAAGATTTCCGGATCGGCGTCAGCCAGGGGCCGATTGAAGAAGGCGTCCGCGAAGCGGGCGGCGGAAGTCGCGTTGGACATGTTCCAGGTTCCTTGTATGGCTCGGGTCTGACGAAGCACCTGCGCGGGTCCGGCGGCGCTCCGCAGGACGGCGCGAATCCGGTCCGCAGCGTGGCGGAGCGGATGCGGTTATTTACCCATGTCGCATGGCGAGGGCAATATCCGCCGTCCCGATTGCGTCATTGCGGCGCGCCAACGGAAAGGGAGAGTCGAAGGGGCCTACAGGGCAAGCCCCACCAGCGCCGCGGCACTGGTAATCGCCTTCGTGATCAGGGAAACTGATTCCGCCGTCGTGCAACAGAAATTCACCTTATCAATGAAGCTGACCAACCTGCCCTTGAGAACCTCCGGCTCCTGGGCACCGTCGACCATCACGTTTCCAATCTGGCCAAGCTCATCGATAAGCTTGGTCTTAACATGGTCGGGAAGGTGGCCGCGCGTCGCTTCCTTGGCGATCTCCCCTTCGATAAGGCGGAATTGACCCGCCAGCGCTTCGACCGCGCCATCGCCCAGCGCCACGGTTCGGCGCACGCTCGCATTCGTCCCTACGGCTCCGGAAATGCTGACGTCCCTGCCGCCGCTGATCGTTATCCTGTTATCGCTCGCCATGGCTTACCGTAGTTTCTCCGTGATGGTTGCCGCAGTTTGGCGCATCACGCTCGCGCCACGACCGATTGCACCGGATATGTCCAGATCTCCCCCCGCGCTCACGTAAATTGAATTGTCGATCAGCATCGGCGCTTGCAGTTCGAAGTCTCGTGTCGAATAGCCGGCGTCGCGCATTGCGCCAATCACGGCCTCGAGCACGGCTTTTCCCATGACCTCGCGCGCCCGCCGAATATCCGCGCGCTGAAAGTAGAAATGCGGACTGTCGCTCGAAATCATGCCGCGAATCGTATCGGTCGCGCCGTAATTGTAGGCGGGGTTCAATCGGATTTCCCGGTGAGTGCGGAACTGGTCAAGCTTGAAACCGTCCTTTATCCGCTGCCGGATGAAGACGGCGATCGAATAGATGGCGTCCAGCCAATACAAGGGAACTCTCGGCAAGACTTGCAGAAACCAGAGAACGGCTCCGAGTTTTCCGGGACGGGATAGTTCATCAATCTTGCGATAGGACCGGTCGACAGGGAGAAGCACGGTCGTCACCATCTCGATGGATGCCGAATTGCCTTCCACGAGCGCCCTGACGAAACAGTTGGTGACGACTTCCATGCCCCAGTTGGCAATGGAAAAACATGCATAGGGCCGCACGCGATCATCGGGATTGGCGCGAAAGTAGTGGATCCCTTGCGCCGCAATGGCTGTGCGCGGCCGGCCGAAGGGGTCCGGCAGGAAGGCCTTTCGAAGATTTTCCTGCTTCGCAACATGCGCCACTTCGGTGCCGTTCATGAACACGAAGTCCTTGGCGGTCAGGTTCTTCACACCAACGGTCTTCACCGACCGGGCAATCGCCTCGTGCAGGCTCTCACTGGTGAGCGGCTGCGGCGTTTCATCGCCAGCCGGACCGAGGCTGGTCGCCATCTGCCAGGCCCCGGCAGGGGACCCGAATCCGACAAAAGGGTTCGTGGAGCCAAAGCAAATGATGTTCCCGCCAGGCGGAAAACTCTCGATGCCCTCCGCGCCGGAGACGACATATTTCAGCCGCGCTTCATCCCTGTCGAAGCGCTCGCGGGAAAACTCGCGTGCATGGACGAAATCATCCCGCCAGATTGACCAAAGCGTGAATCCGCAGAGAGCCAGGAACGCCACTGACGAAACGAAAGCGAGCGTCGGAACCTGCGACGACAGCATCGTCAGGCCAAGGACCGAGCCTCCGGTCATCAGCACAGGCACAGCAAGAAACAGGGCGAGCAGGATGATCGCATTTCTTCGGGTGCAGAAAGCATCAATCTTCCGGCACGCGGACACGACCAGCTCAACATCGATGCCGATTTCCGGCGCTCGGGCACGACACAATTCGCGGTCGAGATCGAGCACGCTCCGGCGGAAACGCCCCCCCTCGAGCCAAAGCGAAGCCAGCGCAAACCGAGTGGGATCTCCAGCCGGCTGCAGAGTTTCACGAAACTCCCGCCGACGCAGGATAATGCGCAGAAGGAATAGACCTATCCGGAAAAACAAACTTGCCAGAACAAGCAAAACGAAAAGATTGATGAGTGAAAAAAGCACACTCATAAATATACTGGGTGTTGAATACACGTTAGCCCCCTGAACGCATACGTCCAACGAACATCGGGGATAGGCATGATGCTGTCAAGCACGGATAACCGCCCTCTCGGGGCAGTTATCCGCGGTCGATTGCGAGACTGAGAATCAGGCGGGTACGGTCAGCCGTCGTTTGACGGCGGCGCGGCTCAGCGCAGCGCCAGTTCGTCCACGCCGTCGCGCTGGTAGACATCGTCGCGGAACTGCACGACGCCGTCTTCCGAGGCCCAGGCGGTGAAATAGGTGAAATACACCGGCACCGGCTCGGTCAAGGTGATCACGGTGTTCTCGCGCGAGGCGATGGTGGCTTCCATGGTCTGGCGATCCCAGCCCGGCGTGTCGCGCAGCAGCCAGGTGTTGAGATCGCGCACGTTCTGGACGCGAACGCAGCCCGATGATTCGAACCGCATCAACTGGTTGAAGACGCCCTGCTGCGGCGTATCGTGCATGTAGACCGCATGCGGGTTGTGGAAATTGATCTTGGTGGACGACATGGCGTTGCCCTTGCCCGGATCCTGGCGGAACATCAGTTCCGGCGCCTTCTCGGCGTTCCAGTCGACCATCTCGGGCGCCACTTCATTGCCCTGGCCGTCGAACAGGCGGATGTTGTTGCGCGCCAGATAGGTCGGATCCTTGCGCATCAGCGGCACGATGTCCTTCTCGATGATCGAGCGCGGCGAGGTCCAGTAGGGATTGAGGATGATCTCGTGGATCTTGGAATTGAGGATCGGCGTCTGGCGGTCGATCTTGCCGACGATGGCCGTGTGGCGCAGCACGACGGAGCCGTTCTCCACGGCCTCGATCTGGGCCGCGGGAATGTTGACCATCACGTAGCGGTCGCCCAGGAAACCCGACATCGAGCGCAGCCGCACCAGGTTGGTTTCGAGCTGGCCGAGCCGGACATCGGCCGACACATTGAGCGCCTGGTAGGAATAGCTGCCGAGCACGCCATCCGGCGGCAGGCCGTGGCGGGCCTGGAATTTCTTCACGGCGCCGTCGACATAGGAATCGAATTCGTTGGACAGTCCCGCCGCGCGGTCCAGATCACCCGACGCGATCAGCCGCTGGCGCAGCAACTGCACCTCGGGTTCGGACACGCCCATGCGCAGTTTCTTGGTCGCCGGCACGAACGGCCAGCCGCCGCGGGCCACCAGATTCTGGTAGTCGAAAATCGCGCGCTCGACGAAGCCGATCGTATCGGCGCTGGCAATCGGATGCCGCGTCGCCGTCTGCGCCACCGAGCGGGAGCTCTGCGCATCGAACTGGTCGTCCCAGGCGCCGCGCTGCGGAGACGAGATGATCGCCTCGATGGTCGTCTGCGCGAAGGCCGGTCCGGCCACGATCGCCGCAGCCGCCACGCCAGCGGCCCGGGCCATGAAGTGGCGGCGGGTAACTCTGTCTAGTCCGGTTGGCTTTGTCATGCGTAATCCACCATGCATTCTGTTCCGACGTTGGGACTGGCCAGATCGAATACCACGCCCACCGTTAAGATATTGGGACCAAGTCCGGTCCTTCAAGGCTGACGCGACACTTTCGCGCGAGCATTCGACGCCGGAGCGACCTCACGGATCCGCTCCTTGCCGCGAGCCTTGTGCTTACCATACTCGCTTTCACGGCAATATGGCTAATTCATGGTCCGCCGCCAGCGACGGCCTTCTGGATCGGCGCCGCGAACCCGGTCTCGCGCCGGTTTCCGGTCGGGCTGTTGTACGGACTCGATCCCGGGTCCCCTGCCCCGGTGCGGAGGCCACCAGGCAGGGCCGGACGAAGAGCCGGAGCCGCCCGTCCCGTTTTGAAGCGGAAAAGGCGGCCGGGCCATGGCCCGCCGCCTTTTTCATGCGTTGCCTGCCGGAGGTCCTACAGGCGGTAGAGGATCTGGTCGTTCCAGAACCGGTCAAGGCGCTGCATCAGCTTGTTCAACTCCTCGAACTCGCTGGCGCCGATGCCGCCGACCTTGGCGATCGAATTGATGTGCCGGTCATAGAGCGCAGCCACCGTTTCGGCGATCTCTGTGCCGTGCTCGGTCAGGCTGATGCGCACCGCGCGGCGGTCGACCCGCGAGCGCTGGTGGTTGATGTAGCCGAGGTCGACCAGCTTCTTGAGATTGTAGGAGACGTTGGAGCCGAGATAATAGCCGCGGCTGCGCAGTTCGCCCGCGGTCAGCTCGGAATTGCCGATGTTGAACAGGAGCAATGCCTGGATGGCGTTGATATCGGTGCGGTTGGCGCGGTCGAACTCGTCCTTGATGACGTCGAGCAGGCGGCGGTGAAGCCGTTCGACAAGCTGCAGCGATTCCAGATAGAGGTCGCGCAGGCCCTCGGACTCGTCGTTTGCGGGGGCTGGCTTTCGTGCCGATGCAAGCGCGGTGTTTGTAAATGACATGATGACTGCCTCACTGTTTGTGGTGGCGGCTATTGTTCCCGCCTTGAGACAGACCCTATCGAATACGTCTAAAACTCTACTTAAAATGCAAGCTTAACAGCGTGTTACCTTCGCGCCACCGCCGATCACAGTGAATCAGTCCTTACCACCTTGGCATCCTGCCGCCGCTTGATGAACAGCGCCAGGCGAAAGCCGACATAGACCGAGATCACCACGACATGGGCGATGACCAGCACCGGGCGCTCGCCGTACCACAGCGGAAACCCCTTGTGCATGATGATCTCGGAGCCGGCCGCGACGACCCAGATCACCGGTCCCCAGGACACCTGCATCCACAGGCCCACGGCCGCCACCGGAAGCAGCACCGCCAGCGCGGATGAGGCGAACTGCCAGTAATTCGGCAGCAGGTCGAAGCGCGACATGCCGCCATCGGAATAGCCGATCAGCCGCCCCCAATACTGCAGGCCGGCGACGAGGCAGCTCACCGCCACCAGCCGCATGAACAGCCGGAAGCTTCCCTCCAGCGCGCCGGTGCCGGCCTCGGGTGCGGTTCCGATCTGCAGTATCGCCATCGTTGATGCCTCGGTTGACCAGGCCCGCGCCTCGCGGCCAGCCTTCTTCGGCCCCAGTCATAGCCAATCTGTCGTCAGGGGCAACCCCGCAGGCGGGCGAGCGGCCGGCAGGGGTGGAACCAGGCTGACCGTGCCCTCCCCTGCCGGACAACCCCGCGAACGGGATCTCCACCGCCCCGCGGAGGGGCTATGCCGTAAGCGTGTTCGAGCCGAAATACAGGAACTCCCGATCCATGCCGGCGATATCGGCGGCCGCCAGCGAGAGGCTGGCGCTGTCGAGCAGCTTGAAGCTTTTCTGCCCCTTGACCCATTCGTCGGCGGTCTGCAGCGTGGAGAGCGTGTAGGTGGTGGTCTCGTTGAGGTAATGCGTCGGGATGATCACCTTGGGCTTGAGCTGCTCGATAATCGCATTGCCCTGGTCGTAGGACAGGATGTGCTGCGAGCCGTCGACCGGCAACGTGAGGACATCGACGCGACCGACCGACTCCCAGAAGCCGGGACCCGGGTCTGGCCGGTTGTCGCCCCAGATCAGGGTGCGCACGCCGCCGGTCTCGACGAGATAGGTGACCATGTCCATGTGGCCGACATTGTTGGGCGGGCATGCCTCGGCGCCGAATTCGGCCAGCGCATCGGTCCATTTGTACCAGCCCGGCGCCAGGCAGGCATGCTTGTCGGCGAAACCGGTGATCTTCAGATCCGCGAATTCGAAATTTCCCACCATCCGGTCAAGCACCATGGTCGAGACCGGCCGGTCGATCGCATCGTGGTCGAAATGGGTGTGGGTGGACATGGTGATGTCGACCGCCGTTTCGGGGAATTTGGACTTGAACCAGAGGCCCCAGGCACCGGAGGGATCGTCGCGCCACGGATCGAACAGGATCGAGGCGCCGCCGGGCGAGGTGATCTTGAGGGCGCAATGGCCGTAATAGTCGATGCTGACGGCGCCGTCGGCGAAGCTCTCCGCCGCCTGCAGGTCGATGACATGATTGTTGTTGCCGGGCTGGGTCCAATCGGTCGACTGGGCCCGCGCCTCGCGCGGATCAAGCAACAGGGCCGCGGTGCCGACGCCGGCCGCGCCTGCGGCCATGAAGAAGGACCGGCGGGAGAGACCCGGGGCCATCTGGTCCGTGTCCCCGCGAATCAAGGTGGGCGAGAGATCTGATTTCTGCATCTGAGCTGTTCCCTTTTTTGACGCCGCATCTGGTGCGGCTCATCCGATGCTAGGCGGAAGGGCGGGCTTTGCAGCCCCAGAAGAATGCGGGGGAAATAGGGGGGAAATCCCCCTATCGCCGCACGCTCAGACGAGCGAGGCGAGATGCTGGCGCAGGTTCTGGGCGCGGTTGTTGAGGCCGAGCTTGCGGCGGATGTTGTTGCGGTGGAAATCCACGGTGCTTTCGCCGCGCGACAGCGTGCGCGCGATCTCCTTGGTCGAGCGGCCCATCAGCACCAGTTGCACGATCTCGACCTCGGTCGGCGTCAACCGGTCCAGGGTTCTCGACATCGGATTGGAGAGCGCCTGGGTGATCGAGCCGAGACTCGTCTCGATGAGATCGATGTAGGAGGACTGCGGCTCGCGTCCGAGCTCCAAATGCTTGAGCTTGCTCACATGCGGCAGCACAAGGGTTTTGATCCGGGCCATAACGGCGGCCTCGGATTCGGCTTTCGCCGCCTCGACATTGCTGATGACCACCTTGAGCGCGGTGTTGGCTTCCTTGAGCTCGCGGGTGCGGGCGACCACCTCGCGCTCGGTGTTTTCCAGCGCCTCCTGCAGGAGGCGCTCGGCGCGCCTGCGGGTTTCGATCTCCATCAGCAGCGCCAGGTCGTCCTCGACCACGCGGCAGAACTCCGCAAGCCCCTTGCGAAACCTCAGCGCTCTCGTGTTGCGGCGGCGGTCGAGCATGCAGATGGTGCCGAAAATCTCGCCGTCGGGCCACTTCAGCGGCAGTCCGACATAGAAGCTCATCTGGTGCTCCAGGTCCTCGTTGTCGGCCCAGCGCGGGTCGCAAGCGGCTTCCTCGACGATCAGCTCGCCGTCTTTCTGCAGCACGCCGAAGCAGTAGAGCTTCTCGTGAAGCGTGTAGGTGCGGCCCGGGGCATAGGGATTGCCGTCGCCTTCGCTGGAGACGAAGACCGCATGTCTCTTGCCGACGGTGTTCATGATCAGCGTTGCGGGCACATCGGCGAGTTCGGCAATGAGGTTGACGACCCCCTGCCATTTTTCAAGGGTGGCGGGCGCAATGTCAGGTTTGACCGTTGGCATGACGATCTCCTTTCCGACGGAAACTGATCCTCCCTTTGCACCGGAAGAATTGCACGGGAACCGGCAATTGCGAAATGCCAGTTTGCCGGCAATGATGTCGCCATCCCCGTGTCGAAATGTCCGACCGGCTGCTGCAGCCTTGACCGGGCCGGCGGCGACGCGTTTATAGCTGGACGCGGCGCAAGCGGGGTCTTGCAGGACCCAGGGTCGAAGGATGGAGTACATGGTCAGGAAGAAAGACACCGAGGCGGGCCTGAAGGCGGCGGCGGCCTCGGATATCGATGAAATCACCGCGCACCGGCGCATGCGGCGCACCCGCGTGGCCGACTGGTCGCGACGGCTGGTGCGCGAGACAAGGCTCACGGTGGATGACCTGATCTGGCCGATCTTCCTCGTTCCCGGCACCAATGTCAGCGAGCCGATCGACGCCATGCCCGGCGTCAACCGGATGAGCGTCGACAAGGCGGTGGAGGCGGCCAGGATGGCGGCCGATCTCGGCATTCCGGCGCTCGCCACCTTTCCCAATGTGGAGATGGAAAAGCGCGACCAGACCGGCTCGCATGCGCTCGATCCCGAGAACCTGATCAACCAGGCGACCCGCGCCATCAAGCAAGCGGTGTCCAATATTGGCGTCATCACCGACGTGGCGCTCGACCCGTTCACCGATCACGGCCATGACGGCATCCTGCGCGACGGCGAGATCGTCAATGACGAGACGGTGCGCGCGATCGCCGCCGCCGCCGTGCACCAGGCCGACGCCGGCGCCGACATCATCTCGCCGTCCGACATGATGGACGGCCGCATCGGCGCGATCCGCCGGGCGCTGAACGCGGCCGGGCACCACAATGTCTCGATCATGTCCTACGCCACCAAGTTCGCCTCGGCCTGCTACGGGCCCTACCGCGAGGCGATCGGCACCTCGGGGCTCTTGAAGGGCGACAAGCGCACCTATTACCTCGATCCGTCCAACGCCATGGAGGCGATCCGCGATGCGGGCCTCGACGTCGAGGAAGGCGCCGACATGCTGATGGTCAAGCCCGGCCTGCCCTATCTCGACATCTGCCGGGCGCTCAAGGACACCTACGGCCTGCCCACCTTCGCCTACCAGGTGTCGGGCGAATATTCGATGATCAAGGCCGGCGCCGCCGCCGGCTACATCGACGGCGAGCGGATCATGATGGAAAAGCTGCTCGCCTTCAAACGCGCCGGCTGCGACGGCATCCTCACCTATTTCGCCCCCGAGGCGGCAAGGCTTATCGCCAAGGGCGGGGGGTGAGCCACAGAATGGATCAGCACAGCTGTCATCGCGCAGTCCGATGAATGAATGGCGATGTCTCAGGCTCCGTCGCCCCGGACTTGATCCGGGGTCCAGCCACCGCGCGTCGGCGCGGTGAGAGACTCTGTAGGCCACGCCGTCAAATCTGAGTACGAATGAGTCCTCCGGCTCGCGGACGCTCGCCTGCTGGATCCCGGATCAAGTCCGGGATGACGGGGGGAGAGATGCGGGCAGCGGAGAGATGTCTGGAGGCAACACCAATTGGACTTCGGCGCGGTCAGCGCCTGTCAAACCTGGCCAATACCCTGCCAAAACAGACGCAATCCAGCGCCAAACCCTTTAACTGCGGCTCCCGGCTTCCTACATCTTTCCCGACGCGGCGTAACTGTCCGCGAGACGCCAGGAGAGACCGATGAGCCAGCCCTATTCCGAAGATGCACGCGAGCAGCCGATGGGCGCCTATGACGATATCGCGCTCTATGACGGCGTGCGCACCAAGCGCGTGCTGGCGTTCTTCATCGACTATGCCATCGTGCTGGCGCTGTGCGTGCCCGTGGCGGTGCTGATCTTCTTCATCGGCATCTTCACGCTGGGGCTCGGCTTCTTCCTCTACCCGATCCTGTTCCTGCTGGTCGCCATCCCCTATATCGGCCTGTCGATGGGCGGGCCGAACCAGGCCACGCCCGGCATGCGGATGATGGGCATCCGCGTCGCCCGCCTCGACGGCCGCCCGGTGGATTTCATGCTGGCCATCGTCCACGGCGTGCTGTTCTGGGCGCTGAACGCGGTGCTGACCCCCTTCATCCTGCTCGCCACGCTGGTGCTCGACCGCAAGCAGACGGTGCATGACTGGCTCTTGGGGACGGTGGTGGTGCGGGGGTAGCGGCTCAACCCGCCTCCGGAGCGCCTCCTGCAAATTTCGCTTCGATCCATGCCGCAAAGGCCCGCGCGGGCGCCGGCAATCTTGAAAAATCCCGCGCCACCAAGAAATAGCTGCCGTAGCTGATCGACTGCGCAAACAGGCGGATCAGCGCGCCTTTGCGGAGATCGTCAGCGACCATCCTCGTGTCGACCAGGCCGACGCCCTGTCCCCCGAGCGCCGCCTGCCGCACCAAGCCGCCATCGGCGAACACCGGTCCGCGCCGGACCAGGCCCGGCTCGGCTCCCGCCTGCGAGAACCACATGTCCCAGACCGCCCGGTTGTCCTCGTGCAACAGGCTGTAGCGGCTCAGATCGGCCGGGCCTGACGGCAGGCCGCCAGCCTCGAACAAGGCCGGCGCCGCCACCGGGATCATCTCCACATCATAGAGCCACCTGGCCTCGGTTCGCGGCCAGGCGGAGTGTTCGCGGCTGAAGCGGATGGCGATGTCCGCCTCGCCCGAGCGGAACTCGGTGAGCTTCTCGCTCGAGTCGACGGTGACGTCGATCTCCGGATGAAGGTCGCGGAACTCGGCGAGGGCATGGACCAGCCATCCGGTCGCGAAGGAGGGTTCGGCGCTGATTCTCACTTCGCCTGCCGAGCGCCGCTCCGACATCGCGTCGAGGCTGTCGCCGATGGCGTCGAAGGCGCTTGTGAGGACGGCAAGCAGATCGGCCCCTTCGGCGGTCAGTTTGATCTTGCGGTGCTGGCGCTCGAACAGCGGGTGGCCGAGCATAGCCTCGAGCTCGCGGATCTGGCGGCTGACTGCCGCCTGGCTCACGAACAGCTCCTCGGCCGCCAGCGTGACGCTTTCCAGGCGTCCCGCGGCTTCGAAGCTGCGCAAGGCGGTCAATGGCAGGCGGCCGCGCTTCATTCGCATAACCTCAAGTCAATTAACCCCATCCAATAGCTCGTTTGTCAAAGGCCCGCAAGCAGCGCCTTGTGGGGGCAAAGGAGAACACGCCATGATGACCATTTTCGAGATCCTGCGCGAGGCCATTCTCATCGCCACATTCCAGCACAGGCCCCCGGATCCGACCTGCGATCCGGCGCAGCGCAGGAGGCGCACCCAATGACGGGGCGCGATCTACTCGGCCCCTTCCCTCACACCTCCACCCGCGTCTCGTGCTTCAACTGCCTGAGAATCAGGTTGGTCCTGACGGTCGACACGCCCTCGAGCGCGAACAGGAAGTCCTCGAGGAAGGCGTTGTAGGCTGCGAGGTCGCGGCAGCGGACGCGCAAATGATAGTCGGCGTCGCCGGTGGTGGCGAAGCAGTCGAGCACTTCCGGCCGGGCCGTCACCGACCGGATGAAATTCTCGACATGGTGCGCCTGGTGGCGCGACAGCCCGACATGGACCATGGCGTGGAACGACAGGCCGACCTTCTCGGGATCGATGATCGCCGTGTAGCGGGTGATGACGCCGCCCTCCTCCAGCGCCCGGACGCGCCGCCAGCAGGCCGAGGCCGACATGGCCGCGCGCTCTGCCAGATCCTGGTTGGAGATGCGGCCGTCCTGCTGCAGCGCCTCGAGCAGGGGCCGATCGGCGGGCTGGAGGTCGAATTTTTCGGCCATATGGTAGCTCCTTTCGAAGACTTCATTCTTTCCGGCAGACCTGTCCACATCTGTGCTCTCATGCGGTCATTCTGGCAAGTCCTGTCAGCGCGCCAGTGCTATCATTGCGGCAGGAGGATTCCCGATGACCGCCCACACGCCCCCGACATCGACCTATGCCCTGTCCGACCGCTATGCGCTCGCAACCGGCCGGGTGTTCATGACCGGCACCCAGGCCTTGGTGCGGGTGCTGTTCGACCAGGCCCGGCGCGACCGCGCGGCGGGGCTGAACACCGGCGGCTTCGTCTCGGGCTATCGCGGCTCGCCGCTCGGCGGTCTCGACATGGAGCTGTGGCGGCAGAAGGCGCGGCTGGCGAAAGGCAACATCGAGTTCCTGCCGGCGGTCAACGAGGACCTGGCCGCCACCGCGGTACTGGGCTCGCAGCAGGTGGAGACCAACCCTGAGCGCACCGTCGACGGCGTCTTCGGGCTCTGGTACGGCAAGGGCCCCGGCGTCGACCGCTCCGGCGACGCGCTCAAGCACGGCAACGCCTATGGCTCATCGCCGCACGGGGGCGTGCTGGTGGTGGCGGGCGACGACCATGGCTGCGTCTCCTCGTCGATGCCGCACCAGTCGGACGTGGCCTTCATGGCCTGGTTCATGCCGACCCTCAATCCGGCGAGCGTCGCCGAATATCTCGAGTTCGGCGAATACGGCTACGCGCTGTCGCGCTATTCCGGCATGTGGGTCGGCTTCAAGGCGATCTCCGAGACGGTCGAGGGCGCGAGCTCCTTCCTGCTCAAGCCCGACCGCGCGTTCACGACGCCCGATTTCGACATCCCCGCAACCGGCCTGCACTACCGCTGGCCCGACCTGCCGGGACCGCAGATCGAGGAGCGGATGGAGGCCAAGAAGCACGCGGTGCTGGCCTTCGCCGAAGCCAACCCGATCGACCGGGCGATCTACGGCATCAAGGACGCCCGCTTCGGCTTCGTCACCACCGGCAAGGCGCATCTCGACCTGATGGAAGCACTCATGCTGCTGGGGCTCGACGAGGCGCGCTGTCGGGCGCTCGGCATCGACATCTACAAGGTCGGCATGGTCTGGCCCTTGGCGCGGCGGGCGGCGCTCGATTTCGTCCGCGGCAAGCGCGAGGTGGTGGTGGTCGAGGAAAAGCGCGGCATCATCGAAAGCCAGTTCAAGGAGTATTTCTACGACTGGCCGGGCGACAAGCCGCAGCGCATGGTCGGCAAGAACGACGAGACCGGCCGCCGGCTGATCCCCTGGACCGGGGAGCTCTCGCCCCGGCACCTGGCGCCGCTGATCGCCAGGCGGCTCGACGGCGTCTTCGGCGGCACCGAGTTTGCCGCCCGCGCCGCCGAGATCGGGGCCGAACCGCCGATCGCGCTGTCCGATCCGGGCGCCACCCGCACCCCCTATTTCTGCTCGGGCTGCCCGCACAACACCTCGACCAAGGTGCCGGAAGGCTCGAAGGCGCTCGCCGGGATCGGCTGTCATTTCATGGCGAGCTGGATGGATCGGGAGACCTCGTCGCTGATCCAGATGGGCGGCGAAGGCGTCAACTGGGCGGCCTCCTCGCGCTTCACCGGCAAGGGCCACATCTTCCAGAATCTCGGCGAAGGCACCTGGTATCATTCGGGCTCGATGGCGATCCGCCAGGCGATCGCGGCCAAGGCCAACATCACCTACAAGATCCTCTACAACGACGCGGTCGCCATGACCGGCGGCCAGCCGGTCGACGGGCCGGTCAGCGTTCAGGCCATCGCCCATATCTGCCGGGCCGAGGGTGTGGAGCGGATCGCCCTCGTCTCCGACGATCCCGACAAGTTCAGTGTCGCCGATTTGCCGCGCGGGACCACGATCCACGCGCGTGCCGAGATGGATGCGGTGCAGCGGGAAATGCGCGAGGTCGAGGGCGTGTCGGTGCTGATCTACGAGCAGGCCTGCGCCACCGAGAAGCGCCGCCGCCGCAAGCGCGGCGAGATGACCGACCCGAAGCGCTTCGTCGTCATCAACGAGCTCGTCTGCGAGGGCTGCGGCGACTGTTCGACAGAGTCCAACTGCCTCAGCATCGAGCCGAAAGAGACCGAGTTCGGCCGCAAGCGGCAGATCAACCAGTCCAACTGCAACAAGGATTTCTCCTGCCTCGGCGGCTTCTGCCCGAGCTTCGTCACCGTCGAGGGCGGCGAGCGGCGCAAGCCCGAGCCGGCCGACCTCGACATGAACGCGCTGATGTCGTCTGTCCCCCTGCCCGCTCTGCCGCCGCTCGAACGGCCGTTCAACCTGCTCGTCACCGGCGTCGGCGGCACCGGCGTGGTGACGGTCGGCGCGCTGATCTCGATGGCGGCGCATCTCGAGGGCAAGGGCGTGAGCCTCCTGGATTTCACCGGCTTTGCCCAGAAATTCGGCGCGGTGCTGAGCTTCGTGCGGGTCGGCGCCGATCCCGATCAGATCAACCAGGTGCGCATCGATACGGGCGCCGCCGACGCCGTGATCGGCTGCGACGTCGTCGTCTCCTCCTCGCCCAAGGCGTCGGGCACCTACCGGCGCGGCACAAGGCTGGCGCTGAACCTGGCTCCGATGCCCACCGGCGATCTGGTACTCCGGCGCGACGCCGACCTCAAAATCGACGGCCGCAGATCCTCCATCGAGGCGGCCGTCGGCGCGGACAATGTCGCGGCCTTCGACGCCAACGCCGCCTCCGAGGCGCTGTTCGGCGACGCGGTCTTCGCCAATGTGATGATGCTGGGCTTTGCCTGGCAGCGCGGGCTGGTGCCGGTCTCGTTCGAGCCCTTGATGCGGGCGGTCGAGCTCAACAATGTCGCCGTCGACGCCAACAAGCGCGCCTTTGCGCTCGGACGGCTGATGGCGGCGGACGCGCAGATCCTCGCGCCCCATCTCTCGCCAAGGACCGACATCGCCACCTCGCTCGCGGACATCGTCGCGCGGCGGGCTGAGTTTCTGACAAGCTACCAGAATGCCGCCTGGGCGGAGCGCTACCGGACCGGCATCGCCGCCTTTGCCGAGAAGATGCCGTCCGCGCACCGCGATCTGCTGGCCTCGGCCGCCGCCCGGTCGCTGTTCAAGCTGATGTCCTACAAGGACGAGTATGAAGTCGCGCGCCTGCACGGCGACAAGGCCTTTGCCAAAAGCCTCTCCGACCGGTTCGAGGGCGAGTTCCGAATCGTCCACCACCTCGCCCCGCC
>NZ_JRJG01000003.1 GCF_000759435.1 Hoeflea sp. BAL378
GCGGGATACACAATATCACACGCGGCGGAATTCAAGTTACAAGGTGAAGAGGCGCTGCCTGGAGAGCTTCTCGATCGCGGCGAATTCCCTGCTTCTGGCCGATGCCTCGATGAGCGATCCCGAGAACGAGCCCGACATGATCGCATCATAGTTTGCCTTGAAGGCCGCGACACAGGCATCAATGGCCGAGCCGATCGCGCGAGCTCGGGCATAGGCGATGATCTCGTCGGTCGTTCGGTCGGCCAGGTCGACGTTGGGAATGCCGGCGAGCGACTGAAGATGCTTCAGGACGACGTCCTCGGTGAAGTCGCCGGACGCGTAGGCGTCCTCGAGATCGAGGATGTTGTAGCAGATGTCGTCGGCGGCCTCGACGAGGAAGACAAGCGGGTGACGGCGCCACCAGCGATCCGCGCCGATGGTTTCCACGGGCAGCCCCACCGCTTCGGCGACCTGGGCGAACAGCTCGGCATCGCTCTCAAACACGCCGAATTTCTTGAGCCCGCGATACGGTTGCGTTGCGCTGGCGCGGACTCTGGCGGTCACCGGATACTTCGCGAAGGCGCCGAGCACGCCCATCGAGAGGCGCATGCCGCCCTCGTTCCGGTACATCTCGAGCCTGCTGATGATCCTGAAGCCCTGCGCGTTCCCCTCGAAATCCTGGAATTCCAATCGAAGCGGCGCCTCGATCGCGCCGAACAGTTCGGACGGACCGCGGAAGCGCTCCGCGAACCAGCTTCCGATCGCCGCCTCCCCCGAGTGCCCAAAGGGCGGGTTCCCTATGTCGTGGGCAAGGCACGCTGCCTGGGTCATCCCGGCGACGACGTGTTTTTCGCCTGCGTCGAGTCCGTGCTCTCTTTCGAGCCAATCGCCAACGGCAATGCCTAGGGAGCGGCCCACGCTCGCCGTCTCGACGCTGTGGATAAGTCGATGATGCAGGTGATCGTTTTCGTATAAGGGATGGACTTGCGTCTTGTTGGCCAGACGACGAAAGGGAGCCGAGAACGTAATTCGATCGGCGTCCTGAATGAAGGTCGGGCGGTCGGGCTTCTCAATGTAATTTGTGTCGCACAAACGCCTGCGGTCGAGGAGGTTTTGCCAATCCACGGGATTTCTCCAACTATCTGTGCGCCACAACTATCACGTCAGTGGCAGCCAAGGACAGCGGTGTAAACCGCAGATACAGGAATTAGGCCGGGGTGTATCGAACACCCGCTGTCGGTCGCGGATATCGCCAGTGGCTCACGCGGGCTCCAGGGCGAAGGGCAGCCGGGCTGGATCTGCAGCCGCGAGGTCCCTGTCGAAATCGGCGCGGGCGTAATCCCTCGGATAGTAGCTGAAGCTCTTGAGGTCGAAATAGGAACTGGTATCCATAAATCGGCGAGAGAGCGAAAGGCTTGCCGCCTCGGCCTCGTCAGCGTCGAAGTGCTTGCTGAGGTGCATCACCGTGATGCCGGTTGCTTCGGCGCTCGCCGGATCGACCGGCCTGGCCCCGCGGGCGATCCAATCACTCAGCAACGGATCAGCCGTCTTAGGCGGCCCGTAGGCGATGACCGGGCCGACGGACACGCCTGCAATCGCCGAAGCGTGGTTGTCAAGCCATGCCGTAGTTTCGTCGAGGGTCTTCTGTGTTTCGCCGGCATAGAGCAACACATTCGCTTTGACCCGCACGCCGTGTTTGCGGCAAGCCTCAACGAGGTCAGCCGCGCGCCTGAGGTACCTGTCGGGATCACGGGACTTCCCCATGGCCAGGATTTGTGCCGGAGAGGCTGTCTCCAGCCCAAGGTCGATGACTTTTAACCCTCCCTGCGCCAAGGCAGCGACCGATTCCGGTGTCATGGAGTCCACCCGGGTCTCCGTCCGCCAGCCGATTCGGAGTCCCAAGTGCTCGATCGCTGAAGCGAATCGCTCGCTCCACTGGCGACCGGGCGCGAACATCGACGCCTGAAGGTAGGGGTGAATCTCAGCTCCGCGATACTGCTCCTGGACGAGAGCCATCGACGCCGCAAGGTCGTCGGGATCACGCAGCTTCTCGAGCGGGATATCGCGCTCCTCGCAGAAGACGCATTTCATGCCGCAACCGCGAGAGGCCTCCACGCTCGGCTGATACCGCTCGTAGCCGTCCACGAGAAGGTGGTTCAATGTGAACCCGGGTGTCGGTGCCGAGAGCCTGCGAAGGTCGGGGTTCCCGCTCAAAAGGCTTTCTACGATGGGCTCGCCAAGCCCCTCGACGAGAATGTCGGCTTCCGGCAGCTTGGTCCGCAACCACGCGACATCAGGCCCGACCACCCACCTGCCTCCGACAACGATGCGACAGTCGGGGTCCGCCCTCTTTGCGAGGGCGCAAAAGGCCTTGGCCCAGTCGAGGGCGTAGAAGCTCGGGATGGATACCATGAGTGGAAAGGTTGAAGGCAGCGCCCCCATCGCCACAAGGCGCTCCAATGCCACCTCCGGCGTGTCATGATCCCCATGAAGTAGAAAAGTTTCGTAGCCCTTGAGTTGCAACATCGTTGTCAACGACAAGGCGCCATAGTTGAGGTACAGTTGTCTGCGGGCGAGGGAATGGTCGCGCTTTTTCGGGGCGGACATACCGGCGGAAACAAAGACAACAACATTCGATCGAGCCATGAGCTGCCTTTCTGCGGGGCCGGCTAATGATATAGGAGTTCAACTTGTCGTTTGTAAGCATTGAGGGAATCGACGGCAGCGGAAAATCGGTGCAGGTGAAACGTCTTGTTGAACACCTGCGTGCGGAAGGCAGGAATGTCGTGCAAACGAAGGAGCCTGACGGCGGCCGGCTCGGAAAGGAAATCCGCGCCATCTTGACCCAAGGCGACCGGCAGCTTGAGCGTGTGGAGGAACTGCTATTGGTCAACGCAGCACGGTACGACCACGTCAGGAGCGTGATTAGCCCGGCCTTGGCCCGCGGAGACTGGGTTGTGTCGGATCGCTACTTCGATTCCACCTACGCACTGCAGGTCTTTGGCGCGGCCGCGGACCTCAGCCCTCTCCTCGACGCCGTTCTTAGCGCTGTTGTGGGGGACGCCCGCCCGCATGCAACCATCATACTCGACTTGCCACACGACAGGGCGGCGGGGCGCAGGAAAATCCGGGAAGACGGTGCCGGCGATCCCGCCGAAGACAGGCGGAATTTCGCACAAATTGCAGACGGCTTCCGTTCGGCCGCAACGAACGACCCCGCGCGCTGTCATCTAGTGAATGCTGACCGCACCGAGGAGGAGGTGGCAGCCGACATTTGGCTGAAAATTTCCACCCTGCTGTAGATCCGGAACGAAGGCCGCGTCCGTCCACTTCGACAGTGAAACCGGAGGGCGGGCTTTGAAATCCATGATAAAGCCATGGACAACCAGCTTCTCCACCTACTTATTCAAAGACTGATCGACGCGATAACGGTCATGGGACCCGGTGCGATCTTCGAACGGTTTGGCACGACCCTGTCGTTCGCTACTGCCGAGACGTCCGTTTAGCCAAGCTGTGCAGGCGTGATTACCACCGAGCCATCGGCCGCCGATGGCCAGATGAAGCGCCCGCGTTCAAGCTTCTTGGTGAACAGGCAGGCTCCCTGTCCGTCATGCCAGATGACCTTGATCAGGCCACCACCACGCCCGCGGAATACGAACAGGTGTCCGCACATCGGATCGCGCTTCAGCGTCTCCTGCACCATCAGCGACAGGCCGGGAAAGCCTTTGCGCATGTCGGTATGGCCTGTCGCAAGCCAGACCTTCACACCAACAGGAACCGGGATCATCGCCGACCCAGCACACAATCGAGAATGCGGCCCAGGGCATCCGTGTCGATGTCACTGTCCACGCGGACACGCCGGCCCCGACCCAGTTCAATCGTCACATCGCTGCGCTTTCGGCGGGAGTGTGATGGACCAGACGCTTCTGAGGAAATCGGTTGGGCTACTGACGCTGCTTCGGACACGATCACAGGCACCAGCGTGCTCGCCGCTTGTGTCCTCGGCTCCGCTATCTGGCAAAGCTCCTTGCGCCAACGGAAGAGCTGACTGACATGGATGCCGGCCGCCCGCGCAATCTCGGAAAGCACGGCTCCAGGCTCAAGGCAGGCCGCAACAAGCCGTTCCTTCTCTTCACGGGACCAGCGCCGACGGCGCTCCACAGAGGTTATGATTTCAATCGGACGCTTCGTCATAGGACTACTCCTAGTGTTTGCACTAGGACTTCCGATGTTCGCCTCAACCTCGCAAGACGGCCCTCACCGGGGGGGTACCTGTTGTCGCTTGGTAGTTATTTGTAAGAATGCGCCGAATTGGCCCAAGTTTGCCATTTAATTGTGCGAATTTCGATTGTCGGGTTCTCAAATTAAGTGCATGTGTGTCAACGGCGGAGATTGTCGAGGTGAACAACAGCATGAGGCCGGTTAGCATTGTGGCCATTATGACCAAGGGAAAAAGCACGTGTAACCCGGACTGTCGTCTCCGAAGGAAGAAAATTTTCTATTAGCGTCAAATCACCGAAGCACCTCCTGCAGCCAGTCAAACGATTGAAGCCAAACTTCTCGATGATCAGAATGTTTCGGAGCAGGCGGAGGCGCCGCTGAATCAAATTCTGCCGCGGGCCGGTACGCGTTGGGAGTCTGGTGGTGCGACAATGGAATCGGTGGGAACAGAGAACGCCTGGATTGTCGAGCGGATCCTCGATCGCGGCGCCATGTCGGGTCTATCGACTTACGGAGATTTGCGCCGCGTACCACGCGGAGACGGCTTGTATCTGTTCTTGCGTCATGTTCTCGGCGATCTCTGCCATGACGTGCGAATATTGAGTGCCCCCGCGCGTTCCTTCCTTCCAGAGATGAAGGTGCTCCGAGAGGTACCATTCCGGCTGACCGGAGAGATAGGGATAATACGGGTTTCGGGCGCGGCCGGCTGCGCTGTGGCAGCTCTGACAGGCTGGAAGCTTGCGGGAGGCGATGCCCTCCAGTGCGATGCCCCGCCCGAGCTCCAGAAGTTCATCCCGGCTGGCCGGAGGCCCCGCAGCCGCTGCCATCGGCACCGCGCTTCCCCCGGCATCGCCTTCGCCCTCGAGCACCCCCGCCTCGTCCTGCCGGCTTTGGGCGGGGATGACCAGCGTTTCGACCGCATCCGGTGGGGCGGATGCGGGCGCGTCGTCGCTGGTGTCGAAACCTGCCGGTCCGAGAGCAGCCACGCCTTCGTCTCCGGAACCAGGGGGCGCTGGTTGCGCTGCAAAGTAG
Organism: Hoeflea sp. BAL378; assembly: GCF_000759435.1. Lineage (GTDB taxonomy): Bacteria > Pseudomonadota > Alphaproteobacteria > Rhizobiales > Rhizobiaceae > Hoeflea. The sequence continues at coordinate 5,233 of NZ_JRJG01000003.1, forward strand.
CGCGCGAGTTCGGCGAGCACCTCGGTCTCGTAGCGGGTCGCGGGCGGTTCCATGTAACCGCTCTGGCGGTCGCCGCGCGCAAAGGCGAGCAGGGTGGCGTAGAGATAGGGCGCGGGTTGGCCGGCGATCACCGGAAAGGCGTGGCGGGCTTCGCCCTCTCCGCGGCCCAGCCCGTCGCGACCGTGGCAGCGGGCGCAATCGGTGAGTGCGCTGTCGATGATGCCGTCGAGTGCGGGCATCGTTTCACCGCCCGCTTCGAGTTCTTCGTCAGCCAATCCGCTGCCCAGCGCGAGGTCCGCATATTCGGCCCGGGACATGTCGGGAAGGGCCCGAAGAAAGGCCACCTGCGCCCAGACCTCGTCCTTGCGGTCCTGCGCCGGCCAGGCCGGCATCCCCGAATACTTGATGCCGTTCCTGACGATCCAGAACAGCTCCTCGTCGCTCCATTCCGCAACCTTCTCCTCGAGGCGCGGCGGCGAGGGCACCATCTCCTCGACCACCGGTGATTGCGGCACGCCGGGGGCGCCGTGGCAGGACGCGCAGCCGGTCGCGTAATGCCCGGCCGCGCGACGCACCAGCATCGGGTCGTCGAGGTCGATCACCTCGGGCTTCGAGATCAGCATCGATTGTGTTCTGACAGCATTCTCCATCGTCCAGCCAAGGAACCATTGTGTCACCGACCAATGCCCGGCCGAGGCAGCGATCGAAACCAGGCCTATCCAGCCGACCATCAGCGCGCCCGTCACGCCAAGCACGGCGAGGCCGGCGAGCCTCTTCCAGGTGATGACGACGTTCAGATGCATGGTACCCTCCCGGGCGGTCGCGCGCGCATTACCGGCAGTCCCAGAAAACGAGGACCGGCAGCGTCTCGAAGACCACCGCGGCGAACGAGAGCGCGGCGAGAAGCAGCGTCGAGAATTCCAGGAAGCGCTCGCGCGCCTCAGGCGTGTCCTGGTTGTTGCTGTAGCCGCCGCCGTCGGCGCGCCATTCGCGCCAGGCGCGGCGGGCTATCAGCAGGATCAGCAGCAGGCAGACCGCGGTGACTCCGGCGATCGCCGCGCGCGTGCCGCCGATGGTGTTGAAAATATCATCATTCGGCGCACACCGGTAAGCCGCCAGGAAATAGCTGAACAGGAAATGGAAGCCCCAGATGGTCGGCGCGGCGACCAGGGTCCAGAGGTTGTCTTGCGTCTTGCCGAATACCTGCATGTATCGCCCTCACATCAGAACGGGGAGATAGGCGAGCGTCCCCACTGTGACGATCACCGTGAGCCCGACGAAGTGCCAGTAAAGTGCGACATTGAAGATATCGATGTCGTGTGCTGGCGTCATCCGCCCCGCCAGCGAGCGGGCGAGGCAGTATCCAAGCATGAGACTTCCCGCGACGCCGTGCGCGGCGGTCCAGATGGTGATCACCCAGACCGTCGCCGGATAGACGTGTGCCGTGGGGCGGAGACCCGTGACATATGGTCCCCAGAGGAGCGCCGCACTGGCGGCGAGGGCAACGAGCGCGCCTGCCGCCATGAGCACCCGGGCGCGTCCGATGCGGCCTGCCTGGTTCGAAAGCCGTGCGCCGAAGGCCGTCGCCCAGGCGACCGCGAAAAGGCCGAAAGCGACGGTGGGCCAGAGCACGCCGGGGCCGACCGTTGACGGCGGCGGGAAATCCGCGTGGATAGTGAAGAAGTAGTAATAGCCGAAGACCAGTCCGAGGAATGCGGTTGCGTCGCCCATCATCATGATGAACATGGCCCACCAGCCGACGGAATGCGGCCCGGACTTGTAGAGCGGCAGCTTCAGGCCGAGGCCAACGTCCTTCTCCGGCTTCTCCGGGATCACGGCGGTGCCGCGCCAGAGCCAGACCATGATCGAGATCGTCGACAGCCCCATCGCGACGATCGTCGCAGCCCACCAGTGGAAGGTCGCGAAGATGAACATCGCTCCGGTGAAGACCGCGGCGATCATCGGCATGAAGCTTGGTCCCGGCACGCGCAGGCATTGCAGCGGCTTGCCGTCGAGGACCGAGGTGATGATCGTCTCGCGCTTCATCTCCGCGGCGTCGGAAAGGTAGAACCTGCCGTTGTCGACGTCATCGATGAAGTTCGGCTGCTCCCAGATCGGATAGCGCGAGGTGACGGCCGGAATGGAGCGGACGCCCCAGCTCTCGCCGGGCATCTCGACCAGCCATTCCAGCGTGCCAGCGTTCCAGGGATTGCGTTTCGCGTAGGGCTCGTTGCCGCGCGGGCGCAGCACGTCCCAGACGATGATCAGGATCCCGGCGGCAAAGACAAAGGCGCCGACGCTCGAGATCATGTTGGCGGTGCCGACGCCGAGACTTTCCGGATAGGTCCAGACGCGCCGGGGCATGCCGGCAAGGCCGGAGTAGTGCATCGGCAGGAAAGCGAGGTTGAAGCCGGCGAACATCATCCAGAAGGCGATGCGCCCGAGCCTGTCGGAAAGCTTCCGGCCGCTGACCAGTGGCCAGTAGTAATAGACGCCTGCGGCGACCGGAAACAGCATGCCGCCGATCAGGACGTAGTGCAGGTGCGCCACGACGAAATAAGTGTCGTGCGCCTGCCAGTCGAACGGCGCGAGCGCCACCATGACGCCGGTAAGCCCGCCGATCACGAAGTTGGCGAGCGCCCCGGACACGAACAGCATCGGCACCGAGTGGATCACCCGACCGGTCAGAAGCGTCGCGATGAAGACGAAGATCTGCACGCCCGTCGGGATCGCCACCGCTTCGGACGCAGCCGAGAAGAAGCCGAGCGAGATCGAGGGCAGTCCCGTGGTGTACATGTGATGCACCCACAGGCCGAACGAGATGAAGCCGGTGCCGACTGCGGCGAGCACGATCCAGGAATAGCCGAGGATCGGCCTTTGCGCAAAGGTCGGCACGATCATGGCGACAAGCGCGATCGCCGGCAGGAATACGATGTAGACCTCCGGATGGCCAAAGATCCAGAACAGGTGCTGCCACAGGACTGGATCGCCGCCGCGACTGGGGTCGAAGAACGGCCAGTCGAACAACCGTTCGAGTTCGAACAGGATGTCGCCGGCGATCAGGGGCGGAAAGGCGAACAGGATCATGCCCGCGACGACCAGCACATACCAGGCGTAAAGCGGCATCAGGTTGAGCCGCATTCCCGGCGGCCGGCATTTCAGAGTTCCGACGATCAGTTCGACCGCCGCGGCGAGGGAGGCGACCTCGATGAACGACAGGCCGAGCAGCCAGATGTCGGGTCCGTAGCCAGGTGTGAATTCCTCCTCCGTTGTCAGCGGCGGATACATGAACCAGCCCGAACTCGGCGCCTGGCCGAAGAAGATCGAGCCCATGACGAAAACGCCGCCGATTAGGAAGCACCAGAACCCGAAAGCCGAAAGCCGCGGGAATGGCAGGTCGCGTGCGCCGAGCAACTGCGGCAGCAGGATGATCGCAACCGCCTCGAAGATCGGCACTGCGAAGAGAAACATCATCGCCGTGCCATGCAGCGTGAACGCCTGGTTGTAGAAGTCGGGCGTGACGAGGTCGTTCTCCGGCACCGCCAGTTGCGCCCGTACGATGAGCGCCAGCACGCCCGCAGACAGCATGAAGATGAAGGACAGCGCGGTGTACCAGATGCCGACTTCGGTATTGTTGACGGCCGACCAGTAGCGCCAGCCTTTCGGCGCCGCCCAGACCTCGCGCAGCCGGGCCTCCTGCGCGCGACGGACCGCTTCGTCATCCTGATCGGGTCCAGTCGGTGTTCGGTCCGTGGTGTCGGTCATTCGAGCTTCCCCAGCCATTGCGCGATTGCGGTGATCTCCTCCTCGGGGAGTATTCCGAAGGCCGGCATCTCCACGCCCGGCTTGATGTGCTCGGCCGAGCGGATGAACGCCGCGAAATTTTCCACGGTTGTAGGAAGCAGGCCCGCGGCGATTGTGCGCCGGCTCGCCACATGGGTCAGGTCGGGTCCGACGTCACCGTCCGCGGCGGTGCCGCGCACGGTATGGCAGGCGGCGCAGCCGTTCTGCACGAACAGTCTGGCGCCGGAGCCGTCGGTTGTCGCGGCGGGGAGCGCCTGCGACGCGACATAGGCTTCGAACTCCGCCTCGGGCACCACGACGACGCGGAATCCCATATAGGTGTGAGCCGTTCCGCAGTACTCGGCGCAGGCGCCATTGAAGACGCCGGGTCTGGTGGGCTCCAGCACCAGACGGTTCACCCGGCCGGGTATGGCATCCATCTTCCCAGCCAGCGGCGGCACCCAGAAGGAGTGGATGACGTCGGGGCTGCTCAACAGGATCTCGGTGCGCTTGCCGAGCGGAATCCAGATCTCGTTCGCGCTCGGGACGCCGCCACGCGGCAGGTTGCGGATAACGCCGGGCTCGCCCTCGACGGCATAGGCCACCCGCCACCAGAACCGTTCTGCGGAGACGGCGATGGTGGGTCCGTCAGCTGCGCGCCGCAGTTCCGGCATCATCGTCAGACCCCACCAGAGCAGCCCCGCCAGGACCACGGCCGGAAAGACGCAGCCGCCCCAGACGATCAGCCGAATGCCGGATCTGTCCGAATAGGGCCCCGACTTCCCCCTGGCGGCATAGTAGCTGACGCCGATCACGACGATCCAGATGGCGGTGCCGCCGGCCAGCATGATCCAGAACAGGGTGAGCACGCGCTCCGCCTCGACTCCCGCCGGATCGAAGGCGGACTGCGCGCCCTGGCAGCCGGTAAGCACGGCACCCGAAAGTCCTGCCGCAATGGTCCCGGGTCGCGTCATCGGGGGAGGCCCTCACACTGCGGCATCAAGCTGGTGGCGACGCGCCTTTCCGGGGAGCGGAGCAGAACAGCTACCCGGATGACCAGGGCCAGCAGATACATCATTGACTGGACAACCATCATCAGGACGCCCGCAAGTTGCTGATCTTCCAAAAGAGTGACGCCCCAGGGGAGGCCGCGATCCAGGTAGCTTTCGTAAAAGGCACGTGAGGAGAAGGCAAGCAGTGCACCCAGGACGAGCGAGAACTTGAAGTTCACAAACAGAGCCAGGATCGCCGATCCGAACTCGTCGCTTCGCATGCGCAGAATGGCCGTCCAGAACAGAAGTCCTGCGGCGAGCATCGAGCCGTGCATCAGCCAGTGCACGAAATCATTTTCGAGCGACAGCGCGATCGCCGCCGGAATGTGCCACAAAGTGAATACGAGCAGTTGCAGAATGGTTGCGACATCAATGCGGGTCACGAATTCCCAGAACCTGCGCCACGGCTGCCAGCGGACCGCAAGCGCCAGCCCGCGTTGCCATTCTCTCGGCAGGGACCGGATCATTGTCGGCATCGGAAGACCCAGCACGAGGAGTGGTGCGGCCATCCCCATCAGCACGATGCGCTGCGCCATGTGGGCGGAAAAGAGGCTTTCGCCAATGGCGTCGAGCGGCCAGACGAGACCTGCCCAGAGTGTGGTCAGCCCGAGCGCAAAAAGCCCCGCCCGCCACGCCGCCGTGCCGCGGCCGAAACCGGCGCGGCTCCAGGCGAGGCGCAGACCACGTCCGTAGAGCAACGCCGCGATCGCGATGGGCACCACGACGCTCGGCTGCAGCGACCATGCGGTCCAGAAGTCGTGTGGCGATATCGGTGTACCCTCGGTATGGGCGCCAGCGCTGGAGGCGACCATGGCCGCAACGCAGAAGCCGACAGTGAGCCAAGCTCCCGGCACATGCCCGCGTGCACAAAGTCGCGAGGCTGCGTCTGCCCCGGACAGGAGACGGATTGCCGCACGGCCTGCGCGGTCACGCAAACCGCGGGCAGGGCAGGGGGGTGGCGATCCGGTCACACCCCGCCCGCCCATTCCGCAGCCGCGTCCAGCGCGCTTGCTTCGAACCAGCGCATCTCGGCATGGGTCAAGGCCTTAGCGAGGGTGGTTCCCCAGTGCTGCCACGCCGCCTCGCCGACAACGGCGATGCGGGAGAAATCGTTTCGATGGGCGGTGTCCATCTTGAAGTCTTCTCGCATTGCAGCGAGGCCCGTGTACCCTTGGAAATTCGTCAGATCGACCACGAGGCCGGGCTCTTCTACAGATGCAAGTCGCTCGTGCAGCAACGCGTGCATCTGCTCAAGCTCGCTTTCGCTGAGCTTGCCCTCGCAGGCGATTCCGATGACGTCGTCACGATTTATCCGGGTCTCGGTGAACATGGTCTTCCTCCTGTTCTTCGGGATTGCCGTGACCATAGAGGTCAGCATTTTCGTGCGCTCGGTTCTCATGCTTGAATTCAAGGGTGGAATGCGCGATGCCGAACCGATCGTTCAGCCTGTCCTTGATCTCATTCTTGATGGCCTCGAGCCGCGACCAATCGTCGGCAGTCACGACGACATGGCAGTCGAGTGCCGCCTCATGCTCCTGCATCTGCCAGAGATGCACATGGTGGACATCTCCGACGCCCTCGACGCCGCGCAGGGTTCTGACGACATCGCCGCCGTCGATCTCCGGCGGGCTGCCGAGCATCAGCGTCCGGATCGGAGTGCCGATCTCTGTTATGGCAAGATAGAGGATATAAAGTGCGATGCCGATGGTGATCGCCGGGTCGACCCAGCGCATGTCATAGAGGATGATGAGGGCGCCGCCGATGATGACCGCGACGGAAGCCAGCGCATCCGAGAGATTGTGCAGGAAAAGCGCGCGAATGTTCACGCTGCCCTTCTGCATCGAATAGGTGAGCATCGCTGTCAGCGTGTCGACCGCGAGTGCGACAGCGCCCAGTATGACGACAGTCCAGCCCTGGACCTGGGGTGGGTCGATCATCCGCATTCCGCCCTCATAGATCAGGTAGAAGCCGACAAGAACAAGCGTGGTGTAGTTGATCAGCGCCGCGACGATCTCGATGCGGCCATAGCCAAACGTCATGCGCTCGTCCGGGGGCCGTCGAGAAATCTTGCGTGCGGCAAAGGCAATGAGCAGCGACGCCATGTCGGAGAAGTTGTGCAGTGCGTCTGCGATCAGGGCAAGGCTGCCAGACAGAATACCTCCCGCTATCTGTGCGACGGTCAGAACTCCGTTCGCCCAGATAGCGATGGAGACCCGCCGGTCGCCCGATTGCGGGTCGATATGGCCATGGCTATGGTCATGAGGCATTTGCATATGTCCTGCTTTGCTCGATCCCTGAACTGCTCTGGCCGGTCGATCCGCCACCGCGGGCCATGACTGTCTCCAGACCGGCGGAAACCAGGGTAAAGAGAACGAAGCCGCCGACGAAGACCAGTGCCGAGAGGCGGTTGTCGGTCGCGGCCTCGTGTGCCTCCTCGAGCATGTCCTCGACTGCTGCGACCGACAGGAGCCCGGCGACGAAGCTCAGCGCGGCGTATTTCGCTGCATCCGGCGCGCTTCGCAGCAGCAACCATGCAAGTACAGCCGTCCCGAGGCAATAGAGAGGGAATGACAACGAGACCGCGATCCGCCGCTTGCGCGACACGCCGTTTTCTTTGAGGTTTGCCACGACCGAGTATCCCTCCGGAAAGTCGGCCAGTACCTGCCCCGCTGCCAACACAACGGCGAGCGAGGCACCAACCGCAGTGCCGGAGCCTATCATCAAGCCATCACCGGAGAGGTCGACAGCTACGGCAACATAAATCATCCACATACCGGTGCTGCCGCCGCTCTTCTCCGACGGCTTCATCTTCCCGATCAGCGTCTCGGCGCTGATATAGGCCGCTCCCCCTGCTGCAAACGCCAGGGCAATCCACCAGCCGGCGAGATTTTCAAGTGCCTCGGGCATCAGCTCGATGGCCACCACGCCGATGACGATGCCCGACGCCGCATGCAGCGCCAAGTTAAGAAGTCGTGGCGATGTCCGGACGAATTCGGCAACCATTGCGCCGGCGAAATTGCCGAGCCCAGGCAGAAGCGCGAGGCCAATGACCAGCCACAGGTTATTCACCACCGCTCCTTCACAATGCTGCCGTTCGCATTTGCTCCGTCCCGCACACCCGCTTCGCGCGCATCACACACTGAAGCCGTCCTTGGGAGGCAAACTTAGCGGGACATGATTTGTTCCACCGTGTTGGTAAAAGGAACATGCCCGACTGCCGGCGCAGGTGCTGCAGTGACCACATATCGAATCCCGGAACCCTTGAGTTTCGCCGAGCCACCGGAGTGCAAGACGGGTTCCGCGGTCACTGTACCGTCCGCTGAGATAACCCTGCTCCCGGCACCGGACAGTTTTGCATCAAACATCGACGTAGGATCGACATCAACCAAAAAAAGATGATGCCGCTTAGCAACGTCCGTAACATGGGGAGAGTGTAGAATGCCCGTATTCATCACAAAAAATTAATCAGCGGTCATATAGACAAACCGCGCCAATGAAGTGACAAAGGCCTGATGACTCGCGTGTTGACCTTTGTTGCAGCATTGTTGTTGGCGCTTCCAGCGCTGGCGCACCCGGCCAACGCTGTGGATGTGTTGCCTATCTGCCAAATCGCCGGTGACACGGTCGGGTGCAATTCAACCGACAGTGAAGGTGCGCTTGGTTCAGGCGAGATCCCACTGGGTGAGAAAAGCGGAAACAAAGTTTCCGCGCACTGTCAGATGCACTTTGCGATATTTGCTGTCTCGAATGTTTCGCCAATCACGCATGAGGCGCAGGAGTATGACGCCAGCTTCAAAGCCTTGCTTCTCTTCGACATAGGATACGTGGTCCCGCGACCGCCAGACGCTCACGCTTGAATATCAAACGCGCATTCTGCGCCATCGGAAAATTCAACGACGTGAGTGTGAAACATGATTTCGAGAAGAGGACTGCTGTTTGGCATTGGCGCTGGCCTTGCCACCTCCTGTGGGCTTCCCGCCTACGCCCACGACGACAAGTTCAAGCTGGACGAGAAATTCGAACCACAAAGTACCAGCTTCAGCGGTTACGAGCCCGGTACGATAATTATCGACCCGAAAAACCACTTCCTATATTTGCAACTCGAGACAGGCATGGCGCGCCGTTACGGGGTGGGCGTTGGGCGGTCCGGCCTGGCTTTCCGCGGACAAGCGGAGGTGGGACGAAAAGCCAAGTGGCCATCGTGGACTCCTACAGCAAACATGATCAGACGCAATCCGAAGAAGTACGGACGTTTCGCCAAGGGTGTGCCCGGTGGCCCGAAGAACCCGCTGGGCTCGCGAGCCCTTTACCTATATCGGGATGGGCGCGATACGCTTTACCGGATCCACGGCACGACAGAGCCATCGTCGATCGGGCGTTCAGTTTCGAATGGCTGCATCCGCATGATCAACGAACATGTCGAAGATCTCTTTGAGCGGGTGCCGGTCGGCGCCCGGGTTGTGGTGCTGTAGCATCAAAACCGTTCTTCACATTCAAGAACTTGCGAGCCGCAGATCAGCCCCGGATTTGCGGCTCGTTTTCCCCGATGTTTTTTGAACGAGTCCACGATGAAAGAAACTATGAACCGCCGTCAATTCATTTGTGCAGCAGCGGGCTCTTCAGTGCTGGCTTTGTCCGGATGCACAACCGCAACCAAGACCGGACAGCTGGATGAGAAGCCTTCGCCGGATCCAAGGTTGAGCAATGTCCGGGTAATGTACGGACCGATGCCAGACGAACGGTTCCCCCTCCCCGCTATCAACATAGACAAGGTGCCATCAAAATTCTGGAGGCGTCAGGTGAATTTCAACAGCCCGTATCCGGTAGGCACAGTGATCGTCAACACAAAGACATATTTCCTTCATCTGATCCAGGAAAATGGAAAAGCCATGCGTTATGGCGTTGGCCTTGGCCGGCAGGGTTTCGAGTGGTCGGGTGAAGGCGTGATCCAATGGAAGCAGGCATGGCCGAAATGGACCCCGCCCGAAGAAATGATCGCGCGACAACCTGACTTGGCAAAATGGAGCGCGAGCAATGGCGGCATGCCGCCCGGGCTAAACAATCCTCTCGGCGCGCGAGCCCTCTACATCTTCCAGAATGGCGTGGACACGCTCTATCGCATCCATGGATCGCCGGAATACTGGACAATAGGTAAATCGGTGTCGAGCGGGTGTGTGCGCATGATCAATCAGGATGTTGTTGATCTCTATGGCCGGGTCACCAGCGGAGCCCGGCTGATAGTGATCTGACGCCAAAGGCAAGAAACGGAAATGATGCTGAAAATGATCGGGTCCAAGCGACGAATAAAACAAGGGTTTCGACCCAGCTTGATCGGTGTCCTTTTGGCGGGCGTGATAGTGTCTGGATGTGTGACGAAGACGCTTGAGCTTGATGACCGAGGCAATATTCCTATCCCCCAAAAGACAATTGCGCAAATGCGGGAGATGGGCATGAAGCCCGCAGATCCGGTGCTGGTTCGCATCTTCAAACAGGAGAGTGAACTGGAAGTTTGGAAGCGAAACGCGACCGGCAAGTATGCGCTGATGAAGACTTATCCGATGTGCCGATGGTCGGGCGTTTTGGGCCCAAAAAAACTCGAAGGTGACCGCCAGGCACCTGAAGGTTTCTACACTGTGGGTCTAGGTGGATTGAACCCGAAGTCGCAATACTACCTTTCCTTCGATCTCGGCTATCCGAACCGGCTGGAGCGCGCAAAGGGCTACACCGGTTCGGCCCTGATGGTTCACGGAGCATGTTCTTCCTCGGGTTGTTTTGCTATTTCTGACGAGCATGTTGCGGAAGTTTACGCCCTTGTCCGGGATGCCTTGCGTGGCGGGCAACAGGCTGTCCAGGTCCAGTCGTATCCGTTTCGGATGACGCCAGAAAACCTTGCCGCGCACCGCGAAAATCCCAATTTTGAATTCTGGATGGACCTAAAGACAGGTTATGATCGCTTTGAAGTGTTGCGCCAGCCTCCCCGTTTTCAATTCTGCGAGGGACGCTACAGGTTTGGCGAGCCCGTCAACGGCAATATGCCCGCCGATCCGCTTGGACAATGTCCGGCCTTTGAACCGGAGATCCAGCAAGTGGCAGAGAGGTCGGTGGGGGATCTTGAGAGAATGAAAGACCTGCTCAGCGCTGGCCAGAATGTCGGCCTTGCTTATTCGGATGGGGGAATGAATCCGATCTTCCGAAAAATTCTGGCCAAGAAGGGCCCGCAATATTTGTCGGAAATCACTTCATCGACTTCTGTACCCGTTAGTCGGCCGAAAGCAGCGCTTGCCGATCCTTTCGGTGCCGGATCGAAGGCCCGCTAAAACAGGCGCGACAGAGGAACGATGATCGCCAGCATCACGGGTTGGTGAAGCAGATAGATCGGCAGGCTGTGGCGGCCCAGCCAGCCGAGCCGTGCGAAGAAAGCGTTTTCCGCACCAGCACTGGCCATCCGGCTCTTATTGATGTTCACGACCTTGGCGAAGCTCATGCCAAGAAGTGTAATGCCTGCCCAAGGAAACACCGGAACGAAATCATTGCTGAGAGGTGGGTTGGCTGAAAGGCCGATCCAGGCTAGCCAGCGGGGATCGAAAGCAGACAGCGATAGGTACCAGGGAAGCGCCATTATCGCCAGGCCGGTAATCAGGCTGGCCGAAGCCGGGAGCCTGACAAACATCACCCCGAGGAGGCTTGCGACCGCGATCGAATGCAGGATTCCGAAGTACACAAATGCGTCGGGGAAAGTGAACCATGTTACAATGCTTATCGCCAAGGCCGCGACAACAATGATGGCCAACCGGCGGAAAAATGTCCGAGCTCTCAACTCTGTGCCATGCGCCAGAACCAGACTCACTCCTGCAAGGAACATGAAGCTCCCGGCCAGCAAACGCCCGAATGCGAGCCACAGCGGATGGAAAGCCACGCCCGATACAAATCCCGTGAATTCCAGATCCCAGACGAAATGGAAAAGAACCACGCCGGCAATTGCCGCCCCTCGTGCTGCGTCAACGGCTAGCAATCTGTTTTTTCTCATGCTGTTCACTCTCACCTTGTTCGCCGACCGTTAAGCGACGGATATTTCTGAACTCTCTCGCGCCCGCGGTGCATACATGCCAGCCCCAAGAACATTGTTTTCAGCGCCTTTCAGAACGGAGTGTCCAGCCGTTGTCCTGCCGCTGCCAGCGGCCACAGGACCCTCTCCCCCCAGCGCCATCGAAGCCCAGCAGGCAATAAGCCGTCCATTTCAACCAGCGGTGCCGCCGTATGGATGATAAACAGTCCAAACGGATCAATGATCCTTTTCGTCCTGCAAGTGACGGTGATCGGTCGCACAAAGCGAATGATCGCTCAACACCTCAATAACTCGGCAATCTGCGATCTTGCCACCTGCGCACTGCACGACCATGCGATTGAGTTCAACTTTCAGCGAGGCGAGACGTGCGAGGCGTTTCTCTATTTCTGCCAATTGAGCTTTGGCAATCGCATCGGCTGCTGCGCACGGCTGATCAGGATGGTCAGAGAGGCTGAGCAGATCGCGGATTGCGTCAAGCGTAAAACCAAGTTCACGCGCATGTCGGACGAAGGTTAGACGGTCAAGCGCCTTACGGTTGTATAGTCTCTGGTTTCCAGCGCTACGCTCAGCCTCCGGCAACAAGCCGATTTGCTCATAATAGCGGATGGTCGGCACCTTGACCCCCGCCGCCTGCCCAAGTTTTCCAATGGTCAGCATAACTTTTCTCTTGAAGCTACAGTAGCTAGAGACATTAAAAGGGGTGACTGAAGATATCAAGCCCGAGAAACTCCTGTTGAGCGAAGGAAAAAAAATGTCGGAAGCGGAAGCAAAAAAGGGAATCAGTTGCGACTGGACTGTATCTGGCATGGACTGCGGGTCTTGTGCGACGAAGGTCAAGGACGCCGTGGCACGCCTGCCGGGCGTTACCGGCGTCGAGGTCGGCATTATGTCCGAACGCCTGCGCCTGACGCTGGACGAAGGTGAGACCGGCCGGGACAAGATTGAAAAAACTGTTCGGGCGCTCGGTTACGGTATCGAGCCACGCGTGGCGACGGCGGCGCCGGACGAAGCTGTCGATCCAGGTGCAAGCCTCGCCGGCCACTCCCAGGCCGGCGGCAAGGCAAAAGATCATTCTGGTCATGGGGGTCCCGGCCACGTACACGACGATCCCGCAGATCGAGGCAAGCGGTGGTACCAGACGCCCAAGGGCAGGCTAGTGATCTTTACCGCACTGCTTCTGATGGCGGCCTGGGGAGTGGAACTGATTGTTCCGGAGGTGGGCAACTGGGCCTTTGTCGCCGCGTGTCTGATCGGAGTTGCTCCCGTCGCCCGCCGTGCGTTTGCCGCGTTGCGCATGGGGCAGCCTTTCACCATCGAAAGCCTGATGACGGTTGCCGCTATCGGCGCACTGTTCATCAATGCGGCGGAAGAGGCGGCGCTGGTTGTTTTCCTCTTTGCAGTGGGCGAAGTCCTGGAAGGCGTGGCGGCAGGCAAGGCGCGCGACGGGATACGGGCGCTTGCCAATCTCGTCCCAAAAACGGCGCTTCTGGAGCTGGACGGCGTCACGCGCGAAGTGCCGGCAGCAAGTCTTGCTATAGGACAGATCGTGCTCGTCCGTCCCGGCGATCGTATTCCGGCAGACGGCGAGATCACAGAAGGCACCTCCGGGGTGGACGACAGTCCGGTAACTGGTGAAAGTGTGCCGGTGAACAAAGGTCCGGGCGATCCTGTATTTGCAGGATCGATCAATACCGAAGCCGCCCTGCGGATTACCGTAACCAAAGCCGCCGAAGACAATACCATCTCACGCATCATTCGCCTCGTGGAAGAGGCCGAGGAGGCTCGCGCGCCGACCGAGCGGTTTATCGACCGCTTCAGCCGCTGGTACATGCCCGCGATCGTCACTGTCGCGGCGCTGGTCGTGCTCGTGCCGCCAATGGCTTTTGGCCAGCCTTGGGGTACCTGGGTTTACCGCGGGCTGGCGCTCTTGTTGATAGGTTGCCCCTGTGCCCTCGTGATCTCGGTTCCCGCCTCCATCGCTTCGGCACTTTCCACCGGTGCGCGGCGGGGCCTTCTCTTGAAAGGCGGCGCCGTGATTGAAGCGACTGCCAAGGTGAGCCGCGTGGCCTTCGACAAGACCGGGACGTTGACTCATGGGCGACCGGTGGTGACAGATGTCGTGACCTTGGGAAAAACAACCGAGGCCGAGCTTCTCTCTGTCGCGGCGGGCGTAGAAGGCGGCTCCAGCCATCCCTTGGCTGTCGCCATTTTGCGCAAGGCCGAGGAAGAAGGCATAGTGATCCCACCGGCACGCGATGCAAAGGCGCTGATGGGCAAGGGTGTGACCGCCACGGTAGGCGGCGCTTCCGCTTGGGTGACTTCCCCCGGATATGCCAGGGAGAACGCCGGGATTGACGAGTCCGACCTCGCCCAGACCACAACGTTTGAGGAAGAGGGCAAGACCGCTGTGGTGGTCTTCCGCGAGAAGACCCCGCTCGGCATTATCGCTGTGCGTGACGAACCGCGCTCCGATGCGCCCGAAGCGGTTCGCCAGCTGAAAGCCATCGGTATTACACCCATCATCCTGACCGGAGACAATCCGCGTACGGCAGCGGCAATAGCGCAAAACCTGGGCATGGAATATCAGGCCGACATGATGCCCGAAGACAAGCTTAAAGCCATTCGCGACATGAGCGAACATGGCGGCGTGATGATGATCGGAGACGGCATCAATGACGCCCCAGCCCTCAAGCAGGCAAGCGTTGGCGTAGCCATGGGATCGGGGACCGATGTCGCGCTCGAAACGGCCGATGCGGCCATCCTGCGTGACCGGGTGACCGACATTCCGGCGACCATCCGGCTTACCCGTGCCGCAATGGCCAACATTCGCCAGAACGTTACCATTGCGCTCGGTCTGAAAGCGGTCTTCCTCGTGACATCCGTTTTGGGGCTGACCGGTCTCTGGATCGCGATTATGGCCGATACCGGAGCGACGGTGCTCGTCACGCTGAACGCGTTGCGGCTGCTGCGTTTCAATCCAGAGCAGGAGGCCTGATATCATGATTTCCAGCTTTGGTTGGTCCGTGCTGGTCCTTCTTTTTGGCTACCTTTCCCTCTTCTTCTGGGGCAGCGCGATCGCAGCACGGGCAGCGGGAAAGCCGGTATGGCTGTTTGGCCGTGCCAGGGGACGTGACCGATGGGCCGCAATGGGGTTCCGTGCGGCCTTTGTTCTGGCTTCTGTTGCGCCGCTACTTTGGTTGGTGATGCCTGTCTTGCGCGAGATGGATCCGTTCTGGAGCCGAGGCTCTACAGCAGCGCTTGGTCTGATCGGCGTGTTCGTAGCAGGGATCGGCGCGATGCTTGCCTTCGCGGCGCAAATGTCGATGGGGAGTTCGTGGCGCGTTGGTGTAACCGAGGGAGCGACCGGCAACCTAGTCTCGGACGGACTCTATCGGTTCAGCCGCAATCCCACCTTTGTCGGTCAATTCATGCTTCTGGCCGGTATCAGTCTAGCGGTTCCAGCAATCCCGACGATTCTTGCCCCGCTGATCTTTTTCTGGTCAGCCTCGATACAGGTTCGTTCCGAGGAGGCTATACTTAGCCAAGCGTTGGGGCGGGATTATGAGCAGTATGCCGCAACTGTGCCGCGTTGGGTTAGCATGCGTCGCGGTATAAGGCCATGAACGCTCGGTGGATGTGGGCATTGATCGGAGCCACAACAACCGCTGATCAACTGACCAAGGCGGCGGCCTTGTCGCTGCTCTTGCAGGGTAATTCAGTGGCAGTTTTGCCCGGATTGGATCTGACGCTCGGCTTTAATGAAGGGGTGAGCTTTGGTCTGTTCTCTGACCTCATGGCTGGTAAACCGCTGGTCATGGCCGCGCTGACCGGCACCTTGACCGTGGTCCTCGCCATCATGGCATTTCGGGCGCGTCACCCGGTCGAACAGATCGGATTTTCTCTGATAGTGGGTGGCGCGCTTGGCAATGTGGTTGATCGGTTGCGACAGGGCGCAGTCACTGATTTCATAGATCTCTCTTTTCAGGGCTGGCGCTGGCCAACTTTTAACACAGCCGATATTGCGATTACGTTTGGTGCTCTGTTTATCGTGTTCGCCACATTCGCTTCACACCGATCCAAGGACACCGTCGTTGACCAATCCTGACCCTCAATCATTGTCCGGCGAGGATATGCCCTTGCTGGCGGCGTTCGTAATCGCTCTGGCCGCAACACTTGGCGCTCTCTTCATTGGGGAAGTGCTCGAACAGATGCCCTGTACTCTTTGCTGGTACCAACGCATTGCCATGTTTCCCCTGGTGCCCATCGTCGGCCTTTCGATCTGGCGCGCCGACGGCATGGCCCGACCCTACGGCCTGCCGTTGGCAGCGGCCGGCCTGATGTTGGCGGGTTGGCATTCCGGCCTTTACTCCGGCTGGATCCAAGAGGCTGTCACGCCTTGTGCAAAAGCCGGGCCGTCCTGCACCGATCAGGCCCAGACTATCCTTGGCCTGCCCATTCCCTATCTATCCCTGATCGCCTTTGGAGCGATCCTCAGTTGCCTTGTTCTATCGAAAGGAAGACGCGCATGAACAGACGCACTCTCTTGATCGGAGCTTCGGCTCTCGGGCTAGCCGCTTTCGGAGGCGGTGCCTTCTTCCTGACCCGGCGCCAACAATTGACCGAGGCCGAGGCAGTAACCCCGGCAGTTGATGAGGCGCAGTTGATTCGAGATTATTCGCCAAGCTTCGGCCCCGATGAGGCTCCGGTCACCCTTGTTGAATTTTTTGATCCCTCCTGCGAGGCCTGCAGGGCCTTTCATCCGGCAGTTCAGGCAATACGCGAAGAGTTCCCGGAGCAGGTGCGCGTAGTCATGCGCTACACTGTGTTCCATGAAGGATCGGACGAGGCGGTACGTATCCTGGAGACCGCACGAATGCAGGACAAGTTTGAACCTGTGCTCAATGCCATCCTGAAGCAGCAACCAGCATGGGCTGTGCACGGTGCACCGCGTATGGACTTGGCCTGGCAGATCGCGGCGGCTGCCGGTCTTGATCTGGAACGGGCCAAGAGCGACAGGTTGTTTCCCGGAATTACAGCAATTCTGAACCAGGATAAGGCAGATGTCGAAGCGGTGGGTATCCGTCAGACTCCCACCTTTTTTCTAAACGGGCGCGAACTGTCGGAACCCAGTTTGGACGGCCTCATAGCCGAAGTCCGCAGCGCGGTCGAGAATTCGTGAGGGTTCATCAAGGCCGATTGGCATAGGATTCGAAAAGGGCGAGTGTCTGCTCGCTGACATGATGTTCAATCCCCTCGGCATCACGCTCCGCCGTTTCGGGGTCAAGTCCGAGACGGATCAGGAACCGCAATACGATCTCGTGGCGACGGCGGCATTCTAGGGCAAGTGCGCTGCCTTCGCTGGTCAGGAAAACCGAGCGATACTTGGCGCGGGTGATCAGGCCCTCGCGGGCAAGCCGGTCGAGTGTCTTTGTCACCGTAGGCACCCGCACGCCCAACCGTGCGGCAATATCGACCGGTCGGGCCTCGCCTTGCTCCTGGATCAGGTCCGCAATCAGTTCGACATAGTCTTCGGCCAACTCGTTACGCCGCGCCTCGCGTACGCCCTGAAAGACCTCAGCCCTGGCATCTGCGGAGCGCTCATCGGTCACGTTGGGAGCTGCTGGTGATAGGTCATGCTTCATCATTCCGGCATGTTGCACAGCGTGGCTTGACAAGTAAATGCGCCGTGTGAAAAGTTAGCACAGACTAACTATGTGCGCCGAGACTTCACGCGCGACGCTCTCACCGGAAAGCCTTGACCCATGCCCAACAATGTACCCGACCATATGCGCGCCAAGGGGACCGCGTTGGAACTGTCGCGGCCGATCTCCTCAGCTGGGGAGACCGCATTTCCGATTGACCCGTCTCGTCGCGCTTTGCTTATCGGTGGCTTTGCCACTGCCAGCGGCGCCGCCATAATGGCAAGTGGCGCAAAGTCGCAGACCGTGCCCAACCCAATGGAAGGGCACGACATGTCGGCCATGCAAGCTGATCCCTATGCTGCGCCGATGCCGGGCATGGCCCACGGCAACATGACGATGGTTGGCTTGGTTGATCACGCCAAAAACGGCTTCGACCCGACCGCAATGCTGACAGACTGGGAGACGGGGCGGACTGAATTTCTACCCGATGGCCGGACGTTGCGCACTTTCGAAGTCGACGCCATCGATAGGGAAATAGAAATCGCCCCCGGGATTTTCTTCCCCGCGTGGACCTTCAATGGCCGCGTTCCGGGTCCAGCCCTGAGGGCAAAAGAAGGCGAACGGTTGCGAATCATTTTCCGCAACTTTGGCTCACATCCCCATTCCATGCATTTTCACGGCATCCATTCGGCGCGGATGGACGGGGTTCCCGGCGCCGGATTGATCGGGCCCGGCGAGGAATTCATCTACGAGTTCGACGCCAAGCCATTCGGTTGTCACCTCTATCATTGCCACGCGTTGCCACTGAAGCGGCACATGCACAAAGGCATGTATGGCCTGTTCGTCATCGATCCTGACCCGGCCTTGCACCCCGAGCATGCGGCAGTGGCCGCCTCTCGCCTGCTCGGAAGCCCCGAGAATGCCGAATGGCAGGAGATGGCGATGGTGATGAATGCCTTCGACACCAATTTTGACGGCGGCAACGAGGTCTATGCCTGCAATACCGTGGGCCAAGCCTATATGAACACGCCGATCCGCATCGACAAGTCGCGCCCGATCCGAATCTACCTCCTGAATGTAACGGAATTCGACCCGATCAACTCCTTCCATCTGCACGCGAATTTCTTTGACTATTACGACACAGGAACCACCCTGACGCCGGCCCAGCGCACAGTCGATGTGATCATGCAGTGCCAGGCGCAGCGTGGAATCCTGGAGTTCAGTTTCGCCGAGCACGAACCCGGCATGTACATGTTTCATGCACATCAGTCCGAGTTCACCGAACTGGGCTGGATCGGCATGTTCGACGTACAGGAGCCTGCAGCATGAGCGACCAAACCCATACGGGCCGATCCGCGCTGACCCGGCTCATGCTAGTTCTGGTGCCGCTTGCGGCCATGCTCGTCGCATTTGTCTGGATTGCCTCAATCGATCCCCTACGCGGTTTCAACAACGGCGCTCCGCCGGTCGAAGCGCCAACTGTGGAGCGGACCATTCTTGACGAGACCGGAATCGGGCTGAGGGTCCGCGCCGGAGGATCAGATCCCATGGTGATTGCCCAAGTGGCGGTGGACGACGCGTTCTGGTCCTTCACGCAGGACCCGGCCGGACCGATTGAGCGAGGCGACGCCGTCTGGGTCCGGATTCCCTATCCTTGGGTTCTTGGAGAGGCCCACCTGGTGAATCTGCTGTCGAGCACGGGAACGGGATTTGAGCACGAAATAGCGGTGGCCGTGCCGACGCCAAAGGCCACGGGCACCCAGTTGCGGACACAGGCGCTGATCGGGGCGATCGTCGGTCTTCTGCCGGTTGCGCTTGGTCTGATGTTCTATCCGGCCATGCGTGGTGTCGGGTCGACCGGGATGAATTTCCTGCTCGCGCTGACCGTGGGTCTGCTGGCGTTCCTGCTCGTCGACATGACCGCCGAGGCGCTCGAGTTGGCAGCCGGGGCCGCCGCATTATTCCAGGGGTCTGCCATGGTCTGGCTGGCGGGTTTGTCGAGTTTTCTGCTGTTAATGGCGATCGGACGCTGGCGGGGCCAGCCCGAGGGTCTTGCCTTGGCGTTTTTCATCGCTCTTGGCATCGGACTGCACAATTTTGGCGAGGGGCTGGCGATCGGCGGCGCCTTTGCCGCCGGGTCGGCGGGGCTTGGCACCTTCTTGGTCCTTGGCTTTGCCCTGCACAATGTGACCGAAGGGATCGGCATCGCGGCACCGATGCTGCGATTCCGTCCTCCGCTGTGGACCTTCCCCGCCCTGACGCTTCTGGCAGGCGGTCCGGCCGTGCTGGGGATGTGGGCGGGCAGCCTCGCCTATGCACCTCAATGGTCGGCATTGGCGCTGGCCGTTGGCGCCGGCGCGATCCTCCAGGTGATGATCGAAGTCGGTTCCTACCTGATGCGCCAGAACCGTGACCGCCAGGCCGTGCTGTTTTCCCCTGCTGTGATCGGAGGCTTTCTTGGCGGAATCGCGTTCATGTATGCCACTGCGGCACTGATCAAGGTTTAGAGTATTCGTACTGGCGGGAATCATTTGTACGCCGGGATTTGGTGATCTGGCATGAAGCGTGTGGCGTTGCGCCATGCGACATGGGACCTGACCAATGCGCTCCACGCAAACTCGCTGGTGTCCACTTCGGGCGACCGCACAGTGGCGTGATGGCACTTGAAGCTCTAGGGGCTTGAGGTTCTAAAGGTAGGGGAACGGAAGCAAACGAACCAGTGCAAATGACGGGTGTGCAGAAGATTCTCTGGGGGGTGGCTGGTGCGGCTTTGTTGGTCTTCGCCGGGCTCGTGCTTATGGCAAACCGTGCGACAGCACCCCCGGCTGATACTCCCTTCCGCCCAACTTTCGCGCTGCCCGATGCTGAAGGGCGGCTTCGGACCGCGGAAGAATTTTCGGGCAAGCATCTTCTGGTATTTTTCGGCTTCACCAACTGCCCTGATGTCTGTCCCAGGACGCTGATCGAGGTTGCGCAGGTGATGGATGGTCTTGGCGGTCAGGCTGACCTTGTGCAACCGCTGTTCATCTCCATCGACCCGACACGAGACCGCGGCCTGGAACTTGCTGAATATACTGCGGCTTTTCACCCCTCAATCCTCGGTCTGGCCGGCGAGGAGGCGCAGACCCGCGCGGCAGCCGGCAGTTTCCGGATTCTCTATGAGCGCGAGAACAATTCCGGCGCGCCGGACGGTTACACTATGGCACACAGCGCATCACTCTACCTGATCGGACCTGACGGAGACTGGCTGCGTCAGTTCAGCTATGGCACGCCAGCAAGTGAAAACCTGAACGACCTCAAGCAAAGATTGTGAATACGATGAAATATCTTCTGACCGCTCTCCTTCTCAGCCTATCCGCCACCCCGGTGCTGGCGTGTGAAACCGTTCAACTTGGCTCGCTCGAAATCTCGGAAGCCTGGTCGCGAGCTTCGATCGGAATGGCCCGGCCCGGCGCCTTCTACGTCACCATCCGCAACATCGGCGCGACGGACGATGCGCTTGCCGGCATCGCGACGCCGGTGTCCGGAAAGCCCATGCTGCACGAAACGGTGGTGAAGGATGGCGTGGCTTCGATGCCGCACGCGCCGGCGATCCCCGTGCCAGCAGATTCCACCGTGCAATTGGAGCCAGGCGGCTATCACGGCATGCTGATGGGTCTTACACAGGTGCTGAAGGAAGGCGAGACGTTCCCGGTTACACTGACGTTCCGCGATGCAGGCGACGTGACCGTTCCCGTGGCGATCCGGGGAATGGGTGCGAAAGATGCAGGCTGCGTGGACAAAAAAGATTGAGACGCCGTACGCTACTTGTTATCGGGGCGTCGGGCGTTGGCGCACTGGCCTTCACGCTCGGTCTGGGGTGGTGGCAGAACCGGGACAGCCTGCAACCGGGCTCCGCTCTGTTGCCATTGCCCATCGGCAAGATGTCCTTCACCCTGACGAACCACCGTGGCGTGACGGTGACGCCATCAGAGTGGATTGGCCGCCCGACAATGGTCTTTTTCGGCTTTACCTGGTGCCCCGATGTTTGTCCGACGACGCTGAGCGATATTTCGCTCTGGCTGCAAGATCTCGGCCCTGACGCAGACCGGATGAATATCTTTCTGGTTAGTGTCGACCCGGAGCGCGACACGCCACAGGTTCTTGCCGACTACCTGTCGAACTTCGATCCAAGAATCACCGGCCTGACGGGGTCACTTGCCGAGATCAAGCGCGCCGTGGAAGTATTCCGCGCAACATTCGAGAAAGTGCCGAGGGAGGATGACTATACCATAGACCATACCGCCGGCGTGTTCCTGTTTCGGGCGGACGGGCGATTTGGCGGGATTATCGATTATCACGAGGATCGGCGTGTGGCTCTGCCGAAGATCCAGAGGTTGTTGAAAGCGGCTAGCTGACCGGCTCTGTTGGCTTGGTGTTGTGGTCGCAAAACAAGCCGCCTTCACGACGAACTTCATGCGGTGCTCTTGAAGAGTTCCGACGTTGACCCGGCTTGCGGCGACAGGTTGCCTTTCGATCCTGTTGGACCCCACAAGCTCTGATGTTCAGCCTGCCGTTGGGAAATCGGATACTTCCTCACTCGTCGCTAAACTGTTGTGGGTGGAAGCACTTTCGCGACATCTGCAACCAATCAATGCGGCTGCGTTGCATGCCCCACCCCTGAGGAGACCTAAGCCCCCAATCACCTGTACGCTGGATGCGCTGACTTCAAGGCGCGCATGGCATAGATTGCGTCACTCACATCCCGTTCTTGGGTCTGACAAAAAGATGGCGCCACCGGGATAGCCATTCCCGTAATTCCATATAGACCTTCCCCGAAGCCAAAATGACAAACGAAAGAGTTCGATTGACCCTCCTGCGTGAAACCCTGGAGAACCGTCAGATCCCCATCTATTTTGGCGCTGTCGTCCTCGGCATGATTGTGGCGGTAACTCTCAACGGAATGACGGCGCTGGAAATCGGCATCAACCCCGCGCTGGCATTCATGTTATTCGTGACGTTCCTCCAGGTCCCCCTAGCCGAGTTGCGAGTGGCCTTCTCGCGCTTTCGCTTTCTTGGCGTCCTGCTGCTGACCAATTTCGTTGTGGTTCCTGTTCTGGTGGGAGCCCTTGTTCAGTTTCTGCCGCCCGATCCGATGATAAGGCTAGGCGTGCTGTTGGTGCTTCTCGCGCCATGCATCGACTATGTCGTAACCTTCTCGCATCTCGGTCGTGCCGATGCCCGTCTCCTGCTAGCTGCGACGCCCGCGCTTCTGGTCATCCAGATGATGATGCTTCCCGTCTACCTGGGTTTTTTCCTTGGCCCTGAGGCTGGGTCTCTTGTGACAGCGGGGCCATTTGTTCACGCATTCGCCTGGTTGATTGCGGTCCCGCTTGTCTTCTCCGCTCTCGTCCAGTTTTGGGCCATCAAAAGTGCCGCGGGGGCACGTGTAGCCTCGGTTCTTGGGCTGCTCCCAGTTCCCGCGACAGCGTTTGTATTATTCGTTGTCGTGGCCGCTGTGGTGCCGCAACTCGGCCCCGCACTTGATGACACGTTACGGGTCGTCCCGATTTACGTGGCATATGCGGTTATTGCACCCTTGGCGGGATGGGGCATGAGCAGGCTGTTTTGCCTTGATGCGCCAGCCGGGCGGGCCCTCGCGTTCAGTGCCGCAACGCGTAATTCTCTCGTCGTCCTTCCGCTGGCATTCGCTGTTCCCGGCGCGGTCCCACTCCTTCCTGCGATCATTGTCACGCAGACATTGATCGAACTTATAAGCGAGTTGGCGTATGTCCGTCTGGCGCCAATGTTTGGTTCCAAAACCGCTGCATGACGGATCCATCGACGGAGGCCGTGACACGAAACAACGGCAAAAATTCCTGTATGGTGCTGATGCTGCTGACTTGAGACGGAGGGGAGCATTTTTATCTCTGCGTTCGTTACTCTACCCGAGGGCTGCGCTTTTACTGCTCAGCCGTGCCTTCAGGAACCTATCTCCGATGAGATTGACGAAATACCTTGGGGACAAAGCATGCGGACGGCAGGATGCGATACCTGCAAGCTGATCCTGACGGCATGACGGCATGAAGAATCGCGGGTTGAGAGATTAAATTCAGCAGCATCCGCGCGGCGGACCAGTGATCCATCAGGATCATCCGCAGAGGCGGAAATGCCCAAGCACGAACGATGGGGCTCGCAAATAAATCGGATAAATTTTTAGAGAAATAAGTATAAATTCGTTAAACATGCCCATTTGCGGGATATTATACTCTTCATTGTAATCCTCTCCTCAGCGAAGGGGAGAATAATCAGATGCAAATTCAATATAAATCGAAAACATGTTCCAGTGTATCTGCATCCGCACTCGTGTTGCTCTGCGCTTCATTCGCACAGGCTTATGCCTACGAAACACTCGAAACAAATCCTGAAGTTCTTATGAGCTCCAGTGCCGCTGCTCCCCTCGTGCAGAACCGGAATGTCGCCTGGGGTTCAGCGTGGCTGACCACGGCATACCTCACCACGACCCTTGACCTGACCCAAGCCGGCCTCGCTCCCCTTGATCTTGATGTCGATCCTGTCTTTGACTTTGCTTCCACCAACGACCTCGCACTACCATCGGTGCTCACAAGACTTGCCGATAAGGGCCTGGCGGAGAATCCGGCTCTCAATGAAAAGACGATCGAACAGGCCCAGATCATCACCGCCTCGATTCCTGCGATGTCGGCCCCCGCTAGGGTGTCGATCAGCCAGACAATTCGTCAGGAAGCGCCTTTGTTCGGCGCCTACAGGATCCGCTTCGGCAAGATCAAGAGTGGTGCCCGCATATCCGGCCTGATCAAGAAGGCTGTCACTTCCGGCACACCCGACGACATTTGCACCGAAAAGTGCGCAGACCTTGCCGATCAACTTGCGTTGAGCGGATCAACTGTCAGCGAGCAACTCCGCCACGTCTCAGCATCAGTCAACAGAATTGTCGCCTACAAGGCAGACGACCAGAACCATGAACGGGTGGACTACTGGTCGACGCCCGGTGAAATTCTGGATCGCAGCAGTGGCGATTGCGAAGACTACGCCATCCTGAAAATGGCTTTGCTGGCCCGCCTCGATGTTCCTATGAGCGCCATGGAAATAGTCGTGCTCAAGGATACCAGCCGTAATCTATTTCACGCCGTTCTGTCTGTTGCATTTGAGAATCGTAGCCTGATCCTCGACAACGTGACCGATGCTGTTGAAGCTGACACGGCGAAGGAAAGCTATGAGCCTCTGTTTTCGATTTCTGGCACCGCAAACTACGTATTCGGCTACAAGGGTGGCAAGTCCAACCTTACGGCCTCACTCAAGGAGCTCGGAGCAATTGCGCCAGGTGCAGGCTTCTGAGCGCATAAGCCTGGCACAATTCTCCAATCGAACTTGCATTTCCGGATGAAGTGACATGCGAAAACGGGGTGGTTGAACGATCCGGTCGACGGATTTTGGGTCAATCGGATGCTCTGCCCGATCAGGGCAGATCACCCTTTCCATCGGCAACAGTGTGCGGGCGTGGCGGAAAAATCGGTTAGCTCAGCTTATCGGCCTCGTCGTTGTTGAGACGAAACGCGCGCCTAATCTCCTGCCCGTGGGTCAGGCTCTCATAGCGTTCCATCGACATGATGACGTAGCGCGGCTTGCGGTGCTTGGTGATCGCGACCGGCGAGATAGTCGCGGCTTCAAACAGATCGCCGGTCTTGCGGGTCAGGTCAGCGACGGCAAATTCTTTCATGGCTGCACCTCAGCTACAGTTAAGCAGAATATATATTTTTTCTGCAAACTTAAAGTGGTGGGAAGGGTTTTGAGCTTCCCCGCGTCTTCGCTGCAGCTGCTTGATGCGGGGGCAATGTGACGACCCGACCGTCCCTTTGAAATGGATCAGGTCCGCGGCCTGGCCCTGGACTCCTATGGCCGGGAATGGTGATTTGCGCCGGTGTCCTGCCGAGGGCGGTAGGCTCATGCGCGACCTGCAATCGACAGGACCGCGAAAATGGAGCCCTGCGCCAGCAATAGCCCGCTTCGATCAGCTGGTGCCATAGTTCCCGCAGGTATCTACGGCGCACGCGGTCTGCGCCAGCAGCGCGTCGCTAAGCAAAAACAGATCATTCAGACGTTGATCGCTCAGGCGATAATGGACAAAACGGCCGCGTTGTTCGCCGTAGACGAGGCCGCATTCGCTGAGACATCGCAGATGGTTCGAGGCATTTGACTGCGACAGACCCGTGATCGCGACGATCTCGCCGACGGACAACGGCCGCGTGCGCAGGGCATCAAGAATTGACAAACGCGAGGCATCGGCCAATCCCCGGAACAGTTTCGTACGCAGAGCAAAGGTTGTGTCTTTGATCCGCTCCAGCTCTTCGAAATTACTAGACATATCAGTCATGGATGATATATATTCTCTCTTGAGTAGGAAAGATAGCCATGACAATAACAGCATCAGCGAACGACGAGGAGACCGCGCGCTACCGCGTCACCGGCATGGATTGCCCCTCCTGCGCGGCCAAGATCGAGAAGGCAGTGCGCTCGGTTGGAGTGGACGAGGTAAAGGTTTCGACTGCTACGCAGATCATGACGTTGCACGTAAGCGACTCCGTGTCCTGCCTCCCGGAGGTCGAACGCGCTGTCAGCGGTATCGGTTACCGGCTTGACCGTCTAGATGAGCCCCAAGCCAACTCCGAGGGCGACATTGACGATCTGCCCAAGGACCTATCGCATATTACACCGGCCTACAAACGGGCGCTGTGGATGGTGGTCCTGCTCAATGTCGGCTACGGAATCATCGAGATGTTCGGTGGCTTCATTTCTGGGTCGCAGGCGCTAAAGGCCGACGCACTCGATTTCTTGGGCGATGGCCTCATTACTTTTCTGGGCATCCTCGCCATCGGGTGGAGCCTTGTCTGGCGCGCCCGTTCCGCCTTAATCCAAGGCCTTTTCCTTGGGGCGCTCGGACTTGGGGTCCTTGTAAACACGGCCTATCGGGTGCTGGTGCAGCAGCAGCCCGAGGCCGAACTGATGGGCCTGTTCGCACTGGTCGCGCTCGTCGTCAATGTCGTTGCGGTTCTTCCATTGCTGTCCCACCGAACCGGCGACGCGAATGTGCGGGCGGTCTGGCTGTTTTCGCGCAACGACGCGATCGGAAACGCAGCCGTCGTCGTGGCGGCCGGCCTGGTGGCTTGGACCGGAACGGCTTGGCCGGACCTCGTCGTCGCCGCCGTGATCGCCGGCCTGTTCCTGCAGTCGTCCTGGTCAATCATCCGCGACGCCCGCAGCGATTTGCGGGAAGCTTCGTCGACACGGCGGAGCGCTCCGGCATGATATCGAGCCGCAAACCCGACCGCTCCTTCACGAACCGCGCCTTGTCGATCAGCTCGACCCGGACAACCTGTCACGGAGGAGCATGAGCACTTGGATATGGGTTGCCGTTTTGTTGGCGGCCGTCTTCGCGGCGGAATGGGGTTCCGATCATCTGGCGGAGCCCCTTCGTAAGCTGCGCAAGCAGTGGGCTCTCAGCCGCTGCTGGGGGCTCTCTGATCGGCATTGCCACTGCAAGTCCGGAAGTCGGCGTAAACGTTACCAGTGCCGTGCGGGGCGTCACCGATATCGGCCTCGGGGCAATGCTCGGCTCGACCGCCATCGGCATCCCCGCACTCGTCTCCGTCGGCTATCTCGCAACGCGCAGGCGCGACATCCCCGATGATCCGGGACATCAACAGCACCTGCGCGAGCATCTATTGCGTGTTGATCCGAAAGCAGCAACCGTGCAGGCCCTTCCATATCTCGGCATATTGGCGCTCGCCGCTCTCCTGATCCTTCCTGCGCCCTGGCAGGGGCTGCAGCCAATTGATGGCGGGGTCCTGTTGGCCGCCTATGTCGCCTATGCCGCCCAGGCATTTTTTCGCGGCCGCGAGAAGCCCGAGCAGGTCGAGTGGTCGCGCAGGGGGATCTGGATGGCGGTCGCCGGCGTTGGCGTTCTCGCACTCGGCGCCTATTTCACCGTCATCTCTACGCAAAATCTAGTGCAGGCGTTCGGCATCTCGCCGATCATCGGCGGCCTGTTCATTACTGCGCCTGTTGCCGCCCTGCCAGAGATCTTCGCGTCCTGGAAGGTGTCGCGGAGCGGCCAGATCACGCCGGCACTCACCAACATCATCGGCGATCACGCCATGACCATGACGGTCGGATTTCTGCCCCTGGCGCTTGTCGGGACGCAGATCGGCAACTTCCGTCTGGTCTGGGTGAGTTTCGTCTTTGTCGCGCTTATGCCTGCGCTCTACGCGGCGTTCGTCCGCTGGGGCGGGTCCGAATCAGGCTTCCGACGCTGGCAGGTTCTTAGCCTGGTTGGCGTCTACGCTACCTATGTAGCCGTCGTTGTCGTCTGGGTGCTGGAGCTGGTCTGATGGAGATTTCCAGCATCGGAGTAGCAACAGCCTTCGCCGCAGGCGTGATATCCCTTTTGTCACCCTGCGTTCTGCCGCTAGTACCGGGCTATATATCCTATGTCGCTGGGCGCACGATCAGCGCTGACGGGGTTCCGACCCATTCCGGGATGAAGGCGGGGAGCCGACCCCGCGGCCTCAGCCTCTGCTTCGTTGTCGGCTTCTCGACCGTGTTCGTCTTGCTCGGGGCCAGTGCGACCGCGTTGGGCGGACTCCTGCGCACGCATCTTTACGAAGCAAACCTGATCGGCGGTGTGATCGTCGTCATCTTCGGCTTGTTCACAACCGGCCTTGTACCGATGCCTTGGCTCGATCGTGACGTTCGGTTCCATTCCAGTCCGAACAGCGGCGGGCGCTTGGTCTGCCTATTTCGGTCTCGCTTTCGCGTTCGGCTGGACCCCATGCATCGGACCTGTGCTGGGCTCGATCCTGGCCCCATCCGCCGCCAACGCCACGGTTGCAGCGGGACGGCACTGTTATCCTGGCCGTTCTGTTCATGCGCGGATGCATGACACGGCTGTTGTCAATGCGCCGAACTGGTCGGGTGCTCAAAATCGTCGCTGGCGGGGTGAAGGTGGTCATGGTGGTCATGGCTATTGCCATGATCACCGGCCATCTCTCCAGCTTTGCAATTTGGCTCCTCCGGACGTTCCCGGCCCTCGGCCGAATCGGCTGAGCCGGAGTTTATAAGGGATTATGCGATATGCTCAGGCTCGGCCTTCCAATCGCCCTTGGCGGATTTTTCCTTGATCAGGCGACGAAATGGTTGGTCCTGAACTATGTCATGATTCCACCTCGGGTCATCCCCGTCACCGACTTCTTTAATCTCGTGCTCGGCTACAACTCCGGCGTAAGCTTCGGATTGTTCGGCGAGGCTCCGGTTTGGATCCTGATGACGTTCACGCTCGCCATAGCTGTGGGGCTCCTTGTCTGGATCAAGCAAACCGACAACCGTCTCACGGCCGCCGCCCTCGGGCTTATCGTCGGGGGCGCGATGGGCAATCTGCTCGACCGGCTGCGGCAGGGCGCCGTGACAGATTTTCTGGATTTTTACATTGGCGGTTATCATTGGCCAGCCTTCAATCTTGCCGACGTGGCGATCGTATGCGGGGTGGGGCTCTTGCTCATCGAGAGCGTCCTAGCCGGAGATGACAAGAAAGCCCCGTAGCGCCTGAACCAGTGCCTGCCCGATGAAGGACGCTTCAATGCCTCTGATGCCTTGCACTGAAACGCCGGACGCCACTTCGGCCCTTATCAAGGATACGTATCGGTTTATATCGAAGCGATGTCGGAAGTATGGGGTAGAATCGGGCATTTCCGTGCTCTGCTCCCATTTGGGATTTCGCGCTGGGCCTAGAATATTGGCCAGGCCGTCGTGCGATCAGCCAAGAGTGGAAACATGCCAATCCGTGACCCCGGCTCGCTCACGACGTCTTTCTCCGCACCGAGTTCCATCCACTCGGCATCCTGCTCGGACAAGATCCAGAGGCAAAGACGGTCTTCCACCCGATTGCGATAGCGAGTCGTACATCCGAGCTGGGAACCAGTTTCTTTTGGAAGCACGCCGCCGTCTTTCGGGTCAGCGTGCCTTCCAGCGACGAGCAGCTTCGTGTATCGATCTCGACAAATTGGCAAGATCAGGCAATGGACAAAAAATGACCGACACTTCTCTGCGACTTTCGATCGAAGAATCGTACACGTTGGCGCGACAGCGCAAGCGCCGGAACATTTATCTGTTATTGGCACTGTGCTGCTTCGCAGTAACCGTGTTTGGCGTGAGCATCACTCACCTGCAGTCGGAAACCCAGATGGATCCGTTGCCTTCACAGCCAATCACCGACAAGTGATTGGCTGTGTGCCGATGGTGCATCCATAATTTGGGGATGGATCACACCGGACTTTCGCACCTGCTGGCACGTATCGGCCTTTTTAGCGCGACGACCTTGGCGGCCTATTCGGGCTTTGCAATCCTGTTTGGCCTATTTTGTCTTGTCGGAGGCCATAACATGATGGAAGCATTGTACGGAGGGTTCGCGAGCTTTTTGCTAGCTATTGTTGTAGGCGCTGGAGCTGTTTGGATATCAACCCCCAGCGCACAATTCAACCAGACACGAGACTGACCCATGTGTTGGGGTCATGTTGCGATTGGCGCTTGAGGAAATAGAGTTCTGCTTCTTTCCAGAGCAGAACCCGAGGTTCAACGTTGTCCAGAACGAAATCCCCGCGGTCTGTGACAACGGTCAGGACGGCATGTCCGCCTCCGTTTGCGTCCCGTGCAACAGTCATGGATAGCGCACCCAGCGGAACTCCACGCTGATTTAGGCGTTTGCGCTTTTCCAGTGCGTAGTCCTCGCAATCGCCTACATTGTCGGGATACTCCCAACGCTCTTCAATCCCGAAAATCTCGCTGTCGGGCAGAGGAGCAACAGCTGTATTCACGTCGTGGTTGGTCTGGATGATGTCCTTCCAGAGTTCGCGTGTCAATTCGACGATCTGGCCATCTGCCGGGCGGTCACAGCGATCGGCGTAGCGCTGGCAATAGTCATAATAGCCGATAGGTATTGTCGTTCTGCCGAATGTCTCCATGTTTGCGGCGCTGGCGGGCTGCGTCGGGTTGAGATGGAGTGCATTGGCGCCGGCGGTGCCGCAGGACAAGGCGAGCGCAAGCGCCGCAATAATTGACTTTCCCATGTTGAACCTTTCCCCAAAGTTGATGGAAAGACACTACGAGAAACAGATAAAAACTGGGAAAAATCAAAGACTTGGATTTCTCTCAAATGCAGTTCAAATGCTGCATTAGCAACACACGAATTAGAAACAATTGGATAGCTGAACTTTAGATCAACCGAGATGAGACCACCGCGTCGTTTGTCGTGGTATCTCCGCCAAAGGATGTGAACCGAGAGACTTGATCGCCGACTTGATATCTTGCCTGCAGTCTATCGTGATGGCTTTGTTTGGTAGCTCAGTGCGAAATCACACGCCTATCCGCTTGGAAAATCGGATAGGATCGGACACCAGTTCCACAATTGATGCGTTCCTGAACCCTTACAGGCGGTGCGACAAAACGTGTATGGACAGGTCACCAAGTTTTAGCTATTCGATATGAGATGAAAAGGTATGCCCGCATTCTAACGATCCTCATGCTCGCCGTGTTCGCGGCGGGTTCGGTCGCGCATACCGCGAATGCAGCCAGCATGAATACGACGATGGCCCTTACCGCCGTCGAGAACGGCGATATGGGCAGCTGCAAAGATTGCCCTGACGGCACCGGCGACATGCAGCCGTGCGATTATATCTGCGTTTCTCCCTTGTCGGCCATCCTGCCATCGGGCGAGCCCGGCCTGCCTGAGGCGGTGACGACCACCGAAGAAGCGGTTTATCGAAGCATGGCCGGACGCACCGGACTGCCGAACCCTTACCCTCCGAGATCCTCCATCCTGAGCTGACGCTGCCCGGAATCCGTTCCGGCTAGCTGCGGCTGACTTCATGCGCGACCAATCTGATCGTTCATGGTCCTACTCAGCATCGCGGGTTCGCGCATTGCTGGATCGAGCACCCCCTCAGGATAGTTGGAACATCATGACATTGCTTTTGCCGACGCCGACGCGTCGAGCCTTTCTCACGTCCGCTGTGGCCTTCGGGGCCAGTGCAGTGCTCTTGGTTTCGATAAACCGAGTAGCGCGCGCCGTACCGGGCAAAACACCTTCCGCAATCGCTTTCGATGGCAATGCGCTCATCGTTGGAGGTGCCGGGTTCATCCGCCGCGACGACGGCGGAGTGTCCACACCGCTGCCCGGTCCGAAAGACGGCAGCATTCTTTCGCTTGCGACGCACGACGGCCGTGCCGGTCGGATTGCAGCGGGGCTGTCCAATGGGGGCGTTGCGCTATCCGAAGACGGCGGGCAGAGCTGGGAGGCGAGAAGCAAGGGTTTACCCGAGGCTCCAGTAGTTGCTGTCGCAGCGGCTGCTTCAAACCCCGAAACCCTGTATGTTTCCGTTCATGGTGACGGTCTATGGAAAAGCGAAGATGCTGGCCGGTCTTGGGTCTTCGCGATGGACCGGCCTTGGCTGGCAGATGCCGAACGCGACTTGACTGCATTGGCCTCGGTCGATCTGGCCTCGGGCATGGGCGGCATCTGGTTATACGCCGGAACCGGATTGGGTCTCACCCGCGTGCCCGATTGTTTCTGCCGTTGGCAGGACGTGCAGCCAGGCGATGCGATGGACGCTTTGGTATCCGGGGCTGCGCCTGCGCCGGAGGCACCGTTGCCCACCGGAGAACCTATCCACGCTTTGGTGAGCGCAGCGTCGGTTCCGATGAGGCTCTATGCCGCCCTACCTTCCGGTGTGTGGGCTTCTGCGGACGCGGGGGTCGTCTGGGCGCAACGCTCATCTTTCCGCACTGATGCGGTCGCCGTCCATCCCAACAATGCCGATCAAGTCGTTGCCCTTACCGCGGACGGTCTCATCCAAACTCGCGACGGCGGTCTGTCCTGGACCCCGCTCGCTAACAATTAATGGAGAACAACATGAAAAAGATCTTTGTTGCCGCAACCGTTACCGCCCTGGCTGTCATTGGTAGTGTGGCGTTTACGGCGTTGACCTCGGCTCAAGCTCCCCAAGACGCAAGTGCCAGCGTTGCTGGTGCCAAGGCGATCACAATCTGGCGCGACCCCGGCTGTGGATGTTGCGATACCTATGCCGACTATCTGGAGATGAACGGCTTTTCCGTGACGCGCGTCGATGATCGCGCTTTCGACAAGCGCTCGGTTGAAATGGGCGTTCCCGAGCGAGGTATCGGGTGTCACCTGGCCGAGATTGACGGCTATGTCGTAAGCGGGCTCGTGCCTGTCGAGATTATCGAACGGCTGGTCAGCGAGCGTCCAGATGTCACCGGCATCACGTTGCCCGGAATGCCGGGGAATGCTCCCGGCATGGCACCGGCAAAGACAGGCACGCTGAAGACCTACGCCTTCGGCAAGGACGGCGTCGCCGTTTACTCCGATGAGTGATGGCATGAACTGTATGATGGATGGCTCCATGATGGACTTTATGATGTTCGGAGGTGGTCTGTTCAGCCTTCTGATCCTGGCTGTTCTGGTCCTCGGCATTTTCGCGTTGGTGAAGTTTCTGCGGGGGCGGCAATGAGGCGGATGATGCTCCTCCTTTCCGCTGCCACCTTTTCGGGTCTGACAGCTATCGCCGCGCAGGGGCAATCGCAAAGTTCCGGTACGCAAGCCAAAGACCTGACCGTGCTGGGTTATCCTGTGACAGACGAGCAGATCACCCTCGGAAGGCAAGTTTATGCGCAAAACTGCGCCTCCTGCCATGGCGCCGAGCTCCAGGGTCAGCCGAACTGGAGGCGCAGGCTGGAGAACGGCCGCATGCCGGCGCCGCCCCATGACGAGAGCGGCCACACCTGGCATCACTCGGACCAGGACCTGTTCGACATCACCAAGTTCGGCGTCGGCGGTGTCGTTGCGGGCTATGAGAGCGACATGCCCGCCTTCGAGGACATCCTGAGCAACGAGGAGATCGCAGCGGTACTCGCATTCATCAAGAGTACCTGGCCCGAGCGCCAGCGGGAATCACAGGCTCGAGTGACGGCCAAAGCCGGTGGTGGGTTATGACTATGGACAGTGAACAGTCGTTCGCCAAAACGGGACGAAGCGTCTTGGCCTTCCTGCCGCTTACTGTCGCTGCGGTGCTTGCCATCTTTCTGGCCTGGGGCTTGACCCAAGACCCTGGCAGTCTTCCATCCGCGCTCATCGGCAAGGTGGTGCCGGAATTTGACCTGCCGCCGGTTCAGGGGCGATCGCTCGGGCTGTCGAGCGATGATCTCAAAGGAGAGGTATCGCTGGTCAATGTCTTTGCTTCCTGGTGCGTTGCCTGCCGCGAAGAGCACCCTCTGTTCATGAAGCTTGCAGCGCAAGGCACCGTGCCGCTGCACGGCCTCAACTACAAGGATCAGCCGGACGATGCGGCGAAATGGCTGGACAACCTCGGGGACCCATACACGCGCACCGGAGCCGACATCAGTGGGCACGTGGCGATCGATTGGGGCGTCTATGGCGTACCCGAAACCTTTGTGGTCGATGCGGACGGGCTCATCGCCTACAAACATATCGGACCGGTGAACGAAGAGGTGCTCGCGAAAACCATCCTGCCGCTGGTGGAATCATTGCGCCAGCGGACCGCGGACCAGAAGATGCGGGGCGCTGGTTCATGACGGCTCTATTGCATACAAAACGCACAATTTTAATCGCACTTGCGGCTGGGGGGCTCGTGGTGGTCGCGCTCGCAGTCACCGCCGCAATGATTTACATCGACGGCGATAAAGGCGCCTACCCCGTTAGCGACAAACGAGGCGCAACACTATTGCCCCAGTCCTTCGTCATGCACGAAACGCCTCGGCCGCTTCCCGTGGTCACGTTCGAGGACGGGGCAGGTCAGGCTCTCACGCTGGTCTCATTCAAAGGCACAACCGTTCTGCTCAACATCTGGGCGACCTGGTGCGTGCCCTGCCGCGAGGAAATGCCAACGCTCGACGCGCTTCAGGCAAAACTCGGCGGCCCCGGTTTCGAGGTTGTGCCTCTCTCTGTCGACCGGGCCGGGCCGGAGGTGGTCCGCAAATTCTATGCCGAGATCGGTATCCGGAATCTCGGTCTCTATATCGATGCCTCGATGCGGGCTTCGTTCGACCTTGCGGCCGTCGGCCTGCCAACGACGCTCCTCATTGATGCTGAAGGGCAGGAACTGGGACGGCTGGTCGGCCCGGCAGAATGGGACGCGCCCGAGATGATCGATTTTCTCAAAACACATCAGACCTCGAACTGAAAAGGAAGCCTTCATGGATAAGTCACGACAATACAGCACCGAGGACGGTTCGTTTGGCCGCGATGTTCTCTACGCGCTTCGCTACTACCTCGGCGGCCGTCGCGGATACCTCATACTTGCGGCGGTCCTGATTGCTGGCGGTCTCGCGTTTAATTGGAGTTGGCTAGCCGCGGCAGGCATAGCGCCGCTGCTCCTCACAGCACTGCCGTGTGTCGCCATGTGCGCGCTCGGACTCTGCATGAACAAGGTTACCGGCGGTTCCTGCAAGTCAAACCAGGCCGGAAACCCTGCTGCCGCAGACGGTGAACCTTCATTACCGGGCGGAGCCCAAAATGACCTCTTGTCGGACGAAACCGTGCAACACGCACAATCCGTCAGTGTGGCGGTTTCGTCCCGGCATTCCCTATCCCTAACCAAGCAGAAAAGGAACACGACCGATGATTAAACCTATCAAGTCTCTCACTATGGCTGCCGTTCTGATGATCAACATCGCCGCAGTCCCGACCCTTCAAGCCGCTGAGCACAAAACTCCAAGCAACCAGGGCTCCATGATGGAAGAGGGCAGCATGGGGAACAACAAAGATATGATGAATCAGGACGGAATGTCCGGCATGGGCGGAATGGACGGCATGATGGGCATGATGAAAATGATGGCCCAGATGGCGCCGATGATGGAGCAGTGCACCAAGTTGATGGCCAGCATGACAGACAACATGAAGACGTCGGCAGACCAATAGGAGGCTGAGATCCCCCCGCCCGGACATTTGGTCCGAGCGGGGGGCTGCGAGAAACAGACATGACATCAGGCAAAACAACACATCTCAGACGAATTCGCTACGGCCTGTGGTTCCTGGTGACCATTGCCGCGTTGGTGATCGGTGGTGCCTATTTCGTCCGGACGATCGGCGTCCGCGAGCCGCCGTCGGTCACCACCGGCGAGGCCGCAATTCGCTCCGAGTTTTCGTTGATCGACCACAACGGAAATCGCGTGACCGAGGCCGACTTCCTCGGGCGCTGGCAACTCGTGTTCTTCGGATTCACCTATTGCCCCGACGTCTGCCCGACCACGCTCGCCTACATGGCGAATGTGCTGGATCGGTTTGGCGGCGAGGTCGAGCGGGTCGCACCGATCTTCATCACCGTCGACCCGTCGCGCGATACGCCGGAGGTGATGGCGGAATATGTCCAGGCCTTCCACCCGAAGCTGGTTGGACTGACCGGATCCGAAGCCGCGGTTGCCGCAGCTGCCCAATCCTTCCGCGTCTACTACGAGAAGATGGAAGAGGAAACAGCGCCGGACGGATATCTGATGGCGCACTCCGGGCACATCTACCTGATGACACCCGAAGGCCGCTTTGAGGATGTCTTCCGCGAAGGCGAACAGTCCGCGGAAGAGATGGCCGTCGATGTCCTTGCAAGAATGAATAGAAAACAATGATGAAAATACTGATTGCAATAGCGGTGGCGGTCTGGGCGGGCGGCATCGCCGACACTCGCAGAGGAGAGCGTCCGCATTTCCGATGCATGGGCGCGCGCCTCCGTCCTCGCGTCCCGGCCGGTCGCCTCCTATCTCACGATCGAGAGTGCTGTGGCGGATCGGCTCCTCGGTGTGGCCACGCCTGTCGCCGGCCACGTCATGATTCACGCAGTCGAAAAGGACGGCGACATAAGCCGCATGAAACACATCGAAACGCTTGAATTGCCATCGGGTGAGCGGTTTACGCTCGCGCCCGGCGGCATGCACCTGATGCTGATGGGACTGCAAGACAAACTCAGCGAGGGAACGACATTCCCTATGACGCTCAACTTCGAGAACGCCGGAGAGATCAAGATAGAGGTCTCCGTGCTCGGAATAGCGGCCGAGGGGCCAAGGGAGGTTTCTGAATGAAGCGCTTCCTAATCCTGGCCGCCCTGCTGGTCGCACAGCCGGCATTCGCAAACCATCCCGGTGAGCGCATCGATGAGGTGATGACCGATCGCGAACTGGCCTTCGAGGTCGCGGATCGCCCTTCCACGCCCGAACTCAGCCTCGAAGAACCGGACGGTGACGTCCTGCGCCTCGGCGATCTCCATGATCAGATCATCGTGCTGAGCTTTGTTCCGCAGAACTGTGACAGTCCATGCACCAAACAGCAAGCCGTTCTCGCAGGCGTGCAGGAACAGGTGAATGCTTCGCCGATGAAGCAAATGGTCACGTTTGTAACCGTCCTTGACGCAGATGCCTCGACCCAGGCTCCGTCGGACCAGGCGAACTGGCGGCGCGTGATCCCATCGGACGACGAGACAACCGCCAGTCTGGCGGATCGATTTGCGGCGTTCAGCGGCCGCGACCAGGAGTTGCCGATGGCGCATGTCATCGACCGCAACGGACGGCATGCCGGTATTTTCCATGGATCCGATTTCAGCAAGACAAATCTGACCCTCTACATCAACCAGCTCATCAACAACGCGCATGCGCCAATGCCGCCTACCGAAAAGGGGTGGTGGGGATGGCTGACAGGTCTGTTCTGAACAGCGGGAGAAGGAAGTTGACGCAATTTTCGAAATTCACGGGGCGCCGCTTCGGCTTTCTCATGCTGCCCCTGCTGCTGATCATTGCGGCAGGCGCCTGGTATCTGCTCGATCCGGGGTTCAGGACCGGCCAGCAGCCTACTATCGGATCGGAGAACCTGCCGCAGGACGCGTTTGAGCGGCGGGTGCGCGACTATCTTGTAGCCAATCCGGAGGTCATCGTCGAGGCCATGCAGAACCTCGAACGAAAGCAACGGGAGGTGGAACAGACAGAAGCGCAGGCGGCCCTTGCCACCCATCGTGATGAACTGCTCAACAGCCCGGAAAGTCCAGTCGGTGGCAATCCGCAAGGCGATGTGACGTTGGTCGAATTCTTTGATTACAATTGTTCCTACTGCCGCCAGGTTGCGCCAACGATGATGGCGGCGGAAGCAGACGATCTGAAACTACGCATCGTCTACAAGGAGTTTCCCATCCTCGGGCCAAATTCCGTGTTCGCAGCCAAGGCAGCTCTTGCGGCCCGCCAGCAGAACCTCTACCCCGAATTCCATAAAGCAATGATGCAGGTGTCAGGAGCTGCCGACGAGGGGCGAGTGATGGAGGTTGCTGGGCAAATCGGCCTGGATGTCGAGCTGCTGCGAAACGATATGGCTGATGCTGCTGTCGACGCTGAAATCGCGCGCAACCTTGCGCTCGCCCAAGTTCTGCGGATCAACGGTACGCCGGGCTTTGTTATCGGTGACGAAATATTGCGCGGCGCCACCGACCTGCAAACCATGCAAACGCTGATCGCGCGTGCCCGGAAAAGCGGTGACCGGTGAGCTCGGAAGAAGACTTGAAAGGCCCTCCGAATGCTTGAACTCTCCAATATTGGTATCCTGAGCGCCTTCGTTGCCGGCATTGTCTCGTTCCTGTCGCCTTGCGTACTGCCGTTGGTGCCGGGGTATGTTTCCTATGTCGCCGGCCGGTCGACGTTTACATCACCCTCAGGTGAGGTTTCTATTGCGCGAAGCGCAGCGCTCGGTTTCAGCCTCTGCTTCGTGCTCGGCTTCACAACCGTCTTTGTCATCCTTGGAGCCAGCGCTACAGCGTTGGGGCAATTGCTGCTTCGCTACCGCTTCGAGATGAACATCGTCGGAGGCGGGATTGTTACGCTGTTCGGGTTGTTCATGCTCGGAACCATTCGACCCACGTGGATGATGCGCGAGGCACGGTTTCACCTGGATCTGCCCGGCGGCAAGGCCGTATCGTCCTATGTGCTCGGCCTGGCATTCGCCTTCGGCTGGACCCCCTGCATCGGTCCGATCCTCGGTGCCATTTTGACCGTTGGCGCGGCATCAGCCTCGGTCGCCGACGGCGTCGCACTATTAGCGATCTACTCGCTGGGCCTCGGTGTGCCGTTCCTGCTTGCCGCCGTTTTCACCGGCGCCTTGGCAGCAAGATTGAAGACCTTCGGTCGCCTCGGGCGTATTCTGCGGACATTCGCCGGAGCGGTTATGATCTTGATGGGAGTCGCCATGATGACAGGATATCTGTCCTCTTTCGCCTTCTGGCTTTTGGAGACGTTCCCGTTGCTGTCTACAATCGGCTAGGCCAACGGCCCGTTGAGGAAATTGTGATTTGACATTCCCGTCGCTGAAAGGCGCAGGCTTGACTTTTATAGGGAGGTAGCTGTGATCTCGAAAACCGAAATCCTGGAGCGGGATATCCTGCGCGTGTTCAGATATGCCTGCCGGCAAGGTCGGCCGGACATCGCTGAATTCATGCTCGCAGCACTGGAGAAACTGGATGGTGAGCACGCGAGGTCTACTGTGAGAAACCGTCCACTGATCGATTCCTATCGCGATCTGATCGAGCCCCGCGACTCCTGGAAGCCGTAAATTCTACGGACAGGCGCAATCGCCCACCACGGCACTCTTGTCAGTTGTTGTTTTGATGGCGACGGTCGTGTTTGATATATCCGTTGCCAGCGTCGAAGCTATCGCCACCGCTTCGGCCGATGCTGGGTAGCGGCGATAGCAAGAGGCGATGTCGGTAGAGAAGCGTAGGTTCGCGAGACCGGCATTGTCGGCTGGATTTCGCCGCGAGTTGCTGCATTTGCGCCTGCACCCGTCATTCTGCCTGGTGCTACCGGCCTGTTGTCGGCCGGATCGAGGGGGGAAGATACACACTACCCCGCAGGTATCGTGTCCGACATCTACTGCAAAGAATCCTTCTGATTGTGCCGGGCTCGGAACATATTCCGGGATTCTCCGTTGTACTCGCCTAAGAAAAGGAGTGTTGACATGCAAGTTCAGGAAATTATGACGCGCGACCCTGCCTGTTGCGGCCCAAATAGCACCATTCAGGATGCAGCAAGGATTATGGCTGACAAATCGGTAGGGTCGGTTCCCGTGCTCAACGACGCCGGGGAACCGGTGGGTATCGTGACCGATCGCGACATCTGCTGCGGCGCAGTCGCCGAAGGCAGGACGAATGAGACTCCCGTATCCGAAGTGATGTCCACCGACCTGCTGACGACGACACCGGATGAGGACGTTTCGTCATGCTGCGACAAGATGGAAGAACGGCAAGTCCGGCGGGCCGTCGTTACAGACAATACAGGCAAGTGTTGTGGGATGATTGCCCAAGCGGACATAGCGCGTGATGCCGACGGTGAAGAGACCGCCGAACTTGTACAGGAGATCTCGAAGTCGGATCGGAAATCTGGCTGCTGCTGAATTTTCGGTGAGAGACTCGCGGCGGCTGGCGTGTTCGCTCACGCTGGCAGCCGCGTAGCCCGCGTCACTACGTTCCAGCACGGGAAAGTAAGCCGGGCGGGAGCGCCGGCTCAATTCGGGACAGAAATAAAAACAAGGAGATTGGATGATGATGGATGGTGGCATGATGCTCGGTATGGGATTTATATGGCTTCTTGTCGTGGCGTTGCTGGTTCTAGCGGTTGTGGCGTTGGTGAAATACCTGCGCACATAGCTTGAAACCGGAGCGAGACCATGACGGATGAAAGCAGGCCTGTCGTCATTGTTACTGGGTCAAGCGGATTTCTTGGTTCCGCAGTGGTGCGCCGGTTGCACCGAACCTATCGCGTCGTCGGACTTGACCGGTATGCGCCGCCGCATCCCCCACATCAGGCCGAATGCGTCTGTTTCGACATCACCGATCAGGTAAGTGTCGATATCGCGCTTGAACGCGTGCGATTTGCGTATGGCGACAGGATAGCCGCCTGCGTTCACCTCGCGGGCTATTTCGATCTCAGCGGCGAGGATGATCCCGCATATGATGCCGTCACGGTGGAGGGTTCGAAACGGCTGCTGAAGGGGCTTCAGGCGTTCGAGCTGGAACAG
Organism: Hoeflea sp. BAL378; assembly: GCF_000759435.1. Lineage (GTDB taxonomy): Bacteria > Pseudomonadota > Alphaproteobacteria > Rhizobiales > Rhizobiaceae > Hoeflea. The sequence goes on from NZ_JRJG01000003.1 coordinate 45,916, forward strand.
TTCATCTTCGCGTCCACCATGCTTGCACATGCGCCGACCGAGCCAGGCGAGCCGATAGACGAGAATCATCCTCTCGATCCCAAGTTTCCTTACCGCGCGTCGAAGGTGCGCACGGAGAAGGTATTGCGCGAGGAGCGGGGCGAGGAGAAACTCGTGCTGATGCGCCCTGCGGGCATCTACGATGACAAGGGGCAGTCGACATTTCTGACCCACCAGATCGCCCGCATTCACGAACGACGGTTCAGCGGTAAGGTCTATCCCGGTGATCTGTCGCGCGGGCAGGCCTTCCTGCATCTCGATGATTTTCTCGACGCCGTGGAACGCATCGTCGACCGCCGCGCCAATCTGCCGGACGTCTTTCCGGTGCTTTTGGGCGAGGCCGACCCGATTCGGTTCGGAGAGTTGCAGCGCCTGATCGGGCGCGAGCTACATGACGAGGACTGGGTCACCTGGAATGTGCCACCACAGCTGGCCAAGCTGGGCGCATGGACGGAGAACAGGATTTTTGGCGAGGACGCCTTTATCCGGGCATGGATGGTCGATATTTCCAGCGATCACTATGAGCTCGATCTTTCGGCGGCGAAAAAGCACCTGGATTGGAAGCCTGAGCACAGTCTGCGCGACGACATGCCGGGAATTCTTCAGCGCCTGAAGGTCGATCCCTACGGGTGGTACGAAGCGAACGGATTGAACGCCGCCCGGGTTTCGGCGGCCAAGGTCGAGAACGCCGCGGCGGAAGAGGCTGCCAAGAAGGCGCCGTCCGAGGCCGAAGCGAACGAGGACAGGCGTAAGCACGACGCGCATATGCGAAAGATGCATTTCTCGATGCTTTGGGTGCATTGGCTCGTCATGGCCCTGGGCCTCTGGCTTGCCACCGCGCCATCTGTTTTCGGCACCTTCGATCAGACCGAGTTCAGCGCTGCGGTCCAGCGGGTGACGGCGGATCGCGGGCTATGGCCTGCCGCGACCCGAAGCTGGCTGACCGCGTGGAACGATGTCTTTACCGGGCTTGCCATCATGGTCTTTGCCGGCCTTTCTCTGCGCCCCGGCAATGGCTGGGCACAATGGGCGAATGCAGCATTGGGGGTCTGGTTGCTGGCGGCGCCGCTGGTGTTTTGGACGCCGGATGCGGCCGTCTATGCAAACGACACGCTGATCGGCGCACTTGTCATCGCCTTGACAATCCTGATCCCCATGATGCCTGGCATGTCGCGCGGGGGGATGATGGATGACTCCGACATTCCGCCCGGCTGGACCTATTGCCCTTCCACATATGTCCAGCGCCTGCCGATCATCGCGCTGGGTGTCGTAGGCTTTCTCCTGTCGCGTATCCTGTCTGCCTACCAGCTCGGCCACATCGATGGCGTCTGGGAACCGTTCTTTTCGTCCCCCTCGTCGCTCAATGGCACTGAATACATCATCACCTCGGATGTCTCGAAAGCTTGGCCCATTGCAGATGGCGGCCTTGGTGCCATGAGCTACATGTTCGAAATATTGATGGGCGTGATGGGCAGCCGTCGGCGGTGGCGCACGATGCCTTGGATGGTTGCACTGTTCGGGATTGTGGTCGGGCCGCTCGGCGTCGTCAGCATCTATTTCATCATCATACAGCCGATTGCGATCGGTACCTATTGCACGATCTGCCTGATGGCGGCACTGGCGATGCTGATCATGATCCCGTTCTCGCTCGATGAGATTGTCGCGATGGTGCAGTTCATGGTTTGGAACACGCGCCGGGGCAGGCCGTTCTGGCGCGCGTTCTTCAGGGGTGATTCTCTGCCCGGTGGTTCGACCGGCGGCGAAATGAGCTTCGACGCGCCACCTATGCAGATCCTGCGGCAAAGCGCAGTCGGCGTCACCGTACCATGGACACTTGGGCTGAGTGCTGCAATCGGTGCCTTCCTGATGCTGGCGTCTCGCTCGGTCTTTGGTAATGAAGCGGCAATGGCAAACAGCGACCACCTGCTGGGTGCATTGGTCCTGACCACCGCCGTCATCGCCTGGGCCGAGGTGGCACGCCCGCTGCGATTCTTGAACGTCATTTTTGGGCTATGGCTGGTAGTCGCACCGCTGCTGCTAAGCGGCAGTACGGTGGCCGGCAGCTTCTTTGGGATTGCAGCGGGGATTTCACTGGTGGCACTGAGCCTGCCCCGAGGACGCCGCAGCAAAGAGCATTATGGAAGCTGGGACAGATATATCCTCTAACGGGGCCGGCGAAGTTTCGCGGTTGTTGAGCCACCGGATCGCGAAACGGGGACCCGGCGAACTTTGATCCCCACTCTATCCACGCCTCACCGCCGATGAGGCAATGCGGAAGAAATCGTTTCGGTGGGCGGTATGGCGGCGTCGCCTTAATTTGAAAAGGCCGTCAGAGTGTTGCTGCGGCCGACATTATGTGGCGTTCAGCAGCGTGATTAGAAGCCATAGCCTCAGTGCGAGGCGTTCGGCGATCGGCGGCAGTTTGATGTTTGCGGTGAATTAGAAAGAGGTTCGAAATAGGGCCGCGGCTTGAAACGAATCGTTGGCATTGCGTGGCTGACTTGAACCGCATCATGATCCGTTCCCTCCTCCTTATCCGGAGATGGGAATTCTCGGCCCGATTGTTCAGCCCCTAATGCGAACGATGCTCAATGCCGGGCATGATATCGCTTTTGTGGCGTCGTAGGAGCAGAGTTTGTCGGTCACTATCACACGGGGCGTGACGCCCTGGCCTTTGAGCAACTTGCGCATCAATTTCAGCGCTGCCTTTTTGTTGCGACGGCTTTGCAAAAGGGCATCGAGAACATAGCCTTCAGCATCGACGGTTCGCCAGAGCCAGTACTTTCTGTCCCTTCATCGTTACCACCATTCATCGAGGTGCCATTTATCGGCAAAGCCGCGCTTTGAGCGCCGAGGGAGCGAAGTCGCAAATTCGGAGCCAAATTTGGCATCACATTCCGATACCGTCTGAAACGAAACGTCGATCCCGCGCTCTGCAAGCAAAAGGAGAAGTTTTCATGCCAAATGCTCTAACGCACAAAACTTAAGGCGACGCTGCCCCATTGCCATAGGTCCTCACCCTACTTGGATAAACATGCACTCCGTACAATCGGAAGGGAGTCAACACATGAGAAGACCGCTGCAGCAACGTGACTGAACCCCTTGCGTCGTCACCCCGCACAGCAGGAGAGCTTCGCCACATCCCTAGTAAACCCCTGGGCGGCGAGTTTCAGCCCCTCGACCGTGGTGAGGTAGGGAAAGATCGTTTCGCCGAGATCTTTCGTGGCCATCCCGAACTTAATCGCCAGCGCCATTGTCTGGATACTGTCGGCGCCTTCCGGTGCGAGGATCTGCGCACCGAGCAAGCGGCCGGTCTTTTTATCTGCCACCAGCTTGATGAGGCCACGGGTATCGCGGGCAGCCAGCGCGCGCGGCACCTGGTCGAGCGGCACAACCGATGTCTTCACGTCGAATCCCTGTTTGCGGGCCTGGCTTTCCGAAAGCCCTACGCCCGCCACCTGCGGATCGGTGAACACCACCCATGGCATGGTGGTATTGTCATAGACGAGGCTATCGCCGTTCAGCGCATTGCGCACAGCGAGTTTGGCACCATAGGCCGCCATATAGACGAACTGATCGCGCCCGGTTACATCGCCAGCGGCATAGACGCCGGATTTCGAGGTGCGCATTCTGTCATCGACAGCAATTCCACCACCCGGTGCCAGCCTTATGCCAGCTTCATCCAGGCCAAGGCCAGCCGTATTGGGTGTGCGTCCGGCGGTCATGAGGACCTGCTCGGCGGTGAGCGTTTCGGCACGACCACCCACATCAACGGACAGCCTGATTTCGCCATTTTGCTGCGCGATTCCGGAATAACTCAGTCCGGTGCGAACCGTGATGCCTTCGTTGGCCAGATAGCCGGCGAGCGCTTGCGCTATTTCGGGTTCTGCCCCGGGCAAGAGGCGCGAGCGCGTGACCAGCGTCACTCTGGTGCCGAGGCGCGCGAACATCTGTGCAAGTTCACAGCCGATGTAGCCGCCGCCAATGACCAGAAGCGAGCGTGGCTGTTCCCCAAGCTCCAGCGCGGTGGTGCTGGTGAGGTAAGGAATATGCTCTATACCGGGGATGGAAGGAATCGCCGGCGATGCACCCGTGGCGATGATGATCTTGCCGGCGCTGATCGGACTTCCATCCACCAGCACGCCCGATCCATTGAGTCGTGCAATCCCCTCCATATATGCGACGCCATTATATTCGGGCAGCAGGTCGATATATTTCTTCTGCCTGAGCGTTCCGACCAGATCGTCCTTGGCCGCAACCAGCGCGCGCCAATCGCTGACGTGGGCTTCACCGGCAAGCCCCGGAAACCGGCCTGCCCTGCCTGCGCCATGCACCGCCTCGGCGGCACGAATCATGGTCTTGGAGGGCACGCAGCCGACATTGACGCAGGTGCCGCCAATCGTACCATGGCCGATCAGCGCGACATTCGCCCCCTGTTCGGCGGCGGCGATCGCGGCGGAGAAGCCCGCCGAGCCGGCCCCGATAACGGCGATGTCGAAAGCTTGGCTTTCGGCCCCGCCGGTAGTGCAGCAGTCACCGGTGTCCACTTGCTGGTCCATTGTCGTTTTCCTTTTTTTTTGATGGGGACTGTCGTCATGGCGATGCCCGAAAATCCTGCGTCACACCATTGAGCCGATGTCCGAGGCGTAGCTCGGATACGCAAAGATCATTGCCTTGATCTGGTTGGCGGTCAGGCCCGCTCCTATCGCCATGGCAAACAGGTTGATCTGTTCCTCGGCGCCCGGACCTATCAGATGCGCGCCAAGGATTCGGCCGGTCTCCTGTTCGACAAGAACCTTGTAGCCCGTCCATTTCGCACCGACCCGCATTGAGGAATACCAGCTCTGTGTCTTCTCGAAGTGGGTGTCGAACTTCAGCCCCTTCTCCCGCGCAGCCGTCTCCGATAGTCCGACGGTCGCGACCATGGGCAGGGTGAAGACAACGCTCGGGATCGGCGGGTAGGACACGCTGCGCTCGTCTTTGCCAGCCAGCAGGTTCTCGGCGGCGATCCGGCCTTCGTAGGCTGAAACCGGGGTCAGGTTGGGGCCGCTGTCGGCGCAGTCTCCGGCGGCGAATATGTTTGGATTGGTGGTGCACATCGCGGCGTCGACCCTGATGCCACGTGGTCCATGCTCCACACCGGCGGCGGCGAGGTTCAGTCCGTCGATATCGGGCACACGTCCGGTGGCGTGGACGACGGTATCGCAGGTAACCACCTTGATGCCGCCCGGTGTCTCGAAGGAGACGGCGAGTTTACCGCCCTGTTTCTCGATCTTCAGCACTTTCGCTTCGGTGCGCAGGGCGACACCGAGTTCGGCGGTGGCCTCGACCAGTATTGCGACAAGATCTGGATCGAAATTGCCGAGCGGCCGCTCCGCCATCTCCAGAACCGTGACCTCGCTCGCACCGGCGCGTTTGGCGATATGAGCGAATTCCATAGCGATGAATCCGCCGCCAACAAAGACGACCATGTCCGGCCGCTCCGGCAGGTCGAGGAAATCGGTGCTGGTCATTAGCAGCTCTTCGCCGGGGATGTTCAGCGTCATCGGCCGCGCGCCGGTGGCGATGTGGAAATGCCTTGCGCGCAGGCTTTCCCCGTTCATCTCGATCGTGTCGGGGGCGGTGAACCGCGGGTCGCCATGCAGCGTCGCAACGCCCGCCTTTTCAAGCCCGGTCTCGATGCGCATCGGCATGGCGTCCGTGAAGCTGCGCTTGAAGGCCATCATGTCCTGCCAATCGACAGAGGTCTGAGCCTCAAGACCCTTGCCCTTCAGGTTCTGCGCCCAGTCCATGCCCTCGGTCACGGCCACCAGCATTTTCTTCGGGTCGCAACCGCGCAAGGCGCAGGTCCCGCCGTAGGGCAGGCTGTCGATGATGGCGACCTTCCAGCCTGCTGCCGCGGTCATCCGGGCAACCCCGCTGCCGCCGGTTCCGGCCCCGATCACTATCAGGTCGTAGTCAAATGCGTCACTCATGTGTGTCTCCTCCTCATCGGATTGGGCCGGCTCATCATGGTCGGCGCGGCAGTTCCGGGCTCGACAATCATGATCTCGTCAAGCGCCGCTTCCGGCGCCAGACGGCGTAGACGGCGAGGCCGATGAAAAAGCACCGGCGCGGGCAACCGGACATGGTCAAGGTAGCCGGTGATTGCGGATAGGCCAACCACGCCCGCCAACACCAAAAGCGCCGGCGTGAAACAGCACAGCGCCGCAAATGCCGCGCCGTCGATCACGACGCCGAGTAGGGGCCGGTCGTTCACCGCGTCAGCCCTATTTCGCGTGCGCGGGATACCCGGCGTTCTCCGAGGCTGTGGCGATGGAACCGATGGTTGCCTTGGACGGATCGAACACGACGGTTGCGGTCCTGGCATCGAAATCGACCGTGACCAACCGAACGCCTTCAACGCTTTCCATTGCCTTTCTCACTGTGACGGGACACAGCGCGCAGGTCATGTCCGGTACATCGAAGGTGGTCGTCTTATCGCTCGAAGCTGCCTGAGCTGCCGCGACAGGGACCGGCGACGCGACAGTGGCGATGAGAGCCAGACTGGATACGCCCAGCACAAGCAATCCGGTTGCAATGATGAATGTTGGTTTCATAACGGTCTTCTCCTTAGTAGAAAATCGGTGCCCACCAATTGATGGTCAGCGCCATCACGACCAGCATGGTCGAGAGCCACAGGGCGGTCTTGGTAATGCGGGAAGATTCTGGCCGGGCGCAGTAAGACCCTCCCTCGCAAGCAGGCCTGGCCTTGAAATAGATCTGCCTGAAACCGAGCCCAATGAAGACGAGCGCCACTCCGGCGAAGATCGGCTTGTAGGGCTCAAGCGCGGTGAGGTTGCCGATCCAGGCGCCCGAAATGCCGAGAGTCAGCAGCACAAGCGGTGCAATGCAGCAGGTCGAAGCCAGAATGGCGCCGATGACACCGCCGACGGCGAACCATCCCTTCTTTCGATCCGACACCAGTATCGGCGCGTCCAGCGCCCCGGTTCCGATTTCCATGTCACTCATGCGGTGCGCCCTCGAATTTCATTCAAAGGCACGCTACAGTCTGTAGCAACTACAGACTCAAGGGGTTTGTGATCAATGACCGATTACGTTTCCGGGAGGACATTGCAGCGCGCCGAACTGGCAAGGCGCACGAGCTGCAATCTCGAAACCATCCGCTATTACGAGAAGACCGGCATGATGCCGGACCCGCCACGCACGGCATCGGGCTACCGCATCTATGATGATAGCCACATTTCCCGCCTGCGTTTCATTCTGCGTGCCCGCGAACTCGGCTTTTCCGTTGAGCAGATCCGCGGTCTGCTCACCCTCGTTGACGATGGCACACAGACCTGCGCCGAAGTAAAGGATCGGACCGAACAGCATCTGGCCGATGTTCGCGCCAAGATCGTCGATCTCCAACGCATTGAGAAGGTTCTGGCGGAAACCGCCGCGCAATGCTCCGGCAAGGATGTGCCTGAATGCCCGGTCCTGGAAGCGCTGACGTCTGAGCTCCCCTAGCCATTCGTTTTGTAACGCCCGGATCGGCAACGGGAGAATGCGCCAGACGGCATCGTCCCCGAAAAGCAGGGTAGGTGACGGCCTCGTTCTGCAAGTTCGCTAGTCAGTTTTTCCCAGCGCGGCATGAGTTCGTCGACGCCCAGCCGATCTTGCCTGCGGGCAGACAATCAGACGCATCGGTTGATGTGGCGCAGCAGCATCCTCACATCATTTTCATTTTACAATTCCGAGAATTCCGTGTAGCCGGCAGGAAGAGGATGACGAATGCTGCATTTTAAGGCACTTGCGAGACTGGTTGTTACGATCGCACTTTTGATGGTGTGGTCCGTATCGGTGAGCGTTGCATGCCCGATGGCTGAACATGTCTCTTCAGCCAGCATTGCAAGTGGCGATGTGGCGTGCTGCGCCGGCTCCGAAGATGGCCATCCAGAGATGGATCCGGCGTGTGAAACCGTGGTGATCTGCGGTTTGCAGATACCCAATATCGAAGTCCGATATGACACGGCATCCGGCTCCAGCATCCTGTCGGCAATCGATTGGCCGGTCGCCAATGCCGAACATCTGACGCGGTTCGATTCCGCGCCTCCTGGTTATCCTCCCCGTTCCTGAAGCGCGTTTGCGCCACCGGCCTGAAAATTACCGCATGAATTGTGCGGCACCAGCCCATTTGGGCTTGCCCGGGAACGAAGGATAACTTGAAACATGTTCCGCATCCATCTCGTCGCCATGGTGGTGGCAACCCTTGCTGTCATTGCAGCCTCCTCTAGTGCCTATGCGGCCATCGCCGACTACGAGTTCCAGCTGGTTTCTCCAAGCGTCACGCAGGCAGACACCGCGATCATCGCCGTGCGGATTGTTCATCGCAAAACGCTTGAACCGGTGAACGACGCCATCGTCTTTGCCTCGCGGCTCGACATGGAGCCGGACGGCATGGAAACGATGACAGCTGCGCTCGAGGCTGCACCCGGTACAGAGGCGGGCGTTTACCGCTTCACCGCTGCACTGGCGATGGCCGGAGGGTGGAGGCTTTCACTGGCCGCCAAGATTCAGGGCGAAGAGGGCACGTTGCAAGGTCGCCTCGTCTTCCAGGCGGTGGACCAATGAACCAGATGTCATTCATCCCCGCCTCAGCCGCTGATGCCGAACCGAACAACAAGCCCCGTCCCGGCAGGTGGCTGTTCATGACGGCCGTTGCCCTGCTTCTGACAAGCGCCGGAGGCGGCGCGGGGTATTGGGTTGCGAAGAACGAGGCCGGTTTTTCATTGGACATTCCCGTCCTTTCGCAATGGCTGGGTGATCCGCAACAGTTGACGACGCCAGTCGAAGGCGAGGGGCCGGTGATCTACTATCGTCACCCTGACGGGCTACCCGCCTATTCGGCGGGTCCACAAAAGACGCAGGATGGTAGGGAATTTGTTGCCGTCCACGCCAGCCAGGACATCAATTTCGATCCGCAACCGGAAAAGGCAGCGGTATCGGATGCAAAGAAGATCTTGTTTTACCGCAACCCAATGGGCCTGCCGGATACGTCGCCGGAGCCCAAGAAGGACTGGATGGGGATGGACTACATTCCTGTCTACGAGGGCGAGGAAGAGGACGGCAACACGGTCAGGATCAGCCTTGGCAAGGTGCAGCGGTCAGGCGTGCGCACCGAACCGGCGGTGATGCGCCAACTCTCCCGGCCAATCCGAGCGCCCGGCGTCGCCAAGCCCGACGAACGCGCACTTTATTCGGTCTCGCTTCGCGCTGACGGCTTTATTGAAACCCTGTTCGCCAACGAGACCGGCAAGCTGGTGCGCAAGGGGGAACCCTTGTTCAAGGTCTACAGCCCGGAAATGGTCAAGGTACAGGTGGATTACCGCATTGCCGGGAAAGAACGCAGTGCTCAGGCCGGCGCCTTGCAGCGATTGCGGAACCTGCAAATCCCCCAACAAATCATCGAGACCCTGCAACGCACCAAGGAGCCTGTTGTATCGATTGACTGGCCCGCGCCCGCCACCGGGATCGTACTGAGAAGGAAGGCGATCGAAGGCATGATGATGCGCGCCGGAGAGGAAATGCTCATGCTTTCCGATCTCTCAAGCGTCTGGGTGATCGCCGATGTCGCCGAGCAGGATCTTTCCGGCATCCTGACGGGATCGACGGCGAAAGTCACCTTCCGCGCCTATCCCAACGAGACGTTCGCCGGCAGGGTCACGTTCATCCAGAACGAGTTGGAGATGAGCAGCCGCACCGCCAAGGTGCGTGTGGAAATCGACAATTTGGATCACCGCATCAAGTACGAGATGTTCGCCGATGTCGAATTCAATGCCGGTAGCGCCGATGCCGACCGGTTGGTCGTTCCAGATTCGGCGCTCATCGACAGCGGCAATCGGCAGGTTGTCCTGGTCGAACTTGGCGAAGGACGGTTTGATCCGAGACCGGTCAAGGTCGGCCTTCGCGGTGACGGATATGTCGAGATTGTCGAGGGTATCGCACCCGGCGAGAATGTCGTTGTCTCGGCCAATTTTCTGATCGACGCCGAGAGCAATCTGAAGGCCGCCCTTTCAAGCTTTACCTCGGGAGACGATTCCGAAGCCGGAAGCACGTCGGATGGCAAGGAAGAGGCGAAGCAATGATTGCACGCCTCATTCGCTGGTCGGCCGGCAATCTTGGGCTGGTGCTGATCCTGACCGTTATCGCCTCGGCCGTCGGCGTGTATGCGGTCACGCGCGTGCCGCTGGACGCGATCCCCGATCTCTCCGACACGCAGGTGATCATCTATACGGAATATACCGGGCAAGCCCCGCAAGTGATCGAGGATCAGGTCACTTATCCCCTGTCCACGGCGATGTTGTCGGTGCCGAAATCGAAAGTGGTGCGCGGCTTTTCGTTCTTCGGCGTCTCTTTCGTTTACGTAATTTTCGAGGAAGGAACTGACATCTATTGGGCGCGTTCGCGTGTTCTTGAGTATCTGTCCGCCGTGACGCGATCGCTGCCGCAGGGCGTCGTGCCGTCGCTCGGACCGGACGCCACCGGTGTCGGTTGGGTCTACCAATACGCGGTGATGGCCAAGCAACGCACGCTTGCCGAACTGCGCACGACGCAAGACTGGCAGATCCGATTTGCCGTCGCCAAGGCGGAAGGGGTGGCCGAAGTCGCAAGTGTCGGCGGCTTTGTCCGCCAATACTCGATCGTTGTCGATCCCCGGCGTTTGCGCACCTTCGATCTGACGCTTGCCGACATCCGCACCGCCGTTCGCCAGTCCAACATGGATGTTGGCGGGCGTGTCGTCGAACTGGCCGAAACCGAGTTCATGGTGCGCGGGCGCGGTTATCTGCGTGGAATTGACGACCTCGAGCAGATCGTCTTGCGGGCGGAAGCGGGAACGTCGGTCCTGTTGAAGGACGTCGCGCGGGTCGAACTTGCACCGGATGAAAGGCGCGGCATCGCCGAGCTCGATGGCGAGGGCGAGGTCGTATCCGGCATCGCCATTCAGCGCTATGGCCAGAACGCGCTCGATGTCATTGCCAACATCAAGGACCGGTTGGCTGACATATCCACCAGCCTTCCCTTGGGCACTGAAATCGTTCCGGTCTATGACCGCTCGCTGCTGATCGAACGGGCGATCGAAACACTCAAGGCGACACTGATTGAAGAGAGCCTTATCGTCGCGCTGGTCTGTTTCATCTTCCTGCTTCACCTGCGCAGCGCGCTGGTCGCCATCGTCACCTTGCCGCTCGGAATCCTGATCGCCTACACCTGCATGTGGGCGCTCGGCATATCCTCCAACATCATGAGCCTTGGCGGCATCGCCATTGCCATCGGCGCGATGATCGACGCGGCCATTGTCATGATCGAGAATGCGCACAAGCATCTCGAACGGGCGCCGGAAGGCAAGCCGCGCACCGAGGTGCTGATGGAGGCGGCATCCGAAGTCGGCCCGTCCTTGTTTTTCTCCTTGCTCATCATCACGGTGTCGTTCCTGCCAATTTTCGCTCTGGAGGCGCAGGAAGGCCTGATGTTCAAGCCATTGGCCTGGACCAAGACCTTCGCCATGGCGGCGGCAGCGCTTCTGTCGGTCCTGGTCGTTCCGGCTCTGATGGTGCTGTTCGTGCGCGGCCGCATCGTTCCCGAGCACCGCAATCCGGTCAATCGCCTGCTCATCTGGCTGTATCGGCCGATCATCGCAGCAGTGCTGAGGGCCAAGACCCTCACTGTCATGGTGGCAATATCCGTGCTTGCGGTCAGCGTCTGGCCTGCGACGAAGATCGGCTCCGAATTCATGCCAAGCCTCAATGAAGGCACGATCATGTACATGCCGACCACGTTGCCGGGGCTTTCCATCACCAAGTCTGCCGAATTGTTGCAGACACAAAACCGGATCATCAAGACCTTCCCGGAAGTGGAGAGTGTGTTCGGAAAGGCGGGCCGTGCGATGACTGCCACGGACCCGGCTCCGACCGAGATGTTCGAAACGGTGATCAATCTGAAACCTGAATCACAGTGGCGCCCCGGCGTCACCATTGATTCGCTGATCCAGGAAATGGATCGCGCCTTGCAGTTTCCTGGCGTTTCAAACGCATGGACCATGCCGATCAAGGCGCGCATCGACATGCTGGCGACCGGCATCCGGACGCCGGTCGGTGTGAAGGTGATTGGACAGGATCTGGTCGAGATTGAAAAGCTCGCGCGTCAGATCGAGGCGGCGATCAAGACTGTGCCCGGAACCTCCAGTGCCTTCGCCGAGCGCATCAACGGCGGGTACTATCTGGATATCGAGCCGGATCGCCGAGAGCTCGCGCGCTACGGACTGTCGATTGCCGACGTGCAGGAGGTGGTTGCTTCCGCCATCGGCGCGGAGACCGTGACCACGACTGTTGAGGGCCGCGAGCGCTACGCCGTCAGCATTCGGTATCCGCGCGACCTGCGCTCAGATCCGCAGGCGATCGCCCGCGAGGTGCTGGTGCCGCTTGCCGGAGGTGCGTCGATCCCGCTCGGCCAGATAGCCAAGGTTTCATTGGTCCGCGGGCCGGGTTCTATCCGGACCGAGAACGCACAACTCGCCGCCTACATCTTCGTCGATGCCCGCGAACGCGATCTGGGCAGCTATGTCGCCGACGCCAAGAAAGCAGTGGCGCAGAGCGTTGACTTCCCGCCCGGCTACTATGCCATCTGGAGCGGCCAGTTCGAATTCTACGAACGTGCAAAAAAACGCCTCGCCATTGTCGTGCCGTTGACGCTGCTTCTGATCTTGCTGCTGCTCTATCTCAACTTCAGGCGCATTACGGAAACCTTGATTGTCATGTTGTCCTTGCCGTTTGCGCTGGTTGGCGGCCTGTGGCTGATGTGGTGGATGGGCTTCAACCTCTCGGTTGCAGTCGCCGTCGGTTTTATTGCGCTTGCGGGTGTGGCGGCCGAGACTGGCGTCATTATGCTGATTTATCTCGACCACGCGCTCGATGCGCGCAAGGCATTGGCGCTGAAAGAGTGCCGTCAGCTGGACAAGTCCGACATTGCGGCGGCTATCATGGAAGGCGCCGTCGAACGCGTGCGCCCGAAGATGATGACTGTCGTTGCCATCATGGCAGGCCTGGTTCCAATTCTATGGAGCCATGGCACCGGATCGGAAATCATGCAGCGCATTGCCGTGCCGATGATCGGCGGAATGGTGTCATCGACCATCCTGACACTGGTTGTCATCCCGGCAATTTATGCCCTGGTGAAGGGGTTCGGGCTCGAGCGCGCCCTGTCCCTGAACGGCGCACGAAAGCCGCAATCAGGTGTTCTGTCGACTTAGTTGCTGGGTGGAAAGCGGCTGACATTGGCGACGGCGTCACGGGCCTCAGTCGCGAAGCCGACGAACGCGTCGATGAGCCGGGAGGCCGGCGCGTCCGAGAGCCGGACGAGAAGCGATCGGAATTGTATGGCCGGCTTGAAAGGCCGCGTCACGAGTCCGGCAAGGTCGAGGCCGTCAAGGGAGAACGGATTGACGAGTCCGATACCGACACGGTGCCGCACCAGGTTGCAGACCGTGAGCGAATACTGCGTCTCGCCGACGATCAGCGGCTGGACGCCGGCCTCCGCGAACAGACGATCGAACCGGGCTCGGGCGGCGTCACCACTGGCAAGTGTCACGAAACGCACGCCGTCAAGCATCTCCGGCCGGATCTCGGCGCATTTGGCCAGCTCATGGTCCCAAGGCAGGATGCAGACGGCAGGCACGGCCGAGAACGGCTCCGCCGCCACCCCGGCCAGGCTGATTTCGTCGGCGGCGAAGCCGAGATCGAAATTGCCCGTCGCAACCTCTTCCCGCACATATTCCGAACTGCGCACCTGGAGCAGGACCGAAGCCTCCGGAAACGCCTGGGCAAAACGTCCGATGACAAGTGGCAGGAATGCATGGCCCAGCGCCGGCAGGCTGACCACCCGCAGGCGTGCGCGCGTGAAACTGCGAATGTTCTCGGCGGCGAACCGCAGCCGCTCCAGTCCCGTGAAGACGCGTTGCACCTCTTCGAAAAGGGCTATTGCCTCTGCCGTCGGTTTCAGCCGGCCCTTTTCACGCTCGAACAGACAGAGGCGTGTCGCGGCCTCGAACTCGGCGATGTGGCGGCTGACGGCGGGCTGCGAGATGCGCAGCATATCGGCCGCGCGGCTTGCCGTACCTGAGAGCATCAGTGCCCGGAAGGCTTCTACCTGGCGGAAATTCATGAGACGTACCCTATCAGGTTTCTGCATAGACTATGTATAATTTTGTATTTGTATTTATGGATCGTATTTCACACCATGTGCAAGAGATATTTGAGTAGCCAATTGGGATAGCCGATGAAGACCGATACCGAACTGCTGAAGAACTGGGGCGACGACCTGCCGTTTCGCGCGCTCACGGTTCCGCCGCATCGTGGCTCGACCGTTCTTTTCGACACGGTCGCGGAGTTCTTCGATCGCCACCGGCAATTCTATGACGGCTACGCCTACGGGCTCTACAGCCACCCGGCGGCCCGGGCACTCGAGAAAGCGATAGCCGCCCTCGAGGGAGGCGCGCGAGCTGTGCTGGCCCCTTCGGGGATGGCAGCTATCACGCTGGTCAACCTGACGGTGCTGTCGGCGGGCGACGAGATACTGATCCCCGAAAGCTCTTATGGTCCGTCGCGGCAGGCGGCGCGGCATCTTCTCGGTCCGCTCGGGATAGTGGCGCGCGACTACGCGCCCGACGCCGACATGAACGACCTGCTGTCGCCACGGACGCGCCTTGTCTGGGTCGAGGCGCCGGGCAGCTTCGGAATGGAGATGCAGGATATTCCGGGCATCGTCGCAGCCGCTCACCGGGCCGGCGCGGCCGTGGCCTCGGATGGCACATGGGCTTCGCCGCTCGGTTTCCGGGCACTGTCGCACGGAGTGGATTTCGCGGTGCAGGCATTGTCGAAATACATAAGCGGCCATTCGGACGTGCTGATGGGGTCGGTCGCCGTCGCCGACGAGGCCAGGTTCCGTTCCTTGAAGGACCGTTCGCGCACTTTGGGCTATGGCGTGTCCCCCGACGACTGCGCGCTCACCCTTCGGGGTCTGGGCACGCTGGCGGTGCGGCTGGACCGGCAGGCCGCGACGGCGCTGGCGCTGGCGGAGTGGCTGAGCACGCAGACCGGGGTGACGCGCGTGCTGCATCCCGCGCTTCCGGGCGATCCGGGCCACGCCCTTTGGGCGCGCGATTTCACCGGAGCTGGCGCAATCTTTTCGATGTTGCTTGACCCGCACCACGCAGCGAACCTGCCGGCCTTCCTGGAAAACTGCGACGTCTTTCGCATCGGCGCAAGCTGGGGCGGACTTCACAGCCTGTTCGCGCCAGCGGACATGTCGGTACTGCGTGACCCGGTCCAGTGGGCCGACGCCGGCCCGCTGGTGCGTATCGGCGTCGGCCTTGAGGCGTTTGAGGATCTGCAACGGGATCTGGCGCGCGGGCTCGCACGCTACCGCGGCGCCGCGCGCGACGCGGCGGAATGACGATTGCGCCCGGGCGGTGCGCCAGGTCTGGGCTATAATGAACACGGCGCCAAAGGAGATGATCGAGATGCGATTGAACAGGACAAAGATTGCGCTGCTTGCCGCCGGATCGGCGTTATTGTTGCCGGCCGCAGCGGTGGCTGGACCGACGCTCGATGCGATCAAGGGCAGGGCCGAATTGAACTGCGGCGTCAGCACTGGCACGTCGATCGGCAAGAGCACGCTCGACGATCAGGGCAATTGGACCGGATTCGAGGCCGATTTCTGCCGTGCCGTCGCGGCGGCCATCCTTGGCGACGGCGCCAAGGTCAATTTCGTGCCGCTTGAGTTCAAGAATGCATTCACCTCGCTGCAGTCGGGCAGCGTCGACATGCTGGCGCGGTCGGCCACATGGACGATGTCGCGTGATACCGAGTTCGCATTGGAATGGGCCGGCATCTACATCTATGATGGCCAGGGCTTCCTGGTCAGCAAGGCAAGCGGCATCACGTCGGCCAAGGAACTTGCCGGAGCCTCGATCTGCGTGACCTCCGGCACCACGACCGAGCTCAATCTCGCCGACTATTTCCGGACCAATAGGATGGACTACACTCCGATCACCGTAAGCTCGCCCGACCAGAGCATCGCCAACCTGGAATCCGCCCGCTGTGACGCCTATACCAACGAGGTGGGCGGGCTCGCCTCCTACCGGTTGGGTCTCTCGGATCCAGACTCCTACACCATCCTTGCCGACGTGATATCGAAAGAGCCGCTCGGGCCGGTTGTCCGCGAAGACGACCAGCAGTTCGAGGATGTGGTCGAGTGGACGCGCCATGCCCTGATCATCGCGGAGGAATTCGGCGTCACGCAGGCGAATGTTGCCGAGATGGCGGCGACGACCGAAAAGCCCGAACTTCGACGCTTCCTGGGCGCCGAAGGCGAATTCGGCACCAAACTGGGCATTCCGAATGACTGGGCCGTGAAGACGATCCAGACAACCGGCAACTACGGCGAGTTGTTCGAGCGCACGCTGGGCTCGAACAGCAAGGCAAACATCGCCCGTGGTGTGAACACGCTGTGGTCCCAGGGCGGGCTGCTGTACGCACCTCCGGTGCGATAAGGCGATTGCGATGGCCGACGTGGTATCCAATGTGACCGATCGCGGCGTGCCCGTGTCGACGCCGTCCGCACCGCGTCGCCGTCCCCGGAGGCGATGGCCGTGGGCGGCGCTCGCGCAGCAGGCGGCGGCCATCGCGCTTGTGGCGGCCGCCTTCGCCTATCTCGGCACCAACATCACGCGCAACCTCGCTGCGAACGGGATGACGGGTGGCTTCGGCTTCCTCTGGCAGGAAGCGGGATTTGCGATGAGCTTCAGCCTCATCGAGATGAGCGAGTCCTCGACCTACGGGCGGGTGTTCCTGGCCGGCGTGCTCAACACGCTGTTCATTGCCGGTCTCAGCCTGGTCACGGCGACGGTTCTCGGGCTTGTCGTCGGCTTCGCCCGCGTCTCCGCCGCCCGGCCGCTGACCCTGGCCGCGACGGTCTATGTCGAGGCGCTGCGCAACGTACCGATGCTCCTGATCCTGATTTTCGTGCAAACCGTGGCGCTGCGGTCGCTGCCTGTGGTGCGTGAGGCCATTGCCATCGGCGATGCGGTCTATCTCAGCAACCGGGGCATCTATTTTCCATGGCCTGAACCGGGGCAGGACCTTCGGCTCGCGCTTGGCGCGCTGGTGGCCGGGTGTCTGGGCCTCGTGGCAGCCTGGGTTCTGAGGCCGCGCACGCCCGTGCTGGTGCGGCGTGATCTTGCGGCGACGATTGCGGGGATAACCGTGGGCGTGATCCTGCTGGTCGTCGCGGTTCTAAATGTCGACTGGCAGCGTCCTGTGTTTCGGGGTTTCGACTTTCGGGGCGGCGCAAAGATGATGCCTGAATTCGCAGCGCTGCTGCTGGCGTTGACGCTTTACAACGCCGCCTTTATCGCCGAGATCGTTCGCGCCGGACTCCAGAGCGTCGATCATGGCCAGATCGAAGCCGCCCGCGCTCTGGGCCTGCGCGATGGCTTCATCCAGCGCCGCATCGTATTGCCTCAGGCGCTGCGTCTCATGGTGCCGCCGCTCACCAATCAATACGTCCACCTGATCAAGGCGTCCTCGCTCGCCACCGTCGTCGGCTTTCCGGATCTGGTCGCCGTTTTTCTCGGCACTTCGCTGAACCAGACCGGGCGCGCGATCGAAATCGTGGTGATGACCGCGGCGGTCTATCTGACGCTCTGTCTCGGCCTTGGCGCGCTCTCGGCAGCCTGGAACACCCGCGTTAGCCTGAAGGGGCGCTGACCATGACCCTATCCACCATTCCGCCCCGCCTGCCACCCGAGGTCTCCCGCACCGGCATTTCGTCGGGCCTGCGCGGCATGGCGGCGGAAAGCCCGGTGAGCCTGATCCTTTGGTTTGCCCTGGCGCTGGGCGCCGCCTGGATACTCCCGGACCTCATCAGTTGGACGCTGCTCGATGCGACCTGGGTGGCCGAGGACAGAAGCGGGTGCGATCCGTCCGGCGCCTGCTGGGCCTTCATCGTCAACCGTCTGCCGCAGTTCGGTTTCGGCTTTTTCCCGCCCCAGGAGCGTTGGCGCGCCGCCGTTGCCCTGATCTGGCCGGTGGCGGCGCTGGCCATTGCGCTCGGTCCCGCCTTTCGCGGGCGCTCGGGCCTTGTCGCCGGAGCTCTGGCGGCCTATCCCGTTGGCGCGACGCTTGTTCTGTGGGGAGAGCCCCTCGGGCTGCGCGGCGTCGGCACGGCGCAATGGGGCGGCATGACCATGACGGTCTATGTCGGAACCGTCGCCTTCGTGCTGGCCTTTCCGGTCGGGCTTGTCTTGGCGCTGGGCCGCCGTTCGTCCCTGCCGGCGCTGCGCGTTCTGTCCACGGTCTTCATCGAGGTCTGGCGCGGCCTGCCGCTGATCGCCGTCCTGTTCATTTCGGTGGTCATGGTGCCGTTCCTGTTGCCGCCAGGCACCGAACTGCCGCGTCTGGCGCTCGCGCTGGTGGGCATCACGCTCTACACCTCTTCCTACCTCGCCGAGGTGTTTCGCGGCGGGCTGCAAAGCCTGGGCAAAGGCCAGGCCGAGGCTGCCGCCGCGCTTGGCTTCACCTACTGGACCGCACAGGGCTACATCCTGATCCCGCAAGCAATCCGGGCGGTGATCCCCGGCATTCTCAACACCGTCGTCGCACTGTTTAAGGACACGACTTATGTCCTCGTGGTGGGGCTCTTCGATTTTCTCAACATCGTCAACGCGGCAGTGGCCGATCCGCATTGGCTGGGACTGGCGACCGAAGGGTATATCTTCGTCGGAATCGTCTACTGGTGCTTCTGTTTCCTTCTCTCTCGCGTCAGCGCACGGATCGAATGGGACATGGCGCGCGGCGCCGCGCGGGAGGCAAGGACATGACCGCCGCTGCGATCAATGTCGTCGGACTGTCGAAATGGTTCGGCGATTTCCTGGCTCTGGACGACATCGCGCTAACGGTGCCGCGTGGATGCAGCACGGTGCTCTGCGGGCCGTCGGGTTCGGGCAAGTCGACGCTGCTGCGCTGCCTGAACGGGCTGGAAAGCTGGGAGGAAGGTGAGGTGGTTATGTCAGGTCGGCCAGTGGGACATCGTCCGCGCGACCTCGTGGCGCTGCGTCGCCGGGTCGGGATGGTGTTTCAGGACTTCAACCTCTTTCCGCATCTCGACGCTCTGTCGAACGTGGCGCTGCCGCCGCGGGTGAACCTCGGCATTACGCGTGCCGAGGCCGAGGCTGAGGCCGAGATGCTGCTTGCGCAGGTCGGGCTTGCCGATTTTGCGCGAAAATATCCGGCGCAACTGTCGGGCGGCCAGAAGCAGCGCGTCGCCATCGCCCGCGCGCTTGCGATGCAGCCCGAGGTGCTGTTGTTCGACGAGCCCACATCCGCGCTCGACCCCGAATCGATCGGCGAAGTGCTGGACGTGATGATCAGCCTGGCCGAGGCTGGAACGACGATGGTCGTCGTCACCCACGAGATGGGCTTTGCCCGTCGGGTCTGCCACGAAGTGGTCTTCATGTGCGCTGGTCGGGTGGCGGAATGCTGTCCGCCGGAGCGCTTCTTCACCGAACCCGAGACCGAGCGCGCGCGCGCCTTCCTGGCGCAGGTACAATACTGATCGGCAGGCGGAAAAAACCACGGGGAGCGCGTTTTAAACGCGCGCCCCGTGGTCAGATGTTTGCTGGGAGATCGAAATTTGCGGTCAGGTGGCGGGGTAGCCGGCTTCGGCCAGCACCGGCAGAAACGCCTCGCGCGGCATGGACGTCGTGACCTCGGCGAGACGTGCGTCCGGGTTTGCCTCGATCGTGGCGTCAGGATCGACCGACTGGATCGCCTTGGTCACGGTCCGCGCGCAGCCGCCGCAATGCATTTTTTCGATATGGAACTGCATGAGAGCCTCCTTTTTGTTCTCGAACTGTATGCTGAGGCTTTCCAGCGCTGGAAGGTCAAGCGGATTTTCGGGTGCTCGAAAAAACAATCTTCGGGCACTTGACCTTCCAGCGGTTGGAAGCCTTACAAGGGTGGTCATCCAAAGTCGCCAAGGAGCCGAACGCCGATGACCGCAACAATTAGACATACAAACGAAACCGTCACCCTGAGGGTCGAAGGCATGAGCTGCGCCTCTTGTGTGGGTCGGGTGGAGCGCGCTCTCAAGGCTGTGCCGGGCGTGGCCGCGGCCAGCGTCAACCTCGCCGCCGAGAGGGCCGATGTTCAATTGTCGGCGCCGGTCGATCGGGCGTTGCTGGTCAAGGCCGTGGAGGACACGGGCTATGACGTTCCCGCAATCACGGTGGAACTGGCGGTCGAAGGCATGAGCTGCGCCTCCTGCGTTGGCCGGGTGGAGCATGCGCTGAAGGCGGTGCCGGGCGTGAGCGAAGCAGTGGTCAATCTCGCCACCGAACGCGCGACGGTGCGCGGAACCGCCGATGAGGCCACGCTGATCCGGGCAGTCGAAAACGTCGGCTACGACGCCAAGGCGACGGATCAGGATGCTGGCTCCCGCGCCGAGACCGAGACGAAGAAGGCCGCCGAGGCGGCGACGCTCAAACGCGACGTGCTGATCGCGACCGTGCTGACGCTGCCGGTGTTCGGTCTCGAGATGGGCAGCCATGTGTTCGACTGGGTTCACATGGCGGTCATGGAAACGATCGGCATGCGCAACAGCTGGTTGATCCAGTTCGCCCTGACCGTGCTGGTGCTCGCCGGGCCCGGCCGGCGGTTCTACCTCAAGGGGGTGCCGGCACTGCTCAAGGGCGCGCCGGACATGAACAGTCTCGTCGCCGTCGGCACTGCCGCAGCCTTCGGCTATTCGGTGGTGGCGACCTTCGCCCCAGGCCTGTTGCCCCCCGAAACGATGAACGTCTACTACGAGGCGGCGGCGGTGATTGTGACGCTGATCCTGCTCGGCCGGTTCCTTGAGGCCAAGGCCAAGGGCCGAACGTCCGAGGCGATCAAGCGTCTTGTCGGTCTTCAGGCCAGGACGGCTCAGGTGCGCCGCGACGGAAAGTCGGTCGAGATGGATGTGTCGGATGTGGTTCTGGGCGACATCGTCGAGGTGCGTCCCGGCGAGCGCGTGCCGGTCGACGGCGAAGTTATCGAGGGCCAAAGCTATATCGACGAAAGCATGATCACCGGCGAACCTGTACCGGTCGGAAAGGGCGCGGGCGCGACGGTCGTCGGCGGCACGATCAACCAGACCGGCGCCTTCGCCTTCCGCGCAACGGCCGTGGGCGCTGACACGATGCTCGCCCAGATCATACGCATGGTGGAAGAGGCGCAGGGCGGTAAGCTGCCGATCCAGGCGTTGGTAGATCGGGTAACGATGTGGTTCGTGCCGGCGGTCATGGCGCTGGCGGCCGTGACCTTCGCGGTCTGGTTCCTCTTCGGCCCGGATCCGGCGCTGACCTTCGGACTTGTCAACGCGGTCGCGGTGCTGATCATCGCCTGCCCGTGCGCCATGGGTCTCGCCACGCCGACCTCGATCATGGTGGGTACCGGGCGGGGAGCCGAAATGGGGGTCTTGTTCCGCAAGGGCGAGGCGCTTCAACTTCTCAAGGAGGCGAGGGTGGTCGCGCTCGACAAGACCGGCACGCTGACCGAAGGCAAGCCGCGACTGACCGACCTTGAGGTGGTTGACGGGTTCGAGCGGTCCGACGTGCTGGCGCGGATTGCCGCTGTGGAGGACAAATCCGAACACCCCATCGCGCGCGCCATCGTCGCGGCGGCGGAAGCCGAAGGTCTGGCGCTGCCGCCAGTCTCCGGCTTCGACAGCGTGACGGGGCTTGGCGTGGCCGCCGATGCCGGCGGCGTCCGGGTGCAAATCGGGGCCGACCGTTACATGCAACGGCTCGGGTATGACACGGCTCAGTTCGCCGACACCGCCGCTCGGCTTGCCGACGAGGGCAAATCGCCGCTTTACGCTGCCATTGACGGCCGTCTCGCTGCCATCGTGGCGGTCGCCGACCCGATCAAGGCGACGACGCCCGCGGCAATCGCCGCGCTGCATGATCTCGGCCTCAAAGTGGCGATGATCACCGGCGACAACGCGCGCACCGCCGCAGCCATCGCACGACAACTCGGGATCGACGAGGTTGTTTCGGAGGTCATGCCGGACGGCAAGGTCGCAGCGGTCAAGGCGCTCAAGGCGCAATATGGGCGGCTCGCCTTTGTCGGCGACGGCATCAACGATGCGCCGGCGCTCGCCGAGGCCGATATCGGTCTGGCCATCGGCACCGGCACCGACGTGGCCATCGAGGCGGCGGACGTGGTGTTGATGTCGGGGTCGCTCACCGGAGTGCCAAACGCCATCGCGTTGTCGAAGGCCACGATCGGAAACATCCGGCAGAATCTGTTCTGGGCCTTCGCCTACAACACCGCGCTGATCCCGATCGCGGCCGGTGCCCTGTGGCCCGCCTTCGGCATCCTGCTTTCGCCGGTTCTCGCCGCCGCCGCCATGGCGATGTCTTCGGTCTTTGTGCTCGGCAATGCGCTGCGGCTGCGCCGCTTCACGCCGCCGATGCGCCATGAGGGGCGGTCGGAGCGAACAGCCGCCGAACCCCGCCTTGCGCCCGCCGAGTGACATCCGCCCAAGACCCGGACCAGGAGAGATTTTCCAATGTCGATCGATCGAACTCAAACCGCAGCACTGGCCAAGGCGCCCAACGAGGACGCCGGGATTCCGGGAGCCGCGATGGCGACGCTCGTTCCCGGGCTGCGCAAAATCGCAGTTGCCTCCGGGCAAACACTCCTTGCTGCAGCGCTTGACGCTGGCATTGACTATCCGCATGGCTGCAAGGCGGGGCGGTGCGGGAACTGCAAGTCGCGCCTTGTCTCCGGCAAGGTCGAACTGCTTGAGCATACCCGCTTCGCGCTCTCGGCCGAAGAGCGTGAAGCAGGTCTGATCCTGGCCTGTCGCGCGTTGCCGAAATCCGACGTCAGGGTCGCCTGGCTTGGCGACGAGGAGACTTTGCCCGCCCACCCGCTCGTCCGAACCGGGGCCGAGGTGGTGTCTGTCGAAGAAGCGACGCATGATATCCGTATCTTGCGGCTGCGCCCGAAGCGCGGACCGATGATGTTCTCGGCCGGTCAGTATGTAACGCTTGCCTTGCCGGGCTTGCCGCCACGAGACTACTCGATGGCCAGCCGTCCGGGCGAGGACATCCTCGAATTCCATGTTCGCCTGGTGCCGAAGGGGAGGGTATCGGCCGCCGTTCATAGCCTCGTTCCCGGCGAGCTGCTTGAGATTGAGGGGCCGCGCGGCTCGGCCCATCTGCGGCCGGGGCATACCGGGCCGATACTCGCCGTTGCCGGCGGCTCGGGACTGGCCCCGGTTCAGGCGATCCTCGCCAGCCTCGTCGATCTTGGCATGCGTCAGCTAGTGCGGGTCTATCTCGGAGTTCGGGAGGAGCGCGACCTCTATGGCCTCGAAGCGCTTCAGGCGCTTGCCCGTCGCCATGGCGACATGAGGGTGACGCCGGTCTTGTCGATGGGCCAGCCAGACAGCGGCCATCGCTCCGGCTTCGTGCACGAGGCGGTGCGCGCAGATCTTCCCGGACTGAAAGGCTGGAGCTGCTACACCGCCGGGCCGCCGGCAATGATCGACGCACTCACCGAAACTGTCCTTGCCGCTGGATTGCGCAGGTCAGACCTGCACGCCGACGTCTTCTTCACACCGGAGGGGCGGTCTGGACAAGATGGCAAGAAACTGGCCGGAGACGTCATCCCATGAACATCGGTGAATCTGCAAAGGCATCTGGTGTCTCCTTCGAGTTTGGGTTCCCGGCTCTCGGCCTTTGGCGCGGTGTTCATGTCTGTGAACGCGTTCATTGCCACCAGCAGTGCGCAACCGATGCCGCTGGATGGAAAGAAAACGTTGTCGCTTGGCCTTTTAATTGTAAGAATGCGCCGAATTGATGAAAGATTGGCATTTAATTGGGGTCTTCAATTTGTGTGGGGAGTGACCAAAACTTGTGTGAGGAGTGAACAAAACCGGTCGTAACTTGCATTTCGCATGAATTCGACGCCCTGTGTGGCAATTTATTTGCGTCCGGTAGAGCTGAATCTGTTGTTCTGGCCTTCGGTTTGGCCATCCATGGCATCGATAGTGCATCCATCGACCGCCTACCACACAATATGAGGAAGACCCTCATTAAATGCCAAGCCACACGACGAAAGCGATCTGTAGAGTGGCTACGATGCCGGCACTGGCGAGCGCAAAGCAAGCGAGGCGATCCGTGCTGCCTGAAGCCGAACGGCCGAGGTCGTCATCGATCTGAGACCAGCCCAACTGGCTAAGCCGATCCCGCATCGCATATTGCAGCGCGCTGCTTTCCCGATTGTGCAGAACCTGATGGACGGATGACTGGCGCACGTAAAGGATCGCCTTGCGCTCCAGATGATGACGTTCGATTTTTTCAGACACCATTGCTCTCCACACTGTGACGCAGATTGCCGGCTTCCTCGGCGCGCACTTCCTCGTGGTTCGTCCCGTGCTCCATCAGCAACTGTGCCATCAGTCCGGAGATCTTGTGGCGCACCGGCTGCGGCAGGTTCTGCCATTGCGGCGTTTGCCATGGATGCGTGCTTCCCGTCGAACCGAATCGGTCCAGTTGGTCTGGTTTCGTTTGAGAACGGCGCATGATCATCTCCCGGATTCTGGTCGCAAGACATCAAGTCTGCGCTCAAATCAGAATCGGTCGAAGACCAGCGGACGTTCTGAATGACGCACCCACGAACAGGCCTGCCGGTCGAACATCCACAAAGGCACCTCAAGCGGAAGGCCTGGGTCGTCGCCAATCAGCCGGCACCGCGCAAAACATACTCCCACCTTCTCGACATGAGCATTGCTCCCTGTTCATGGGTAGTGCTCGTAAAGAACCCGGCGCTCGGCGGTATTATAGGTGTTGAAGAGTTGAGTTGTACTACGAGGTACGTCCTCACAGCGATATCAGCATCAAGCTGCCGATATCGCTCAGGAATGCTTCCGGCGCATCCGGTCCGCCGTGAATGTACTCCCCTGGAAATTCCCGAGCCGGATGGTCCGAAATCGGGTCCCACGTCAGGCTGAGCATGCACTAACATTGAAACCGGATCACCCTTTGGGGGCGGTCACACCATTCCCCGCTCGCGATGACCGACGCTGCTTCGGTGTCAGGCCGACCCACGACGAAAAGTCCCTGCCTTTCTCGAAGCTCTCTTTCGGTGGCGCAAGTACCGTCGGCGCCATCGCGCAGATCGGGCCGATGCGGGAACGGCCATCAGCCGCTTCGCAGTCTCGTCACGCTGCGCCGCCGCCTTGAGCCTTGCCGTCAGACTATCGATCTGCGCGGTCACCGCACGAAGGCGATCGAAGAGTCTGGGGCACAGCTCGATCACGAGTTCAGGCAAAGCAAGGCCGGGCGCGGAAACCTTCCCGGTCTTGCTCAGGCGCACGATTTGGCGGTGGCGACGGCCCAGAGGCCGACAGCCAGCATCGGCAGCGATAGCACCATACCCATGGTCAGCCAGCCGCCGGCGAGATACCCGATCTGGATGTCAGGTTCCCTGAAGAACTCGACGAATATCCGAGACAGTGCATAGCCAGACACAAAAATGCCGGCGATGAGGCCGCGATGTTTGAGAGCCTGGCGGCGGTAGATCTGCCATGCCAGCACCGAGAGCAGCAGCAGGCCTTCGAGTGCGGCTTCATACAGCTGGGTCGGGTGACGCGGGAAAGGGCCACCGGTGGGGAACACGAATGCCCACGGCGCGTCGGTCAGTTTGCCCCAGAGTTCGGAATTGATGAAATTGGCCAGCCGGCCGAAAAACAGGCCCACAGGCACGACCGCGCAAACTACATCAAACAGGTTAAAGACCGGGATGCTTCGTTTGTGGGCAAACAGGAGCATGGCAACGAGCGTGCCGAGCAAGCCTCCGTGGAACGACATTCCGCCATTCCAGATCTCCAGAGCGCGGACAGGATTGGCCGACACGGCTGCAAAGTCATAAAACAGGATGTAGCCGATGCGCCCGCCTGCAACGATGCCGACAGTGGCCCAAAGCAGGAAGTCATCGATGTCGAGCGCTGTCATGCGCGGACCGCTGGCTGGCCAGAGCTTTTCGTTCTCGACGAGCTTGCGGGCGTACCGCCAGCCCAGCAGGATGCCGATGACATAGGCAAGACCATACCAGCGCACCTGAACCGGGCCGATGGCGAAGATGACCGGATCAATGTCCGGGAAGGCCATGAGCGACAACAGCGTTGCGGTATACTCCAATGCGCATTCCTTCCTGTCGGTCTAGCTCTGCCACGGCTCCGACTATTACAGATATGGTTTCAACCGGCATCCACAGATGGGTCTATTCGTAACGGGAAACCGATGACACTTATGGCGGGGCGTCGCAACGTCGGTTGGTGTGTTTGGCCCCATGCCGCCAAATGCTGCAGCAACTATTAAGGCCAGGCTAACATCAGGACGCAAAGAAGGTCTATCCCGGTTCTGTAAACGCCGCCCGGCGGGACCTCGGCGCTTGATCCAAGTCAAGGCGAGCAGTGCGACGAAGCTCTAGACAAGATGGGTAGAGTCTGGAAAAATTATGCGCACGCTCAGATTGCAGATCGCAAAATGCACGATTAGATTGCGTGTGGTGACTATCATCGCGGTAGTCGCGGCTTTACTTTATTCTGCTCTGGCTGTTGCCCCTGAGTTTGACCATCACAATCCGTCGACGCAGTCCACCAACGAATTGGTCACCCATGTTGCGGGTGTCAGCGATGATGCGGAGAAAGCTGTTCCCGGCGTAAATTGCCACCTCGGGCTTCACTGCCTAGCGGGAATTCTTCCGAAGAGCAGCCTGGTGCCGGTGGGCTGGGTGGGTTCATCAGAGCGCCAGTTTGATCCGCACTTCACGCTGCGTGAAGTGAGGTACCTGATCTTTCAACCACCACGACCCCTTTCACAGGTCTAACTGCCAGCATCGCATGTCGGTGCTGCACAAAGTCATGTGAAAGGAACACGAATGTTTGCTGAACAAAACAACAGTGCAACAACGATCTCGCGCCGAGTCGTTGAGGCAAAACTCGTCGAATCCCGCAACCGGTTCCTCGGCTTTCTCCGCCGGCGATTGAGCAGGCCACAGGATGCCGAGGATGTCTTTCAAGATTTCTGCGTAAAGGTACTGCGCCACCATGCCCAGATTGAGGACGATGAGAGGCTGGATGCCTGGCTCGGCGTCACCCTGAAACACACCTTGACGGATCACTACCGGCGGCAAGCGGCGCGAAATCGCGGCGCAGAGGCCTATGCGATCGAGACCAAGGTGACCCAGCAGGAGGACATCGATGTTGCGGAGCCCGCGTGTACCTGCATCGCGGCGGCGATGAAGATGCTTCAGCCCTCTCAGGCAGAATTGTTGGCTCGGATTGATCTACGAGACGAGGCGCGCACGGCTGTCGCAACTGAACTGGGGCTGAGCTCGAACTCTTTGGGAGTTCGGGTCCATCGCGCGAGAACAGCGTTGAGGAAGAAAATAGCGGAGGTCTGCCAGGTTTGCGGTGAAGGCGGCTTCATGATTTGTGACTGCGATCACTCTCGGGGCGTTCGGCCATCGTCGACACCTCGCCAGTTCGATGCCCCACCGAGTGTAATGTCCAGCCCCGTTGCGCGTCTTCTGATCAAGAGGGTTGGCTAACATGCGAGGTAGAATGACAGGCCTAAGTCGCAGATCACTGGAAACTCCGCCTGGTCATCGGAGGAGCTCAATCAGGGGTGCCGATGTGTGCAACTCTAGAAAGCGTATCAAGGAATGAGCATGTGAAACGTCAGCCTGGCTCTGATCCCACAAGTGACACTGAACTCGACGAACTGATATGTGACTGCATCGACATTCTCCTGTCCACGCTTCCGCATGAACAGGCCAATATTGTTCGGCGCGTTGATGTCGATGGAGAGCGGAAGGAGGGCGTCGCGCACAGCTTGGGGCTCAGCGAGAGTACGATAGACGTTCGACTTGGATGTGGAAGACAGGCTCTGAAGGAGAGGTTCGCAGAGATGACCCGGATCTGCCCAAAGCATGGCCTGTCAGGCTGCGATTGCACTCTGTCGAACTGGGCAGACCTCTGAGGGTGTCTGGGACTGCGTAATGCCGGCGCGGCGCAGGCGTCTATACTTGCAGGAGACAATTTTTCATGGAGAAAACCAAAATGCAAACAAAGATCATCCCGACCGGCGTAACGCCCGATCAATCACCGAAAGGCTGCTGCTGCGGGTCTACGTCCAAAACTCAAGAGGCCAATGTTGCTGTGCCAAGTATGGACCCGCCTGCAGTCGTAAAGGTTGACCATGGCACAGGCACCAAAACCGGCGGATGCTGCGGCGCGAGCTGATCCGCCACATCCCGGTGTATGTTGCAGAATTTCGTCTTATGAGGAGAAACAAAATGACACTCATTTTGGTAGGGCTTGCATCCGGCATGCTGCTGATATTCGCGGCCTCAGTGATCCGGCAGCGCTCCGAATTAGTCGCGTTGGACGCCGATGTAAGCGCAGTCCATGATTTACGGAAAACATCGGAGGGAATTTCCTCTTGATAGTATTGAATGTCGCCATATTGGCGGCGTTGATGCTTTCGACTGCAATCACGACAGCTCAGCCTGCCGTGATTGCACCGGAAAATAGCACCTTTTCGGTGCTCATGGTCATTGCCGAAGGCGGCGAAGCAGGAAAGCGGATCATCGGACTTGAGGCGATTCAGGAACCGACCAAAACCGAGAGTGTGTCCGAGATAGAGCATGCTGCTCACAATTCACTGGCCGAGGATAAACCGATCGGACCCTCGGATGCGGGCATCAGCATTCTCAGCGTTCCGGATGCGACATCTGGCGGGATTGTGTGGCGGATTGAAGTCCCCGGAGCAGTGCATCAAACCGCCATTTCCTCCGACGAGCGCTGTGCTGTCGCGATCCATCGCTCGGGCAATGGAATATCCGTAACCAACCTGATGAGTTTCACGCCGACGGTGTATGCGGAGCTTTGCCGTTGCGGTCGAGTTGCACGCGATAGATCTATCGGGTGACCGAAAATGTTATCGCGGGTAGCGGTGACGGCAAGATCGCGGCGATCAACCTTGCCGATGTTGAGATCCAGGTCTCTGAACTGTCCTTGGAACAGTACCAGTTGGCCAAAATTCGTGGCACCGGCACGCTCTTCGTTTCTACCGGTGCCGAGCCAAAGATACGG
The DNA here is from genome assembly GCF_000759435.1 of Hoeflea sp. BAL378. Classification (GTDB taxonomy): domain Bacteria; phylum Pseudomonadota; class Alphaproteobacteria; order Rhizobiales; family Rhizobiaceae; genus Hoeflea. The sequence goes on from NZ_JRJG01000003.1 coordinate 75,202, forward strand.
ATCATTGATGAGGCGGTGATAATGGCCAAAGGAGAATTCGTGATAGAAGGTCAGGGGCACAAGACGGTGGCGCTGACTTGACCCGTTCCTCGGAGGCCGCAAGAGAACGTTTCTGCCCCCGTTTGGCACGCTGTCTTTGTGGTCCACTGCTGCTGATCCGTTGAGCATCGTTCAATCTATTGAGAAAGAGACAAAGTTTTGAAACACTCACATGGTGATGACACCCTGAACAAGGGCTCAATCAGTTTGGCCGGTGCCGTTGGGATGGGAACCGGCGTGATGATCGGCGCGGGTATTTTTGCGCTGACGGGGCAAATTGCGCAATTGGCCGGACCCTATTTTGCTCTGTCTTTCGTATTTGGTGCCATCGTGACGTCCTTCAGCGCGTACAGTTACATCAAGATGTCGAATGCTTGGCCGTCCTCTGGCGGGATCGCGATGATCTTGCAGAAAGCCTACGGGCCGGGCGCCATCGCCGCAGCGGCGGCATTGTTGATGGCGCTGTCCATGGTAATTTCGGAAAGCCTCGTGGCGCGAACATTTGCGACCTATGTATTGCGACCCTTTGATATCGCAGGTGGCCCGCTGGTGCCGGTATTGGCGGTCGGAGTCATCCTGTTTGCCTTTATCGTAAATGCTTCGGGCAACCGGTCTGTCGGTCTTTTGTCGATCATCATGGCGGTCATCAAGATCGGAGGAATTGCGCTCTTTGGCATCGTCGCGCTTTGGTCGGGCGGCTTCACGTTCGCAGCTGCAAGCAATACCAACAGCGGCTTCAATTTGACCGGGTTCATTGCGTCTGTAGCCCTGTCGATCCTGGCTTTCAAAGGCTTCACAACTATCACCAACAGTGGTGCAGAAATCACCGACCCGCATCGCAATGTAGGCCGCACCATCATGATATCGATTGCCATTTGCACGGTAGTGTATCTGCTTGTCGCTTTTGCGGTCGGGTCCAATCTGTCGATTGATCAAATTGTTGCCGCCAAGGATTACTCACTTGCCGAAGCCGCATCGCCTGCATTGGGACAGTCTGGCTTTTACTTGACAGTCGTCTTGGCAGCTGTCGCCACCGCGTCAGGCGTGTTGGCGAGTGTATTTGCGGTGTCGCGCATGCTCGCAATGCTGACGGATATGAAAATGATACCTCACAGCCATTTTGGTATGTCGGGCCCGATCCGCAGCCACACTCTGGTCTACACGGTCGTTCTTGCTTCGGCGCTTGCGGTGTTTTTTGATCTGAGCCGGATCGCATCGCTAGGGGCATTCTTTTACTTGATAATGGACATGCTGGTGCATTGGGGCGTGTTTCGGCATTTGCGCCACGAGATTGGCGCGCATGGGGCCGTACTGCTTTGTGCGATTGCCTTCGACGGATTTGTTCTGGCAGCATTCACGACAATGAAATTGGGATCCGATCCTATGATCGTTCTATATGCAGGTGCCGCGATTTCAGCGGTGTTCATCTACGAACGGATATACCTGAAGCGCTGGACGGCGCTGGAGGCAGTAGCGAAACACTGACCGCGCGCGTGAACGGCGGAGACATGTGTGAGAAAAATTGACGATTTGCAGACATAGCGACTTTGAAGATGCGCAGCACCTGTCGTGTCGGACTGAACAAGAGAAATTGGGGGTTTGGGTGGTTCGAGTTCATCGGCGAATGACTACAGCCCCGCTGGGTTTTTCCGATATGCAGGCCGCTGATATACGCTCACGAGCGCTGGCAATATGAGTGAATTGCCATGGCGACCAATGCAGGAGATCGGGCAAACTATATCTGACGGTGGAGGCGCAGTTGCGAAGCGCAATCATATGTATCGCTTTGTCATTTTGATACTCAGGCCGTTGGAGAATTTGGACCAGCACCACTCAATGATGCGTCGCCATGGTTCTTTATTGATCAAAAATTAAATAGCCGCTCACCAGGAGCCAAAAGGACAATGAATTGATGAACTCGTGAAAATTCTGACCACCGCAAAGATCATTTTCGCGATGTTTCTCTGGGCGAGTTGTTATCCGTTGATAACGATTGGCATCGCCTATGCCCCGCACCTGTCGTTTGCAACCTTGCGGGCAGTGATCGCAGGCGTTACCCTGCTGGCGATCGCGCTGGCTTTGCGCCGCCCGTTTCCGCGCAGTTGGAAGACGTGGATCACCCTTGCAGCAATCGGGTTTGGGGCCACCAGCTTGGGGTATTTTGGCATGTTTCATGCGGCCGAATTCGTGTCACCTGGGATTGCGACAGTTATCACAAACACCCAGCCCTTAATGGCTGCCGCCCTCGCGGGTGTCGTCTTGGGAGAGCGGCTGACGGTCTGGGGTAAATCGGGTCTTGTTCTGGGGTTTCTGGGAATCGTCGTCATCGCTGCACCACGATTGTTCGGAGGTGGTCAGGAGAGCTACCTAATCGGCATCACGTATATCATTCTGGCGGCTCTTGGCATCACTATCAGCAATGTGATGCTGAAACGGATTGCGGATACGGTCGATCCACTGATGGCCATCAGTGTCCAATTGTTGATCGGCAGTATCCCGCTGGCGATGATTGCCGTCGTGACTGAAGACTTCACTGTGATCGAGTGGTCTCCCGGATTTCTGTTTGCGCTGGTTGGCTTAGCGGTCTTTGGCTCCGCGCTGGTATATGTCATCTGGATGTCGGTTCTTGCAGAAGTGCCGCTGAGCAAGGCCAATGCGTTCAGCTTTCTTGTGCCGATATTCGGGCTGACAATGGGTTTGCTCTACTATGGCGAGTCCCTGGGCTGGCCGGAATTGATCGGCACGTCTCTTTCCCTTGCCGGCGTCATGATGGTCATTCGAAAGGGCATGGCACCGCCGACACTTTTTGGCGTTTCAGCGTAATGCTTGGCGTAATACTCACCGAGGTGTTGACCGAAGGTCCTGATGTTCGGCGATGGGACTCTGGCAGAGTTCAGTTTTCTGGACGTTGCTGTATGCACCACGATTGTTGCAACCGATAGGCGCACTGAAGGGCGGCGTATGATGGGCGCGAATACTCTGATGACCAGCCAACACAAGTCCTTCGCCCTTGTCCTTAGTGGTGGTGGCGCAAGAGGTCTTTCGCATGTGGGAGTTTTGAGAGCCCTGATCAGTTTGGGTTATTTCCCCAGTGCAATTGTCGGTGTGTCAATGGGCGCGGTGGTTGGCGCAACTTATTCGCTGAACCCAAACTGGTATCGAGATCTTGTTGAAATGGACACCAGCGGGTTCCCGTCAACGCCGAACTTTCGAGGCCGAAGCATTGCCGAAAGAGTGAGGGGCCTGGCGATTGCGCTGCTTGCGGCACGTGACATGTATTTTGGCTGGGGCGCCGGAGCGCGCACCGAGAGCTGGGGCCGGGGTGTCCTTGCCGCCTTGACCAAGGGCAAAAACTTGGAGGATGGATCCATCCCTGTCTTTGTCTGCACGACGGATGTGCTGTCGGGGGAACGTGTTGTCCACAACCGAGGGTCAGCTGCTAACTACGTTTATGCCAGTGCTGCGCTCGCAGGTATCCTACCACCGCTGATTGACGGATCTCACGTCCTGATGGATGGTGCCTATGCGGACATCGCGCCTATAGATGTGGCGCGAAGCACCGGTGTCGATGTAGTGATCGCTGTTGATCCAAGCCAGCCCGAAACCGGGATCGCTCCCCGCAACGGAGTACAAGCGATGCTAAGATCAATCGAGATCTGTCAGAACGAGCATGCCCGGCTGCGTTTCGGTCAGGCCGATATGGTCATCAGGCCAAAGTTTAGAAATACCATAGGAACACTGGAATTCCACTACAAGCGGCAATGCATTGCGTCGGGCACCATGGCAGTGCGCCGGTCCGGTGATCAGATCAGAACGTTGCTCAATCGAGGCACATAGGAAAGCACGATCCGTCCCAAGGTCAGGGCGCTTACAGAAACCGTGTCTTGGATATGCTGCTTTCCTGGTCCGGACAGGATTCTCCTCCAAAATCTGGTCTTATGCCTTACGCCATGTCTCCTCTGTGGTCTGTCGGGCCCATTGTTGATGGGCTTATCCTTTGACCCGTTTCAATAGTTGCGCGTTGATCGCGACCGCGACCGTGCTTGCCGACATCAGAATAGCGCCCACAGCGGGTCGTTCCAGCTCATCAAAGGCGCATACAGCTGTCCGTTCGCCCTACCGACGATCGATATGGCCTTCATGATTTGCACGCCTCCGTGGCCGTCACAGCCAACCGCCGGTGAATCCCGCCCGCCGCAGCCCTGTGACCACGTAGGGGCATGCGCGCATAAGGCGCCAAAGCAGATCCGTTCGGAAATTCTCGCACATCAGCACCACGGGACCGAGGTTGATCCCGAAGTGATAGGGCGACGTCCAGCCGGCATCGGCATCCGCCTCGTCCTGAAAGCTCAGATTGAAGCTGCACCGAAAGCAATATGCGCCTGTGACTTGCGGATACACGTCCTGAAAATGCGCAATCGTCGGCAACACGATTTCCGGTGCGAACGGCAACGATGCCACCACGGCCCACGGCGCGACCGTCCCGTCGTCAGGGCCGTACGGAACGCCGCGGGCGGCATAGTCGAAGAACGCGCGCTCGATGCCGTTGACGCGCCGCGTCGTCCAGCCTGGCCCGTCGCTCGCGGTCAGGCCCCAGAAGTTCTCTCCGTAGCCCGCAAATTCGAGCGGATTGCGGATCGCGTACTCTTGCTGGACGTAGGTGGCGCGGCGGCTGTTCTCGAAATAGTCGATGCCTTTGCCTCGCGTGAATGCATCCTGGATTCCGCGGAAGTCTATCCAGATGTGCGAGTACTGGTGGATGAAGAGCGGTCCCCCATAGATGAATTCGTAGCCGTAGATTTCCTTCCATTGGTAGGTCGAGGTCCACGCTATGTAGCCCTCTGCAGCCAGCGGATGGGTTGGTGAGCCCAATGCGAGTACATACAGAAGAGAGGCCTCATCATAGCCTTCCCAGCGGTAAGGCAGAAATCCGCCCTCAGGCGTCCACCCGTGGGTGATCGTCGCGCCGCCGTTGCAGGCCCATTGCCAGTCCGCCCGGCGGTAGAGCGCATCGGCGAGCGACCGTATCTCCTGCTCGTCTTCACTGTTCCGATCAAAATACGCAGCGGCGGCGAGCGTGCCGGCCAGCAGGAATCCGGTATCGACGGTGGACAGCTCGCAAATGCCCGCGCGCCGCCCGGTCGTCATGTCGAGAAAGTGATAGAAGAAGCCCTTGTGCCCGGTCGTGTCAGGGTCCGTGCCCTGCGGGGCGTTGCTGAAGAACCGCAATGCCGCCAGAGTCCGGTCGATTGCACTTATGCGTGAGATCCATGCGCGCTCGACACCGACGGGGTAGGCCGCCAGGGCGAAACCCACGGCTGCGATGCTCGCGGGCGCGCCCGGCTGCGATTTGTCGGCTACGAGGCCATTGGCGAGATTGGTTTCGTTCAGGAAGTAATCGAAGGCATGCCGCTGTAACGCATCCAGCCTCGTTTCTCCGGAGTGGGGCCGTTTCACATGCGATTGCCGCTGCATCATAAGGCCCGCCTGTTCTTCTTGGGATCGCTGGTCGGCGCATCGATCGTCGCGTTTCTCATACTTTCATCTCCGCAGAGCGATTTCTGGATCTTTCACGCTCCGGCCTCATTTGCCGTCTTCATTGTTGTTTTCGCTGGTCTGGCGGGGTGCCCGCGCCGCCCAGCACATGTCGCAGACCGGATCCCCGGCCGAGAGTGTTTGCCGCCGGATATAGTGTCCCCGATGTCCGTCGGCGGCGATCAGATCGGCGCCAGGCCAGTCATATTTGCACCAGCTGTTTGCGAAGCCGGCCAGTGCTTCAGGATCGCCCGTCTCGTCGGCAATGCGCCGGGCAAAGCTTTGCGGGGGACAGTGCGTGAAGTGCGTGTGGATGTCCTCGCCTTTTCGAAAGACTTCGGCGGCGTAGCCGGGGGCACCCACGGGCCGGAAGGGGAAAACGAGCAGCCCGCGGATGCTCCAGCGCAATCGCTTTCCCGGGTCGCGGGTGACGAGGCGAGCGGGCAGGGACGAGAGGGCAAGCTGCCTGCGATAGACGGACCAACCGATGTCCGCCAAGGCGTCCCGCGCGCTTTGGGGATCAAGATCTCGGTCACGCAGCGTCCGGTCGGCCGCAACGGTATAGATCGCAAGCTCGACCATGAGGCGACTGCCGAAATTTGGCAATGCGTCAAGCTGCGCCACCGGGCGCAGGAGCGCCGTCCTCGTTGAGACCTGGCTCAGGAACAAATCGATGTCGTTCTGCAACCAGCGAATTTCACCGCCCGTCTTGTTCCTCAGGCTTCTGTCGATGAGAACGCGCTCAGCTGCGTTGCAGATAAAGCGCCACAGGATCCAGCGCATGATGCGCCAGTGAAAGCCGCTTTTCTCGATTGCATCGTCGTGCTCGCTCATGGCTTGCTCATTTCCCCGGTAGGGCGGTTTGCTCATGCTTGCCTGGAAGTATTGGAATGCGCTCCATTTGCGGCCCATTGCCAGTTTCGGATTTCTGGCATGTCCTCGCCGTGCTGTCGGATGTAGGATCCGTGAGCGGAGAGTTTGGCGCCGATGAATTGAGCGAAGGCTGCCGCTGCCGGACCTAATCCCGGCACCTGGTCGATGGCGGCTTTGGCCAGATGGAACCGGTCAAGCTCGTTGAGCACGACCATGTCGAATGGTGTGGTGGTCGTTCCCTCTTCCTTGAACCCGTGAACGTGCAGATTGTGATGGTTAGCTCGACGATAGGTCAGCTTGTGAATCAGCAGGGGATACCCGTGATAGGCAAAGATGATGGGTTTGTCCCTGGTGAACAGGGCATCGAAATCCTCATCACTGAGGCCGTGCGGATGCTGGTTCTGTGACTGCAAAGTCATCAGATCGACCACGTTGACGACCCGGATCTTCAGTGCCGGGAAATGCTGCCGAAGCAACTCCACCGCGGCCAGCGTTTCCATGGTCGGGACGTCGCCGGCGCAGGCCATCACCAAGTCAGGCTCGCTGCCATCGTCATTGCTGGCCCATTCCCAGATACCCAGCCCGGCGGTGCAGTGCCTGATGGCTGCGTCCATATCGAGCCACTGCGGTGACGGTTGTTTGCCTGCGACAATGACGTTGACGTAGTTTCGGCTGCGCAGGCAATGATCGGTAACGGAGAGCAGGGTATTGGCGTCAGGCGGCAGATAGACGCGGATGACCTCCGCCTTCTTGCTCATGACATGGTCGATGAAGCCGGGATCCTGATGGCTGAAACCGTTATGGTCCTGGCGCCACACGTGTGATGAAAGCAGGTAGTTCAGGGAAGCAACCGGCCGCCGCCATGGAATGTGGTTTGCAACGTCGAGCCACTTGGCATGTTGGTTGAACATCGAATCGATGATGTGGATGAAGGCTTCGTAGCAGGAGAAAAAGCCATGTCTGCCCGTGAGCAGATATCCTTCGAGCCATCCTTCGCACTGGTGCTCGCTCAAGACCTCCATCACCCGGCCGTCCGGCGCAACATGGTCGTCGCCGGGAACTGTTTCCGCGGTCGAACAACGGTTGGTCACCTCGAATACCGCACCCCAGCGGTTCGACGCCGTTTCGTCCGGACTGAAAACGCGGAAGGTTTCGGGGTTCAGTTTGATCACGTCGCGGATCAGTTCGCCCTGGACGCGCGTAGCTTCCGCACTCACGCTACCGGGTTTCGGAATCTTCACCGCGTAGTCTCGGAAATCCGGAAGGTGCAAGTCGCGCAACAGCAGGCCGCCATTGGCATGCGGATTGGCGCCCATCCGCCGCGGGCCGCACGGGGCCAGTTCAGCGAGTTCGGGCCGGAGCCTGCCGGTCTCGTCGAACAGTTCTCGCGGGCGATAGCTCTCCAGCCACTCTTCCAGAACCTTTACGTGCCCGGGATGGCTCATGTCGCCCATGGGCACCTGGTGCGAGCGATAGGTTCCCTCCGTCGGTTTGCCGTCGACCTCCTTCGGGCCAGTCCAACCTTTCGGTGACCGCAAAATGATCATCGGCCAGAGCGGACGCTTCTTGAATCCGTTGGCGCGGGCATCTTGCTGGATGTGGCGGATGCTTTCGACCACGGTATCCAGCGTCTCAGCCATGAGCTGATGCATCTCCATCGGATCGTCGCCCTCGACGAAGTGAGGCGTGTAGCCGTAGCCGCGAAACAGCGATTCGAGCTCGTCACGGGGAATGCGGGCAAGCACGGTGGGGCCTGCTATCTTGTAGCCGTTCAGATGCAGGATCGGCAGGACCGCGCCGTCGTGCACCGGATTGAGAAATTTGTTGGAATGCCAGCTGGTGGCGAGTGGACCGGTTTCCGCCTCGCCGTCGCCCACGACGCAGGCGACCAGGAGGTCGGGATTGTCGAAGGCGGCACCGTAGGCGTGCGACAGGCAATAGCCGAGTTCACCACCTTCATTGATGGAGCCCGGGGTCTCCGCCGCCACGTGACTGGGAATGCCGCCGGGAAATGAAAACTGCGTGAACAGCTTTTTCATCCCCGCTTCGTCCTGTGAGATGTCCGGGTAGAGCTCGCTATAGCTGCCCTCGAGATAGGTATTGGCCACGAGACCCGGGCCGCCATGCCCGGGCCCGGTGACATACAGCATGTTCAGGTCTAGCTTTTTGATAACGCGGTTCAAGTGGACATAGATGAAGTTCAACCCCGGCGTAGTGCCCCAGTGGCCGAGCAGTCGTGGCTTGACGTGCTCAAGACTCAAGGGAATTTTGAGCAAGGGATTGTCATACAGATAGATCTGGCCAACCGAGAGATAGTTGGCTGCACGCCAATAGGCGTCCATCTTCTGGATGAGGTCGAGCGAAAGCGGGCTGTTCACAGGCCTATTCATCGAAGTGTCCTGCAGGGGGTGTAAACGCCGCTTCAAGCTTGGAACTCATGGTGCGATCCTGCCGCTTTGTATATGCTCCTCTGCAAAGTCGAACACGATATCCGGATCCGGTTGGGCCAGGTGTGCATCCTTGTCGGGGCAGTCGACGCGGGCCATGAGGTGGCGGATGACATTGAGCCGGGCCTGCTTCTTGTCATCGGCCCGCACGACGTGCCAGGGCAGGTCTTCGCTATGGGTCCGAGTGAGCATTTCGTTGCGCGCGTCGCTGTAATCGTCCCAGCGCCGCAGCGCGCTCTTGTCAATGGGGCTGATCTTCCATTGCTTGAGCGGATCAATCCGCCGATCTGCCAGTCTTTTCTTCTGTTCGGATTTCGATATGTCGAGATAATACTTGAAAAGCTGCGTTCCGGAGCCAGTGAGCATGCGCTCGAATGGCAAAACGGAGCGCATGAACTCCTCGTGTTCTGCATCCGTGCAGAACCCCATCACCTTTTCGACGCCGGCCCGGTTGTACCAGCTGCGGTTCATGACGACCATTTCTTGGCTGGCAGGCAGGCTGGCGACATAGCGCTTGAAGTACCAGCTGTTGTGGTCGCGGTCGGAGGGTTTGCCGAGCGCAACGACCCGGGTGTCGCGCGGGCTGAGATGCGCGGTAAGGCGCTTGATCACGCCGTCCTTTCCTGAAGCATCACGACCTTCGAGCAGGATCAGGATGCGGAGATCGTTTTTGATCAGGTGTCGCTGCAGTTTCACCAGCTCAACCTGAAGGCTGTGGAGGGTTTGCTTGTAGCCTTCGGGCTCCGGTGCGGCCTTCCTTTTCGTTTTCTTGCTCATTGCAGGCACCCAAACCCTTTCAATTCATGAGGCGCAGGTCGCGCATCTAGACCCCGAAAGACACCGCGGAGGATCGGGCTGTTCCTGACAAGACAGACGATTGCGCCGCAGGAGGCGATGCGACTGGCCGCTGACACATTCAAAGTTTTACTCGCTTCAAGAGTTGCGCGTTGATCGCCACCACGACCGTGCTCGCCGACATGAGTATTGCGCCCACGGCGGGCGTGAGGAGGATACCCCAAGGCGCAAGCACTCCTGCGGCAAGCGGAATGGCAAAGATGTTGTAGCCTGCCGCCAGCCAGAGGTTCTGTTTCATCTTGCGATATGTGACCCGGCTCAGCGTGATGATGCGGGGGATGTCGCGGGGGTCCGATCGCACCAACACGATATGCCCTGCCTCGACGGCTACGTCGGCTCCGGCGCCAATCGCAATCCCGATGTCTGCGGTGGCAAGGGCGGGTGCGTCATTCACCCCATCTCCAATCATAGCCACCTTCTTGCCTTGGGCCTGCAACTCGCGGACCTTGGACGCTTTGTCATCGGGCAGCACTTCAGCGAAAACTGTATCGATGCCAAGCTCTTTCGCAACCGCATCGGCCACCGCCTGTGCGTCGCCCGTCAACATGGCAACCTCAATGCCCCGTTCATGCAGCGCCGCGATGGCTTCACGGCTTTCCTCGCGTATCGCATCCGCCACGGCATAGACAGCCAGCGCCTTGCCCGCCTGGACGAGATAGATCGCTGCTTGGCCATTGCCGGCTGCGGCTTCGGAGGCAGCCTGAAGCGCTGGTGGAACATCGACGTTTTCCGCCTTGAGCAGCGCCGGCCCTCCCATATGGTACTCGACCCCGTCAATTGTGGCTGCAACGCCCTTGCCGGTGATCGCGCGGAATCCGTCGGCTGATGGGACCGCGATGCCTTTGTCTTCCGCAGTTTTGACGATCCCCCGGGCGATAGGATGCTGGGATTCAGCTTCAATACCAGACGCGATGCGAAGGGCCTCGTCCTCCTGCAGGCCTTCCGCGACGGAACTTGCAACGATCCGGAACTCGCCCAGCGTCAATGTTCCGGTCTTGTCGAAAATTACGGTGTCAAGATTGCGGGCCTCCTCGAGCCCACGGCGGTCCCGGACAAGAAGGCCGTTACGAGCGCCCAGAGTCGTGGAGATGGCCACCACCAACGGCACCGCCAGCCCGAGGGCATGAGGGCAGGCGATCACCAGAACCGTCACCATTCGCACCACGGCAAAATCCAGCTCAGCGCCAAGCAATTGCCACGCCACAAATGTTAGCACCGCCGCGCCAATCGCTAGGACGGTAAGCATCCGGGCTGCGCGATCGGCCAGGTGCTGAGATCTCGATTTGGAGGTCTGCGCATCGGCCACCAGCCGCATGATGCCGGACAGCTTGGTCTTATCGCCCGTTCCGGTGACCTCAATGCGCAGGGATCCTTCTCCGTTGATCGTGGCGGCAATCACTTCATCGCCTTCGCCCTTTTTCACGGGTCGCGATTCACCGGTGATCATCGCCTCGTCAATGGCGCTCATGCCCTTGCGCACGACGCCGTCCGCAGGAACGCTTTCACCAGGGCGCACCAGCAACAGGTCGCCATTGCGCAAGGCGCTGATGTCGACCGTTTCCTCACCCGTATCGGTGATCCGCGTTGCCGTGTCTGGCAAAAGCTTCGCCAGTTCCTTCAAAGCACCCTGAGCCTGATTGATGGACCGCATTTCTATCCAGTGGCCGAGCAGCATGATCGCGACCAGCGTTGCCAGCTCCCACCACAGTGGCATCGAGTCGATCAACCCAAGCTGAACCACCCAGGAGAAGATGAATGCGACCGTGATGGCGAGTGAGATGAGGGTCATCATCCCCGGCAGCCGGTCTCTGAGCTCGCGCCACGCGCCTTGTAGGAAAACCAGGCCGCCGTAGAGGAAGACGACAGTAGAGAGCACAGGCGCCATCCAATCCGATCCGGGGAACGCCGGAGCCTGGTAGCCGAGCAAATCCTGGATGGGGGCCGACCAGATGACAACCGGAACGGTGACAGCGAGCGACAGCCAGAACCGGTCCCGGAACTTCTCGGGAGAATGGCCCTGATGTTTGTCATGGCTATTGTGGCCCGCATGGTCGGATGAGGGTTCCGGCGTGTCGGTCTGACTGCCAGATGAGGACTTCGACGCATCCGGCACCGTGCCGTCGTGTTTTTTATGTCCTGCATGCGCGTCATGCGTGGCGGCAGGTGTTTCCACCGCTGATTTCTGTGTGGCAGATAAGAGGGCGGCTGCCGGTTCGCTGTCGTCTAGGTGGTCTTCATGATCCTTGGTGGCTGCTACCTCAGGAGGTGCATCCTCAGCGGGTCTGTTGGATTGCAATCCAAGCTCGTGCACGGTTGATTTGATATCGGAAACCGCAACCCGGGTTTCGTCATAGCGGACGGTGGCGTTCTTCGCGGCGAAATTCACCGTAACGCTTTCAACGCCGGGTACTTCGCCGATCCGACGCTCCACTTCATCAAGGCTCCATACCGACAACATGTCATCAACTTTGATCACGCTTGTTTTCATCATCTGTTCCTTTGGCGGTCTTCGACCTTGGGCGTTAGGCTATCTCGTCAATGGTGTTTCGGCCTCTACAGCCGACATCTAGAGCTTTGATTTTCAGTAATCGCGGACTGCAGGAGCCAAGGAATTCAACGCTGGCACCTGATGCTTGCCATTCCCTTGGTGACGTGTTGCAGGAATCTAGACGCAGGTCCGCTTCGGATATTACAGATATTGGCTCGCAGTTCCGAATACTGACCTCCCGGTGTCGTCGGATTGCTCCCGAGTGCCGTCTGTCGGTCTGCTCCGAACGCAACATTGTATTCAAGCGCAGCTTTGTGATTAAGATGTCACTTCTGCAGTTAATAGAGTTCCTTGTTGGGATGCCTAATGAAACACCATGCTGGCAACGTGGAATCCTGCGTCAACATGCATAACTTCGCCTGTCGTGCCCGTCGTGTAGTCGCTGGCCAGTAGCAGGGCTGCGCGGCCAACCTCGTCCGGTGTCACTGTTCGCCGCAAGGGAGCTTTCTTGATGGTTTCGTCGATCAGTTCGTCGAAATGTTCGATTCCAGATGACGCCCGCGTCCGTATGGCGCCAGCAGAAATAGCGTTGACCCGGATCGCTTTTGGGCCAAGTTCGTGCGCAAGATAACGCACTGATGATTCAAGGGCTGCTTTGACGGGTCCCATGACGTTGTAGTGGTCCACAACCTTTTCGGCACCTAGAAAGCTGAGCGTTATCAGACTGCCGCCTTTGGTCATAAGCGGCTCGGCCAATTTGGCCATCCGGATGAATGAATGGCACGAGACCAGCATTGATTGGGCGAACCCTGCGCTTGAACTGTCCGTCAATCGACCGTGCAGATCCTCTGCCGGTGCCCAAGCGATCGAGTGCAGGAGGAAATCAAGACGGCCCCATGTTTTCTCTATGGTTGCGAAAACCGCTTCCAATGAACCCTCCTGCGTTACATCACAGGGCATGAAAATCGGCGCGGCGACACGCTTTGCCAGTGGTTCGACATAGGCCAGGGCCTTGTTGTTGAAATAGGTCAGGGCCAGGTCAGCGCCGGCAGCGTGGAAATGCTGTGTGGCAGCCCAGGCTAGGCTATGTTCATTGGCGATGCCCACGACAAGACCCTTCTTTGCTGAAAGGTCGAGCGCTTCAGCCGGATTGATCGGTCTGACGGAAATGGTCATTGCGCGGCTACCTCGAATTGTGGCTGGGTGCCGACCGAAACTGGTTGCAGGTTTGACACGACGGGCAGGGGACAGCAGGCATCTTCCAGTTGCGGTGCGGTGGCAATGCTGCTTTCAGCGGGACCCGGTCGCGGTTCAACCTGCGGTCTGCGGTGGTACATCAGGGCAGCAATCGCCAATGCCGGGTCAGCGCGCGAGGTCAGTACCACCGGCGCTGCCAACCCGATCGCAATCCCCGCCGCAACGCCCCCGGCAAAATATTCCAGCGTCTTGGCCAGAATATTGCCCGAGACAAGATCTGGCACCAGCAAGATATCGGCAGAGCCTGCGACGTCAGACAAAACACCTTTCTCGGTTGCAGCGCGCGCCGAGATGGCATTGTCGAGCGCCAGCGGCCCATCCACCTCGGCCCCAGTGATCTGGCCGCGTCGGGACATCAGAGTGAGAGAGGCGGCATCCAGCGTCGAGGCGATGTCGACCGTCACGGTCTCTACTGCCGACAGCACTGCAACCTTTGGCCTCACCACACCCAACATACGGAACAGATCGACCGCATTCTGGCAAATCTGCGCCTTGGCGGTGAGTTCGGGCGCAATGTTGATTGCTGCGTCGGTGATACCGAGCAGTCGGTCATGACTGGGCAGCGCCACTACAAAGACATGGCTGACGCGTCGTCCCGGAAGTCGCAGTCCGAGGGTCTTGTCGAGAAGCGCGCGCATGAAGATATCGGTATGCAGGTTGCCCTTCATCACCACGTCTGCTCGGCCCTCATGCACCAGAGCGACCACACGGGCCGCCGCCTCAGCATCGTCGGCCACAGCGATAATCGCGTCCTCCGCAACCGTCCAGCCCAGATCTGCGGCGATTGTGCGGATGGCATTCGGGTCGCCGACCAAGAGCGGCGTAACCAGACCGGCACGTTCGGCATCGCGCAGCGTTTCCAGCACCACTGTCTGAGCGGCATCGGCAACCGCAACGCGGACCGGGCCTGCCTTGCACGCCGCCGTGGCCAGGGCTTCAAACGGTTCGAAGTTATCTTTCATTGCTCATGCCTCCCGCGCCATCGGTTGGCTGGCCATGAATTGGTGGACATGGCCAGCGATCATTGCTTCCTCATCAGTCTGACGAACCTCGACCGTAACACCCACTGACCCGGTCGAAATCACCGGATCGCCGCGAAGATTTGCGGATTTGTTCAGCTCAATGCCGAGATAGCCGAGGCGGTCGCAAATCCCGGCCCGAACCTGCGGCGCATTGGCACCTATGCCGCCGGTAAACACCAAACGGTCGACCCCACCCAAGGTCGCTGTCAGGCCCGCCAGATGCCGCCGGGCATGGTAGCAGAAATACGCCACAGCCTCTGCTGCAGCGTCATCAGGGCGTTGCAGCAATTCCTGCATGTTGCGGCTGATGCCGGATAGGCCAAGAAGACCGCTTTCGGCGTAGAGCATCTGAGAAACCGCCTCAGGCGTCATCTCCTTGTCGATCAGGAGGTGTAACAGCAGTCCGGGGTCTACATCGCCCGACCTCGTACCCATCGGCAACCCAGCGATCGTCGAGAACCCCATCGTCCTCTCGAGGCTCTTTCCATCGCGGATCGCACACATCGACGCACCGTTGCCAAGATGCGCCACGACGATCCGTTCGGCATCTACAGCTACACCAGCGTCGCGCAGCGCTTTGACGATGTATTCGTAGGACAACCCGTGGAAACCAAAGCGTCGAAGCCCTTCATCTTGAAGCGCACGCGGCAAGCCCGACAGGCGGGCAATGGGCGGCAAATCACGATGGAAAGACGTGTCAAAGCAGGCGATCTGAGTGAGATCGGGTCGCGCGATCCGCACCGCATCGATCCCGGCAATATTGGCGGGAAGATGCAGGGGGGCAAGCGCCGTCAGCTGTTGCAATCGCGCCCGTAGTGTGGGCGTCACTTGTTCGGGGCAGTCGCAGTCAGGTCCGCCATGCGCAATCCGGTGACCGACGGCAACCAGTTTGACTCCGCTTGCCTCATGTTCAATGGCGAGGAGCAGCCGTTTCAGAGCGGTATCATGGTCGGCGATGGTTCCGGTCTCTTCCCGAAAAACCGCGCCTCGGGCATCCGAAAGTCGAAACCGGGCGCCCGGCAGTCCGATGCGCTCAATCGCGCCCGACCAGAGCCGGCGAGGCCGTTCGACATTGGTAAAGATCGCGAACTTCAGACTGGATGAGCCGGCGTTGAGAGTCAGGACGGCGCTATCTGACATCCGGGCAAACTTTCTGATTGATCACGGGCGTCCCGAAAGCCAGAACGGTTGGGTATTTGCGCAGACGCGAGAACAGCGACATGGCCGGCAAGCGACTGCCGATGAAGACGCTCAACACAACCTCACTTCCCGACAGCATGGCGTTTTTCTTTGCCAGGTTTGGAGTTATTCGGGCTGGCCTTTGATTTGACTGCACCAGACACAGTCGGCGGCGTTTGGGCAGGTTTGGAGCCGCCACCATAGAGCAGCCGGAAGACTTGTTCGTAGGTTGCGTCACGGCGTTCGCGTGCGCCTTTAATCATCTGCCCCACATTGGACATCACCTTGCGTTCCGCGACGATCCCTGGATGATCGGCGGGCAATGGCTGGCGGGTGTCGCGCAGGGAATCCGCCATCATCCGCACACCGCGCATCCATGGATTATACGCCTCGGAAAACATGTACCGGCTTGTCCGCATTGGATGCAGTGATTTCAGCAAGTCGGCACTGGCCGGCGTGGTCATCGCCAGCACCCAGGGGCTGACGAAGGCGCTGTAGAAGCTGTCAAGCGTCGTCGAGACTTCGGCTACCTTTTCGAACGCTTCGTGCGGATAAGCCGCCTTCAGACCAGACACTTCGCGCGGCTCATAGGTCACGATCAGATCGGACTTGTGGCAGTCGGGATCGCCTGTGGGGTTTTCGATCTTCATTTCGTAAAGGCCCGGCGCCAGCGCCTCGATCTCGTCCAGACTTTCCAGGATGGCCCGATGCTCCAGCTTTGCCACGCTGGCCGAGACGAATATGCCCAGATGCCCGACATGGGGGTTGGTCAGATAGACGATTCGCTGTCCCGCCGCGATCAGGTCGGCGGTATCGACATAAACTTCGGCAACCCATCCCAGCGCTTGCGCCGGTGGAGTAATATTGTCGCCGTAAGACGCAAAGACGATGATAGGGCTGGTGATCTGCCGCAAATCCACGGTGCAGCCGTCGCAGATTTCCATCGTACCCCGCTCCAGCTTGTTGCCGATGAACAGGTTTTTGACAATCGACATCATTTCCGGGCTACTCAGCGTGTAATAGCCACCCCACCAGCGTTCGAAATCCAGAAAGCGTTCGGCTTCGGTGTCGATATTGGTCAAAAGATTGGCGTGTTTTTCCCAGATCGCTTTTTCCGGCTTCAGGCTTTCGAAATTCTGCGCCAGCCAGGCGCCATCGAACCTTCCATCGCCCAGATCGCCCATCAGGTGCGTCAGCCAGGCCCCGCCCAGCAGGCCACCGGATATGCGCATCGGGTTCACGCCATCTTCTCCTGCCCAATAGGACAGCGGCGAGCCGTTCAGAACCACCGGTCCCGCCAAGCCTTCGCAATCGGCGGCCAGCAGTGTTACCGCCCAGCCCGCCTGACAGTTGCCGTAGAGTACAGGCGGCTTTCCAGGGTGAAGCTTGGCGACTTCCTCAACGAAGCGGCGCAACGCGTGCAACACGTCCGCCAGCGTCTGGCCGGGCATCGGTTCGGGAAAGAACACCACGAAATAGACCGGATGGCCCTCGTGCATCGCCATGCCTACCTCGCTGTCGCGTTTGAACCCGCCTATGCCGGGGCCATGCCCAGCGCGCGGATCAATGATGATTACCGGCGGTTTTTCGGGGTCGAGACAATCGACAAGACAGTCGTCATCGATCTCGGTGATCTTCAGCAGGGCATAGTTCGCCGGAGTGTCAAACCGGCGCGCATCCAGCACAATCTCATACTTGAAATCCAGCAACGGTGGCATTCCGGCCCGTTCATGGTCGTGCATGTTGTCGGCGCGCTGCCGCAGAGTGTCAAAGAACAGGATCGAACGCTCCCAGAGATCCTGGTGGTAGGAAACTGGCGATCCTACGGGCGCTGTCGGTGAGACGACCGGTGGTTTGTCCATGGTCGACGCCTTCGGTCTCGCAGCGTGCATGTGGTGAACATCATTCATTTGGCAGCCCTTTGGGAAAAGTAGTTGAACAGCGGCACGAATACGATCGCGATAAACCAGCCGTAGGCGAAGGCCTCGG
Organism: Hoeflea sp. BAL378; assembly: GCF_000759435.1. GTDB lineage: Bacteria > Pseudomonadota > Alphaproteobacteria > Rhizobiales > Rhizobiaceae > Hoeflea. The sequence goes on from NZ_JRJG01000003.1 coordinate 92,886, forward strand.
CCAGCCCGATGACAAAGCCCGACAGGCTGATCCAAACAAAGCCAGGAAGAAGTGGGACCCAGGCCTGATACATCGTCATCGAAGGAAAGATCAGGCCGAAGCCGACGCACAAGACGAAGGATATCGCGAGGAATATCCCCGTGCTCATCCCAACTGCATAGATCGATAGTCGCCCGGCGGTGACGCCCATTGAGCCGGTAAGTTCGTGTTCCTGCGGCATGATTTGATCCCCGCGTTCTTTAGCTGTCTCGCACGTATTTTCTATCTCTGTAGACGCGCTGTGCCGGGAAGCATTACAATCCCGGGGCAATAAATCTCGCCCAAGATTGCAAGTTATCAAGCCCACCAGAGAAATGGTTCACTGCCTTTGAGTAGGTAGGAATGCTCAGGGGCTCACATAGCGCGGAGAGATTCGTCTTTGGATTTTAGCGCCATAGCCAGAAAGCATGTGCATTCTGACACCAATGCGTGCAGCACAAGCAGCCGATTTGCCAACGATGGCTGTAATCTTTGCCCGCGGCAAGCGTCTTATCCAAACAAGGAGATGTGCGCTCTGCCCTCACTATCGAAACGTCTTGCCCGGAGCGTCTCACCCGGATGGCAATAAACGCCAAATCTTGGTTTCCCAATCAGAAGTTTTGAGCAAGAGAATGGATATGTCATGAACACGGTGGAGGTCCCGAAGCCAGATAAAGTCGCGGGTAGCGAAGGCAGGATTGTCACCATTCGCGGCGGAGTTGTCGATGCATTCTTCCCGGATCCGGTGCCGCAGATCCACGAATTGCTTTTTGCAGGCCAAGTCGCGCTCGAAGTCGCGGCGCTGGTGGGCGATGGGGTCGTACGGTCCATCGCGCTGGCTCCGGTCCGTGGCCTCGGGTTGGGAATGCCAGTCCGCGCCACCGGCACCCCGATCGAAGTGCCGGTGGGTGACACGATGCTGGGTCGGATGTTGAACGTCTTTGGCGCGCCAATCGACGGAATGCCCGCACCCGTAGCAGTCGACCGCAGGTCGATCCATCAAGCCCCGCCCGTGCTTGAAGACCGCGTGTTGCGCGCCGAGATGCTGGAAACTGGGATCAAGGCCATTGATCTATTGTCACCCATCGAGCGCGGCGGAAAGACAGGGCTGTTTGGTGGCGCGGGCGTCGGAAAGACCGTGCTGATCACCGAACTGATCAACAACACGGTGCAGCATCACAAGGGTGTCAGTCTGTTTTGCGGCATCGGCGAGCGATCCCGCGAGGCCGAAGAACTGTACCGCGAAATGGGCGATGCCGGCGTGCGCGACAAGACGGTGATGTTGTTTGGCCAGATGAACGAAGCGCCCGGCGTGCGCTTTTTGGTGGGCAACACTGCACTGACAATGGCCGAGTATTTTCGCGATGACCTGGGGCAGGACGTGCTGCTGTTGATCGACAATATCTTTCGCTTCGTTCAGGCGGGCGCGGAAGTTTCGGGTTTGTTGGGGCGGATGCCGTCGAGTGTTGGCTACCAGCCAACCCTGGCTACCGAGCTGGCCGCTTTGCAGGAGCGTATCGCCTCGACCCGTCGGGGTGCCATCACCTCGATCCAGGCGGTCTATGTTCCTGCCGACGATTTCACTGACCCTGCGGCGGCGCATATCTTCTCGCATCTTTCCGCAACGGTCGTGTTATCGCGCAAACGGGCAAGCGAAGGGCTTTACCCCGCGGTTGATCCGCTGACCTCAGCCTCGGTCATGTTGACCCCTGCGGTGGTTGGGCAGCGCCACTACGACATTGCGCGCGCCGTGCGCCGGACGCTGGCCGAATACGAAGAGCTGCGCGACATCATCGCGATGCTCGGGATGGAGGAGCTTTCGACGGCTGACCGCGCCACCGTCGCCCGCGCCAGAAGGTTGGAGCGTTTTCTGACGCAGCCGTTCTTCACGACGGCGTCGTTCTCTGGCAAGGACGGCAAGCTGGTGTCAGTCACGGACACGCTGGATGGTTGCGAAACGATATTGAATCAGACCGAGTTCAACCTCCCCGAAAGCGCCTATTACATGATTGGCGGACTTCAGGATCTGGAGGCCGTATCATGAGCATGGCCGCGGATATGCAGGTTACCTTGCGATTGCCGACGCGGACCTTGTTCGACGGGCGTGCAATAGAACTGGCCGCGGTGGCACAAGACGGGGCCTTCGGGATGTTGCCGAACCACACGGATTTCGTGACGGCGCTGGTGCCCTCTGTGCTGACGTTGACGGTACCGGGCGGAGAGGAACTGTTTTTTGGGATCGATGAGGGGCTATTGGTCAAGAAAGGGCATTCGGTTGATGTCGCGATTCGGCGCGGTGTTCAAGGTGAAAGCCTCGAGACGCTACGCGAAACCGTTGAAAACACGTTCGTCCAGATCGATGAGGATGAGCGTGTGGCGCGCACTGCACTGTCGCGGCTTGAGGCCAATATCGTACGCCGTTTTGCCGATCTACGGAGGCCGCAACCATGATTGAAAAACCCGACAAGACAGCAGAAGACATCGCGCGGCGGGCTAAGAGGATGAAAAACACGCGCGATCATCCGGCGCCCAGCCCGCTGCGTGGGCTCGGTGCGTTCGGCATGATCGGCTGGTCGGTCGCCGTTCCGACGGTCGGAGGCGCGTTTCTGGGCATTTGGCTGGACCGTGTGGCACCACAGGATTTCTCGTGGACCATCGCACTGATCCTTTGCGGAGTCGTTGTGGGCGGTCTGATCGCATGGACATGGATCGAAAAGGAGGGAGACGGCGAATGACGGGTATGGACTGGGGAGCGTTGACGACCGGGCTGGCCATCGGGGCGGCGATGGGTGCGTTCTACTTTGCCGGGCTGGCCTTTGGCATGCGGGTAGCCCTTGCTTCGGCAGGGCCAACGACGACCCTGATGCTCAGCGCGGCGATGCGGATCGCACTTTTGTTAGCCGCTGGCTGGGCGGTCGGACAGACCGGTACATGGACCCTTGTCGGCTATGCGCTGGCATTCCTCATTGTGCGCCTTTTCGTCGTGACCTTGGCCCGCCGCCTGCCTATGGAGCCTAAAGGATGGAATTGACACCCGATAGCACGATTGTCTTTGAAGCATGGGGAATTCCCGTCAATGCCACGATCGTCAACACCTGGATTATCATGGCGGTGCTAACCGGCATATCCATGTTGATCACCCGCAAGCTGCGCCCGGATGTGCCGCCGAACCGATGGCGCACCATGCTGGAAGTCATCGTGCAGGGTATCCAGAGCCAGATCGAGGAAATTTCCAGACGGCCGTCGCGCAACCTGCTTTACTTCGTAGGCACGCTTTTCCTGTTCATCGCCACATCGAACCTGATGCTCGTGATGCCAGGCTTTGATCCGCCGACCGCTTCGCTTTCGACAACGGCAGCACTTGCGTTCTCAGTCCTGATTGCGGTTCCGCTTTTTGGTATGACAAGCCGGGGCGTCGGCGGGTATCTGAAGACCTACATGCAACCTTCGGTCATCATGCTGCCCTTCAACATCATCAGCGAGTTTTCCCGTGGCATATCGCTCGCCATCCGGCTTTATGGAAATATCATGAGCGGTGCAGTCATCGCGGCAATCCTGCTCAGCGTGGCGCCGTTTTTCTTCCCCGTGGTGATGGACGTGCTGGGCCTGCTGACCGGGCTGATCCAGGCCTACATCTTTGCCATCCTCGCGACGGTCTACATTTCTTCGGCGACGGCGGACCCGAGCACATCCAAGACAGAAAAGAAAACCCAATGACCGATCTTGCCATTATTGCCGCCATTTCGATTTTCACTGCCGGACTTACTGTTGCATTCGGCGCGATCGGCCCCGCGCTGGGTGAGGGCCGTGCGGCGGCTCAGGCGCTGAGCGCAATTGCGCAGCAGCCAGACGCCGGGCCAACGCTTTCGCGGACGTTGTTTGTCAGTCTCGCGATGATCGAATCGACCGCTATCTATTGCTTTGTGGTGGCCATGATCCTGATCTTCGCCAACCCGTTCTGGAACGCGGCGCTCGAACTTGCAAAGACCGCAGGTCAATAGGCCATGTCTATTGACTGGATCACCATTGCCGCCCAGCTCATCAATTTTCTGGTGCTGGTGTGGCTGTTGAAGCGGTTTCTGTACCGCCCAATCCTGAGTGGCATCGATGCCCGTGAGACCGAGATCGCCGAACGGATGTTGGAAGCGTCCAGAGCAAGGGAAAAGGCCGAAGCCGCGGAAACCCGCTACAACGACTTGGCGGCCACTTTTCGCACCAACGAGGCCACGCTGATCGACAACCAGCGCCAAAAAGCCGAGGCGGAACGGGATACCCTTATAGCGGAGGCGCGCGCGAGGCTGGAACAAGAGAGAAAAGACTGGGAAGCGCATCTGGCCCAGGAAAAGAGCAAATATATCGCGCATCTGCATCGGTCAGGGGCGGCGTTGCTGGTGTCGCTGACCGGAAAGGCGCTGCATGATCTGGCCGATGAGACGCTGGAGGAACGCGTTGTCACCCATGTTGCGCGTCAGTTGAAGCCAATGGCGGCAGATTTGCGCAAGGCGGCTAATGCCGGCACTCCGGCTGTTGTGACGACACGCTACGTCCTGCCCGATGCTGCCCGCGTGAAGCTGGTGGCGAATATGAAGGGCTTGATTCCGGGTCAGAAGTTGCAGTTTGAAACCGACCCCGCGCAGTCAGCCGGCCTGGTCTTGCGCATGGGTGCCGTGCATGTCGCATGGACCGTGGACAGCTACATCGAGGAGTTGGACACCATGCTGGAAGAACGATTGGTCCAAGACCCCATCGTGAAGGTGGATAGCGATGGGCATTGAAAGTACCTATACCAACACAGATCACGACATCCTGCTGAAGGCGCTGCTGGACGGGCCCTCTCCGACGCCTGTGCTGACCGAAATCGGCCGGGTCAGCGAGGTGGGCGACGGGATCGCCATCGTGACCGGCCTTGCCCGTGCGCTGTCCGATGAATTGCTGGAATTCGCGTCCGGTGTGCGCGGGGTCGTCTTTGATCTCGAACCCGACCGTCTGGGGGTTGTCTTGCTTGGCGCTTCCGACCGAATAACAGTCGGCGAAGGTGTAAGGCGTACACGACACGTTGTCAGCGTGCCGGTGGGACCGGCTCTGTTGGGCCGTGTCGTCGATGCGCTTGGCCGGGCCCGTGACGGTGACGGCCTGATCACCGCCGTTGCAAGGCGCCCGATCGAGGCGGAAGCTACCGAAATCCTCAACCGTTCTGCCATTACACGCCCGCTGGCAACAGGGATAAAGGCGATTGACGCGGCGGTGCCTGTGGGCTTGGGTCAACGCGAACTGATCGTTGGTGACCGGCAAACCGGCAAGACGTCGATCGCCGTGGACGCGATCCTCAATCAGCAGAAAACCGGTGTCATCTGCATCTATTGTGCCATCGGTCAACGCGGCGATGCGGTGGCCAAGGTCATCGGGGCCATCAAGGCTGGCGACATGACGCAGAACACCATCGTTATTTCTGCTGGGGACGAGGATCCGCCGGGCCTATCGTTCATCGCGCCTTTCGCCGCCATGACCATGGCTGAGTATTTCGCCGATCAGGGCCGCGATGTTCTTGTGGTGATGGACGACCTGACCCATCACGCGCGTTCTTATCGTGAACTGTCGCTGCTGCTGCGGCGTCCGCCAGGGCGCGAAGCCTTTCCCGGCGACATTTTCTATTTGCATGCCCGGCTCCTGGAGCGTGCCGGAAATTTCACGGAACAGGCGGGCGGCGGCTCGATCACGGCGCTACCGGTGGTCGAAACCCAAGCCGAGAATCTGTCCGCTTACATCCCCACTAACCTAATCTCTATTACCGACGGCCAAATCTATCTGTCGCCGCGACTGGTGCGGAAGAACCAGTTTCCCGCGGTCGATCTGGGGGTGTCGGTGTCGCGTGTCGGCGGCAAGGCGCAATTGCGCGCGTTTCGGGACGTGGCTGGCAACCTGCGGGTCACGCTTTCACAATTTGAAGAGCTGGAGGACTTTGCCCGGTTCGGTACGCGGCTCGACGATGCGACAACGGCGCGCTTGGCACGCGGTGCCGCAGTCCGCGCAGCCCTCAGGCAGCCCGAGCGCGATCCGATTGCGGCTGCCGAACAATTGGCGGTTCTGATCGCGGCTATGGAGGGGCTGTTTGATGGTCTGCCAGAGGCCGAAGCAATTGCCGCGATGGGACGTGTGAGAGCGGCTGCAGCAGGCGCGCTTGGCGATATTGCAACGCGGATCGCTGCCAATGAACCCCTGCGTGACGAAGACCACGAGCGGATCATCGAACTTGCGCGCGGGGCGGGCGAGACGATCGGAGGCGGAGATGGCCCAGACGCTTGAGATCCTTTCACACCGCACGGACACGCTGACCAGCATTCGCGGGATCGTTCACACGATGAAGACCCTGTCCGCCATCAACGCTTTGCCTTACGAACATGCCGCCCAGGCCATCGAAGTGTATCATCGGACCATTCTGGAAGGCTTCCGGGCGTTTGTTCACCACAACAGCGCGCTATTGCTTTCCACGAAAATACCAGCGAAGCGCGCGGTTGTTGTGTTCGGTTCCGATCACGGCCTGTGCGGAGGCTACAATGAACGGCTGGCTGACGAATTGTTCAAGCAGCTCGAAAGGCATGGCCCTGATGCGATCCCTGCTCGTGTTTTGTGTGTCGGCACACGGATGAAAGATGCACTGGTCGCGCGGGGCATTTTAACAGAGCAAACATCGTTGCCACCCGCGTCGGCCGATGGCATTGGCCGGCTTGCCGGCATTCTTGCCACCCAAATTGAGGACATCACGCGCCAATCAGGGCCGGATCCAATCGCAGTCGATCTTGCCTTTACAGAGCGGACCGCGGGTTCTTCGCAAGAACCTGTATTACGAAGGCTGCTGCCCCTCGATTCGAAAATGATTGCGGACCTTGTGGATCAACCATGGGTTTCGAGGTCCCTGCCTTGCTTCACGATGCCTGCCTCGGATCTGCTTGCCGAACTGGTTATTGGGCATCTTTTCTCAAGCCTCTTCCGCGCCTCGGCCGAGGCAATGGTGACCGAGAACGCCGCCCGGCTTGCCTTGATGCAACAGGCCGAACAATCGATCGATGACAGGCTTGAGGAAATGAAAGCAGAGACCAGATCAGTTCGGCAATCCGAAATCACAACTGAACTTCTCGACATCATCGCTGGGTTCGAAGCCCTGAGCAAGCGGCGCCCAAGGCCGGCGATGGCGTCAAATTATCCAACGCAACGTTGAATACCTCTGCTTCGAAAGAAAGGGCGAGCATTGTCGCGACCGCGATTTTCGGGCATCGGCGAAATCAACGACAAGTTCTTTATGCTATCTGTGTCATTCGAATTCACAATCCACTCAACTACCATCACGACAGGATGGACACGATTCTTCATGTCACTTAGAACTTAATTGTAAGAATACGCTGATTCGGCTTGGCCTGCCTCCGAGGTGTGATCCGGATTCAATGTTATTGCATGCTCGGCCCATTACGAGCCAACGAACGGTCGGAGCCTGGCATTCGTCAGTGACGACTTCACCAATGGACGCACGTTCTGCCAATCAGCCGATAAATGTCGCGGCAAAAAGCCCCCCGCCGGGTGCTTATGACCTGCCCGAATTTGGTAATGAGTGTCACGTGTTCTCGCGCGAACGGCTCCGAAGCGCGATGATCATCGACTAGGTCTTGTGGACTCTTGGGATTCTCAAGGGTGAGCAAATCAGATTCAAGACTGTCTTTTGGAGGCAGTCATGGGTGTATTGGATCGTCTGATCCTTCGGGATGAGCAGTGGGAGCGGATTTCGCCCTATATTATTGGTGACGATCGCACACGCGGCTCGTCTGGCCGGGACAACCGCATGTTTGTGGAAGCTGTGCTCTGGATTGTCCGCACTGGCTCGCCCTGGCGTGATCTGCCCGACGTGTTCGGCGATTGGAACAGTGTCTTCCGGCGGTTCAGCCGCTGGAGCCAGAAGGGCATCTGGTGGCGCATATTCGCGGTGATGTCGGACGATCCGGATTTTGAATACCTGATAGTCGATTCCACCATCATTCGCGCCCACCAGCACGCCGCTGGTGCAAAAAAGGGGCTGGAGATCAAGCCCTTGGCCGTTCTCGCGGCGGCCTGAGCACCAAGATTCACATGGCTGTCCGTGGTCTGGGCTGTCCGGTCCACTTCACGTTGACTGCAGGCCAGTGGGGCGACGCGCCACAAGCCGAACTGCTGATCAAGGGGCTGCCAGCCGATGTCGTTATGGCCGATACCGCCTATGACAGCGACCGGCTGCGCAATCTCATTGCTGAAAAAGGAGCCATTGCGGTTATCCCGAACAACCCGTCACGTGCGAAAAAGTATCCGCTGGATAAACAGCTCTACGCCCAGCGCCACCTGGTCGAATGCTGCTTCTCAAGACTCAAGCAGTTCCGCAGGGTCGCGACACGCTTCGAGAAAACCGCAAGAAACTACCTCGCAGTCGTTACAATCGCCGCAATTGCCCTATGGATCAGATAACTGTCCACACTACCTAAAGGGTCATAGCGCCAAAGAGCGCGTATTTCCCGGATCAAAGATGCTAGGATTTCTACGAGTCGAGCGGTGCCTGAGTAAATGGTCATCTCAATTGCCACTTTTGTAGACCTGGCTATGATTGCGACACGAGTTATCTGAGGAAGATATGAGTCCCGCAAGATGAATACGCCTACACATATGATCATCGGCGGTGCACTTTGGGCAAAACAAGATAGGCCAGGATCGCTGATCGCTGCATTTGCGGGAGGCCTTGCCCCCGACCTGCCCATGATCGCCATGGTACTCTTTGCGACCAAAGTGACGGGAGTGCCGGCACAGGACGTGTACGGTATCCTTTATTTCTCTGATGGGTGGCAACGAGTCTTCGCCATCGATCACAGCTTCTTGGTTTGGGGACTTGTCTTGGCTGCCGGGTATCTGCTTCGCGTGTTTACACTGACCGCCTTTGCCGGGTCGGGACTTGCGCATGCGGCTGTGGATTTTCTGACCCACCACGACGATGCGCGACAGCAATTGTGGCCCTTCACCGACTGGAAATTTGCGAGCCCATTTTCATATTGGGATCCTGCATATTTTGGAAGTATTGTTGCGCCGCTCGAGGCGCTGCTCGTTTTCGTCTTGACAATAATGCTGGTATTTCAATTGCCACGCCTGTGGGAAAAGGCGTTGACCCTGGCAATTTCGGCTATATTCCTCGTACCGATCGTTGTGACTGGCGGATTTCATGGCCTGCACGGAATGTGATGAACTGTTCCATACAATAGCCCGTGCCGGATTTCTCCAAAGACCCAACAAAAAATCGGGGACAAGATTAGTCACGATGCTTTGGTCTCAATGCCGGAAATGTCCATACGGGTTTCCGGTAATATTTCTTTAAGAGCGGCAATAGAGTCCGCCAGCGTCAGATAGTCTATAATCGTTGCTAGACCGACTCGCGATACGTTGCCACTCATGATTGTGTTGAGGGTAGCCAGAATCATTGTCGCCGTTGCGTCAGCCTGATCGCCAGTCGTCACGCGCGCATACGCAGTTGGCATTCCATCGTCACACAAACCTTCCACAATCATACGCGTACGGATTTGCCCAATTCCTGGAAACCGTGACAATTGCCGGGATAGCCATTGAGCATTGCGGGCAATCCAAGGCCCAAGCCCGAGGCTAAGTGCCCAACTCAGCGAACGGGTAACAAGAGGTGGGTCAATAGCCACAAAATACCTCCTACCTGATAAAGCGCCCGCTGGTTTTCCCGTCAATATCTCCCGTCCGGCGAAACCGAAACCAAGGGCAAGGCGCCCACTTTCAGAAGCATCAAAGACGAAGAGCCGTTGCAAGGCTCCCGCAGGCGTCTGCACCAGGCTTCCATTGTGGAAAAGCGAATAATTCGTGCCCGCGGTTGCTAGAAACCACTCTGTCGCCGCCGCTCCATAATGCCGGCCCAATCCCATCTCGATTCCGATATCAACGGCGTTAACATGTTCGTTCCGCGCAATAAACTCAGCCATCAAGTCGATCAGGCCCGGCGCCATGCCAACGCAGGTAATCAAAACGCCGCCGACATCGCGGCCTCGAATACCGTCGCGGAGGGCGTTTACATAAGCAGGAGAGGCCGAAGTCTCGAGAAATGTACAGCCATTTGCGACCATTTCGGCCACAAGTTCCGGCGGTGTTGCCTCCGTAAGGTTAACCACCAGCGCTTTGGGAGGGATCATCCTTGCCGCACCTTTGGTTCGGATATCGACAGTACGAAAGCAAAGGCGATCCGGATTCTGACCACCGGAATTTCTATCCGAGCGGGAGATGATAGTAATTGCAGCCTTCGTACGGTCCAAAAGGAGCGAGGTCAGACGGCTGCCAACATCACCCGCTCCCCCAATTAGCCAGATTTCAGGGCCAGCCCTTCTTTGCCCCTTTGGTGCAATTTGTGGCTCATTTGGAATGGGCATCACCTTCTGCTCCCATATGTTCCATCATCTCGGCGATCTGTTTGGGAACATCGTCCTTTGAGAACAGGCGCTGCTCCTCGGAATCGTGAACGAAAGCGATGATGTTGGCCAGTTCCTCGCCGGTAAACACGATCTGCTCACCGAGCTCATTTTGCTGCGCTTCAATCATCGCTGGGGCGCCGAGCCACATTCTGGCAACAAAATCAAAGGGGTTCATCGGCAATTCCATGAATTCAGCATCCAGTGCTGCGGCGTCTTCGCCGCCCACGCCGTTGACCGAGTGGCAGACAACGCAGCCTTTGGAAGCAAACAGTTTGCGCCCGGCAATTGCGTCCATCCGGGGCAAGAGCAGTCCGCCGGACATCATCGACATGTCCCGTTCAGTTTGCTGTGCATTGGCCGGCGACATGCCTGCCAATACAGTAGCCGTGATCATCAGTAGAGTTGCAGGTTTCATTGGGTTGCCTCCATTTTGGTTCAGTTTGAGTCTGAATAAACGGGATGCATCTAACGTCTCATGTCTCATGGGCTGCAGGAAAGCGGGCACTCGATGGGCGCGACAGTCCCCAGTATCTCCGAAGCGATTACGGGTATCACGGCCGTCTAATGTCCTCAGATACATTTCATTTTGTGAATCGCTCCTTCAGATTTTTGCACTACGTAGTCTGAGCGCATTAAGCACTACCGAAATTGATGAAGCGCTCATTGCAAAGGCCGCAAACATCGGGCTGATCAAAATGCCGAAAAATGGAAACAACAGACCGGCTGCTACAGGGACCCCGGAAGCGTTGTAGACGAGCGCGAAGAAGAGGTTCTGGCGGATATTTCCCATAGTGGCGCGTGCGAGGCGGCGGGCACGCACGATACCATCGAGATTACCCTTGACCAAGGTGATGCCGGCACTCTCTATAGCGACATCAGCGCCTGTGCCCATCGCTATCCCGACATCCGCCTGTGCGAGTGCCGGCGCATCGTTCACGCCGTCGCCAGCCATGGCGACTTTACGACCCTGAGCCTGCAACTCTTTTATGATTCGCGCCTTGTCCTCGGGAAGTACATCGGCGCGTATTTCGTCAATTCCGAGCTGCGCTCCGATTGCTTTCGCGGTCCGCTCGTTGTCGCCGGTCGCCATGATGATGCGAAATCCGAGCATACACAACGCTTTGAGCGCCTCTCGGGTCGTCTCCTTGACTGGATCGGCGACGCTGACAAGTCCGGCGACTGCATCGTCCAGCACCACAAACATAACTGTTTCACCTGCGTCTCTACGGGCATTGGCCTTTACTGCAAGGTCACCGCCGTCCAACCCCATGTCGGAAATCAGGGCGAGGTTGCCCAGGGCAACAGACCTGCCGTCAACCTTTCCCTTTACACCCTTGCCCGTCACCGCCTCAAAGTCGGTCGCATCGGTCATGTTAACATTTCGTTCCACGGCACCGCGAACGATAGCCTCGGCAAGCGGATGTTCTGAACCCCGTTCGAGCGATGCCGCAAGTCTGAGCACTTCCGCTTCATCGTGGCCGACTTCCGGCAGGACTGCGACCAGCTTCGGCTTACCCTCTGTTAGCGTCCCCGTCTTGTCGACGATGAGCGTGTCCACCTTTTCAAACAGCTCCAGCGCCTCAGCATTCTTGATTAGGACACCCGCCTGAGCGCCGCGCCCCGTCGCAGTCATAATGGACATGGGCGTGGCGAGGCCTAGCGCACAGGGGCATGCAATGATCAGTACTGCCACAGCCGCGATCAGCGCGTAGGACAATGCCGGCGCGGGTCCCCAGATCGCCCAGGCGATAAATGACAGAACAGCGATGCCAATGACCACCGGGACGAAGAAGCCCGCTACTTGGTCTGCATATTTTTGTATTGGCGCGCGCGAACGTTGTGCATTTGAGACCATTTGGACGATCTGGCTGAGCATAGTATCTGAACCGACACGTTTGGCCTCCATGATCATGCTGCCAGTGCCATTAATCGTGGCTCCGGTCAGCATATCGCCGAGTGTTTTTTCCACCGGTACCGGTTCCCCGGAAATCATGCTTTCATCAACCGACGAGCGCCCATCCACAACGACACCGTCCACAGGTACTTTGTCGCCGGGCCTAACGCGCAAGCGGTCTCCAACTTGCACATCTTCAAGTGGTATCTCCTCTTCAGATCCGTCCTTGCGGATCACCCTGGCAGTCTTCGCTGCCATATCCAGAAGAGCACGGATTGCTTTGCCGGTGCCCTCACGCGCACGGAGCTCCATTATCTGACCTAGCAATACGAGTGTGACGATTACTGCCGCCGCCTCGAAATAGACTCCAACATGGCCTTCGCTGTCTCGGAACCCCTCGGGGAAAATGGAAGGGAACAGCACTGCCACGATGCTGAAAAGCCAGGCCGCGAGCACTCCCATGCTGATTAGCGAGAACATATTGAGGTTCATGTGGCGGAAGGAATTCCAACCGCGCACCAGGAAGGGCCAGCCGCACCACAGGACAACTGGCGTCCCGAGCACTAGCTCGATCCACAGTGTCATGCGCTCGCCAAAGATGTCGCGCACGCTGCCGAACCCCAGATAGGGTCCCATCGTAAAAACCAGCAACGGGATCGTCAAAACGGTACCAACCCAGAACCGACGAGTGAAATCCACCAGCTCAGGGTTAGGCCCGTCCTCGGCCATCGCCGCAGTTTCCAATTCCAGTCCCATACCGCAAATCGGGCACGAGCCGGGACGGGTTTGACGTACCTGTGCGTGCATGGGACATGTATAGACCGCGCCAGAATGGTTCGCAGGCACTGTGTCATACTTCCCGTTCATGGCGGCAGGGCGGTGTGTATGCGCGTGCTGGGAATGTTGATCACTGTGCTTATGATGATGGCCGGACGACCCCGCAACCTCCCCCTCTGGCACAAGGTGCATGCCGCATTTCGGGCAGTCGCCGGGGCCTGCCTGCCTGACTTCAGGATGCATCGGACAGACGAACCACTTCGGAGAGCCTGCAGGTGAAGAATGGGCGGCGGCAGCAGCGGTGGGATGATGATCTGGCATGGAAGCACCTACATTTTGTGTTGACGGTAAGCGATACCGTTAGCGGACTGCAGTTCCCGGACATATGTTACGATTTTCGCGACATCATCCCGACTGACTTGCGCCTGGGCGGGCATATCGCCATAGGGCCAATGATGCTGACGCACCCCGTTTTGGACCGCAAAGAAAAAAGCGTCGTCGGAATGGTGGCCTGGATTATATATGTCATGAATAAAGGGTGGCCCTTTTTCGGTACCAAGGGCGTTTTGCCCATGACAGGCGGCGCAGGTTTTGTTGAACAGGGCCTCCCCTTCCTGCGCGGCCGCTGACAACGTTGGCTCGACAAATTGACTGGCAATCGATCCAGACATAGGGGCACTTGACGGCGCGAATGTCTTGTATAACCCGACCACTGCGGCGATACCGAAAAACCCGAGAACCAGGTTTCTCGCCATATTGCTTGATTTCTTCAAGAGTTCTGCTCCGTTATAGATGTGCTAAGTATCGATTGCATCTCGTGCGCCACTAATGTTGCGACCGATACACCGTTTGACGGGTGCGGTATGGTGTCGGTAGTAACCACTTGGGCGGCACCCGCAGCAAGAATGTCTTCATATGCGCTGCCTGCAAATACCGCGTGAATGATGATGCAAACCGGTGGGCGGGTGCCTGTAGCAGCAAGCCGTTCGATGGCGCGCACCATGGTCCGGCCCGAAGAGGCAATATCGTCCAGGATAACCGGTGTACCCTGATGCAGCGTGATACTCCTCGGCACACTGACTTCAACACTCTTGTCGCCCGTTCGAGTCTTGCGCAAGACTTCGTAGGGCCGATCGGCCAGCCTCGCCACCTCAGCCACCCATTGCTGGCTTTCACTATCGGGGCCTAAAAGAACGGCGTCAGGCAGGTTCGCCCTGATCCAGTCTGCGAGCAGTGGAGCTGAGGCCACACGGATCGTTGGCATCGGAAACACTTCGTCGAGCCGAGCGATACGATGTAGATGCGGATCGACTGTCATCAGCCAATCGAAACTTTCGCCGAGAAACTTTGCGAAGAGTTGCGCACTGACTGCTTGACCAACTTGAAATCGGCGATCCTGACGCATGTAACCGAGATAGGGCGCGATTAGCCCGACACGACGTGCGCCCATTTCCCGCGCTGTTGTCGCGGCAAAGCGCAGCGGTAATGCAAACCGGTCAGGGTCGCGGAGGGTGGCGAGCAGCGCAATATCGCTTCCATCCAGATCACCTGGCAGGGTCAAGAGGCTCTCGCCATCGGGGAAACGGTGCCAGTCGAGATGACGTAACTCGCCGCCAAGTTCTGGTGCAAGCGCTTGCGCGAGCGACAACATCTCAGGGAAGGGGATCAGGATCATTTTGCCGCCTCCGAAAGCGTCAGGACATTGGAGTGGCTTTCCGCATAGCCGGCCGAATAAGCAAGTTCGCCGGGTGTCTCGGCATGGATTTCATAGAGCGGTTGCCCCTTGATGACCTGGTCGCCAGTTCGTGCAAGCAACCGAACACCAGCGCTCTTTTGGCGGGGTGCGCCGGCCAGTTTTGCGATCCGGGCAATCAGGCGGTTGTCGATAGCGATAAGTTGCCCCGATACCCCTGCGGTTATTTCGATGCGATGCGCTGCAGCGTCAGGTTCGCGGAATCCACCTTGCGCGGTACAGATAGCCAAGAACTTAGCTTCTGCGGCCCCGCTATCAAGAAGCGCTTCTGCCTCTCTGCGGCCCCGCCCGGCGCGGGCACCGGGTGCTAGATCGAGGAGTTTGCCTGCCAAATCTAGCGCGCGTCCGCGCAAATCCAGCGGCGCTTCCTGCGCGCGCCTGAGTACAGCCAACACGTCCCGTGCCTCGAGCGAAGGGCCGATGCCACGTCCAACCGGGGAGGAGCCGTCACTTTGATGCAGCGTAACATTGAGGCCGATTGCCGCTCCCACCAATTTCAGTCTTACGCCCAGCGCCGCGGCGGCCTCGGTTGAGCGGACCTTGGCTGTTGGACCCACCGGCATGTCGATAAGCACGTGCGTTGCGCCGACTGCCGCCTTTTTGGACAACACACTCGCAACCATTTGTCCGGTGCTATCGAAATCGAGTGGCCGTTCGATGCGAATGAAATGATCATCGGCAGGACTGAGGTTCAACCCGCCCCCCCATACGATGCATCCACCTTCGAGCTCTACTACCTTTCGCAAAGCGTCGGCGTCGAGCGCCACGGGCGCCATTACCTCCATCGTATCTGCGGTTCCGGCAGGTGACGTAATCGCACGGCTCGAGGTTTTTGGAATAAGCTGCCCTGCTGCGGCTATTATGGCAACGACAATGGGCGTCGTCCGATTTCCTGGCAGGCCGCCCACGCAATGCTTATCAAGAACCACTGCTCCGCCCCAGTCAAGCGTTTCGCCTGCAGTCTGCATGGCACGGGTCAAAGCTACTGTCTCGCTCTCACTCAGGCGGTCACCTGCACAAGAGGTGATGAAAGCGGCAAGGTGAAGATCCGAAAGCCGATTGTCGAGTGTGTCTTGGATGATGGCAGAAAAGCTGTTCTGATCAAGACGGCGGCCGTAAGCCTTGGCGCGTATGGACGAGGCAGAAAAAGGCACGTCGGCATGGGAAAAATGCCCGCGGGCACCCAGCTGCGCGCCCAGCGCCTCCCAGCCCGAAGTTGAGAGCGCAGCCTCGTCGACCGCCAACCACCCGCCTCGCGCCACCACATTCAACGTCGCGATTATCCAGCGGTCACTCAGATCAATACGAATACGTGCTTGGGCTGAGAAGCCCTCCGCACGGCAAATATGGCAATCCTCGTTCATGTAAACGACTGCCTGACGATACGTATCAATACCCGATGGGATGAGTGACAGGGTGTTGGTCATCGGGGTCGATCCAGATTGACGGTTTCTAGGTGTTCCGGGGCACGCACTTTCCAGCTCAGTTCGTCTTGAACGCGCGATCGCAAGGTATCCGACGCGGATGGTTCCCCGTGCGTCAGATAGGTCATTTGAGGCGGACGGTCAGCGTGGCGCATCCAGTCAAGTATTTCACCTACATCAGCGTGGCCTGAGAACGCAGTCAACTGAACCACTTCAGCTTCAATTGCGAATTCACGCCCAAACATTTTAAGCGTCTTGGCACCCTCGGCTAGCGCAGCGCCACGCGTACCGCCCGCTTGAAAGCCTGAGAGCAAGATTGCGTTGCGCCGGTCGCCGCCGAAGCTTGCGATATGATGCAAAATGCGCCCTCCAGTCAGCATTCCGCTGGCAGAAACGATGATCATTGGTCCCTGGCGGGTGTTCAGTTCCTTTGATTGCTCGACCGAGTTAACTCGCTCGGCGATATCGAACATCGCCTTGCAATCTTCCCATGTGACATGATGCTCTTCGTGGTGACGGTGGTAGATGGCAGTGGCGTTAACCGACATCGGACTATTCAGGAAGACCGGAACGTGGGGGATTTCACCGCGTTTCATCAGCCGGGCTACATGATAGAGAATTCCCTGAGCGCGTCCGACAGCGAAAGCGGGAATCAGCACCGTACCCCCGCGGGCAAAAGTGCGCTTTAGAAATGGGGCGAGTTCGGCTTCCGCGTCGATTTTCGCGTGAGCCCGGTTGCCATAAGTTGACTCGCAAACCAGTACATCTGCACCGTGAAAAGGCTCGGGGGGGGCCATCATCGGATCGGCTTGGCGACCAAGGTCGCCACTGAAGTGCACAATTCTGTCTCCAAGTTCCAACCGGATCTGTGCGGCACCAAGCAGATGGCCAGCAGGGATAAAAGTGGCAGTGATGCCGTCACCAAGATCGATCCGCCGTCCGAAAGGGTGCGGGGTCAGTCTTTTGAGTGCGGCTTTAGCATCGTTCAGCGTATAAAGAGGGGTCGGGTTTTTATGTTTGGCGTATCCTTTGCGTTTCGCGTAGCGCGCCTCTTCTTCCTGGATATGTCCGCTGTCAGGCAGGATCAGACCGCACAGGTCTTCGGTAGCCTGAGTACAATGAACCTTTCCGGAAAAGCCAGCACGAACAAGTGCTGGAAGATAGCCGGAATGATCCAGATGAGCATGAGTGAGAAGAACGGTGTCGATCGACGCGGGACGTACCGGAAACGGTTTGCGATTGCGATCTCGAAGAGACTTGAAGCCTTGAAACAACCCGCAATCGACAAGAATGCGGCGCTTCCCCGCTTCGACCAGATACCGCGAGCCAGTGACGGTCCCTGCAGCACCGAGGAAACGAAGCGATTTCTTATAGTTTGCTGACATCATCTTGGTCCTCTTCGATGCAACGCTACCCAATGATAACCGTGCCGGATGACGCCAATCGATAGGGCGGGACAACCAGGTTTTTTGGCGCTGGACCCTTTCGAATGCGTCCGGATGCATCATAATGAGACCCGTGACAGGGACAAAACCAACCACCCCACTGACCTTGCGGATCACCCTTCCGTTGCCCTAAAGGCACACACCCCAAATGCGTACAAATACCAACAACGATTAACCATTCAGCGTCTTGGACCCTTTCGCTGTCCGTTTGCGGGTCGCGCAATTCGGCTGAATCATCTGCAATGGCGGAAGCAATCTGGGAAGGTGTACGTCGGTCGATAAAAATTGGTTGGCCGCGCCATTTGACAGTCACGCGCTGTCCCACCTCGATAGACCCTAGCGATACTTCAATACTAGCTTGCCCCAGGACGTCGGCCGATGGGTTTAGGCTATCTATAAATGGCCACATCGCCGCAACTACACCAACCACACCCACAGTTCCGGTCGCCACATATAGAAAATCACGTCTGCTCGATTTTGTTTTGTCGTCCCAAATTGTGGGCATGCCCGTTTTTCTCCTTCATTGCCTGTACGCGCTGTTCAGAATGTGAAAAATCAAACAGCTTCACAAATTTCGCTAATTATTTAAGTACTCTTCAGGCCTCAAAAAGAAAGATATATATAGTATATTATTAAAATTCTCTGCTAATTATCATGCGTCGTCTTTTCATCATGTATTCATCACGGTAAATAGGGAAAATCGCCAGAAGCAAGACAATAGTATTTGAATTAATGCAAAGTCTTATCGATAAAGCCATAATGATGGTCTCTACATTTTGTATAGGTGATGGCCAAAGGTCGAGTTTAGCCGTTTATGATTTGGTTCCCGTCATCACCCATTGTTTCGTTTGAATCATCGTTCCTCAAACCTAATTGGCCTTCTGCTGAAGATCCGTTGATGTTTGCGGATGCGCACCTTGGCTGTGATCGGCCTGTGCTATTGGAATGTACGTCGCGCCAGGGGAGATGAGCTTACTATTCATCGTTTCCGATGTTTGAGTATTACGGTTTCCTCTCTCCGGGAGCGTCGGGCTGAATTCAAGTGGATTGCATATCGTGCCAATTGTTAATTGTGGCTGCCGCAACAGCAACCTGCCTTGTCTTGCTTGGCGATGTCGGAACTATCTCTGTCGGACTCTGATTTGGCTTTAGGCTTTAGGTTATGTCCGCCGGCGCAAGATCCGTCCAATTTTTCCTTGGAACGGTCTTCGGTTTGGGTTGCAGATTTCAGATCCATGATGACCTCCTTTGCTGTGGGTTTCACGCTTTAGACGTTGCTGGTGGCAAACCATTACAGATTGACCGCAATCGTTCGTTGGCCCGCTCTCAGAGCGGTAACAAGGGGAATGCTGCCGACCTCTGAAAGCGGCTAGGCCTGCGACAGGCGGTTTGCGCGGGGACGGAGCAAACCAGACGTTCGTGATGACGCAAATCAGTCAGGGGCTATTTCAAACGGTTCATTCAATGATGCAAACCCAAAGAACCGTTTCCCATACCGGCAAAAGCGCAGTATGGCGGCCAGGAATTGACTGGCAATGATTGACCCAGTCTTGGTCGGAACTGACCGCCGCAATACCGGCCTCACCAGTCTGCACAATCCCAAGAGCTTGTGCGTACGGGACGCCATCTTTCAAACGAAAGTCGAATTCCGCCGAAAGCACAAACATCGGCACTGCGGTGCCAGAGCGAACATGCCCGTGACAAAAAGGCAATATTGTTCAGACAAGCTTTCGACAAGAGACGCCTTTTCTGTCTCTTCATGCAAACAATTCAGGCAGGATCGTTCTTGTGATCCAGGTCAATTGGGCACTCCTTAGAAAAACACCGCCGACGTCTTCAGGACCGGGTTGTAGCTCCCACCCGTCTTCGATTGTAGTTGGCGCCGGCACACGGCCCGTTCTCAGATCCCATAATAAGCCCAGGTAGGTGCAAGCCCCAACTGCAGGTGCACATTTTGCACTCCCTGCACATTCTCGATGGCAACACGGATCGCGTTTTCTTCTGCCCGACTGTCTACCAAGCCACTCACGGATACTTTTCCGTTTTCAACCGAATAGTTAATGAGATTGGACCACGCGACTGGCACTTCCTTCAGCGCAGCGTCAATTCTGATACGCAATTCACGATCATCGTCTGACGGCTCAGGAAGTCCGCGTTGGTCAGCCCTGGACAGGGCGTGGAGCAGGTTTGCGCGGCTCACTATTCCGACCAGCAGGCCTCCACGCAACACCGGGACGCGCTTGATTCGATGTGTCTCAAGGAGTTTCGCAATTTCACTGACTGGCGTTTCTTCATCTACCGATAAGACTTTTCGCGTCATGACGTCCGCGACGTGTTGACTACGCAGTTTGACGAATTCCTCGACGTTTTCAGACGCTCGAGCGAAAATCTCGAGCCACCACGATCGGCGTACGTCGCCCGTATTGCGGACCCTTCGCATCAGATCCCCCTCGCTAATGAGGCCGATCACCTCTCCCTCAGCATCCAGCACAGGTAAGGCGCTGACGTGATGAGCGAGCATCAGACGCACTGCCTCCTCAACAGTTTCATTGGATGAGAGCGAGATCACCGTCGTTGTCATGATGTCTTTTGCGAGCATGTGGAATTTCCTTTTCAAGTTCGCGGCGGCGGTATTCCCCACCGTTATCAGCGCGGGCGGGGACAGGGCACACTGCATCCGAGCCGGACTTCGTTACTTTTTGGGGCGCTCCGCGACGATTGCGGTCCAAAATGCCTCTTGTAGCTTTAAGGACAAGCCGTCATGCGCCCGAAGCATCCTTGAAGGCGCCTTCTAGCGGGAGAGTTTCGAGCGCACATCAGACAGGCTCCTCCTGCCGGTTCAGAAGGTCCGGTTTTCGACCAGTCAGTAGTGTCAACGCGAAATCGACCGCAACGTCTTGGCGCAAACCAGCCAGCAAATAGGCACCGTCCCCCACATCGATCCCAAGCGATCCGGCAGCGGCGTCCAAGGTCTGGCCGCGTTCCTCGACGCTTTGAAACATTGCCCGTGCCAGGGGTGCATCGTCATAATTCGTGCATTTCGCACATCGGCACGCCATCTGGCTTACAAGCGCAGATAGTTCCGCATCGGTCGCACGCAAACTGCCTCGTTGCCGAATCCGAGCCTCTGTCTTCTGTCCCATCGAATACTCCTGCGTTGTCACCCAAAAGGCAGGTTCACATAGGGAGACGTCGCAGAGCGACTATTCTTACACGGTTGGGCGGATATGGTCGGACGGCTTGATTTCTGTAACGCAACTCGAGCCGTGTTCTTCGTTCTCGCAGCCTTCTGGCGCGCAATAACAGTCGTTGCGGGAAGTTTCGCAACACGTGCCGCAATGTACGACGAGTGCTTCGCGTAGCGCCATACGGGCCCGGTGCAAGCGCACGCCCAGCGCGTTATGGCTAATCTTCAAATCTGCAGCGACAGCAATGCGATCATCCTCACCAAAGTCGACCCGCTGGATCAATTGGGCATCGGTGGGGCGGAGATCCGAGATCAATCCACCCGGGCAAGTGCAAAGTTTGCCCAATTGTTCGGGGGCCTCTTGTATCCACGCCGCTGGCTCGCGGGCGACAGCGTCGGTCAAGCGGTTCAGCCGTTTCGACCTCCGGTAGTGATCGTTCAGGGTCGAGCGCAAAATGGCATAGAGCCAAGCATCCATACGATCTGCTTCGCGCAGTTGATCTTTGCGAGCGAGCACCCGAATGGAAAACTCTTGCAACACGTCCTCCGCATCGGCCCGATTGCCGAGACGTTTCATCAAAAAACCGAAGAATGCACTACGCCCTTCCAGCAAAGAATGCTCAGGTCCTGCATCCAGGTTCAATGTCTTAGCTTTTTCCTTTTTGACCATTATAATACCGTCTTTCGCATTTTGAGGCTTGTTACGACTCCGATTTATACCGCGAAATATGATTGCACATGACGGTTACACACAATGACCCAAGTCAAACGCAACAGGCACCTTGCTGAACTTAGATGCTTTGATGGAGCTCTCCTTCTCCCGTTCACGGGATCATAAATGGAAATTTCCAGCCACAATTAGTCGGATTCGGCAGGGCTACGTCATCTATTGATAGACAGGTTGAACGGTAGGATAGGCGGACTGGCACAGCCCACTATTATAGACCCGTGTTCGACTAATGCTGTTTCTACGTCAGGAAGACGAAGGGGCGACAACTTCATAACCCGCATCGCGGATTGCCATCGAGATCGCACGGTCGGTCAGAAAGCTTTCTACTGAAACAGTGTGCGAAGCTACCTCGCACAAAACGTTTGCTGTTGGGTCAATTGCCTTGATCGCATTTTCGATTGCTGCAGTGCAGTGTCCACAACTCATGCTTGGGATATAATAGCTCGTCATGTCTTTCTCCTTCATTCAACCCTTCACATGAGTGCTTCCAGTACGGGAAGGTCAAGGGCCAAATAAAATAATCTGACAGACTTGACCTTCCAGCGAGTGGAAGCTCTAGTTATGTTGCGAGCTATAAGGAGATCTTCATGCCCGCCACACAAAATCTGAGGCTTTCAGTCCAGAACATGTCATGCGCATCCTGCGTCGGGCGAGTCGAGCGCACGCTATTGGCTATCCCCGGTATTGAAGAGGTTAATGTGAACCTGGCGACCGAGACTGCACTGATCCGGCTTGGTTCTTCCGCGGTCATCCCAGATGTTGTCGAGGCGCTGGAACGAGCTGGTTATCCCGCCCGGACCCGGAGCATCCGCCTGAATGTGTCGTCCATGTCCTGCGCGTCGTGCGTGGGACGTGTGGACCAAGCACTTGCGGCAGTGTCCGGTGTGCTCAACGTAAACGTCAATCTCGCGACGGAGACCGCGAAAGTGACCGTTGCAGAGGGTGTGGTCGAATTGTCAGACTTGCTGAAGGCGGCCGCAGATGCAGGCTACCCTGCCCAGAGCGCAGACGACTCGGTGATCGAGGACCGCAGCACCCGCAAGGAAAGCGAGGCGCGGGAGTTTGCCAAAAGGACAGCGTTCGCTGCGGCAATCGCGCTTCCCGTCTTCTTGCTGGAAATGGGTGCGCATATTGTGCCGGGCATGCACGAACTTATCGGGCGAACGATCGGGCATCAAACCAGCTGGATGATCCAATTCGTTCTGACTACTATCGTACTTGCATGGCCTGGCCGCCATTTCTACACAGCAGGTTTTCCAGCCCTCCTGAAGGGCGCACCAGACATGAACAGCCTCGTCGCAATGGGAACTGGGGCAGCCTATCTCTATTCCATCGTCGCACTCTTTGCCCCCTCTTTGCTGCCCGATGGCACGCGGGCCGTCTATTTTGAGGCGGCAGCGGTGATAGTGGTGCTGATCCTACTGGGACGATGGATGGAGGCGCGCGCCAAGGGCCGAACCGGTGCTGCCATCCAGAAGCTAATGGGGTTGCAGGCACGGACAGCGCGGGCTCTTGTGGACGGCGAACCGCAGGACGTGCCCATCGAGAGGATTCGAACCGGTGACATTCTTGTGGTGCGCCCCGGTGAACGCATCGCAGTGGACGGCGAGGTGACCCAAGGCAGTGCCCATGTGGATGAAAGCATGATCACCGGGGAGCCGGTTCCTGCAAGCAAAGTACCCGGCGATCCCGTCACTGGTGGAACAGTCAACGGTGCCGGCAGCTTTCAGTTCCGCGCCACACGCGTTGGTGCCGACACGACGCTGGCGCAGATCATTCGAATGGTCGAGGAGGCCCAGGGGGCCAAACTGCCGATTCAGGGCATGGTGGATCGGATCACACTATGGTTCGTACCTGCGGTGATGGCGCTCGCAGCGTTCACGGTGCTGGTCTGGATGGTCGTCGGGCCGTCGCCCGCACTTTCCTACGCACTGGTGGCAGGCGTGTCTGTGCTGATCATCGCCTGTCCCTGCGCGATGGGCCTGGCCACGCCAACCTCGATCATGGTTGGAACCGGCCGCGCGGCGGAAATGGGAGTGCTGTTCCGCAAGGGCGATGCATTGCAACAATTGACCGGCGTGGACGTGGTCGCGCTCGACAAGACCGGCACGGTGACCGAGGGCCGCCCGGAATTGACCGACCTCGTGTTGGCCGATGGCTTCGAACACGGAGAGGTGTTGGCGTTGGTTGCGGCGGTCGAGGCACGCTCGGAACATCCTATCGCTGAAGCGATCGTACGCGCTGGGCGTGCCGAAGGGTCTGTTTCGCAGGACGTCCAAGGCTTCGAGTCCATCACGGGCTATGGTGTTCGGGCACGTGTTGCCGGTCGGGAGATTCTGGTCGGTGCGGATCGGCTGATGACCCGGGAGGGGCTTTCTGTTGGCGCACTCGCGGATGCCGAAACGCGCCTTGCCGTTAGTGGGCGAACGGCACTGTACGTCGCGGTGGACGGGCTGGTCGCCGCCGTGATCGGAGTTGCGGACCCTGTTAAACCGGCCAGCCGTGCAGCAGTCGCCGCCCTCCACAATCTGGGCCTGAAAGTCGCAATGATAACCGGTGACAAGCGCGAGACAGCAGAAGTCATTGCCCGCGAGACTGGCATCGATCACGTAATCGCCGGGGTGTTGCCCGACGGCAAGGTGGAAGCGTTGGACGAGCTACGCGGCGCCAAGATGCGGATTGCCTTTGTCGGGGACGGTATCAACGATGCGCCGGCATTGGCCCATGCGGACGTGGGCATCGCCATCGGTACAGGTACAGACGTTGCGATCGAGTCAGCCGACGTCGTCCTGATGTCAGGTGACCTGCGTGGCGTGGTCAATGCCTTTGAGATTTCCGACCGCACCATGCGCAACATCCGTCAGAATCTGTTTTGGGCTTTTGGATACAATGTTGCCCTCATTCCCTTAGCAGCAGGAGCGCTATTTCCCGTCTTTGGCTTGATGCTGTCACCGGTGCTGGCTGCCGGGGCGATGGCTCTCAGCTCGATCTTCGTGCTGACGAACGCTCTGCGCTTGCGTTGGGTCAGGCCGGCAATGGATGAATCCAATTTAATAGATTCAGGTGTTGAGAGGGCTGTCCCCGCTACCCTCGTTGTCGCTGAATACGGAGGAAAGGTGCAATGAATATCGGAGATGTCGCTATCCTGTCGGGGCTGCCTGCCAAGACGATCCGCTATTACGAGGATATAGGTCTCGTGAAGCCCTTGCGCAGTTCGAACGGCTATCGCACCTTCTGCGAAAGAGATGCACACAGGTTGGCCTTCCTGGGCCGCGCGCGTGCGCTTGGATTCAGTATAGAAGATTGCCGTAGTTTGCTTGCACTTTATGGAGATGAGAAGCGCGCCAGTGCCGAGGTCAAGGAGATCGCCGAGCAGCATCTCCAACGGATCGACAAAAAGATCGCAGAACTGACGGAAATGCGGGTGACGCTTTCGTTTCTTGTTGACGCCTGCACGGGTGATCATCGTCCGGATTGTCCAATACTAGCCGACCTGGCTATGAAACAAAGCGACGAGGAACAACCAAACCAATAAGCTTAAAAGGGGTCAGCAAAGTTGGCTTGGGTAGTCGTGTTTGCAGTACTGCTATTCGGATTGAGCGGGCTCGTCCATGTTCGCGCTATGAGCCTCGTGATGGCGGTCACCAAACAAATCTCTCTTTCGCGGTCTGGCAATCTTCTATTTGCCCTATATTCTCTGGCGACTGCCCACATCCTTGAAGCAGGACTCTACGCTGTTGGGTTCAACTTGGGCGAGATCATGGGCATCGGTGGTTTTGCTCAAGGGAATGTCAGTTCTTTTATGGATGTCTTCTATTTCTCCGTTGTCAATTACTCGTCATTGGGGCTTGGAGATATTTATCCCACGGGTCATTTGCGTTTTCTTGCAGGCATTGAAGCACTGAACGGCTTCCTGCTGATTAGTTGCTCGGCTTCCACCATCTTTCACGTCGTCACGAGAGATGCAGATTAAGAAGGCAACGCTTGTTGGCTTGTTTTTTTGGAACCTTCCAGCGCTGGAAGGTCGTTTATTCACTACCTTTTTGACAACCTAGTTGAAGGAGTGAGCTATGTCATATTGGAGATTCGCCGCGATGATCGCGACCTCGACGGTCGTGATGTTCGGATTAATGTACCTCAACACCTACCTTGTTTCCCACATTTTCTGGTCAGAGACCCGCGCCTACATGGCGCTTTTGATGGGCGCGGCAATGGCGATCATCATGCTGGGTTTCATGCTGTCGATGTACTCCAGAAAAGTGATCAATGCCGCAATCTTCGGTGCTGCGGTCATCGCGTTCTCCGCCTCTCTATGGCTGGTTCGTAGCCAGGTGACGGTTGGCGATACCAGCTATATGCGCGCAATGATCCCTCACCACTCGATCGCGATCATGACTTCGAGCCGCGCAAACATCTCTGATTCACGTGTTCGCAAGCTCGCTGACGAAATTATTTATGCGCAGGACAAAGAAATCGCGGAGATGCGCTATCTGATCAACAGTATTGAGACATCTGGCGATGTTCCTGAACAGGAGCAGCAGTCACGCGCTCAACTTGTCAGCCTTGAACGGGCGCTTTCAACAGCAGATGTCGCGGTGACCGATCCCGGTTTCCTGTTCGATACCGAGATTGCGGCATTGTTCCCGAACGGACCAGCTTGCACATTCAATTACACTACCGGAAGCCCGCCTGCGTTTGCCATAGGGGAAGTAGATGGACAAACCGTCGGCCTGGTTAAGCTCAGCGGTGATCTGGTCAGCATAGACGCAGCTTCACCCACTGAGTTCAGTATGGAAGGTATGGCGATTCGCATCGACGCCGCTGGAGACAACCCGGCCCCACTCGGCTCTATTGGAGCGGAGCCTGCCGAAGCTGACATGTCTCTGGAACTCGAAACCGGTCTGACCGCAGGCTACCGTGGCTTCTACAGTTGCGATAAATAATCGACATCGAAGGAGGCGTGAGATATGGCCTACACTACAGCGGAGACGGCAGTTCTTTACCGCATGGTAATGCCCGGGCATATCTGCCCCTACGGTCTCAAATCGAAGGACCTGTTGGAGCGAAAAGGATATAGAGTAGCGGACCATCATCTGACCACCCGCGACGAAACCGATGCCTTCTTGAATAAGGAAGGCGTCGGGACGACCCCCCAGACATGGATCGAGAATCAGCGGATTGGCGGATACGACGACCTGCGTGAATACTTCGGGAAGGCGCGGACAGACCAAGACGAGACCAGTTACCGACCTGTTATCGCAATCTTTTCGGTGGCCTTCCTGATGGCGCTTGGTCTGAGTTGGGCCATGTTCGGTTCGATACTGACATTGCGTGCACTGGAATGGTTCCTCGCGATCTCGATGTGCCTCCTAGCAATCCAGAAACTGCAGGATATCGAAAGCTTCTCAACGATGTTCCTCAACTACGACCTGCTCGCTCGTCGCTGGGTCCGGTACGGGTACATCTATCCATTCGTAGAAGCAGTTGCCGGAATTCTGATGCTAGCCGGTACCCTAATCTGGCTGTCAGCTCCTGCGGCGTTGTTTATCGGAACAGTTGGCGCAGTATCTGTCATCAAAGCGGTCTATTTCGACCGGCGTGAACTCAAATGTGCCTGTGTAGGAGGGAGCAGCAATGTGCCGCTAGGCTTCGTATCGCTGACCGAAAATCTTATGATGATGTTGATGGGAGTCTGGATGCCGTTCAAGACATTTTTGCTTGGCTGGCAGTAACTTTGTAGTCAACCTGCACAAACTGGCTGTGAAAGTCGCCATGATAACCGGGGACAAGCGTGAGACCGCGTAATCGCCGGGGGTGTTGCCCGACGGCAAGATGGAAACGTTAGACGAGCTAGGCGGCGCCAAGATGCGGGTTACCTTTGTCGGGGACGGTATCAACGATGCACCGGTATTGTCCCATGCGGACGTGGGCTTCGTCATCGGTACAGGTACAGACGTTGCGATCGAACCAGCCGACGTCGTCCTGATGTCTGGTGACCTGTGTGGCGTGGTAAATGCCTTTGAGATTTCCGACCGCAGCATGCGCAACATCCGTCAAAATCTTTTTTGGACTTCAGCAGTATCAATGTGAAAGAAGCCGATGGGGTAGCGCTTAAACTTCTGGCGCTTCGGCTTGTCCCCCTCGATTTCAGGCAGGCGAGAGATGCCATGCCGCTGCAGGCAGCCCCTCTCGGCGGCGCTACACTTGCCTGCCGGGCCATGGATGCAGCGCCGATCGCGTCAGATGCGGGATCGACGACTACAGGGCGTAATAACAATCGTCCAGCGGTAACAGCGTTTGGCGACGGAACGCCACGATTGCCGCTTCTTCGGCTTCGGTCAGGACCGTTGAGCGAGGTTCTTTCGGGCCAGTCTTCATATCCTCAATCGTCGTCCGCTTCCGCCATTTCGCAACGGTCTTGGGGTTAATACCCAGCTCCCGGCTCAGCTGAGCGCGCGAAGTTTGCGATCGCTGTATTGCAGCTCTGACGGCGTGCGTGGTCGTGGCGCTCCCGTGACGAACTTGTCACATAACGTTTCCTTCCATTCCTTCGAAAGGATCGCACCATCAAACCATGGGATCAAACGCCTAGTGATTTTACGACGCGCTCGACAACAGCGCGTAGGCTCAAGCCTTGAATGACGACGGTAAAGAGAACGAGTGCATATGTGGCGGCGAGAATGACGGATTTTTCGGCGACCTCCGGAATTGAAAGCGCGAGTGCAATGGAAATGCCACCCCGCAACCCTCCCCACGTCAGAACAGGAATTGTACCCCGTATGAAAGTATAGTTCGCACTCAATGCAATCACCGGAATGGCTACGGCTAGCAGGCGAGCACACAGGACGAGTGGTACCGCCAACGCGACCAACCAACTGAAAGACGGGTCGAGGCGGAGAACGAGCACTTCAAGGCCGATAAGAAGAAAAAGCACCGAATTGAGTATCTCATCGATGAGCGTCCAGAACCCAAAGAGATACTGCTCTGTCTGGTCGCTCATCGCATCTTGTGGGCCGCGATTGCCAATAAGGACACCGGCCACGACGACTGCAATGGGACCGCTCATTTGAAGTTTGGCCGCAAGTGTATAAGTGCCGGCTACCAGCGCAAGCGAGATCAGGACTTCGATCGGATAATCGTCGATCGCACGCATTGCCCTGTAGGCAATGTAGCCGGTGGCAAGCCCGAGCACAGCGCCTCCCAATGCCTCGATGAAGAAAAGTTCGCTGATCTCAATGACATCGACACCGCCGCCGGCGGCTCCGATTGCGGTCGCCATGAGGACGGTAAATATTACGACTCCGACTCCATCGTTGAACAGCGATTCGCCGATCATTTCTGCCTTGAGTATCTCGGGAACACGAACTGTCTTAAGAGTTGACAGGACCGCCACCGGATCGGTTGGACTGATAAGTGCGCCAAACACCAAGGCCCACGAAAGGGCAACGGGAACGCCAAGCGCCCCTGCTGCAAACCAGAAGCCGACACCGATAATCCCTGTGGAGACCAAGACCCCCACCGTTGCCATCGAGCCAACAACCCAGGCACGGTCACGCAGCTGAGCGAGATCGACATGCAAAGCGCCCGCAAACAACAGAAATGCTAGCATGCCGTCCAGCACCGTTTTCTGAAAGTCGATTTGCCGGATGATCCCAGCGAGATTTTCGTATGGAAGCACTCCCGGAAAAATGAGTTCGACACAAATTAGACCGAGCGACGCCACCGGTCCCATGACGAGCAGGCCGATCGTGTGCGGCAGACGAATGAGGCGGTGATTGATCCAAGCGAACGTTGCCGTCAGCACTAAAGCGTATCGCATCTATTCCGCCTCATAGCCTGCGGCCTTGAAGAAATTTTGGCATTCGGTGATGGAGAAGAGGCCTACGATTTCGCCGAGCGCCGAGCTGATGGCGTCAAAGCTGCGAGCGGCGTGCTTTCGCAGCAGCGCCTTAAGTTTGGAAAATGCCATCTCGATGGGATTGAGGTCGGGGCTGTAGGGCGGCAGGAAGAGGAGCCAAGCTCCTTTGGCCCTGACCAATTGCTCGGCCCGCTCGCTTTTGTGGAAGGCGACATTGTCGAGAATGACGATGTCGCCTTTTGACAGGGTTGGAGCCAGTTGGGTTTCGACCCAGGTTTCGAAGATCCGTTGGTTCATCGGCGCGTTGACGATCCATGGCGCGGTCAGTCCGTGACTGCGCAAGCCGGCGATGAAGGTCTGCGTTTTCCACGCGCCGAACGGCGTATAGGCGTTGAAGCGCTGACCTTTGGCTGACCATCCTGTGCGTTTGGTCAGTTTGGTGTTGGTCGATGTTTCATCGATAAAAATCAGCCGCGCCAATGCCTTGTCGAAGAAGCGCCGGCGTCGCTTGATCCAAAGATCACGGGCGTTGGCGATCTCCGGTCGCAATTGTTCGCTTGCCTTGAGGCTTTTTTTTATGGCTCAGCCCAAGCCGATTGAGAAACCGGCCAACGGTCGAGCGATGCACATCAACACCGCGCCCGGCGAGTTCGACGCAGAGTTCATCGAGTGTCACTTCGCCATTCGCAGCGACACGGGCGCCAATCCATTCGCCATGCGGCGTCAGCTTGCCGCCCAGCGGATGCCCCTGCCTTTGAGGTGCAAGCGAGCCGGTGGCACGATGCAGGATCATCATGTTGTTGACAAACCTCGGAGACACCCGGAAATGCCGAGCCGCCTCACGATGGCTGTTGCCTTCTTCTACAAACCCAACGACACGCGCACGCAACTCAACCGGATGCGGCTTACCCATGGCGGTTCTCCTTCCATGGGCAGAGTGAATCACAAATCATTCCGTCCGGGAATCCCGAATCTCAAAAGCTGCGACACGCTTTAGGAACACTGCAATCAAATCGTAAATCGTCATCATGATGAAAAATATCCAAGAAGGTGAGTTCTGCGGTGAAGCAATACAATTTCCTTTTGAGGTAGTCGTGTTTGGGTTTGTGTACGACGCACAAAACCGATGGTGTAGGCCAATTCTGGGCTGGTGATGGTAATTTGTTCACTCAGTTATGCACATCGCATCCTGCTCGACGCTTGGATACGGCGCCCTTTCCGAGCGTCGAAAACAAACGAACGTATAGGCAATGACGTCGTTGAAGAACTAATCGGTGTCGCGCCTTTTAATCGGGCCCCTGTCATAGATTTCAGTATGACACTGTCCGTGTTTGCGATAACTGGCTTTGTGTGGGCAGGTGACATTGTCAGCATCCTCACGCTCCGATCCGCAATGTCTTTCGCCATCCAGCCTTCTGGCTCGTTGCTAGTTCGGGGCGTCACTTGGTCAGGAATTCACCGCCCGTACTGAAGAACGGGCGGCTCTCCCAATTCGAATGTTATCCTGAGTACGGCCTTGTGAGGGATTAAGGCAGCACAACCATCTGGTGGCCCTCGCCGGAAACTGCGATTTCGCCGATAACCGCGAGATCGATCTGGTTGATGATCCAAATCTTGGGTTCGTCGCGGCTCGATACGTAAATCTTGCCAGTGCCGTCGATCGTTGTCAGATGATACGGAGCGGGCGACAATGAAGCGGTTCGCATCGCACCGGATTGCAGATCGATGGCGACAAGCTTGTCTTCGCTCTTTCCGCTGACGAAGAGCGTGCTCCCGTCGTCCGACAAGTCGAGCCCGTGCAACTCTCCTCCAATCTCGAATGAGCGTAGAATGGCACCATCGGACACAGCAATCTCATGGATTTTGCCGATATCTGCGTCGGCCACATATAGCGTTGCCCCGTCGTCGGAGATGACCACATGCTCGGGAGCTGTACCAACAAGCAAATTGCGCCTGACAAATCCCTTCTCGACATCGACTTCACTGATTGTGCCGTTGCCTGAATTCGTTACGAAAACCGAAGCGCTGTCTTCGGAAAATACGGCATAATTCGGTGCCGATCCAGTTGGAACAAAGGCCTTGAAAACCAAGGTTTCGAGATCGATTATGCTTATCCCGTCACCTGATGGATGAGTAGCTGCAGCGTAACGACCGTCGGGCGAAACAGCAGTATGATGGACCGCGCCGGGCACTTCGATCCGACGCAGTATCTCACCAGACTTTGCGTCGAGGATGGTCAGAATACTGATCGCGGCATCCTTGGGCATCGCCCCCGCTGCGGGTTTGGCGTGATGGGCCGCATGTTCGTCCTCCGACACGCCTTCTGGCTTAGCGAGTGCCGTGGCTTCGGTGCCTTCGACCTCAGAATAGCTACCGGCGACGAGATACCGAACACCAGGCGCACCAGAAAGGCCGTGAATGGCATCCAAGCCGGTGATCCTGCGTTCGACCGTGCCAGTGTCTGTATCGACGACGATGATTTGATCCGCGCTGCCATCAGCAATGTAGACCGTCGCGGCCGTCGCTGATGCCGAAGTCAGGAGAACGGCGAGGATTGCCGAAAGAGAGAGCTTCAAAGGTGACGTCATAGTTGAGTTCCTTTTGTTGTGCTTTGCATCAACGTGCCCAACGGGCAGAGAAATAATTGAATAGCGGCGCGAATATCAGCGCGACGAACCAGCCATAGGCAAAGGCCTCCACTCCGCCGAGCAGAAAGCTTGACCAAGTCAACCAAGAGAAACCGGGAAGCAGTTTCAGCCACGTCTGGTACATGGCCTGTCCGGGGAAGATGAGATCGAAGCCGACACACAGCGCAAACGTCACCACGAGAAAAATGCCCAAGCTCATGCCGAGTACTGCGACTGGGATATGTGGTGGACGGTTCACGGACAGAGGCACGCCTGCCCGGTGAGGTTGATCAGATCTGGTCAGATTAGCCATCAGCTTGCTCCCTCATGTCTAGGCTGGCTGGAACAGCTGCAGCGAGGTAGGAATCTGGCGCGGCCTCGAAGCGCTCGCGGCATTCCCGAGAGCAGAAGTAGTAGACGTGGCCGTCATGGACGGCCGATTTTGCGGTTCGGGTCTGAACGGTAATTCCGCACACGGGGTCAGTGTCAGTCTCCGGGGCAGTCCAGCGAGCATCGCTCGCCGAGCCGCTGGGCTCGCCGCGGCTTGCTCCTGACTTGCCGTGACCCATGACGTGAGAGCCACAGCCAAACCTCATCATGATGAATATGAGGCCGGCCCAAAAGAGAAAATAGATTATGGATTCCATTGCATGCTCCATGCGCAATATTGAATGCGCCTTCGCCGTTTTCGGTTATGTCCGAACCGGGCCTGGTCCAAAGCAGGTGACTGGGGATGGCGAACAGGGGTTGGTGAGCGTTTAGACTCTACCCCAAATATCTAATGCCATTCCGTTCGCCGCCATGCTCGCGTGGGAAAAGTTGAACTGCCAAAAGTGGCAGACACCTCAACTCACGCCGCTGGAACAAGCTCAGCCGGAAGAACGAATTCGTCGCGTCAGGAAATTTTGGGAGGGGGGGCAGGAAACGGGGAAAACTGTTGCTTTGTGAATGCCTGGGTGGAAAAGATTTGGCCGACCGCGCCACCTTTATGGCTCCCCACTTCGCACGGCAAGATCGCCGCGGAATGGCAATGCATTTGATCAGTGCACTGTGATGCTTGCGACGACATATCACGTGTGGTGTTTCCAGAGTCAGGCACGTGCGTCGTAACTACAACCGTCTGCATGCCGGAGAACTCACTGGCATGAGATTGGTGCAGGGAAATGGCGGAGAAATACAGAGCCACGACGACCGCAAGCGTCAGGGCTTGCCAGCTGAGCTGGCTTCCTTGCAGACTGCGATTTCGATGTATTTGCACGTTATCAAATCCCTACTGAGCGTCATTATTATCACATCGAATCCCATGCCTTCATTGACATGGGTCAAGTTGGTATCAAGGCTATGATGTTTACCGGCCTGCAATTTGCGACACGTTGTGGTGTATGCCCGCAAGCCAGCCGCGGCCGAGCCCTGCAGAACGTTCAAGCCGCATTCCTGGTTTTCGCTGGGAAGAAAGACAAACATAAAGCGTATGTGAGCCAGGTCACACGGCAACCAGAGTTCGGTGTTGTAAAATTTTGTGCTCATTGGATTTCGTTTGGGAGCATCCCAGAGTTGTCCACCTGTACAGGCATCATGGCATTGCCCAATTAGGAAGGCGTCGAACCACACGTGGTTCTCCCTCACTGCGTGATCTGCAGCAAACTACCAATAACGTTCATGGATGGCCCTGGGTCGACGGCACTGAAACGCGTCTCACGTTAAAGCGGTATCCCGCGCTGAGAATGTCATTCTCCGGGCGTGTGGGGATCCGCCAGCGCAGCATCCGGTCGACTGACCGGCACGTTTTTCAATGATGCTGTCTGGGCAAGCACCTCTGCGCCGCGGCTTTTGAGAAGCTTTCGGAAGCTTGGATGCATGCCGCCATCCGAATATGCATGGGCCGATATAACCGTCCCGGAGGCAAGTATTGCTTCCATCTTGCGTTCATCTGAAACGCGCCGAGCAGCTACGACATCGTTCTCCGCGCTCAGCAGCGGTGGACATGAAGCAAGCGGGTTGCGAGGATTTCCACCCTCAAAGGTCGCGTCGAAGACATACCGTCTGCCGCAATAGGACAACTGGGGTTGCCGGCCTGTGACCTCCAAAATGTCATAGCCCTGTTTCAGGTTTGTCCAAAAATCGAAATTAGGATCATTTCGATTTCGCGCCATGTTCTCGGGCGTCATCCGGAATGGAAAAGCCTGCACCTGAAAGGAAGACTGTCCGCCCCTGATGGCTTCACGCACGATCGCATAGATTTGCGCGACGCCAGCGTCCGTGAGCGCGTAGCATCCTGCCGATGTACAGGCGCCATGAACCATCAAGGCGTCGCCGGTGTAGCCGAGTGCGCTTTCCAGCTTGTTTGGGTAGCCGAGATTGAAAGAGAGATAATATTGCGAGTTGGGATTCAGCATACCGGCGGAGACATGGTAAAACCCTTCTGGAGCTTGCCGATCTCCTTCCTTGGTCTTTGGGCCGAGCTTGCCGGACCAGCGACACATGGGAAAGGTCTTCAAAAGCGCGTACCGCCCAGTACGGTCACGTTTCCAGATCTCGAGCTCGCTCTCATCCTTGAAGATCCGGACCAGTATGGGATCAGCCGGGGTCATCTTGCGTTTTTTCATATCGCTGACGAGGTTGGCGGCAATCGGTTGATTTGCCTTGTTGTCGACATCAAGAACCGTCGATACGCAAGCTGTCATAGACACGGCCAATGCGAGCAAGATCGAAGTGTTGAGCAGCTTTTGAAACAAATTCATCTCTGTCCCTTGTGGATCGGAGAGCTGGCGCAGCCGTCGCCGTTGAGAGCGCGATGTTGCTTTTCATGTAAACAGCGTAGCAGATTTGTTCATCTGCGTGGGTAACGAAAATTTGAAACGCGTGGATGGGTACGCGACTGACGTAGCAGGAGTGCAAGTCGAGGCCGACCTGAATGTGTGCAAGCGCGACCAAACCTTTTAGTCCCGCTTGCATGTGAATGTGTACGGTTTCGTTTCGCGGACTTCGGCATGAAGGATCAAATCGCTGAAACAACCTCCTGAAGCATCTTCCGGACCTGGCCGGCGACTTCGCCGAGTTCCTGATTGTTGATCCCGGTCATCGAGATCACCGGATCGACCGCCGACACTTCCACACCTTCGGCTGTCTCCCGCACAATCACGTTGCACGGAAGCATGGCCCCGACTTTCGGCTCCATTCCGATGGCCTGCCAGGCCATGTTCGGATTGCAGGCACCAAGGATGCGATACCCCGGCAGGTTCTTGTCAATTTTCTTCTTCATTGTCGCCTTGACGTCGATTTCGGTCAGGACCCCAAAGCCGGCTGCAGCCAAGGCAGCACGCGTGCGGGCGTCGATATCTTCGATATCAGCTCCGGGAAATATTTTGTCTATAGTGTAGTTCATCTGATTGCTATCCTTTCGCACAGGCTTCATTTTCTCAGATACTTGATCAGCGCGACGATCGCGAGGCCGACAAGGACCAGGATCAGAATCATCCAAAGCCCGCCGAATCCCATGCCATATCCGTTCATCATTCATTCAATCCCTTGTTATGAAGTGGCGAAGGCGTTGCCTCCGCCACTTGTTCGTTCAATCGACACAACGCTCAATTGTCCTGTTTTGTTTCGCTCTGCGCGTCGTTCTGCATCATGCTCCCCGGTTGCTCGCCGTCCATCATGCCGCCGTCCTGACCTGGCATATTGCCCGAACGCATCATCATCATCCGCTTCATCCTGTCTGCGGGCGCTGCAAATTCCTCGGAAGTGACTTGCCCGTCTCCATCCGCGTCAAAGGCTTGAAAGCGGTCGACCGTATGTTCCCTGATATGGGCGGCGTGAAGCGTTTCGAATTCGGCGAGCGACAGCATTCCATTGCCGTCTGCGTCGTAGGTTTTCAGCTCGTCAAGCAGACCAGTGCGAAGTTCCTCGGGCGAGACTGTTCCGTCGTCATTGGCGTCGAACAAGCGTTGCATATGGTCGGTGTCACCCATCATCGATCCGCCCATGCCCATCATTCCCGCGCCCATGCCGCCGGTTTCGCCATCCATGCCCATCATGCCCGATTGTCCACCGTGCATCATCTTCATCATGCGCATCATGGATCCCATGTCGCCGTTCATCATTCCTTGCATCATGTTGGCGTTGCCACCCGCCATGGGCGAGGAACCGGAATTCGACGTTGCTTGCCGTTGGCCATGGCCGTGATCGGAATCGGCGAACGCGAGATTCGGCAAAGCGGCCGAAATGAGCAGCGCTGTTGCGATGGTCGTGAACTTGTACATCTTACAATCTCCTGGTTGGTTGCACATTCAGTATATGGGCATAAAGAACCCAATCTGAATGGATTGCATCCACCGGTTTGTACCGGCATGTCGCAGGATGCGGGTTCTGTTACATTCGGTGACAAAACAATCACTGACGCATTGTGTCGGTTTTCGATAGAAGAGCTCATGTCCGATGCTCCGCACATTCTCGTCGTCGACGATCACAAGGAAATCCGTGAAAGCGTAAAGCGCTTTCTTGAGAAGAACGGCATGCGCGCCGGCACCGCCAGGGATGCGCATGATGCCGAAGCAAAACTTGCCATCGGCAATTATGACTTGATGGTGCTGGATGTCATGATGCCCGGCGAAAGCGGCCTTTCCCTGTGCCAGCGGCTGTCCGCCGAGCGCGCGTTGCCAATCATCATGCTGACAGCGCTGGGCGATGACACGGACCGGATCGTCGGGCTCGAAATCGGAGCCGATGACTATCTTGCGAAACCGTTCAATCCGCGGGAGTTGCTGGCCCGGATCAAGGCGGTTCTTCGACGTTCGGAACGGAAGGAAAAGCTTGCGGGCGGCTTCGCGGGAAAGCGGCTTCGTTTTGCCCACCTCGTGCTTGATTCCGACAGCCGGGTGCTGGCGGACGAATCCGGAAACGAAACGCGCTTGACGAGCGCAGACTTCAAGCTGCTGATCGTACTGCTGGAGCGCGCGCGAGTGGTTCTGAGCCGCGAGCAGCTTCTGGACCTCACGGCTGGCCGTTCAGCCGGGCCGTTGGACCGCACCATCGACAACCAGATCAGCCGCCTCAGGCGCAAGATCGAACCCGATATTCTTCAGCCAAAGATCATTGCGACCGTCAGAAACGGCGGCTATTGCCTGTCGGCGGACGTGGAGGTGTTGGGTTGAGTTGGGGGCCGTTGACAAGCCTCAGGGCTCAACTCGTGCTTCTTGTTGTCGCCGCGCTTGTCGCCGCACAAGTCGTGAGCCTGTGGTTGTTTGTCGATGAGAGGAGCCTCGCGGTTCGGGCTGCGCTCGGCTTCGAAGCCGCAGGCCGCGCCGCAAACGTGGCGAGACTAATTGAAGAGGCGCCGGACAATCTCCAGGACTCGATCCTGCGCGCGGCCAATTCTCCGCTTGTCCGATTTGACCTGTCGGGTGAAGCGACAGCCGGAAATTCAGACGGCTCGGATGGTGGTCTGATCGAATCCCGAGTGCGTGCGCTTCTGGGTGGCAGTTACAGCGGTGACATCCGTGTCGAATTGCATGCAATCGAGGGCCAAATCCTGCCAATGCCGCACCTTTCAGCTGAAATGGCTGAGATGCATCGGAAAATGATGCATGGCGCGGTCTTTGCGCTTGAAATGAACCTGTCTATCGCGCTTTCTGACGGACGTTGGCTCAATGTCGGCACACGGTTCGAGCGCCCGCCCTTCCAGTGGCCGTTTTACTCCATGCTGACATTTATTCTGACCGCGACGATTATCCTGATCGCTGTTTTCTGGTTTCTCATGACACGCTTTACCGGTCCGTTGAGGCGGCTGGTCGGCGCGGTGGACAGGCTGGGACGGGGCGAAGAGATTTCTGAATTGCCCGCCGTGGGCCCGAGCGAAGTCCGGGAGCTTACCTCGACCTTCAACAGAATGCAGGATCGCCTGACCCGGTTTGTGGCCGACCGAACACGATTACTGGCTTCGTTGGGACACGATCTCAGGTCTCCCCTGACGGCGATGCGTGTCCGCGCCGAGATGGTCGACGACGAGGAAACACGAAACAGCCTGGTGGCCTCGGTCGAGGAAATGCAGACCATGGTCGAGGAAACGCTAACCTTCGCCCGTGGAATGGCAGCATCCGAAGCCTCCGAATCTGTCGACATTGGCGCCCTGCTCGAAGACCTGAGAACGGGCTCCCCAGCTCCATTCCTCCTGGATAGCGGCCCGCCGATAAGTGTTCGCATCCGCCCGACCGCAATGCGCCGAGCGCTTCGCAACGTGATCGAAAACGCCGTGCGTTACAGTGGAAACGCACGCGTGGCATATTCAGTTCGTGACGGCCATCTCATGATCACGGTCGAAGATGACGGGCCGGGCATCCCGGAAACCGAGCTTGAACGGGTTTTCGATCCGTTTTTCAGGCTCGAACAATCGAGGTCGTTGGACACCGGTGGTCACGGGCTCGGTCTGTCAATAGCTCGTACAATCATCACGGCGCATGGTGGTGATATCTGGTTGGTCAATCGGGAGGAGGGTGGGTTGTGCGCCTCGATCTTGATCCCGCTGGAGGGAACTTCGCAAGAAGCTGTTGAGGACAATCGTGCGCAGTGGATCAATTCTTCGGTTTGAGCAGTTGGTTCGCCGTCTTCTCTCCATCCCGCTGGAGGGCCTGCGATGGGATTTCTTGTTGGATTGTATCATACTGAATGACGTGGCCAATACGAACGAAGCAGTTCGGAATTAGGAACGAATGTAGTTGGTCTTTTGATGGTTTTGCTGACCCCCTATCGACTTTATGGGTAGAGCGATTGGGAACTTTCTGGCTTGACCTTCCTGTCGGTGGAACCGCTATCAGTGGCAAATGGACGACCGAAACAAAGATCGTTAGGTCGATTGCCGAGATCTGTAATCACGGCAATCCGCGTTCTGTTCAGACGTCGGCCGGGAATACAGGTGGGAGAAGACCTTGGTGATATGTTTATTGGTATGGGCGCCCGATGCGAGAGTTCTCTCGCGAAGGCGCGTTGGAACTGCGCAAGTTTGGCTTCACACTAAGGTAACGTATCTTCTGGAACCTGAAGAATGATGATCAATCGACACCGTTCCATCATCAGGGCAGCGTTTTTTGTATCTGAGGCTCCGTTTCCGTCGTCGGATGAGACCCGAGCAGACGACGGAAATAGCCTCTGTCGCCAACAATCCAGGAAAATGGCTCTGCCATTGCTACATGCTTGAACATGCTACTGCAGGCATGACGACCTGGTTCACGGTTGCGTGATGGCCACGTTCTTGTGGTTTTCTTTAACGTTTTCGGGTAATTGGGTAAATATGCGCAGTTTCATCATCTCGGTTGTTTTCTTGCTGTTTACAAACGGCGAACTCGTGGCCTCGACGCAGAGTGCGCAAACTGCAGATGCAGTTGGCCAGATGATGACCATGCAAAGCCTACCCGATGCCGTCATGATGAATTGCTGTGAGAAGACCGCCAGCATGATGGGCCATGGGCACATGAATTGTGGTATGGACTGCCATTACCTTGCACCCCATATCGTTTCAGGTCCCCGGCGGACAGGCCCGGTGAAAGTAAGTACATATCCGGTCTTGCCCACGTCTTCGGTCGAAGTCCACCTCATGAGACCCCCCATCGTGTCCTGATCACGGATAGCCGCGCCAACGGGCGCTTCCGGAATTTGATCAGTCACGAGGTAGTCATGATCTCCAAACGAAAATTCATGTTGGGCTTTGCTGCTTTGGCATTGATGCCAGCATCCCAGGCTCACGCGCATGTAAAGCCATTCAAGCTGGATCCGAAGTTCGAGCCACAATCAGTGGCGTTCTCGGGATATTCGCCCGGCACGGTTATTGTCGACCCCCGCAACCACTTTCTCTACTTGCAGTTGAGCAATGGAATGGCGCGCCGCTACGGCGTGGGCGTTGGCAAAGCGGGCCTTACTTTCAAAGGGACTGCCAACATAGCTCGCAAGGCAAAATGGCCGAGCTGGACGCCGACCAAGAATATGATCCGGCGCCAACCCGGCAAGTACGCCAAATATGCCAAAGGTGTCCCCGGCGGTCCAGGTAATCCGCTCGGATCGCGTGCGCTTTATCTCTACAAGAACGGGCGCGACACCTACTATCGCATCCACGGCACGACACAGCCGTCGTCCATAGGGCGCTCAGTCTCCAACGGCTGTATTCGCATGATCAATGTACATGTCGAAGACCTTTATGAAAGGGTGCCTGTCGGCGCACAGGTGGTGGTTTTGTGATGCATCAGCAAACACACAAACCTTCACCGTACTACGGCGCCTCCAGCGTCCCTCGGATCCAAACATGCGGCGTCGGCAAATCCGATTCGGGCACCCCGGTAAGTGGATAAAATTCACAAGCTGGTTGTCCATGGTCGCGGTTGCCGGACTGATCCTTTTTGCGGTGCCGTAGGAAACTCCATTTGTGGAAATGCTGTGACGCTTGCTGCTTTGGACCTATGCCCCGGTGCTCACCTGTTCATGCCCAAAACCGAGGGCCATGCTTGTCATGCCCAATCTCTCACGAATACGAAAGACATCTGAAATGACCAAAATTCTCACATCATTAGCCGGCGTGTTTGCCATTGGGCTTTCCATAACGGCCACGTTTGCATTCGCCGAAACACCCGATACTGACAGCCAGATCATCGTGTTCAAGTCGCCATGGTGCGGGTGCTGTCAAGCCTGGGTTGAAGCCATGGAACAGGCTGGCTACGACGTCAAGACGACAGACGTCGAGGACCTGACGGCGATCAAGACGCGGGCCGGCGTGCCCGGCAATCTTGAGGCCTGCCATACTGCGATGATCGGCGGCGAAACCAAATACGTGCTTGAAGGTCACGTGCCCATCCAGGCGGTCGAAAAGCTGATGACCGAACGACCCGATATCCGGGGAGTTTCGACCCCGGGCATGCCGATGGGGTCACTCGGCATGGGCGATGACCCAGAGGCAAACTACACGGTATATGCATTCACTGGTCGATCCGGTGAAGAACCTGCGGTTTACTTCGAGGTTGGCAAACAATGAACCGGCGCCAATTCATTACGGGGGCGGGAAGTCTGTCGGCTTTGACCTTGCAAGGATGTTCGACAACTGAAACACTGCAGACGACGCCAGAGCCGCAAGGGCCACCGCCTGCCTATCTTGCCATGTACGGACCGATGCCGGGTGAAAGGTTTCCCATTCCAGCGGTAGACCTGACAAAAGTACCGGAAAAATTTTGGCGTAGACAGGTCGATTACGTCGGCCCGCACCCAGTCGGGACTGTCGTGGTCAACACAAACACGTTCTACCTTCATCTTGTCCAGGAAGGCGGCAAGGCTATGCGCTATGGGGTTGGCCTTGGCCGGGAAGGCTTTGAATGGTCGGGCGAGGGCCGCATACAATGGAAGCAGCAGTGGCCAAAATGGACGCCGCCCGCGGAGATGATCGCGCGGAAACCGGAGCTGGAGCAATGGAGCGCGGACAATGGTGGCATGCCACCTGGGCTCGATAACCCTTTGGGTGCACGCGCGCTCTACATCTTCCAGAATGGTGAAGACACGCTCTACCGTATCCATGGCTCCCCCGAATACTGGACGATTGGAAAGGCGGTATCGAGCGGCTGCGTCCGGCTGATAAACCAGGACATCATTGACCTATACAACCGCGTGCCTTCGGGCTCTCGGTTGATCGTGGTGTGAGACGGCCATGCGTAAGAAATCTTTGTATGTCACGGCCTTTGCCACAATCGCGGGGTTAGTAGTCGTCGCGATTGTTGTGATGGTGCAACAGGATGAAGTAAGAGCGGGTCTTCTTAGACCAGAGGACCAGCGGGTCTTGGCATTAGGGAAAACCTTGTATGCCGCAAATTGCGCATCCTGCCATGGTGTGAAATTGGAGGGGCAAGTCGAGGATTGGCGTTCGCCGGGTCCCGACGGCCTGATGCCGGCGCCGCCCCATGACGAGACGGGCCATACTTGGCATCACACGGATCAAATTCTCTTCGAGATCACAAAGTACGGAATTGTAGCTGCAGCAAATCTGAAGAACTACACTTCGGCAATGCCGGTCTATGAAGGAGTGCTCACCGATGCAGAAATCATCGCAGTGCTTTCCTACATCAAGAGCACATGGCCGGACGAAATCCGCCGCGGACATGATGAGATGAATACGCGCTATGCCCTGGAACCAAAATGACCAGTTCGAAGCGTTTGGCTTGGGTGGATCTGGCAAAGGGCATGTCGATAATCTTGGTCGTGATGATGTATGCGGCCTACAACACCGGTACACATACCGGTAGCGTCGGTTTCCTTCATTACGTTATCGCGTTCGCGACGCCCTTTCGCATGCCGGAATTCTTCCTCATTTCCGGCCTGTTTCTTTCGACCGTGATTGCACGTCCCTGGCAGCGATACGCTGATCGCCGTTTTGTACATTACATGTATTTCTATGTTTTGTGGGCGTTCATCATGATCGCTTTGAAGGTGGGCATTTTCGCTCGCGATCCGATCGCCATGGTGGCGGATCTTGCCCGCGCCATTGTCTAGCCCTATGGCGTGCTGTGGTTTGTCTACATGCTCGGCTTGTTTGCCATAGCCGCAAAGCTGCTTTGGCAATTCCGGACTCCGCACTGGCTTGTGATTGCTGTTGCGACGGGTTTGCAGATCGCTTCGATCAACGTTTCAAGTTACATTGTGACGC
Organism: Hoeflea sp. BAL378; assembly: GCF_000759435.1. GTDB lineage: Bacteria > Pseudomonadota > Alphaproteobacteria > Rhizobiales > Rhizobiaceae > Hoeflea. The sequence continues at coordinate 135,755 of NZ_JRJG01000003.1, forward strand.
AATTCACCGCCTATTTCGTATTTTTCTACATTGGTTATGCATTCGCTGCGCAGATTTTCAGGGTGGCGGGCTGGGTAGCCGAAAACCGGGGGAAAGGAATTGCGGCGCTTGTTGCCTGGTTAATTGTCAACGGACTTTTGGTGTTTCTGCCAAGTTTCGAACTGATGCCGGGCGAAACTCGCATGGGATTTGCTGCATTTCCACCGCTGCATTTCCTGCTTGGTGTTGCGGGCGCGGTGGCGCTTTGTGCCTTCAGTGTGGTCTTGATGGATCGGCCGTATACAGGCTGGTTGCGATGGATCGGCGGGGCATTCGCTTGTCGTCTATCTTGCTTTCACCATTCCCATGTCGGTTTTTCGCGAGATAGCGATGAATACCGGACTGATCACGCAGACCGGACCGCTCAGCTTAGCGGTCTTCGTGGTAGCCCTGACAACTCCGATCATGCTCTATTTCGCTATCGGCTTGACCGGTTTCGGCCACTTCCTGTTCGAGCGCCCGGGATGGGCTCGCATCAAATCTGAGTAGGTCCGGCGAAACGTATTTAGGGTGCTGAAAGATTCGAAACGGATGGTGAGGGGTCAGCCTGGTTAGCCCACCCAGTGCAGCGGTAAGCCCTGCCAGCAGCGCCGATGCCGTGCGCTTCTGGCAATCAAATTCGGGTTCACCATGCAGCCACGATACTGTGGATTCTGGCCTCCAGAAGTCGCCTCAACGTGTTGCCGCAATTCTCGATTGATCCGCTTTGAACAAGCATCAGTGCTCGCGATGACCGCATCAAACACGCACCCTGTATCAAACAACCGATGCGGGAAATAGACTCACAGGTGCTGTCCAAAATTGGCACCTCTCACCTCGTCTAGAAGGTGTCAGTTCGTTTTCACGCGAAATCTTGCGTGGCAGGAAGTGCAGGTTTGAAGCATCATATGAAAGGCGTGTTCGGCGGGCATTGACGAAATTTCTGTGGTGGGGTCAACTTTCTTGCCGAATGGTCCGAGGCCTATAACGTCTCCCGCTCTCATCCGCATGTCCGGGGTCAACGCATCAGGATGGCTCTCAGCGGCAGAAGCGAGGGAATTCGCATATATACCAAGGTCATTCGCCAATGCGACGAACTTTGCGTGCTCGATCATGATGCTCGAACTGGCCTCTGAACCGGCGACAACGGGATTGCCCTCGAAGTGGGCAACCAGGGCACCGCCAGATTTCTTATATATCGTTTCCGCGGCTACCTTGAACAAACTGGAATCGTATGAACTGCTGTCCTTGAACATACCATCGATCAGCTTCGCTGCCGCGGCCATCGACTTCATGTCTGCCTGTCGCGCGGCGACTGTGTTTTCAGTCTCTTTAACATGATCCGTGGCCCGAGCGGTGAAATTCGCCAGAGTGATCATGGATATCAATACCGTACAAAACTTCAAGTACATGCAGGGCCTCTTTCGGGACAGAGGTGTAACGTTAAACACGGCTCTAATTTCATGTCAAAAAAATCGCGATCCAAGGTCAGGCTCAAAACAGTGCTTACTTCGGTTTTTTTGTCTCTGGCTTTTGAGGGTGCCACAGAAAGGACAGTTTTCTGTAATCATGTCCGCTTCATGGAACTCGTTTTGATGGCCTGGGACGCTCCCAAATGCTAACAAAACGTTAATAAAATAAAGTAAATTCAATGGCTTGATGCCGGTTCGGTTTAGAGCTATATGTTGGACATGAGTGTGATGTATCGAATCATATGCAGAAAACTGCTGGTTCTCATCAGGTTGGCGATCATCGTGTCGCTGGCCAGTTACTCGTTGTCAAATTCTGCCGTAGCCTTACACATCGGTCCATCGGACGACCATCAAACAAGTGTATCTCAGGTGGTGGATGCCCCGTTCGTGTCGGACAATAGCTACAGCGACGTCACCGCGGATAACGAAGATTCAAAGTTCGCAAAGCAGGAATGCAGCGATGGCTCCTGCACAGGCTTCGTGCTCGTGACGTTTCAGAATGACTCCAGCGGCCCGGTTGTATCGACCGACCGCGAGTTTATAGACGAACACGGCTTCGTCGGCGAATTGCCCGGCCTTCACCGCCCCCCCCCAATATCTAAGTAGGATTACCCGTTTTGCGGGTCTGAACGTGCGTATTCAAGCATGATTTGCTGGTTGCGCCGTTGATACCCCCACTCGGATCACACTAGGAAATCTCATTTCCGGTGACTGCAGAGCCGTTCTTTACAAGCGGATGCAGAACCAAATTGCCCCTGAAGTCATCACCTTGGACTGACTCCCGGACGATTCCAGGGCGCTGATGCAACGCGCAAATCACACATGAGCCGTTAAGGCACGGCTGATCTACCTCCCAAGCACCGAAGGATCAAACAATGAAAACTGTAACACTCGCATTCCTCTTCGCCGTTCTGGCCTCTCCAGCGCTCGCCGCGGGTACGCATTCAGACGGTCATGCGGACGCCATAGCTATTGGTGAGCCTGGCAAGAAGGCCAAAGCCACCCAGACAATCCGGGTCACCATGAAAGAGACTGACGACGGCCAAATGATTTTCACCCCAAACGACTTCAAAGTCCGCAAGGGGCAGACCGTTGTTTTTGCCATCAAGAATATAGGCGAACTGGAACACGAATTCGTGCTCGACCAGGAAGAGAAGGTCATGGAGCACAAAGCCATGATGGCAAAATTTCCGGAGATGGAACATGACGATCCCAATGCCATCCGTCTGGAACCGGGCAAGACCGGCGAGATAGTCTGGAAGTTCACAAATGACGGTGCGTTCAAGATCGCCTGTCTCATTCCGGGCCATTTCGAATCCGGAATGCATGGCAACGTCATTGTTGCCAAGAAATAGGACCCGGAACAAAAGTATCCCGGCAAAAGCAACCTCCCAAAGGAAACAGATATGAAAACAGTTGTCAAAATTGCATCAGCTGCCATCCTCACTCTCGGCCTCGCTTCGGGCGCACTGGCAGTCGAATATACAAAGGGCGTGGTCAAGAAGGTCGACGCCAAGGCCAAGAAGGTCACGCTCATCCATGAGGAACTGAAAAATCTCGACATGCCGGCCATGACAATGGTGTTCCGAATCAAGGACGACACCTTGCTGGCCAAACTGAAGCAAGGTGCAAACGTCGAATTCGTTGCCGACCGGGTCGAGGGCAAGCTGACGGTTGTCGAACTGAAATAGAGTGCATCTGTGCGGCCCAACCTCGAACTTGGGCCGCTCGTGACATCGGTGCATTCCCTGCCGATCTAATACTCAAACTGAAGCCAATCAGGACTGAAAGCGTGTAGCCACCCCAGCGGTCGACTTCCCGTCTTTCAGCTTCTGGCGGAGCTGTGACCGCCCCGTCAGACATGATTAACCAACCAACGTCCCAGAAAGGACCATACCATGACAAAATTTCTTATCACTCTAGGCCTGACACTCGCAGCCGCCACCGGCGCATTTGCGCAGTCCTCAGCGCTCGACGCCTATCAGGCTCC
>NZ_JRJG01000004.1 GCF_000759435.1 Hoeflea sp. BAL378
CTCAAGACCCGCCGCTGGGTGACCAATCTCGCCATGGTGGTGCTGTCGTCGGTGGCGCTCCGGATCGTCTTTCCGCTGGCAGCCGTCGGCACCGCGATCTGGGCCGAGGCGAACGGGCTGGGGCTGTTTCCGCTCCTCGGGCTGCCGCTCTGGCTTGCCGGGATCATCGCCTTCGTCGTGCTCGATTTCGCGGTCTGGCTCGAGCATGTGGTGAGCCACAAATGGCCCTGGCTATGGCGCATCCACCGCATGCATCATGCCGACACCGGCTTCGACCTGACCACGGCGCTGCGGTTTCATCCGCTGGAGATCGTGCTGTCGATGCTCTGGAAGGCGGCGGTGATCATCGCGCTCGGGGCGCCGCCGGTGGCGGTGCTGGTGTTCGAGGTGGTGCTCAACGGCGCGGCGATGTTCAACCATGCCAATATCAGGCTGCCCAAGGCCGCCGACGCGCTGCTGAGGCTGTTGATCGTGACGCCCGACATGCACCGGATCCATCATTCCACCGATCCGCGCGAGACCGATTCCAATTACGGCTTCAACCTGGCGATCTGGGACCGGCTGTTCTCGACCTACACGCACGCGCCGCGGCGCGGCGACACCGGCATCGAGATCGGCCTGTCCGAATGGCGCGACGGCCGCACCGCCAATCTCGGCTGGGCGCTGGCGCTGCCGTTTGCGTCGAGCCGCCCGCGCGTCCGCGACGAGACCGCTCAGTAAAGCCCGTTGGGGAACCAGCGCAGGTAGAGTTCGGTGAAGCGACCTTTTCTGTTGAGCGACGCGATCGCGTGGTCGAAGGCGGTGGCGAGGCCCTGGTTGCGCGGGTGGACGGCGATCGCCAGCCCCTCGCCCAGATAGGCCTGGGAGAAATACGGCCCGTCATGGAACCGGCAGCAGTTCTCCGCGGCCTGGCTCGACAGCCAGAACGACAGTTGCAGCCCGTCGCCGAACACGGCGTCGACCGTGCCGGCCTTGAGCGCATCGAACAGCCACTCCGCCCGTGAGAAGGTGACCGGCCTGAGCGCCGGAAACCACTCGCGCAGCATGGCTTCATGCGCGGTTCCGTCCATCACTCCGACCCGCCGGCCGTCGAGCGCCGCAGCGCCGGCCCCCTCGAGCGTGGCGTCCCTGCGCAGCGCGAAGCGGGCCGGCAGGGCGAGATAGGGCCGGGTGAAGCTGTGGTCCTCGCGGCTGTCCGGGGTGATCGCCAGTCCGGAGATCATCGCCTCGGCCTGGCCGGTGGCGAGCGCGCCCTCGAGCTCGTTCCAGGGCAGCGCCTGGATCTGGCACTTGGGCAGCACATCCAGCTCCGCGCAGATCGCCCGCGCCAGATCGACATGAAATCCGGCGAGGCGGCCGGTCTGGTCGAGGAAGCTGAAGGGCGGGAAGTCGACCGTGGCCAGGAAGCGGATGCGGCTGACCGACTGCATGTCCGGAACCGGGATGCGTTCGCGCGGATCCATGTAGTTCGGCACCAGGATGTCGGTGGCGCTCGCGGCCGGCAGCGTGAGCGCCAGAAACACCGCCAAAATGCACGGAATCCTGAAAACACCCCCAAAGGCTAGGGGTGCAAAAATGCGCGCTTTCACTACCATAGATTTAGCATCCCGGTTCAATTGTCATGTGTTTATCAGAGTCATGGCGCCAAGCAAAACCATCGATCAGCGTATCTCCGCCCCCGCGCGGCCGCGCTTGCGGCTGGTCCGGGACACAGGAAGCGACACCGGCCGGATCGCCGGGCCGGAACCGGGCGACAGGGACCGGGACGGGACCGGGGAAGCGCGGTTCTTCCTCGGTTGCGGCATTGGCAAACCGCATGTGGAAGCGGCGGCCCGGGCCGCCCGGGCCAACGGAACCACGATCGAGAAGGAACTGATCGCCGAGGGGCTGATCGAGCCGGGGCTCTATTATCGCTGGCTGGCGGGCGAACTCGGGCTCGAGCATCTCGATCGCATCGATCCCGACGAGGTGGTGCGGCTGCCGTTCCTCGACGTGCTGCTGCGCCGCGAGGGGCCGCTGCGGCTGTCGCGGCGGGAGCGGCAGGTCACCGTGATCGTGCCCGAGGCCCGGCTGCTGGAGGAGCAGAAGGCGCGGTTGAGGGCGCAGCCCGGCCTCAGGCGCGCCATGGCCGCCGCATCGCCCGCGTCGATCCGCGAGGCGGTGTGGCAGGCCGGCGCCGCCGACAGGGTGCGGAAGACGACGTTCGAGCTCGATCAGGACCAGCGCGACACTTCCGCCCGCCGGGTGATGACCGCCGCGCAGGGCTTCATCCTGGCGCTGGTGCTGTCTGCCGCCCTGACCGGCTTCGTGCTGTGGCCGTTCCTGGCCTTCACCGTGCTGCATGTGGTGCTGACGCTGTTCTTCTCCGGTGGCACGCTGTTGCGGCTGACCGCGCTGGCCGCCTCCGTCCTCAAGCCGGTGCGACCGCCTCCCGCCGCGCGCGCCGAGGGCGCCCCGCTGCCGGTCTACACCGTGCTGGTCGCGCTTCGCAACGAGGCGGCGATGGCGCCGGCGCTGGTCTCGCGGATCGCGGCGCTCACCTGGCCCAAGAGCCTGCTCGACGTCAAATATGTCTGCGAGGCCGAGGACGAGGCGACGATCTCGGCCCTGCTCGCCCAGGGTCTGGGGCCGGAATGCGAGATCGTCCGCACGCCGGGCTTCGGCCCGCGGACCAAGCCCAAGGCGCTGCAATATGCGCTACAGGGCGCGCGCGGATCGCTGGTCGCGGTCTATGACGCGGAGGACAAGCCGGCGCCGGGCCAGTTGCTCGAGGCCTGGGCGGCGTTCGATCGCGCCGACGCACAGCTCGGCTGCCTGCAGGCGCCGCTGGCGATCGCCAACCTCAGCTCGAACTGGATCTCGGGCCTGTTCGCTCTCGAATACAGCGGCCTGTTCCGCGTGCTGGTGCCGTTCCTGGCGCGCACCGGCATGCCCATCCCGCTCGGCGGCACCTCCAATCATTTCCGCCGCGCGGCGCTCGAGGCCGTCGGCGGATGGGATCCCTACAATGTGACCGAGGACGCCGATCTCGGCATGCGGCTCTATGCGCATGGCTACCGCACCGGCACGCTCCGCAGCGCCACGGTGGAAACCGCGCCGGTCTCGCAAAGGGTCTGGATTAGGCAGCGGACCCGATGGCTCAAGGGGTGGGCGCAGACCTGGCTGGTGGCGATGCGGCGTCCGCTGCGCACCTTCCGGGCGCTGGGCTTCGGCGGGTTTGCGGTGTTCCAGCTAATGATCGCGGGCATGCTGGTGTCCGCCCTCGCCCACCCGCTGATGTTCCTGTTCATCGGCCTGACCCTGGCCTGGCTTGCCAGCGGCACCGAGGCGGCGGTTCCGGCGTCGCAGACGGCGCTGATGTGGATCGACTTCGCCAATATCAGCGGCAGCTATCTCGCCTTCGTCGCGCTGGGCTGGCGCAGCTTCACCGCGCATGAACGCTCCCGGCTGAGGAAACGCTGGCTGTTGCTGACGCCCGTCTACTGGCTGCTGATGTCGCTCGCCGGCTGGCGCGCGCTCGGCCAGCTCGTCACCGACACGCATCTGTGGGAGAAGACGCCGCATCACCCCGGCGCCTGAAACCGGGAGATCGGCGGGCCATCAGCGCTGCGCAGAAATGGACCCTTTGGAAGATGGAGCGGGTGAAGGGAACGTAATCATTGTTTAAGTACTTGATTTAATTGTTTTTCTATTTATTCAGAGATCCGTCGATACCGTACCCGATACCGTGTTTATCCTGCGCCGTTGAGAGCCTATACGAGCCCTTCTGAGACGGCAAACGCTCCATGTCAGGTATCCACCCGAAGGGGTATTTCCGATGCGACGATACGGTAGGCTGGGTTCTCAACACCCTTTGTGGTGAGCGCATCAATCAACGCCGCTCGAATTTCCTCGGTGCGGTTCGACGGTCCGATGACAATCTGGTGCAGGAGGTCGTTGATTTCGATCCCGACCAGCCCCTGTTCCGGGACGTCCTTAAGCGGGATCTCGAATATCGTCTCATCCTTGCCGCGGATGTTCACTTCGCGCCTTCGCAGAAGGGTTGGCATTTTCATCATGGACATGTGGATGATCCGCCACTCCTTCTCCTCTGAAAAGCCGGGGTGCTTCAAACACACTGCTCCGAACAGGATTGCCATGATGACATAGTTCAGCAGCATCTGAGGATGGAGCGTTCGCAGCATGTCGGCGTTCGCGGTGATGTTGGCCAGCACCTCGCGGAACTTCGCATGAAACTGACCCACGGTGCCGTAGAACACTGGACTGGAATAGGCGTTGAGAGCGTTTGATTCCAAACGGAACGGCTCCGTGTTCAGAACCAAGGCCACACCATCAGGTTTGCAGCAGTAGGCTCGCCACATCGACAGGCGACCAAAATCTTCCTTGCCCGGCAAGTGCTCAGAGAAGCAGGAGATATAGACGCTGGTGGAAATGTTCGCTCTCATCATCTGCCAAAGCGGGACGATCTGAGCGCCGAGGCCCGCGTGGATTCCATCGATTGTCGAAACAAGTAGCTGTCTGTCGGATGTCTCCGAGATGAAGGCGTCTACCGCCTGAATGCCGTAGCGGACCTCACCGATGTCGTTCATGTGGGCCACGTCGCGCATCCACACCGCCTCACCCTCAATGATGCTGAGGGCGACCTCGAACGAAGTGTAGTGCGCCAACTTGAGACTGTTGGCGTCCATGTTCTTGAGAGCTTCGTCGAGGGTCGGGAGAAATATCGACCGCAGCAGGTCTTTGTCCAAGGGATGCCTCCGCAAGAATGAGGCCATAAGCTTAACCTTATTCTTCTTCAGATGCGCGCTCCCTTGGTGAGTTATCCGCAGTCCGTGCGATCTTCTGATCAGCGCATCCCGATACGTGGGCGCAAGATGAACTCCCAAGGACTCATCCCGCCGATATAATTGTCGTTCACTGGCATGAGGCGAGTAGTCGCCGATCTGGCAGCCGCGATACGATCACTGGCGATCTGCAAGTAGGCTTAATCACGCTCTATGCCGATGAAATTGCGCCCGGTGTTTGCATATGCCACGCCTGTTCCTTCAGCTAATCTTGTAAGCGCTAGATTTCGATGACGAAATCGTTGGAGCGGGTAGCGGGAATCAATGGAGCGGGTGAAGGGAATCGAACCCTCGTCGTAAGCTTGGGAAGCTTCTGCTCTGCCATTGAGCTACACCCGCACTGGCCACGATCCTTGGCGATCGCCGGGCCGGCTGTCAAGCGCCAAAACAACGTCCGAACATCGCTTGACCGCGCACCGGCGCGGCCTCATATGACGTTCGTTTCAACCTCACCCCAATGGCTTTCCATGACCCGACTCAAGGCCCTCCTTTCCTCGCGCCGGTTCGAGGCGTTCATCACCGCGCTGATCGTCATCAACGCCATCACGCTCGGGCTTGAAACCGTGCCCGCGGCCATGGCCCGGTTCGGCGATCTGCTCGGTGTCCTCGACAAGGCGATCCTCGCGGTCTTCGTCCTGGAAGTCACGGCCCGGCTCGTCGTCTGGCGGCTCGATTTCTTCCGCGATCCCTGGCGCATCTTCGATTTTGTCGTGGTCGGCGTGGCGCTGGTTCCCGCCACGGGCGCGCTGTCCGTGCTCCGGGCGCTGCGCGTGCTCCGGGTGCTCCGGATGATCAGCATGGTGCCCTCGCTCAAGCGCGTGGTCGGCGGCCTGGTCGGCGCGCTGCCGGGCATGGGATCGATCATGCTGCTGCTGACGCTGGTGTTCTACGTCTTCTCGGTGATGGCGACCAAGCTCTATGCCGCGACCTTCCCCGAATGGTTCGGGTCGATCCCGGCCTCGGCCTATTCGCTGTTCCAGATCATGACGCTCGAAAGCTGGTCGATGGGCATCGTCCGCCCGGTGATGGAAGTGCATCCGCTGGCCTGGGCGTTCTTCATCCCGTTCATCGCCTGCACCACCTTTACCGTGCTCAACCTGTTCATCGGCATCATCGTCTCGGCCATGCAGGAAGAGCATGAAGCCGAGGCGACAGCAGAACGCGAGTCCATGGCGTCCGACCAGAGCGCCATGCTGGAAGAGCTCAAGGCAATCCGCAGGGACCTGGCCGAGCTGCGGGCTGCGCAGACGGGCAAGGTGCCTCATTCCGGCTGAGGGCGGCCTATCTGCGGGCGGCAGTCAGGCGCGAAAATGCTTGGAGAGTTTCAGGCCCTGCGCCTGGTAGTTGGACCCGAGCCCGGAGCCGTAGAGCGCTTCGGGGCGCTCGAGCATGCGCTCGTAGATCAGCCGGCCGACGATCTGGCCGTGATCGAGGATGAACGGCACCTCGTGGCTGCGCACCTCGAGCACCGCGCGGCTGCCGGCGCCGCCGGCCTCGGTGTGGCCGAAGCCGGGATCGAAGAAGCCGGCATAATGCACCCGGAATTCGCCCACCAGCGGATCGAACGGCGTCATCTCGGCGGCGTAGAGCGGCGGCACATGTACCGATTCCCGGCTCACCAGGATGTAGAACTCATCGGGGTCGAGGATCAGGTCGGCCGAGCCGCGATTGTGCAGCGGCTCCCAGAAATCGAAGATGTCATGAACGCCGCGCTTGTCGACATCGATGACACCGGTGTGGTGCTTGCCGCGATAGCCCACCAGCCCGTCGCTGCCCCGCCCCATCAAGTCGATCGACAGCGCGATGCCGCCGCCCGACACGTTCGGCGTCTCGGAGGCGACCAGGGTCTCGGCCTGGTGCAGCCGCGACAGTTCCTCCTCGCCCAGCACCGCGTGGCCTTTGCGGAAGCGGATCTGCGACAGCCGCGACCCGGTGCGCGCGACGATCGGGAAGGTGCGCGGGCTCACCTCGAGCCACAGCGGACCTGAATAGCCCGAGGCGATCTTGTCGAATTCCTGGCCGTAGTCGGTCATCACGCGGGTGAAGATGTCGAGCCTGCCGGTCGAGCTCTTCGGATTGGCCGAAGCCGAAATCTCCTCGGGCAGCGCCAGGCTTTCGAGAAGCGGCACGATGTAGACGCAGCCGGTCTCGAGCACCGCGCCTTGGGAGAGATCGATCGCATGCATGGAGAGCCGTGCGAGCTTGTCCTCGACGCGGGCGGTGGGGCCGGGAAGGAAACTGGCGCGCACCCTGTAGGCGCGCGCGCCGAGCCTCAGATCGAGGCTCGCGGGCTGGATCTGGTCAGCATCAAGCTCCTTGCCGGAAGCAAGCTTTCCGCCGTCAAAGAGCGCCCTGATGGCGCGGTCCGAAAGAATGCCGGCGTCCACGTCAGCCTGCTCCGTTTCACCAGATGCCTTGATGGCAAGGCGGGGCGATTGACGCAAGCGCGGCGACGCATTAAAAGGCAGTTTATCCCGTGGTGATTTGGCCGACCGGCTTGCAGCCACGTAAAATAAGTCGCTAAAAAGGTCGGGTTGCAAAACCGGCTGGCGATTTGGCGAGCCGGTTTTTTTGTGTTGGACGATTAAGATGACAAGCACCCGACGACTCCGCCCCGCCACCCAGCTCGTGCATGGCGGCACCGCCCGTTCAGGCTTCGGAGAAACCTCCGAGGCGATCTTCCTGACGCAGGGCTTCGTCTATGACAGTTCGGAAGCCGCCGAAGCGCGCTTCAAGGGCGAGGACCCGGGCTTCATCTATTCGCGCTACGCCAATCCGACCAACGACATGTTCGAAAAGCGCATGTGCCTGATGGAGGGTGCCGAAGACGCCCGCGCCACCTCATCGGGCATGGCGGCGATTTCGGCGGCGCTGCTCTGCCAGCTCCGCGCCGGCGACCACGTGGTCGCCGCCCGGGCGCTGTTCGGCTCCTGCCGCTGGGTCGTGGAGAAGCTGCTGCCGCAATACGGCATCGAGTCGACGCTGGTCGACGGCCGGGACCTCGCCAACTTCGAGACCGCCATCCGCCCCAACACCAAGGTGTTCTTTCTCGAAAGCCCGACCAATCCGACGCTCGAGGTGGTCGACATAGCCGGCGTCGCCAGGCTCGCCAACCAGATCGGCGCCAAGCTGGTGGTCGACAATGTGTTCGCCACGCCGCTCTTGCAGAAGCCGCTGGAACTGGGCGCGCATGTGGTGGCCTATTCGGCGACCAAGCACATCGACGGCCAGGGTCGCTGCCTCGGCGGCGTGATCCTGTCGGACAAGGACTGGATCGACGAACACCTGCATGATTTCTTCCGCCACACCGGTCCGTCGCTGTCGCCGTTCAACGCCTGGACCCTGCTCAAGGGCCTGGAGACGCTGCCGCTGAGGGTGCGCCAGCAGACCGAGAACGCGGGCCGCGTCGCCGACCTGCTCGCCGACCACCCGGCGGTGGCCCGGGTGATCTATCCCGGCCGCGCCGATCACCCGCAGGCCGAGATCTGCGCCCGGCAGATGAAGGGTGGCTCGACCTTGGTGGCGTTCGAGCTCAAGGGCGGCAAGGCGTCGGCCTTCGCGATGCAGAACGCGCTCGAAGTGGTCAAGATCTCCAACAATCTGGGCGATTCCAAGAGCCTGATCACCCATCCGGCGACGACCACCCACAAGAACCTCACCGATGAGGCGCGCGACGAGCTAGGCATCAGCCCCGGCATGGTCCGGTTCTCGGCAGGGATCGAGGATGTCGCCGACCTGGTCGAGGATTTCGAGCGGGCGCTGTCAGGCCTGTGAGCCGCCGGCGGGAAACGCCGCCCGCGCCTCGATGATCCGCGACAGCGCCGTGTAGAGGCAGATCGCCGTGAACACCCAGGCGACCGGCGAGAACCAGGCCGGCCACAGGCAGAAGATCGCAAACACGATCAGGGTCTCGCCGGCTTCGGCGAGGCCGGTGGTGAAGTAGATGGACTTCGCCCCGCGCCGGGTCGTGGTCAGCCGGTGCTTCTCGGCCAGGATGGCATAGGCCAGGAAACTTGCGCCGTTGACGTAGAAGGAAAAGATCAGCGCGGCGCCGGCCAGCCCGTTCGCCGCCGGGTCATGGATGACGAAGCCGAGCGGGATGGCGCCGTAGACCACGAAGTCCAGCGTGATGTCCAGATAGCCGCCGAAATCGGTCTTCCTCGTCGCACGCGCCACCGCCCCGTCCAGGCCGTCGCAGAGCCGGCTCACGAGGATCAGCGCCAAGGCCGCCAGCATGAAGCCGGACGCGACCAGCAAGGCCGCGGCAAGCCCGAGGCAACAGGCGAAGACCGTCACGTGATCGGCCTTCACCCCGCGCCGGGCGAGCCACCCTCCGGCGCGGTTGAGGCCCGGCTCGATCCATCTGCGCGCGGTTCCGTCGATCATGCCGCCATCTCCCTCATGCCGTCCTCGTGATAGCGCGGCCGTCCCCGTCCGTCACGCCCTCCGACTGTTGCGGCAATCACAAAGAGGTCAGCGCAACCGCCGCCGCATCCGCTGCAACGGCCTCGAAATGCTTGACGCAAGCACGGCGCTGTAGAATGAGTGTCGCAAGGAGTGCCTAATGTACCGCGCGCTGACCCGTGACATCGAAGTGACCGTGGAGCCGTATTACCTCGAGGACCAGTCGGACCCCGAGGACGGGCGCTATGTCTGGGGCTACCGCATCCTGATCGCCAACCGGTCCGACCAGATCGTCCAGCTTCGCAGCCGCCACTGGAGGATCACCGACGAGAACGGCATCGTCGACGAGGTGCGCGGTCCGGGCGTCGTCGGCGAGCAGCCGGTGCTTCGGCCGGGCGACACCTACGAGTATTCCTCCGGTTGCCCGCTGGACACCCCCTCGGGGGTGATGGTCGGCACCTACCAGATGCAGTCCGCGGACGGTGAGTTTTTCGATGTCGAGATTCCCGCGTTCTCGCTCGACCTGCCGGGCATGGCAAGAACCCTGAATTGACCGGCCTTTCGGAATTCCGGCCGGTCATGCTGGTGACCGGCGTCCTGGTCGCCACGCTGGGCGCCGCCATGCTGCTGCCGGCGCTCGTCGACCTCGCGGCCGACAATGACGACTGGATGATCTTCGCCACCGCCTCGATGATGACGACGCTGTTCGGCCTGGGGCTGTTCGTCGCCAACCGCGGCGCGCCCAAGGGGCTGTCCACCCGGCAGGCGATGCTGATGACGGTGATCGCCTGGACGGCGCTGGTGGCCTTCGGGGCACTGCCGATCCACTGGTCGGGGATCGTGCCGAGCTACACGGACGCGTTCTTCGAATCCATGTCGGGGCTGACCACCACCGGCGCCACCGTGATCACCGGGCTCGACACCGCGCCGCCGGGGATCCTGTTCTGGCGCGGCCTGCTGCAATGGCTGGGCGGCCTGGGGATCATCGTCATGGCGATCGCCGTGCTGCCGATGCTGCAGATCGGCGGGATGCAGTTGTTCAAGGCCGAGGCCTTCGACACCGCCGAGAAGATCCTGCCGCGCGCCACGCAGATCTCGATGTCGATCACGCTGGTGTTCATCGCCATGACCGCGATCTGCGCCGTCTCCTACATGGCCGTCGGCATGGCGGCCGACGACGCGGTGATCCACGCCATGACCACGGTCGCCACCGGCGGCTTTTCCACCAAGGACAATTCCATCGGCTTCTTCCAGAACCCGGCCGTCGAATGGATCGCCATCATCTTCATGTTTCTGGGATCAATCCCATTCCTCATCTATGTGCAGGTGCTGCAGGGGCGTTTCCGCACGATCCTGGTGGACGACCAGGTCAAGGCCTTCACCGGCTTCATCGCCGTCTCGGTCGTCATCGGCTGGATGATGGCGCATTTCAGCGACAGCCATCTCGGGCTCGAGGGGCTGCGGCACGCCGCCTTCAACGTGATCTCGATCGTCACCGGAACCGGCTATGCCTCGACCGACTACGGCCTGTGGGGGCCGCATGCGGTGACATTCTTCTTCATCATCATGTTCGTCGGCGGCTGCGCCGGCTCCACCTCCTGCGGCATCAAGATCTTCCGCTTCCAGGTGCTGTTCGAGGCGGTGCGGCAGCATATCTCGCAGGTCATGTATCCCAACGGCGTGTTCCGCGCCCATTTCAACGGCAAGCCGATCCAGGACCGCGTCGTCGCCTCGGTGATGAGCTTCTTCTTCCTGTTCGTGACGTCCTTCGTCGTGCTGTCGGTCCTGCTCCGGCTGTCGGGGATGGACACGATCACGGCTCTGTCCGGGGCGGGCACGGCTTTGTCCAATGTCGGACCGGGACTGGGCGACATCATCGGCCCGGCCGGCAATTTCAAGTCGCTGAGCGACACCCAGAAATGGCTGCTGGCGGGCGGCATGCTGCTCGGCCGGCTCGAGCTGTTCACCGTGCTGGTGCTGTTCCTGCCGCGGTTCTGGCGCTCCTGACCGAGGCCAACCAGCCGGCCCCGTCAGGCGGTCAGGACTGGCGCGCGAGCGGACGCCGGCCGTAGAGCGATGACAGCGCCCGGGAAAAATCATCGCCGATCCCCACCAGCGCCGGCACCAGGAACAGCACCAGCAGCGTGGTCATGGCAAGGCCGAAGACGATGGTGATCGCCATCGGCAGCAGGAACTGGGCCTGGAGGCTGGTCTCGTA
>NZ_JRJG01000005.1 GCF_000759435.1 Hoeflea sp. BAL378
AGTCGCCAGCCCGGAAACCACTGGACCAGCGAGACCGCCGAGGGTGTAACAGATCCTCGGGACAGGCCCGAGGATGACGAAACGCGGGGTTGGAGGATCACGAAACGCGGGGTCCGAGGACGAACCGGCGGGCTCCGGTGACGGCCAGGCGAAGTCCGGGGTCCACGGCGCTTCGGTCCCGCCATCCGGGAGACGTCTGAGCCATGCGCGAAAATGCCGGCCTTGTCCCGGCCCGGCCGAGTCGAGCCTGGCGTGGGTCACCAAGACTTCAAGCCAGGCTTCGCCTGCGCTCCGGCCACACCCTTGCCGGGAAAACCAAAAACTGAGACACTCGACCGCTGCGACAACTGGCCGGGAGGATCCGGAATGCGTGATCTCGTGACAGGGTTTGTGCCGGCCGCGGCGCTGGCGCTGGGGGTGCTGATCCCGGGCGCGGCGCAGGCGACGGGGTCGGTGTCCTGCACCGACCTGAAGGCCGATTCGGGCGTCGACATCCTGCTGGGCGCGGGGCCCGTGCCCAATCTGCTCCGGGTCTCGATCGCGCTCGGCGAGCGGCAGTTGACGACGGAGCCGGGCCTGCCCGGCGAGCGGGTGACGGTCGCCCAGGCCTATGATGACGGCGAGCTCTGGCGCATCGACCTGGTCGACGATCAGGCGACGAAGCGTGTGGCGATCATCCGGCTGCTGCGCGCCGACCACGACAGCCTGCCGCTGCAACTGGGCTTCGTCCAGCTCGAAGGCGAGCCGCCGGTGGGGCTGAGCTGCGTCGGTCCCTGAGCGCGGCCGCCGGGGGACAGCAGCGCTGCCAACCCCTGTCCAATATCGTCAAAAAGAAGAATTACCGGGCTTTGTTCACATACATCGACATGAGCTGCGCCATGCGCGCATTGCGGATGTCGGCGGAATTCTCGCCCATCACCACGCCGACCACCGAATGGCCGCCGCGATTGACCGAGGTCGCCAGGTTGAAGCCCGAGGCGCGGGTGTAGCCGGTCTTGAGCCCGTCGGCGCCGGGGATCATGTCCATCGCCTTGTTGTGGCCCTTGATGGTGCGGCCGGCCACGGTCACCTCGCGCTGGGCGAAATAGCCGTAATAATGCGGGAAGGTGCGCTTGAGCGCGATCGACAGCCGCGCCATGTCGGTGGCGGTCGTCACCTGGCCGGGATCGGGCAGGCCGGAAGCGTTGCGGAAGGTGGTGCGGCCCATGCCGAGCGTGCGCGCCTTGGCCGTCATCATTTGGGCGAAGCGCTCTTCCGAGCCGCCGCCCAGGAATTCGGCCACCGCGGTCGCCACGTCATTGGCGGATTTGACCACCAGCACTCTTATCGCCGTGTCGACCGGGATCGACTGTCCGGCCTTCAGCCCGAGCTTCGAGGGCGGCCGGGCGGCGGCGTTGCGCGAGATCGGGATCAGGTCGCTGCGGCTGACGCGGCCCTCGTCCATGGCCTCGAACAGCATGTACAAGGTCATCATCTTGGTGAGCGACGCCGGATAACGCAATTCATTGGCATTGGCGCCGTAGAGCATCTGGCCGCTCTTGGCGTCGACCACGATGGCCGCGTATTTGTCCGGAAGCGGCGCCACCGGCGCCACATCGACATCGGTCGAGCCGGTCGAGCCCGAGGACGCGCAGCCGGAGACCGCCAGCAGCACCAGCATCATCGATATCGCCGTTCGGCAGCGCCGCAGCACCCCGGTGTCAAGTCCCGTCACGCAAGCTATCCTTGTTGCCCGCCCCTCAATTAGCGTCTGGAGCCGATTCCTGCAAGGTGGCGTGCTGGCGGCGCTTGCCGCAGTTGCGCCGGTTCCAAGCTTGCTGATATGGGG
Source organism: Hoeflea sp. BAL378 (assembly GCF_000759435.1). Taxonomy (GTDB): domain Bacteria; phylum Pseudomonadota; class Alphaproteobacteria; order Rhizobiales; family Rhizobiaceae; genus Hoeflea. The sequence goes on from NZ_JRJG01000005.1 coordinate 1,829, forward strand.
AAGGCCAAATTGGAGACAGATGATGGCCTCACCGCGAACCCCGCGCCCGCTTGATCACCTCGTGCTGCCGGTCGAGGATCTCGAGACCGCGCGCGCCCGCCACATCAGCTTGGGCTTCACCATCGCCGCGGAGGCCCGCCATCCCTTCGGCACCGAGAACGCCTGCGTGTTCTTCGCCGACGGCAGCTATCTCGAGCCGCTGGCCATCGCCCAGCGCGAGGACTGCGAGGAAGCGGCGCGGTTGGGCAATGTCTTCGTCGCCCGCGACCAGGCCTACCGCTTCCGCCGCGGCGACACCGGCTTCTCCGCGCTGGTCGTCGGCTCGAAGGATGCGCGCGCCGACCACGACCGTTTCGTGGGTCTCGGCATGTCGGGCGGCGAGATGCTCGAATTCTCTCGGCCGATGACGCTGCCCGACGGGTCGACCCAGACCGCGAGCTTCCGGCTGGCCTTCGCCTCCGACCTGCGCAGCCCGGATTTCTTCGGCTTCGCGGTGGAGCGCGTCAATGTTCCCTCCGCCGACAGGAGCGCGCTGACCAGCCACGCGAACGGCGTCACCGGCATCGCCGAAGTGGTCCTGTCCGAGCCCAACCCGACCGATTTCCAGTACTTTATCCAGGAACTTGCCTGCAACCGCGAGGTCGAGGCCAATTCCTTCGGCATGACGGTCGCGCTCGCGGGCGCCGCCATCACCGTCTACAACAAGGCCGGCATGGAGACCCATCTCGGCATCGATACCGGCCCCTCGCGCGAGCGCGGCCTCTTGGGCCGGGCGGTTGTCTACAAGGTGGCCGACCTGCAGGCGCTGTCGGCGCTGCTCCTGAACAACGGCGTGCCGGTCCGCCAGGTCGCCGGCAAGCTGGTCGTCGATCCGGCGCCGGGCCAGGGCGCCTTCTACTGTTTCGAGGAAACCCGATGAATGCACAGCCCAACGCCACGGTGACCGTCGGCAACGCGGTCTTCGGCAATACGAGGCCGCTCACCCTGATCGCCGGTCCCTGCCAGTTCGAATCCCGCGGCCACGCCTTCGACATGGCGGGCGCGCTCAAGGACCTCTGCGCGGGCCTCGGCCTCGGGCTCGTCTACAAGTCGAGCTACGACAAGGCCAACCGCACCTCGCTCACGAGCACCCGCGGCGCCGGTCTCGACGCCGCCATGCCGGTGTTCGACGAGCTGCGCGAGCAGCTCGGCCTGCCGGTGCTGACCGACATCCACACGGAAGAGCACTGCGCCATCGTCGCCCCGCATGTCGACGTGCTGCAGATCCCGGCCTTCCTCTGCCGGCAGACCGACCTGCTGGTCGCCGCCGCGAAGACCGGCAAGGTCATCAACGTCAAGAAGGGCCAGTTCCTGGCGCCCTGGGACATGAAGAACGTGCTTGGCAAGATCACCGGCTCGGGCAATCCCAACGTGCTGCTCACCGAGCGCGGCGCCTCCTTCGGCTACAACACGCTGGTCTCCGACATGCGGGCGCTGCCGATCATGGCCGACATGGGCGCGCCGGTGATCTTCGACGCCACCCATTCGGTGCAGCAGCCGGGCGGGCAGGGCACTACCTCGGGCGGTGAGCGCCGCTTCGTGGAAACGCTCGCCCGCGCCGCCGTCGCCGTCGGCGTGGCCGGCGTGTTCATCGAGACCCATGAGGACCCCGACAATTCCACCTCGTCGGACGGCCCCAACATGATCCCGCTCAGGGACCTGCCGCGGCTTCTCGAAACCCTGATGGAATTCGACGCCGTCGCCAAGCGCTAAGGCAATGCGCTGAGGCTGGGCACGGTTTGCTTTTCATGCAGATCCCGGCTCCACCGCCGGGCCCGGACGGAAAAGCAAACCGTGCCCGCAATGCCTGTTGCCGCTTATGTGACCACGGTCACCGGCACTCGGCCATTTGTCAGCAGACGGCCCGCCATCCCGCGCGCCCCCGCCGTCCTCATCCCATCGCCCCGACCCTGGGATCCATTTTGCGATCCCTCCCAACCACCCAGGACGCCGACGGATCACGGAATGGTTCCTCGGGTTCGGGGGCCGAGGATGACGAAAGTGGGCGGCCTGCGATGACGAAAGCGCGGTGAAAGAGAGACGATGGCGGCGGCGATAAAAATCCTGCCGGGTTCATCCCCGCCCGCCACAGGCGTGTCATCATCGGCGATGCCGTGGGAAGCGCGCTCCCGCTCTCGTGCGCGCGGGTCGGGCGGGTCGGGGCGTCCGCCCGTCCGCTGTGATTGATTTTTCATGATAGTACGGTAAGACGGCGCAACGCCGGCCCGGCGACTGCAAACCAAGCCCAAGAAGGAACCAGACCATGACCGCCATCATCGATATTGTCGGACGGGAAATCCTCGACAGCCGCGGAAATCCGACGGTCGAGGTCGATGTCCATCTGGAGGATGGCTCGATGGGCCGCGCGGCGGTTCCCTCGGGCGCCTCCACCGGCGCCCATGAGGCGGTGGAACTCCGCGACGGCGGCAGCCGCTATCTCGGCAAGGGCGTGCAGCGAGCCGTGACCGCGGTCAATGGCGCGCTGCGCGACGCCGTCTGCGGCATGGACGCCGAGGCGCAGATCGCCCTCGACAAGGCGATGATCGCCCTCGACGGCTCCGCCAACAAGGGCAATCTCGGCGCCAACGCCATTCTCGGCGTCTCGCTGGCCGCTGCCCGTGCGGCGGCGCAGTCCTCCGGCCTGCCGCTCTACCGCTATGTCGGCGGCGCCAATGCGCGGCTGCTGCCGGTTCCGATGATGAACATCATCAATGGCGGGGCGCATGCCGACAACCCGATCGACTTCCAGGAATTCATGATCATGCCGGTGGGCGCCGAGACCTTCGGCGACGCGGTGCGGATGGGCTCGGAGGTGTTCCACACGCTCCGCAAGGAACTCGCCGCCGGCGGCCACAACACCAATGTCGGCGACGAGGGCGGCTTTGCTCCCAATCTCAAGAGCGCGCCCGATGCGCTCGATTTCATCATGACCTCGATCGAGAAGGCCGGCTACCGCCCCGGCGAGGATATCTACCTCGCCCTCGACCCGGCCTCGACCGAATTCTTCAAGGACGGCAAATACGACCTGGCCGGCGAGGGCCGCGTCCTCGACAGCGCCGAGATGGCCGCCTATTACGCCGAACTCGTCGGCAAGTACCCGATCATCTCGATCGAGGACGGCATGGCCGAGGACGACTGGGACGGCTGGAAGGCGCTGACCGACATGATCGGCGCCAAGTGCCAGCTCGTGGGCGACGATTTGTTCGTGACCAACTCCGCGCGGCTGCGCGACGGCATCAAGATGGGCGTCGCCAATTCGATCCTGGTCAAGGTCAACCAGATCGGCTCGCTCACCGAAACCCTCGAGGCCGTCGAGATCGCCCAGAAGGCGGGCTACACCGCGGTGATGAGCCATCGCTCGGGCGAGACCGAGGATTCCACCATCGCCGACCTCGCCGTCGCCACCAACTGCGGGCAGATCAAGACCGGCTCGCTGTCGCGCTCCGACCGGCTCGCCAAGTACAACCAGCTCCTCCGTATCGAGGAACAGTTGGGCGTCGAAGGGGTCTATGCCGGCGCCTCGGTGCTCAGGGGCTGATCCGGCCGAAACCTCCGCACGCCCGTTCGCCCGTTTCGCGAAGCCCGCATGAAAATGCGGGCTTCGTTCGTTCTAATGTAGCATTTGGTACAAGGCGGCTAACCCAATCTTAAGCATGCTCTGCCATCTTCGCAGACTCGCAGGGGTAAGGCGTTTTTTCGAATGCGGACACAATTCAAAAAGCAGCGATCCTGGATCCGTTGGATTGTTCCGGCGTTATCGGTCGCCTGCTTTGCATATTTCGGATTTCATTCCTGGCACGGCGCCTACGGCCTCAACTCGGCCGAGGCGCTGGAGATCCGCCGTGCCGAACTGACCGAGCGGCTTGCCAGGCTCGCCGATCGCAGGCAACATCTCGAGCGCAGGGTCATGCTGCTCAGCGACGGGGCGGTTGAGGCGGACATGCTCGACGAGCGGGCGAGGTTGTTTCTGAACGTCGCGCGGCCGGACGAGGTTGTCTATTTCAACTGACCGGCGGGATTAACCTGATGCTGGTTAATCTCCAGATTAAACAATACAATCAAAGCGATATCCGGAATACGAGCTATGCGTAAATAGGCTTGCTGTGGTCATCCAATTTCCCTATGGTCAGGCACAACATGACCACTGGGAGGATGACATGGCACCACGCAAAAGCGCCGCAGCCGCATCCCGCAAGAAACCCGCGGAAAAAAGCGGGCTGAACGGCGGAATTACCGATTTCGACAAGGCCACCGAACTTGAAGCCTACCGCGAGATGCTGCTCATCCGCCGCTTCGAGGAAAAGGCCGGCCAGCTCTACGGCATGGGCTTCATCGGCGGTTTTTGCCATCTCTACATCGGCCAGGAAGCGGTCGTCGTCGGCATGCAGATGGCATTGAAGGACGGCGACCAGGTCATCACCGGCTACCGCGACCACGGCCACATGCTCGCCACCGGCATGGAAGCGCGCGGCGTGATGGCGGAACTGACCGGCCGGCGGGATGGCTATTCCCACGGCAAGGGCGGCTCCATGCACATGTTCTCCAAGGAGAAGAATTTCTACGGCGGCCACGGCATCGTCGGCGCCCAGGTCTCGCTCGGCACCGGGCTGGCGTTCGCCAACAAGTACCGCGGCAACGACAATGTCTCGGTCGCCTATTTTGGCGACGGCGCCGCCAACCAGGGGCAGGTCTACGAGAGCTTCAACATGGCGGCGCTGTGGAAGCTGCCGGTGGTCTACATCGTCGAGAACAACCGCTACGCCATGGGCACCTCGACGGCGCGCTCCTCGGCACAGTCCAACTTCTCGCTGCGCGGCAATTCCTTCGGCATCCCCGGCCACCAGGTCGACGGCATGGATGTGCGCGCGGTCTACGCCGCCGCCGTCGAGGCCGTCGCCCACTGCCGCTCCGGCAAGGGCCCGATCATCCTCGAAATGCTGACCTACCGCTACCGCGGCCACTCGATGTCCGACCCGGCCAAGTACCGGTCCAAGGACGAGGTGCAGAAGATGCGCTCCGAGCACGACCCGATCGAACAGGTCAAGGCCCGCATCCTCGAGCTCAAGCATGCGTCGGAAGACGAACTCAAGGCCATCGACAAGAAGGTGCGGGACGTCGTCGCCGACTCGGCCGACTTCGCCCAGAACAATCCGGAGCCGGATCCGTCCGAGCTCTACACCGACATCTTGTTGTAAGGGGAGGCGAGACAATGCCGATTGATATCCTGATGCCCGCGCTTTCCCCGACCATGGAAGAAGGCACGCTGTCCAAATGGCTCAAGAATGAGGGCGACAGCGTCACCGCCGGCGAAGTGATCGCCGAGATCGAGACCGACAAGGCGACCATGGAAGTCGAGGCCGTCGACGAGGGCACGATCGGCAAGATCGTGGTTCCCGCCGGCACCGAGAACGTCAAGGTCAACGCCGTCATCGCCGTGCTGCTGCAGGAGGGCGAAAGCGCCTCCGACATCGGCAAATCCGCTCCGGCACCGGCGCCTGAAGGGGACAAGGCCGAAGCGGCGGCAGCTCCCTCGCCCCAGCGGGGAGAGGGTGGCGAGCAAAGCGAGCCGGGTGAGGGGGCAAAGGCCTCGGTTCCGGCCGCGCCGAAGACGGAAGCCCAGTCCGATCCCGACATTCCCGAAGGCACCGAAATGGTTCCGACCACCGTGCGCGAAGCGCTGCGCGACGCCATGGCCGAGGAAATGCGCGCCAATGAGGACGTGTTCCTGATGGGCGAGGAAGTGGCCGAATACCAGGGTGCCTACAAGATCAGCCAGGGCCTGCTGCAGGAATTCGGTCCGCGCCGCGTGGTCGACACGCCGATCACCGAGCACGGTTTCACCGGCGTCGGCGTCGGCGCGGCGATGGCCGGCCTTCGCCCGATCGTCGAGTTCATGACCTTCAACTTCGCCATGCAGGCGATCGACCAGATCATCAACTCCGCCGCCAAGACGCTCTACATGTCGGGCGGCCAGATGGGCGCGCCGATCGTCTTCCGCGGCGCCAATGGCGCCGCCGCCCGCGTCGGCGCCCAGCACTCGCAGTGCTACGCCGCCTGGTACAGCCACATCCCCGGCCTCAAGGTGGTGATGCCCTACACCGCCGCCGACGCCAAGGGCCTGCTGAAAGCCGCCATCCGCGATCCCAACCCGGTGGTCTTCCTCGAAAACGAGATCCTCTACGGCCAGACCTTCGACGTGCCGAAGCTCGATGACTTCGTGCTGCCGATCGGCAAGGCGCGCGTCCACAAAAAGGGCAAGGACGTCACCATCGTCTCCTTCGGCATCGGCATGACCTATGCGGTCAAGGCGGTCGAGGAGCTCTCGGGCCTCGGCATCGATGTCGAGCTGATCGACCTGCGCACGATCCGCCCGATGGACCTGCCGACCGTCATCGAAAGTGTCAAGAAGACCGGCCGCCTGGTCACCGTCGAGGAAGGCTATCCGCAGAACTCGGTGGGCACCGAGATCGCCACCCGCGTGCAGCAGCAGGCCTTCGACTATCTCGACGCGCCGATCATCACCATCGCCGGCAAGGACGTGCCGATGCCCTACGCCGCCAATCTCGAAAAACTGGCGCTGCCGAATGTGGGCGAAATCGTCGAGGCGGTGAAAACCGTCACCTACAAGGCTTGAGGGGAGGACTGAAAGATGCCTATCAACATCACCATGCCCGCCCTGTCGCCGACCATGGAGGAGGGCAACCTCGCCAAGTGGCTGGTCAAGGAAGGGGACAAGGTTAGCCCCGGCGACGTCATCGCCGAGATCGAGACCGACAAGGCGACGATGGAAGTCGAGGCCGTCGACGAAGGTACTGTCGCCAAGATCCTGGTCGCCGCCGGCACCGAAGGCGTCAAGGTCAACGCCGTGATCGCCATTCTGGCAGCCGAAGGCGAAAGCGTCGAGGACGCCGCCAAGGGCGGCGGCGCGGCGGAAGCTCCGAAGCAGGAGGCCCCGAAGCAGGAGGCCAAGCCGGAATCAAAGCCCGAGGCCAAGGCCGAAGCGCCCGCCGCTGACCGGGCCAAGCCGGTCGAGGGAGCGCCGCTGCGCGACACCGCGGTCCAGGCCGAACAGAAGGCCGGCCCCGCGCCCAAGGCCGACGGCGAGCGCGTCTTCTCCTCGCCGCTCGCCCGCCGCATCGCCCGGGAAGCCGGCGTCGACGTGGCGCGGATCTCGGGCTCCGGCCCCCATGGCCGCGTGGTCAAGTCCGATGTCGAGGCGGCGATCGCCTCCGGCACCGGCAAGGCCGAAGCCGCCGCGGCGCCGCAGTCCGCTGCCGCATCGGCCCCCGCTGCCGCCCCCAGGGGGATGTCGCAGGACGCCATCCTCAAGATGTTTGAGGAAGGCTCCTACGAACTCGTCAAGCATGACGGCATGCGCAAGACCATCGCCCGGCGGCTGCAGGAATCCAAGCAGACGATCCCGCATTTCTATGTGACGGTCGATTGCGAGCTCGACGCGCTGCTGGCGCTGAGAACCCAACTCAACAGCGCCGCGCCGATGAAGGACGACAAGCCGGTCTACAAGCTCTCGGTCAACGACATGGTGATCAAGGCGCTGGCTCTCGCGCTCAGGGACGTGCCCGACGCCAATGTCTCCTGGACCGACGACAATATGGTCATGCACAAGCATTCCGATGTCGGCGTCGCCGTCTCCATTCCGGGCGGCCTGATCACCCCGATCATCCGCAAGGCGGAAGAAAAGACGCTCTCGGTCATCTCCAACGAGATGAAGGATCTGGGCGCCCGCGCCAGGTCGCGCAAGCTCAAGCCCGAGGAATACCAGGGCGGCACCACCGCCGTGTCGAACATGGGCATGATGGGGGTCAAGGATTTCGCCGCCGTCATCAACCCGCCGCATGCGACGATCCTGGCGGTCGGCGCTGGCGAGCAGCGCGCCGTGGTCAAGAAGGGCGAACTCGCCATCGCCACGGTGATGAGCGTGACGCTGTCGACCGACCACCGCGCCGTCGACGGCGCGCTCGGCGCCGAACTCTTGGGCGCCTTCAAGCGCTACATCGAAAACCCGATGGGGATGCTGGTCTGACACCGCTGCAACTGGGCACTGGAGAACGCACATGGGCGAACATCATAGGCATGAAGCTTTGGGCCGGACCTGGACCTGGATGGCGGCGCTCGCCGTCATCTGCATCGCCGGCGGTTTCCTGGCGCTGATCAACCCGTTCGGCGCCACCATCTTTGCCGTCACGCTGGCCGGATGGGTGTTCCTGGTTCAGGGCGTGATCCAGTTGATCCACGCCTTCCGCGTCCGCGACTGGTCGGGCTTCATCTGGTCGCTCGGGCTCGCCGTGCTGTCGCTGCTGGTGGGCTTCGTGCTGGTCGCCGACCCGCTCGCGGGCTCCATTCCGCTCACGCTCATCGTCGCGGTGCTGTTCCTGGCCACGGGCATCGCCAAGATCATGTTCGCGCTGTCGCTGCGCGGCGCGTCGGGCTGGATCTGGGTGCTGGCCTCGGGCCTGATCTCGGTGGCGCTCGGCGTGATGATCCTCGCCGGCCTGCCGTCGACGGCGGCCACCATCCTGGGCCTGCTCTTGGGCATCGAGCTCATCTCCAACGGCGTGCTGTTCCTGTTCGTGGCGCTGGGCCTGCGCAATCTCGGCGCGCCGCTGTGAGGCGGGATGACTTTGCGGCGGTGGCGCACCATATTGGCGGCGTAGCTTTGTCCCAAGGAGGATATCGTGAGCGAACCGAAAGACATGATCATTCCGATGCTCAAGGAAATGCGGGCGGAAACCGGTGATCTCAGGACCGAGATGAAGGATGAGTTTGCCGCAGTCAAAAAGCGTCTCGACACCATTGATGGCCGGCAGAAAAGCTTCAACAACGCGCTCACTGCCGACACGATGATGAGCAGGTTTGTGACCGGCGACTTCGAGGAGCGGATTGGTGCATTGGAGAAAAAGGTCGACCAGTTGATCAAAGGGAAGTGACGATGGGTGTTGGGTGCAGGTTTGAAGCGTCTCCGCATCGCAAGGGCGGTATGACGCCATGAAAACAGTCCTCTGCTACGGCGACTCTCTCACCTGGGGCTACGACCCCGAAAGCCTCGGCCGGCACAGGCTTGAAGACCGCTGGTCCTCCGTGCTGGCCGCGTCGCTGGGCGAGGGCGTGCATGTGGTGGCCGACGGGCTCAACGGCCGCACCAGCGTGTTCGATGATTACACCGCCGATTGCGACCGCAACGGCGCGCGCACACTGCCCACCGTGCTGCATGCCCACGCGCCGCTCGACCTGGTGATCATCATGCTCGGCACCAACGACATGAAGCCGGTGGTCGCGGGCACCGCCCATGCGGCGTCCAAGGGCATGCGGCGGCTGCTGGACCTGGTGCGGCTGCACGCCTGGCCGATGGAGCAGGAGCCGCCGCAGGTGCTGGTGGTGGCGCCGCCGCCGCTGGTCGAGACAGCGGACCCGGATTTCGCCGCCATGTTCGAGGGCGGCGTCGCCCAGTCGGCGATGCTGGCCTCGTTCTACGCCGATCTCGCCGACGAGACCGGCGCGGGATTCTTCGACGCGGGCTCGGTGGCCCAGTGCTCGTCCATCGACGGCGTGCATCTGAACGCCGAGAACACCCGCGCCATCGGCCGCGCTCTCGAACCGGTGGCCCGGCTGCTGCTCGGACACTGAACGCGCGAGCCCAGGGCGCCGTGCAACGTTTTGAAATGCCGCGGGAAGTCAGGATCGCATGCGATTTGACTGCTTTAGCGGGAACGAATTGACAAGGGTCAAGAGGAGAGGGAGCACGGGCGGCTAGAGTGTGGACATCACAAAACCCAAGAGGAGATGATTGATGTCGCATACGCCCAACGAACTGGTGGAGGAATTTCCCGAACACGTCGAGAAGATGCATGAGTTGAAGCAGAGCGACGCCCATTTCGCCAAGCTCTTCGAAGCCTATCACGACGTCAACCGGGCCATCCACCGGGCCGAAACCGATCTCGAGCCGACGGACGATTTCAACATGGAATCGATGCGCAAGGAGCGCCTGAAGCTCAAGGACGAAATCTACGGGATGCTTGTGGGCTGAGGCAGTCCGACGCGTCCTGTGCCGATGGCAGGGCGGATGCTGATCCGTCCGCCCTGACTTTAGAGGAGACAAGGCGTGTCAAACACTTACGACGTGATCATCATCGGCTCCGGCCCCGGCGGCTATATCGCGGCGATCCGCGCCGCCCAGTTGGGATTGAAGACCGCGGTGGTCGAGCGCGAGCACCTGGCGGGCATCTGCTCGAACTGGGGCTGCATCCCGACCAAGGCGCTGCTCCGGTCGGCCGAGGTGCTGCACCTGGCCGAGCACGCCAAGGCTTACGGCCTTGCGCTCGAAGGCAAGGTCACGCCCGACATCGCCGCCATCGTCAAGCGCTCGCGCGGCATCGCCGAACGCATGAACGGCGGCGTCGGGTTCCTGATGAAGAAGAACAAGGTCGATATCATCTGGGGCGAGGCGAAACTCACCAAGCCGGGCGAGATCGTGGTCAAGAAGACCACCAAGAAGATCGTCGAGCCGCAGGGTCCGATCCCGAAAAACACCCTGGGCGAGGGCACCTACACCGCCAAGCACATCATCGTCGCCACCGGCGCCCGTCCCCGCGCGCTGCCCGGCATCGAGCCCGACGGCAAGCTGATCTGGACCTATTTCGAGGCGATGAAGCCCGAGAAACTGCCGAAATCGCTCTTGGTCATGGGCTCCGGCGCCATCGGCATCGAATTCGCCTCGTTCTACCGCACGCTCGGCGTCGAGGTGACCGTGGTCGAGGTGATGAAGACGGTGATGCCGGTCGAGGACGCCGAGATCTCGGCCTTCGCCAAGAAGCAGTTCGACAAGCAGGGCATGAAGATCCTGCTCGAGGCCAAGGTGACCAAGGTCGAAAAGGCAGCCGATTCGATCACCGCCCATGTCGAGATGAAGGACGGCAAGGTCGAGAAGATCACCGCCGACCGGATGATCTCGGCCGTGGGCGTGCAGGGCAACATCGAGAATCTCGGGCTTGAGGAGCTCGGCGTGAAGACCGACCGCGGCTGCATCGTCATCGACGGCTACGGCAAGACCAATGTGGCGGGCCTCTACGCCATCGGCGATGTCGCCGGTCCCCCCATGCTCGCCCACAAGGCCGAGCACGAGGCGGTCATCTGCGTCGAGAAGATCGCGGGGCTCAAGAATGTCCACCCGATGGACAAGCTGAAGATCCCCGGCTGCACCTACTGCAACCCCCAGGTCGCCTCGGTCGGTCTGACGGAAGCCAAGGCGAAAGAGCTGGGCCGCGACATCCGCGTCGGCCGCTTCCCCTTCGCCGGCAACGGCAAGGCGATCGCGCTCGGCGAGGACCAGGGCCTGGTCAAGACCATCTTCGACAAGAAAACCGGCGAACTGCTGGGCGCGCATATGGTCGGCGCGGAAGTCACCGAACTGATCCAGGGTTTTGTCGTGGCGATGAACCTCGAGACCACCGAGGAGGACCTGATGCACACCATCTTCCCGCATCCGACGATTTCGGAGACCTTGAAGGAAAGCGTGCTGGACGCCTATGGACGGGTGCTCAACGCGTGACCCGACGGATCCGCATATCTGCTGGCCGTGTCATGCAGCCATGCGCCATTGATGCGACCGGGCCTCGGCCTTACATTCAGGCTTGCGCCGCGCGCGATGGATGCCGCGGCTGAACGGGACAGGATAGGATGATGGAACCACAAATGGGCGTGATGACCATGCCGGGGGTCGGCTTTCTGGGCCTGCTGCTGATCGGCATCATCGCCGGTTACGTCGCCGAGCGCGCCATGAACCGCGACCACGGGCTGCTCACCAACATGCTGGTCGGCATCGCCGGCTCCTTCGTCGGCGGCGCGCTCGCGGGCGTGCTCGACATCAATTACTACGGATTTGCCGGAAACCTGGTGGTGGCCATCGTCGGCGCGCTCCTGATCCTGTGGATCTTCGGCCGCGCCAAGCGCGACTGACCCCGTAACGCACGCAAAGGACCTCTTGATGGTCACGATCCTCGACGTCACCAAGCCCGATGCCGTACGCCCCGAAGCCAAGCGCGTGCGCCATCCCGAAAAGCAGAAGCGGCCCGATACCGAGGTCAAGCGCAAGCCCGACTGGATCCGCGTGCGCGCGCCCAATTCCAAGGGCTACCAGGAAACCCGCTCGATCGTGAAGGCCAACAATCTGGTGACCGTCTGCGAGGAGGCCGGCTGCCCCAATATCGGCGAGTGCTGGGACAAGAAGCACGCGACCTTCATGATCATGGGCGAGATCTGCACCCGCGCCTGCGCCTTCTGCAACGTCATCACCGGCCTGCCCAACGCGCTCGACCCGAACGAGCCGGAGAACGTCGCCCGCGCCGTGCGCGAGATGGGCCTGAACCACGTCGTCATCACCTCGGTCGACCGCGACGACCTCGCCGATGGCGGCGCCGAGCATTTCGAGCAGGTGATCGGCGCCGTCCGCGCGGCCTCGCCGCTGACCACGATCGAGATCCTGACGCCGGATTTCCTGCGCAAGCCCGGCGCGCTCGAGCGCGTGGTCGCGGCGAAACCCGACGTGTTCAACCACAATCTCGAAACCGTCCCCGGCAACTACCTCACCGTCCGCCCGGGCGCGCGCTACTTCCATTCGCTGAGGCTCCTGCAGCGGGTCAAGGAGCTCGACCCGACCATGTTCACCAAGTCGGGCATCATGGTGGGCCTGGGCGAGGAGCGCAACGAAGTGCTGCAGCTCATGGACGACCTCAGAACCGCCGACGTCGATTTCATCACCATCGGCCAGTATCTACAGCCGACCCGCAAGCACCACGAGGTGATGAGCTTCGTCACCCCCGACGAGTTCAAGAGCTACGAAAAGATCGCCTACACCAAGGGCTTCCTCATGGTCTCCTCAAGCCCGCTCACCCGCTCCTCGCACCACGCCGGCGACGATTTCGCCAGGCTGAAAGCCAACCGGGAAAAGAAGCTACTGGCGGCGGTGTGAGAGTCACCCGGAGTCGCTCCCTAAAGCTCGTTTCATATTGGCTTGATTTGCCCAAGCCTGATCCAGGCTGATTGCCCGTGCTGCCGGATCGCATCCGTTCAGTATCCCGTGAGGGACACGCAGGGGAACAGTGCATAAGCGATAGAGTTTCGTTGAAAACGTCGCATCTTACCGCGCCGGTTCCAGTGTAAATCTCAAGGCAGCACTTGCGGAGGGCCGGAGAAGCAGGCACATCTAGCTCGACAGTTTGGTGTCGAGGTGGCTAGTGCATGCTGTTTTCAAGTGTTGAGTTCATTCTTCTGTTCTTGCCAATTTCCGCGCTGATAATTGCGGGCGCAAGGCGGATCGGCAAGAGTGCTTTCCTCCTGTCGGTAGCTGGTTGTTCCCTGGTCCTCTACGGGTACCATGTGCCCAGCTACGTCCTGCTCCTGCTCGCCTCGGCTGTAGCAAATTATGCTCTGGCTGGATGGGTCGAGAGATCGCGGGGAATCTACCTGTTTGGTCTCGTCGCAAATGTTCTGGCGCTGGCCTACTTCAAATACGCCGATTTTCTGATTGGAACGGTCAATGCAATCACGCCCGCCGGCATGGAATTGCCTCTGCTTCACATTGTGCTGCCATTGGCAATTTCGTTCATCACGTTTGAGCAGATCGCCTTTCTGACGGACGTGCGCTCCGGCAAGGTGCCACGCGGAAAGTTCATAGAGTACTTCGCGTTTATCACGCTGTTTCCCAAGCTCATCGCCGGGCCAATCATCCGTTATACCGAACTGCTTCCCCAGATTTGGGATCCCGCAGGCAGGGCTTTGGATAGGCTGATCACCGGCCTTTGTATTTTCAGCTTCGGGTTGTTCAACAAGGTTGTCTTCGCTGACGGGGTTTCCCCGTTAGCGGACAGAATATACGCAGCCGCAGCGGAGAACCAAGTGTCCGGACCTGACGCGCTGCTTGGTACCGCGGCGTTCGCGACGCGTATTTATTTCGACTTTTCCGGCTACTCCACCATGGCAATCGGGCTCGCTTGGATCATCGGTTTTCGGCTGCCGGTCAATTTCCTGTCGCCCTATCGAGCAGGTTCGATTATCGAGTTCTGGCGCAGATGGCACATGACCCTGTCTCGGTTCCTGCGCGATTACATTTACTTCCCCCTCGGTGGCAGCCGTTTGGGTCACCCGCGGCGATATTTCAACCTCTTCGCAGTGATGCTCATCGGCGGCATCTGGCATGGGGCAGGCTGGGTGTTCGTCGTCTGGGGCGCGCTTCACGGTGCCGCACTCACCGTGAATCACGCTTGGCGGCAATTCGCTTCTCCGGGGATGAAAGCCGCTTTGGCGTCCACGCCGGCTCCATGGTTGCTAACGATGTCTGTGGTCCTGGCCGGATGGGTGCTTTTCAATTCGACGGACCTCACCATGGCAGGCAACATCTTCAGATCTCTCGACAATTGGGATATTGAAACTACATTTACGGCTCGGGAGATGGTATTCTTGACCTTGACCTGGGCGGTCGTGTTGTTGACGCCAAACGCAGCCAGAATTTTCAATTACAGGTTCTTGGCAACCGAAACGGATTGGAACCACATGCCGCCAATTCCGGTACCAAGCTTATCTCTCGTTGTCGTATCATCTCTGGCCATGGTTGTTTCGTTGATATTCGTTGTAAGTGGATCGCCCAATGCGTTCATATACTTCCAGTTCTAGCTTCAAGATCGGAGTATTTTTTGCCATCCTGGTGTTGTCTGCTGTTGCTTTGGAGGCCTATTGCCGGAATTCGCCTAATCTTCGCAGCCTGCCTCAGGTGACCATGTTACGCTATATCAACTTTGATGGGAGCAATGCGGCCTTTGGGGATTCGCAGGTGGGCGAGGTGTCTCACATTCCCGGCTTCGGCTTCTTCGGCCCCGGTGGTTTGCAGACAGTCGAGCTTAACAGGCTCGTACGTTTTCTATTTGCCGAGGTGGAGCCGGACAAGATCATCATAGAGTTGGCACCACAGTGGTTCGGTGCCTACCACGTGGGACGACCAGAGATGATCAGCGCGACGGCATTGCCACCTGAATTCCTGAAGATGGCGTTGCTATCAAGCCATTTCTACTCGGCGCTGAAGGATCACTTTCTCGCCGCGGCCTATGATCTGTTGAGCGTGGGAGATGCCGCTGCGGGTGAGTTTGATGAACCCGAATGGCGCGACATCGTAACCTACGCCGATGATTGGGATCGGCTGAAGGCTGAGGGCGGAGCCGCATTCAACTGGTCTTTGTTCCCCGCAGAAAAGCAGCGCGTGCTCATGTTGGCCCGCGCCTATGCGCAAAATCCGGTAAGCGATTTTCAGGACAGCATGACGGCAGCCTATCTGGAAGATGCCGTGGCGTATGTTATCTCTCGAGGAGCAAGACTGTGCTTCGTGGAGCCGCCAGTTACCGACGACCACCGGTATTTAAGAGATCAGATTCCGGGATCAAATTACCGGGCGTTCGAACCCTATGCAAACGCCTTGGCAAACCGCTTTAACGTGCCGTGGGTGCGGGACGTGATGGAATTCACGGACGCAGATTTCGACAATCAGGATCACCTGCATGCCGAAGCGCACGCCCGCTACTGGCCAGCAGTAGCGAAGGCTTGCTTCGGGTAACGCACTTTTTTCTCGCAAAGCGAAACGGCGCTCATGACGAACTCTGCGGCGTTGCGAAGCCGCAGGTTCAAGGTTCCGGAGGGTCGTCACGATCTGCAGTGGATGAGCGCAAAGCCCATCAGGTCTGCTCATGCCTCATGGTGAGTGACCCTTCTATACGGATGTCTTGGTCCCGGCTGGTCCCGTCAACGGCTCAGCGAGGGGATCTTTGCCGCTGCT
>NZ_JRJG01000006.1 GCF_000759435.1 Hoeflea sp. BAL378
TCCGACCTTCGCCTTCTCGCCCGCCGCCGGCGCGCTGACGGCGGCGTCCGTTGGCACCGCCTATGGCCAGGCGCTCACGGCTTCGGGCGGCACCGCGCCCTATACCTATGCCATCACGGCCGGAACGCTTCCTGCCGGCTTGAGCCTCAACACCTCGACCGGCGCCATCACCGGCACACCGACCACCGGCGGCAATGCCGCCTTCACCATCACCGCCACCGACGCCAACAGCGTCACCGGATCGGCAGCCTATACGCTGGCCGTGGCCCAGCCATCGGTCACGCTGACGTTGTCGCCCGCTTCAGGGGCCTTCCCCACAGCGACAGTCGGCGTTGGCTATCGCCAGTCAGTTGCGACAACGAGCGGCAGTGCGCCTTATGCCTATTCGGCAACAGGGCTGCCGGACGGCCTTTCCATCGACATCAGCACCGGCGCCATCACGGGCACGCCGACAAGGGCGGGAAGCTACACGATCGTCGTGACGGTTAGCGACAGCGCGTCTCCCGCCAACCGTGGCTCCGGCAGCTATACGCTGGCGGTTGGCGCAGCCACATCCATTGTCTTCTCGCCGATTGGCGGAGCCCTCAAGGAAGCCATGGCGGGTGAGGCTTACAGCCAGCCGGTATCGGCGACGGGTGGAACGGGATCGTTGCTCTACAGCCTGGCGTCCGGAAGCCTGCCGAAAGGCATGGTGTTGAACGTCTCGACCGGTGCGCTCAATGGCCCTCTCGATGCAGGAACGGAAGGTGACTACGCCTTTTCCATCCAGGCGCGTGACAGCATGGGCGCGACCGCCACGGCAAGCTACTCCCTCAAGGTCGCGCGGCGCGCGGTGACTGTGGCCAATCATGTGGTCGATGTTCCCGCAGGCTCCACGCCGAACAATGTGTACCTGAACAGGGAAGCCACCGGAGGTCCGTTCACCGAGGCCGATATCTTTTCCGTCGAGCCACCCGTGGGTGGAACGGCGGCCCTTGTCCAGGGAGAGCTTGCGGACGCGTCAGCAACGTTCAAGCCGGTCGGCTGGTATTTGAAATTTACTCCTAATCCTGCCTATTCGGGCCAAGTCCGTGTCGGATATCGTCTCGTCAGCGCATTAGGAGCCTCCAACACGGGCTCGGTCATCTTCAACATCAACCATAATGCGTCGCAGGTTGCGGATGACATTGATGATCTCGTGCATGGCTTTGTGGAATCGCGCCAGAACATGATCGCTTCCACGATCAACGTGCCGGGACTGATGGAGCGGGCCAGAATGGTCAGCGGAAGGACCCCTGTCACCACCAGAATGTCCCCTTCCACCCGGGGCATGACACTCGGCTTCGCCACCAGTCTCGCGCAGTCCCAATCCGCCCGGGACATGGCCGACGGCGTGGCCGGAGCCTATGCGTCACCATTCAATATCTGGATAGACGGCGCCTTGCTTGTCCACAACGACAGGGAAACCGACGGCAGCAAATGGGGCAGCTTCGCCATGATCAACATGGGGGCCGATTATCTGGTGAGCGATCGGGCCCTGTTGGGCTTTTCGGTCCACTATGACCGGATGACCGATCCGACCGATGAGAACGCCACGCTGACCGGCAATGGCTGGCTTGCGGGTCCCTATACCTCCTTCGAAATCGTCAAGGGTGTGTTCTGGGACACGAGCCTGCTCTATGGCGGGGCCTCAAACACCATCGATACGCAGTTCTGGGATGGCAATTTTGAGACCCGACGCTGGATGATGGACACGTCCATAAAGGGACAGTGGGTCCTGGACGAAGCGACCGTGGTGACACCGAAGCTCAGGGCCGTCTATTTCTCCGAAACCGTCGACGATTACACGGTGAAGAACGGGTCAGGCGATGTGGTCGTTCTCGAAGGGTTTACCTCGGAACAGTTAAGGGTCAGCCTCGGCGCTGAAATCGCCCGATCCTTTGCGCTGGAAAACGGCTCGACGCTGACGCCGAAGCTTGGTTTTTCCGCAGGCTTCTCCGGCTTGGATGGGGCCGGAATGTTCGGATCGGTCACAGCTGGCGCGTCGCTGAAAACCATTGAGGACTGGGCAATCGAGGGCAACCTTCTGTTCAACATCGAAGGAGAAGGCGAAAGATCGGTTGGTGCAAAGGTCGGATTGTCTCGGAGATTTTGACACAAGCCAAGGAAGCAAGGGCCAATAAGTGCTCAAAGTTGTGCTGTTTTTGTACTCACCCGGAGTGCTCGGGCAAAGTCGGGCGCATTTTGGAGAGGAGGGCAAAGACCGCGACATGCGGTGCGGATAATCCAAAAATCGAGAGATCTCACATTCGGCGTAGCGTCACTGGTATGGATTTTTTGCCGCTCGCCCCCTTATCGGGCGCTGACGTCAGACACTTCGACAGATCCGAAAATGGATGCCAAGAACTGCGTGATCACAACGGATACACCAGATGTTCAGCCCCGAATTCGTCAGCTCGGGCGACAGCGTCCTTCTAGAAATTGACCTTCTGACCGCGGCCTTCGGCCTGAGCCCGGGTCAGGACGTGGTGGGCGGCGGCAAGGTCCTGAGCGGCGATGCCCAGCGAGCGGTAGATGGTGATCTGGGCGGGGCTGGTGCGGCCGGGGATCTCGCCCGACAGATGGGCGCCGATCTCGCCCTTGATCTGATCCGCGCTGAAGCTGCCGGCCTTGATCATGTCGATGATCTCTCCGGCCTGGGCCAGCGTTGAGGGCAGATAATCGACCCAGATGGCTCCACGTCTGACCATCTCGTCATCGACTTCGCGCATGGTCGGAATCGAGGAGCCGACGATATTGACATGCGCACCGCTTTTGACCCATTCGCCCTTGACGATCGGGGTGGGTGCGGCGGTGACTGTGCAGAGGATGTCGGCACTGGTGATTGCAGCTTGGATGTCGGTACCGTGGTCGATCTTGAGATCCGGGTAGAGGCTTGCTGCGCGAGCGGCGAAGGCGGCTGTCTTTTCGGCCGAGCGCCCGGCGACCGACAGGCGGGTGATCTTGCGTATGCAGATCATGGCGTCGAGGTGATGCTCGGCCTGTTCGCCGGTGCCGATGATTGCCAGGTGTGTGGCTTCCGGCCGCGCCAGCGCGCGGGTGGCCACCGCGCTCGCCGCTGCGGTGCGGATCGCGGTCAAGAGGCTCGCATCCATCATGGCGACGGCGCCGCCAGTCTCGGCTTCAAACAGCACCATGGCGCCGCGATGCGAGGACAGGCCGCGCGCCGGGTTGCCGGGAAACAGGCTGATCATCTTGACGCCGAAACAGGCAGGCTTCGCGATGGCGCCGGGCATCAGCCCCATCCGGTTGGCGCCGCCCACCGGCGTGACCGAACGCAAGGGCAGGGATGCTTCGCCGCGCGAGACCTGTTGCATCACCGCCTCGACCACCTCGATGGCCTCGTGCATCGGCAAAAGATCGGCGACGTCGTCATGGCTGAGGATGATCATAGCGCGCGCTCGTCTCCAGTACCCCAATCTGTCCCGGTCAGGTTCAGGTCCATCACCTGTTCGAGAAGCCCGATGTAGTCAGCTGGGCGCGCCACATAGGGAAAGTGCCCGCCGGAGAGGAAACGGTAGGCGCAGCCGGGATTGAGCCGCTCGCGCACGGCGGCGCGCATCTCGGGCGGGATCAGCGGATCGTCGTCGGCCTCGATGGTGAAAATGTCGCCGCGTGGCAGCGTCACCGGTGGCAGGTCCGGCGCGCTCTTGGTGGCGTTGAGGCGGTTGCGCAGCTCGGCTTCGGGAATGCGGCCGTTGACCTCGGCCATCAGCAGCGCCACCAGATCGGCCTGGTCGGGATGGGCGGCGGCCCAGGCACTCAGGCCCATGCCAAAGCCCGCGCGTAGCTCGGTGATCGGTGCATTCATCAGGTCCAGCGCGTAGGGCATGCGCTGGTCAATTCCCTGAACCGAACAGAGCGTGTTGGCGCCGATCAGTTTGACCGCCCGAGCGGGGGCGTTGGCGGCAAGGTACTGCGCCAGATATCCGCCGAGCGACGACCCCAGAACCACAGCCCGCTCGACGCCGAGACGATCGAGCAGGGTCACCAGATCGCCGCTCCAATCGGCGACGCCGCCGGTGCCCGGATAGGTCACGGCGAGAATCCGCACCCGGTCCTTGAGTGCTTCGATCTGCTGCCAGAAGATGTCGCCGCGCCCCAGCGTGCCGGGGATCAGCAGGAGAGCCGGGCCGGAGCCCACATCAACCAGTCCCCATTCGCGGCCATTGAGATCAATGCGTTGTTCGGGATGGCGGGCGGCAAAGGCATCGCGGCTCTCGATCAGGGGATTCCTCATGCGAAGGGATCCTGTACTGCGGGCCAGTAGGTGCGGGCGCGTTTGGTGTAGGGGATATTGGCGAAATCCGGCGTGATCGCGCCGGGGCCGGCCACCGGGATGACCTGGGCGGCGATCGGATTGAAGCCGGCCTGGTAGTGGTTGGAGGATTTGACGCAGACATAGCGACGCTGCGACAGATCGATCCCCATTTTCTCGAAGGCGTCCGGATGGAAGGTCTGGCTGCGATTGTCGTTGATGACGATGTCGATGCCGTCGGCCTCGACCCATACCGTCTGGCCCATCGGCGAGGGCAGTTCGCCAAAACGTTGCGTCATCTCGTCGGCGATGGCGCGCACGGTCACGGTCAGGTCCAGCGGATCGCCTGACATCGGACCGCATTTGCCGCCCAGGCGCAGCTTGAGGGTGGCGCCGATCCCGGCCTCCTTGCAGATGCGGACCGCGATCGGATCCCAGAAGATGCCGGTGGCGATGCTGCGCATGCCGCGCTCGATCATGGCGCGCAGCAGGAATGTGGCGTCGGCCGGCGCGCCGCCGCCGGCATTGTCGGACATGTCGGCCAACACCACCGGGCCTTTCGGCGCGGACTCGGCCAGATCGAGCGCCGCCTCGATACCGGGAATATCGCGGTGCAACTCGAAGCGCAGGCCATAAAGCGCCCGGCCCAGCCGCTCGGCCTCGGCTGCGGCCTGATCGGCATTGCCGTCGCAGATCGCCAGCGCGCGCGTGCCGGTGCGCTCGTGGTCGCCCCAGGGGAAGCCATGCGCCAGCGACAGCGACAGGATGCCGTCCTCGGCCTCGCGCGCCGACATGGCGTCGACAAAGCCGCGCATCGGCTGCTGCGGCGTCGGCATGGCGATGATCATGCGGCAGTCCCAGTCGCGCATCACCGGCGTGATCTCGCCTTTGGCAGTGCGCTCGGCCAGCGCAAACAGCTCGCGGGCGCGGTCGGGCACGTCGACATGCGGATATTCCTTGAAGGCGATCAGCAAGGTGGCCTTGGTCAGCATCTGTTCGGTCAGATGGCAATGGGGATCGAGCAGGCCGCCGATCACCGCGCCGGGCGCGATGGCTCGCGCGCCGGCCATCAGCTCGCCTTCGCAATCATCATAGCCATCGGCGATCATGGCGCCATGCAGGCCAAACAAGATGACATCCACTTTGCCTGCTGCGCGGAGATCGCTGAGGATCTCGTCGCGGAAGGCTTCGAATTCGGGCTTGACTGTGGGGCCGCCGGGTTGGGCTGCCGCACAGAGGGATTCGACCACCTCCCAGCCCTTGGCTTCGGCCATTTCGCGCCAGATATGCAGCGCCGCGTTCCAGTATTGCAGGGGATGGGCGGTGGCGTCACCGTGGAAGATGCCGCCTTCCACAAAACTGGCGTGCCCGGTGGGCATGGGTGAAAAGGAATTGGTTTCGGTTGTCAGTCCGGCAATAAACAGTTTCATGATTGTGTCCTAAAATTCAGGGGGCTGCGTATCGGGCACCAGCCCGGAAAAGCGGAGCGCCAGGCGGGCGCTCAGATGCACAAGGATCAGCAGAAGGGCCAGGGGGACGCAGGCTGTGAACCAGATCATCGACATATCCAGCATCTCGGCCTGGCGCGCGAGCGAGCGTCCCAGAAAGCCGCGGGCCGGGTCCATGCCGGCATTGAAGACCGAATACCAGAGGATCGGGATCGCAAAGGCCAGCACACCGGTTGCCCGGATCACCGCCAAAGCCGCGCCCGGGCCGCCGCGGCGGAGGCGCATGGCGGGAAACAGTGTCGGGTCGGTCCCGGCATAGAAGGCGCAGGACGCGCCCAGCATGCCGGTCCAGACCATGGCCCGGCGGGCCAGTTCCTCGGTCCAGATCGGCGGCGCTTCGAAGACGTAGCGAGCAATGACCTGCCAACCGGCGGCAAAGACCATGACCAACACGGCCAGTACCGCCCCCCAGAGGGCGATACTGTTGAGACCGGCGGACAACCGGTTCAGGCGCTGTGCGAAGAGTTGCATGAAACCTACTTGCTCTTCGCGGTTTCCCATTCCGCGATCTGTTCCTGGGTCAGGAGGTCAGAATTGTAGGCAGGCGCCGATGCATCGCGGAAGCCGTCGCGAGCCGCCTGATCGAGACGTTCGATGGCGACGCCGGCCGCTTCCAGTTTGCCCAGAACCGCATCCTGGGTCTTCAGCCACTCACGGTTGGCCGCGGTTGCGGCTGCGGCTGCAGCGTCGACCGTGGCGCGATCAGCCTCGCTCAGTCCCTGATACCAGTCTTCCGAGACGATGGTGATACGCAGCGACGGCGAGACCGCGGCGTCGGTGAAGAACTTGAGGAAATCGGTGTGCCCGAACAACAGCGGCACGAAAGCCGGGTTCATGTAGCCGTCGGCAACGCCGGTCTGCAGCGCATTGGGGACTTCGGCCCAACTGACGATGGTGCCCGCCGCACCCCAGGCCTTGTAGAGCTCGATCTGGCTCTCATCGAGCGCCCGCATCCGGAGCCCGGCCATGTCGGTCACTGACTTCACTGGCCGCTTGGTGTTGAAGATGCCGGTCGCCTGGCCGACATGGTTGAGCGAGAGGACGCGGACGCCGCCCTTGGTGGTGGCTTCGTTGATCCTGGCCAGCATGCCGCCTTCATTGATGGCGCGATCCACCTCGGCGGCATCGGCGAAGAAATAGGGCAGGCGCAGGCCGTAAATCAGCTTGTCGAGCGAACCGACAATGTTGAGCGGGGACAGGGAGACTTCCAGCAGGCCCTGGCTGACCTGGTCGAACAGTTCGTCGTCGCCGCCGATGCTGCCGCGGGCGAATTCCTCGGCCGGCATGCCGTTTTCATTCAAATAGGTGCTGAAGGCGTGGGCCCAGACATAGCTGCCGGAGCCTTCCAGGTCAGGCGGGCTGTCGAGCGCGATCTTGATCTGGGCATTGGCCGCGCCGGCCAGTGTCAGGGCTGCGGCGAACAGGGCGCCGCCCAGGATTTTCGAGTAAGTCATGTCAGTTCCTCTCCATTATGATTTATGTTCGGGTCTTCTCTTCATCGAGGCTCAGCCTCCACCCAGGCCGAAGGCATGGGGCAAGGCCAGACTGAGGACGGGCATCTGGATCAGCAGCGCCAGCACCGCGATCTGGACCAATACAAAAGGAATGACGGCGCGGGCCAGTTTCCAGTAGTTGACGCCGGTGACGGTCGAGACCACCAGCAGGCAGCCGCCCATCGGCGGCGACACCAGCCCGATGCAAAGGTTGAAGCACAGCACGATGCCCAGATGCACCGGGTCTGCGCCCTGTTCGAGCGCAACGGGGGCCAGGAGCGGCACCAGAAGCGCCAGCGCCACCGGGATGTCGAGCACCATGCCGGCCAACAGAAAGATCGCGTTCATCGCCAGCATGTAGCCGACCGGACCCAGACCCCAGTCCATCACCATGCCGGAAATCATCTCGGGAATGCGTTCGAGCGCACCAAGATGCCCGAGCGCCGAGGCGGCGCAGATGATGATGAAGATCGATCCCGACAGCATGGCGGTGCGGCGCAGGCTATGCAGCACATCGGTGGGTCCGAGCCCGGCATAGAACCATCCGGCTCCAAGTGCGGCGAAAACCGCAACGGCCGCGGCTTCGGTGGGCGTCATCAGCCCAAAGACGATGCCACCCATAATGATCAACGGCAGGCTGAGGGCGGGGAGCGAATGCAACAGCGTCGGCAGCAGCGGCGGCATGTCGGCTTTCTCGACCCGGGGATGGTTTTCCCGCATCGCATAGAAGGCATTGAGCACCAGCAGGGCGGCGGCCAGAATGAGGCCCGGCACGATACCGGCCAGAAACAGCGCGGTGACGGATGTGCCCATCAGCGCGCCGTAGAAGATCAGGATGATCGACGGCGGCACGATCGGCCCGATGATGGAAGACGCCGCGGTAATCGCGCTGGCGTAGGTCAGCGTGTAGCCGCGCCGGGTCATCTCCGGAACCAAAGTGTTGGACAGGGCAGCGGCATCGGCCACGGCCGAGCCGGAGATTCCGGCAAAGAACACCGATGTCAGGATGTTGACGTGACCGAGGCCGCCGCGGATGCGGCCGACCAGCGCCATCGACAGGTTGATCAGCGCGCCGGTGATGCCGCCGCGGTTCATCAGTTCTCCGGCGAGAATGAACAAGGGCATCGCCATCAGCGCGAAAACGTCGATCTTGGAGAAAATCTGTTGCGGCAGAACCGCCAGATAGCGGGCATTATCGGTGGCGATGAAGGCCAGAACCGCGGCGCCGCCGATCACATAGGCAATCGCCAGCCCGGAAAACAACAGGGCGGCAGCGAAGAGGGCGACGAGCACCATCATGCCGCCACCTGCAGCCGCGCGGGCGACAGGGCGGAAGCAGTCACGCCGAGATCGGCGACATCGGCAGGCAGGTTCCGACCCATAACAAGCGCTGCAGCGCTGCGTGCCATGGCGGGCGCGCTCTGGATGCCATAGCCGCCCTGGCCGGCCAGCCAGAAAAAACCGGGCGCATCCGCATCAAATCCCGCCACCGGATTGCGATCGGGCAGAAAGCTGCGAAGGCCCGCCCATTTGTGGTCGATGCGGCGGATCTGCAGGTCAAAGGCGGTTTCAATGCGATCGACGCAGATGGCGATGTCGAGCTCTTCGGGCTGGGCGTCGCAGGGTTCCGACAGGGTCTCGTCGGCGGGAGAGATCAGGAGCTTGCCGGCGTCGGGCTTGAGATAGAATTGTTCCTCGACATCGACGACCATCGGCCAGGATTCCGTCGCCATGCCTGCAGGCGGATCGACCAGAAGCGCAGTGCGCCTGAGCGGGCGCAGCCCCTTGGTGGCGACGCCGGCCATCTTGGCGATCACATCGGCCCAGGCGCCCGCCGCATTGATGATGATGGGGGCGCTCAAGATCTGGCCCGGGATTTCGACCTGCCAGTCAGACCCGGAGCGGCTCAGGCCGGTCACCTCGGCCTTTGTGATCAGCGTACCGCCACTGGCACGGAAGCGGCTGAGGTAATGCTGGTGCAGGCCGTGCACCTCGATATCGGCGGCCGTGGTGTCGAGCAGTCCGGCGCTCGCATAGGTCTCGCGCAGCAGCGGCGAACGGGCGCGCAGGCCTGCGGCATCGAGCGGCTGCACCGTTGCGCCCAGCGCGATCCGCATCGCCTCGAGCTTGTCTGCCTGATCGCCGCGGGCGATGAACAGCGCGCCACGCGGGCGGAGTAAATTGGCGGGCGGATTGCCCGGTCCTTGACCGAGAAAGAACTCGTGCGAGGCGCACGACAGCGCCCGGATGACCGGCGGACCATAGGCCTGGGTGTAGAGAGCGGCGGAGCGTCCGGTGGTGTGGTAGCCGGGCTGGCTCTCTCGTTCCAGCAACGCCATGCGTCCGGCACCGGCCAGTTCGGCTGCGACCGAGGCGCCCGCCATTCCGGCGCCGATGACAATCATGTCATAGTCTTGATGCGCGGCCATGCCTTCCCCTTGAATGTCCAGGTGGAAAGAGGTTAACACCAATTTTCCTTTTGGAAAGAGGCTTATTTCCTATTGGAAAATTTGTGGCACGTATCCGGTTTGTCCCTTAGGGTATCTGCATGAACAAACAGACTGACAACGGCAATCCCAGACTGGACTTCGGCCGCCGGCTGCGCAAGCTGCGCCTGGACAAGGGCTGGACGCTGGCAGAACTGGCCGAGCGGTCGGGACTGGCGATCTCGACGATCTCCAAGGCCGAGCGCGGCATCATTGCGCTGACCTATGACCGGCTCGCCATGCTGGCCAAGGCGCTGGAGGTGGATCTGGCGGCGTTTTTCAATGCCGAGGGGCAAAGCTTCGCGCCGGGCAGTTTCGCGGTCGCCCGCAAGGGCGATTTCAAGATGCAGGAAACCAAGAACTACGTCTATGAAATGCTGTTTCCGGATGTCTGGCACAAGGCGATGAGCCCGATGATGGGGTCGCTCAAGGCGCGGGAGCTGGTCGATTTCGAGGAATTCGTGCGCCATCCCGGACAGGAGTTCCTGATCGTGATGGCCGGGCAGGTGACGGTGTTCGTGGAAAACCGCGATCCGGTGGTGCTCAACCAGGGCGACTGCATCTATTTCGACAGCGCCGTCGGCCACCTCTACGCCTCGGGCAGCGACGAGGATGCGCGCATATTGGTGGTCTGCGCGCCGGGGTGAATGGGGTGGCGGCTGGGGTGTGGATTTCGATGAATCGGGCCAGCGTACTCAACACGTAACTGCTGTCCGTTTGTGGGTAGTGTCTCAGTTTGAAAGCAGTTGCGACAGGATGGGAATGACAGCCTCAAAAGCCGGCGATCCCTGTTCGGTCAGTTCGCCGACGGCCTGTGCCATGCCGTGCATCTTCAGGCTTCGCAGCATGATGACGATAGCGCCGCTCGCTGGATTATGACGCATGGCGCACCTCCGTAGCCTTCCGCAGGGCGTCTAGAAAACTCGGGGTTGTTCAGTGGCAGGTCAGGGGCACGTCACGGCGGCCAGCGCGTTTTTCCGCGGGACAACGGAAGACCTATGCGCTTCAATCCGGGCGCAGTTCGCCGCGCAGCGTTTTGGACAGTTGCGCTGCGGTGGAGGTCGTCACCCGGATGATATGTTCCAGATCCGAATCCTGGATCCTGAAGGCGGGGGAGACCACATGGATTGCCGCGATGGCGGTATTGTCCAGGGCAAAGATGGGAGCTGCGCAGGAAATCTGGTCTTCGCTGATTTCACCTGTGCTCACGCAATATCCCTGGCTTCGGATCTTCGCCAGTTCGTTCAGCACCGCGCCCCTGCTTTTCGGAGTTTTGCTGGTGATCGGCGGGATCCTTTGGGGAATGCACCGGTCGATGAATTGCGGGGACTGGAACGCCAGTATGCACTTCGGAGAACCGGCATACAGCGGCCGGCGCCGGCCTACCGTCACATTGACACGTAGATCGCGCGACGGCTCGACCTTGGAGACACAAAGCGCCTCGTAGCCATCAAGCACCCGTAGCAGAACCGTTTCGTTCACGCGTCGGCACAGGTCGTCGAGGGCAGGCCCGGCGAGCCGGACCAGATCGTTCTGCGAGCTTGCCGTGATTCCCAGAATCAGCATCGCGTCGCCGAGCTTGTAAGCCCCCTTGGCCGAGCGTTGCACAAATCTTTTCTGTTCCATTGTATGCAACAACCGATAGGCCCTGGACTTGCCCATGTCGGTTTGTTTCGCCAGTTCAGTCACCCCCAAGTCGGGATTGCGTGCCACACTCATGAGCAGGTCGAACGCCTTGTCGACTGATTCTACTGTATAATTCTGCATTTTTTCGCGCCCCCGAAATTTGATTGCAGGCGCGAGTATAGCTGTTTTGTCTGGCGAAACACAGCAAAATTCCGGATTGACAGTCTCAAGAACGCCCTTGTTTACTCCGCAGCATCGGAGACCAGCGGACCGATCAAGAGCGACCAGCCAGGCGCTGGTCCGAACCGACAAGGGAGCAAGAAAATATGACTACTTATGTGACCCGGCGCAGCTTTCACGCTTCGGTGATGGCGTTGTTGGCCGCCACTGCCTTCTGCAGCCCGGCCTTTGCCCAGGAGGCGGAGCTAAGGATTGGCATGGCATCGCCGATCACCTCGCTTGATCCGCACGAAGATTCAAATTCGCCCAACAACGCGACCAGCCGCCATATCTGGGACAGCCTCATCAACCGCGGCGGCTCTGCGGAAAACAAGCCGCAACTGGCCACAGAGTGGGAAATCGTCGACGATACGCACTGGCGGTTCACTCTGCGCGAAGGCGTGAAATTCCATGACGGTTCAGCCTTTGATGCCGAGGATGTGGTGGCGTCGCTCATCCGCGCGCGGGACAAGGAAAGTCAGGCCTTTGCGTCCTACACCCGCACCATCAAGTCGGTGACGGCCGAGGATGCGCACACGGTCGTGGTGGAAACCACCGGTCCCGACCCGCTGATCCTCAACTCGCTCAGCCGGATCCGGATCATCAGCTCGGAATTCGCCGATGCGCCCGTCACCGATTTTGAAAATGGACCCGCTGCGTTCGGTACTGGCCCGTTCAAGCTCGTGTCCTACAAACCGGGTGACCGCGTGGAACTCGTGCGCAACGAGGAGTACTTCGACGGTCCAGCCGACTGGAGCAAGGTCACGCTGCGCCAGGTGCCCGATGAAGGCGGTCGCCTGGCGTCGCTGCTGGCCGGCGATCTCGACGTGATCGAGGCGCTTCCCGCCGAAGGCGTTGATCGCGTCGAAGGCAACAGCAACCTTAAGGTCATTCGCGGCAAGGCAACGCGGATTGTGTATCTCGGAATGGATGTGGCGCGTGATGAGACGCCCTTTGTCACCGCCAAGGACGGCTCGCCGCTGGGGGCCAACCCGTTCAAGGACGCCCGCGTGCGCAAGGCCCTCCTGATGGGCATGAACCGCGAGGCGATCGTCGACCGGGTCATGAGCAAGAACGGCACGGTTGCGCACCAGTTCGTGGCCGAAGGCTTCTTCGGGCATTCCGACGAAGTCGAAGAGGTGCCCTACGACGTTGAGGGCGCCAAGGCGCTGTTGGCCGAGGCCGGCTATCCCGATGGCTTCGCACTGACCATCCACGGTCCCTCGGGGCGCTACCTCAACGACAGCGAGATCGTGCAGGCTGCCGCTCAGATGCTGACCCGCATCGGCATTGACACCAAGGTCGAGGTGCTGCCGTGGTCGGTCTACTCGAGCAAGTATTCGGACGGGGAATATTCGCTCTTCCTCGGTTCTTGGGGCGTGAACACCGGCGAGGTGTCCAATCCCGCGATCGCCATCGTCGCCGGACGCGATGCCGAAAAGGGCCTTGGCCGCTACAATGGCGGCGGGATCGACGTGCCGGAGATCAACGCGCTGATCGAGAAGGCCGCGTCGACCCTCGAAGACGGAGAACGCGAGCAGATCCAGCGCGAGCTGTCGAACCTGATCTTCAATGAAACCTGGCTGCTGCCGATGCACAATGAAAGCGTCGTGCTGGGAGCAAAGAAGAACATCGACTTCGCGCCGCGTGCCGATACCTACACGCTCGCCTACGAGATCCACGACAACACCAAGTAAGATCCGGTTGCGGGGGCGGCATGGGATGCCGCCCCCGCTTCCTTGCGCCCAGATCGGCAGCACACCACCCTTCCTCACAGGAGATTTTATGCAGGACCTTGGATCCGGCGATGGCGCTTCGCGCGCTCGCGCCATCTACGACTACGGCGATACGGCCATATTCGCCTCCACCGAAGACCCGCGCTTTCACATGCTGCTTTACGTGCCGCCGGCCGCGGCCGAGGGACGCAAGGTGGATCTCCTGGTCGCCATTCACGGCACGGGGCGCACTTCGGCTGTCGAATTCCGCGATGGATTTGCCGAATTCGGGCTTTACAACGATTGCGCCGTGCTTTGCCCCATCTTTCCGGTCAACGTGCTCGGAGATGGCGAGCGCTCCGGCTACAAGTTCCTGATCGAGGGCGACATACGCTACGATCAGGTGCTGCTTTCCATGGTCGAGGAAATGGCGCGGAAATACGATCAGGATTGGTCGAAATTCGCCCTGTTCGGCTATTCCGGCGGAGGCCAGTTCACGAACCGTTTCGCGGTTGTACACCCCGAGAAGCTCTGGGCAGCGAGCATAGGCGCGCCCGGTACCGTCTCCTTGCTCGACCCCGACCGCGATTGGTGGGTGGGCGTCCGCAATCTTGCCGCGGTGTTCGGAAAGCCCTTCGATGCGGAAGCCCTGAAGAGCGTGCCCGTGCACATGGTCGTCGGTTCCGCCGACCTGGAAACCTGGGAGATCACGCGCAAGCCCGGCAGCTTCCAGTACATGGAGGGCGCCAATGATGCGGGCGGAACGCGTCCGGCACGCTTGCACAGACTGAAACAATCGTTCGAGCAGGCGGGGGTCAAGGTTCATCTGGATGAAATCCCGGGCATCTCCCACGACCGGATGAAATGCATCGGCCACGTGAAGGCCTTTCTTGCCCGCGTGCTGAAGGAGAAGCGCTCATGAACCGCAACGCGACCATTGTGGCGCCTCAACCCGAGGCAGTCGAAGCGGGAGCCGCGGTGCTTGAGCGCGGCGGGAACGCAATCGATGCAGCGCTCGCTTGTGCTTTCGTACAGGGGGTGGTCGATCCGCAGATGTCGGGTATCGGCGGCTTCGGGTCCATGCAGGTCTATATGCCCGGCCGCGGCATCCACGAGATGCTCGAGTTCTACGCGCTTGCGCCCATCGCCTGCACGCCGGACATGTGGGTCGACAAGCTGGTCGGGCAAAGCCGCGACGGCTTCGGCTTCATCCTCAAGGACAATATCTCGGAGATCGGCTATCTCGCCTGCTGCACACCGGGCTCGCTGAAAGGTTACGAGACCGCTTTGCGCGACTATGGCAGCTGGGATTGGGCGGACCTGATCGCCCCGGCGATCCGTTACGCCGAGGACGGCTTCATGATCCGGCCGCACATGCATTGGTACTGGACCAAGGACCAGAGCGCGGACGGTCAGAGCAACACGACGGACAAGCTGCGGTATTCGGAAACCGGCAAGCGCGTCTATTTCCACGAGGACGGCCGGCTGCGCGGCGTGGGCGAGATCCTGCGCAACCCCGATCTCGCCCGCACCCTGAAGCGGGTGGCCGGGAGCGGATCGTCGGACATCTTCTACCACGGCGAGATCGCCGAGGAGATCGCTGCCGATTTCGCCGCCCATGGCGGTCTGATCGGGGTGGACGACCTGGCCCAGTACGAAGTCACCAAGGCCGCGCCGGTATGGGGCAGCTATCGGGGCTATCGTGTCGCCTCAAGCCCGCCGCCGGGTTCCGGCATGCCGATGATCGAGCTGCTGCATATCCTGGAGAACTTCGATCTCGCCGCGCTGAAGCACGGCTCGGTGGATTACGTGCGCACGATGTTCGAGGCGATGAAGCACATGACCATCGACAAGGATGCGCATATGGGCGACCCCGCCTATGTGCATGTACCGGTGGACGAGCTGCTGTCGAAAGAGCATGCCGCGGCGATTGCCGAGAGGATCAAGAATGGCGAGCGGGCGAGTGTCGAGCGGCTCGACCTGTCGCAGCGCGACACCACGCATATTTCGGTGGTCGACAAGGACGGCAACGCCGTGGCGATGACCCATTCGCTGGGCAGCCCGTCAGGCGCCATCACCGAGGGCCTCGGCTTCATGTACAACGGGCTCATGGGGCGTTTTGATCCGCGGCCGGGCCGTCCGGCCTCGATCGCGCCGCGCAAACGCCGCGCAAGTTCGGCGGCTCCGACGATCGTGTTCGACGGCGAGACACCCTCGATCGTGATCGGTGCGCCGGGGGGCAGCTATATTGCTCCGACCGTTGCGCAGGGGATCGTCAACATCATCGATTTCGGCATGAACATTCAGGCCGCCGTTTCGGCGCCGCGCCTGGTGGGCGTCTCCAACAGCATCGACATTTGCAACCGCATCCGACGCTCGGTGTCAGATTCCCTGCGCTCCGAGGGCTATGAGGTGTTGCGTTCGCCCCAGACCTATGCATTTGCCGCTTTGCACGGTATCCGCATAGAAGACGGGGTCACCTCGGGCGCCGCGGATCCGCAGCGTGACGGCATGGCGATCAGCGTCGACTGATCGAGCCAGAAAGCAGGCAGCCATGATAACCTCCCTCATCAGACGTGCGATACAGGCCGGATTCGTGATCTTCGCGATGACGCTGATCGTTTTCATCGGCGTCAATGTCATCGGCAATCCGGTCGACATCCTGATCAACCCCGACCTGAACCAGGCGGAGCGGCTTCGGGTGGTCGAGAGTCTGGGCCTGGATCGGCCGTTGTGGCAGCAATATCTGAGCTTTCTGCACGGACTGGCTCAGGGCGATTTCGGCGACAGTTTCGTCTATTCGAAACCGGCGCTCGACGTGATTGTCGAGCGTCTGCCGGCCACACTGGAACTGGCGCTGTGCGCCATGCTGATCGCCATCGTGGTGGGGTTGCCGCTGGGACTTTATGCCGGCCTCTACCCCAACCGGGTGTCGTCGAAAATCATCATGACGGGCTCGATCCTCGGCTTCTCGCTGCCGACATTCTGGGTGGGGCTGATGTTCATCCTGCTGTTTGCCGTTCAGCTTGGCTGGCTGCCCTCGAACGGGCGCGGGGAGACGGAACTGCTGTTCGGGGCGCGCTGGTCGTTCCTGACCGCGGACGGTCTGGCGCATCTTTTCCTGCCGGCGCTCAACCTCGCGCTGTTCAAGACCTCGCTGATCCTGCGCCTCACGCGCGCCGGCGTCCAGGAGGTCGTGATGCAGGACTATGTGAAGTTTGCCCGCGCCAAGGGGCTGCGGGAGAACAGAATCATCTTCGTCCACATCCTGAAGAATCTGATGATCCCGGTGGTGACCATCATCGGGCTGGAATTCGGTTCGCTGATCGCATTTTCGGTGGTGACGGAAAGCATCTTCGGCTGGCCGGGCATGGGCAAGCTGATCATCGACAGCATCAACCTGCTCGATCGGCCGGTGATCGTCGCCTACCTGATGATGATGGTCGTGCTCTTCGTGTCGCTGAACTTCATCATTGACATCTGCTACACCCTGCTGGACCCGCGCGTCCGGCTAGACGGAAAGGGATAGGCGCCATGGACTCCAACTCCGTCCCCGTTGCCGACCCCCACGGCAACCCGCCAACCGCGGCCGGCTCCGCCGGCGCCAGCGCGTCGCGGTCGATCTGGCCGGCGCTGTTGCGGTTTTTCTCCGCGCCGGCGGCCGTTGTCGGCGCTCTGGGGCTGTTGATCGTGCTTTTCGTTGCGATTTTCGCACCGTGGCTGTCGCCGCAGAATCCCTTTGACCTGATGCAGCTCGACATCCTCGACAGCCGTCTGCCGCCTGGTTCCGAGAGCTTCTCCGGCGTGCCCTACATCCTGGGCACGGACGGGCAGGGACGCGATATCCTGTCGGGCATCATGTACGGTCTGCGCACCTCGCTCATCGTCGGCCTGGCATCGGCCATCGCTGCGGCTCTGATCGGAACGACTCTCGGGCTGATGGCGGCCTATGTGGGCGGCCGTACCGAGGGCTTCATGATGCGCCTGGTCGACCTGCAGCTCTCGTTCCCGACGATCTTGATGGCGCTGATGGTGCTCGCCATCCTCGGCAACGGCGTGACCAACGTGGTGCTGGCGATCATCGTTGCCGAATGGGCGACCTATGCGCGCACGGCCCGCGGTACGGCGCTGGTGGAGCGGGAGAAGGAATATATCGAGGCGGCGCGCTGCCTCCGCATTCCCGGTCACCGGGTGCTCTTGCGGCATCTTCTGCCCAACTGCCTCGCGCCGATCATCGTGATCGCGACCATGCAGGTGGCGCGCGCCATCGGGCTCGAGGCGACGCTGTCGTTCCTCGGACTTGGGGCCTCGGTCACGCAGCCCTCGCTGGGGATGCTGATTGCAAATGGCTACCAGTACCTGCTCTCGGGGCTCTACTGGATCAGCTTCTATCCCGGAATCGCGCTGCTGATCACCATTGTGTCCATCAACCTCGTGGGCGACCGGCTCCGCGATGTTCTCAACCCGAGGAATGCCCGATGACCGCGCTGCTCGATGTTCGGAACCTTGTGACGACGTTTCCCGGCGGCGCCGGCACGGGCCTGCGGGCTGTGGACGATGTTTCGTTCCAGCTCGCCCGCGGCGAGGTGCTTGGACTGGTTGGCGAAAGCGGGTCCGGAAAGAGCGTCACCGGCTTTTCCATCATGGGTCTGGTTGACTGGCCGGGCAAGATCGCCGAGGGGCAGATCATCTTTGACGGTAGCGATCTTGCCAAGGCGAGCGTGGAAACCCGCCGCTCGCTGCGCGGCAGACGGATCGCTATGGTGTTCCAGGATCCGATGATGACGCTCAATCCGGTGTTGCGCGTCGGCACCCAGATGACCGAAGCCCTGCACGCTCATGAAAAAATCGGCAAGGCCGAAGCGCGGGCAAGGGCGCGCGACGCGCTGGGTCTCGTCGGGATGCCCAGCCCCGAAGAACGGCTCGATGCCTATCCACACCAGTTGTCCGGCGGGATGCGGCAGCGCGTGGCGATTGCGATCGCCTTCCTGCACCGCCCAGACCTCATCGTCGCCGACGAGCCGACCACCGCGCTCGATGTGACGATTCAGGCGCAGATCATCTCTGAGTTCCAGAAGTTGACGGAGGATAGTGGCACTGCCGTGATCTGGATCACCCATGACCTTGCGATCGTTTCCGGCCTCGCTGACCGCATCGCGGTCATGTATGGCGGCCGCATCGTGGAAGCGGGCGGGATTGCCGAGGTGCTGGAGCGCCCGCGCCATCCCTACACCCGGGGCCTGATCCAATCCGTTCCGTCGGAGAATAGCCGTGGGACGCGGCTGACGCAGATCCCTGGCGTGACGCCGAGCCTGATCAATATGCCGGAGGGTTGCGCCTTCCGCACCCGGTGCGCGCGCGCCACCGCGGCCTGCGTCCAGCGCCCGGGACGGTTTGGCGATGAGGACAGCTATCATCGCTGCTTCCACCCCCATGAGGAGGCTCTGCGATGAGCATGACACAGGAACGCGCTAACGCCGCGGCATACGGCGCCGAACGGCCGTTGCTCGAGTTGCGACAGATTTCGCGGCGCTTTGGCAGCAGTCCAGACCTTGCTGCGCGGATCGCCATCGCCCTGGGAGCGGCCAAGCCCGCGCCGGTCGTGCACGCGCTTGACCGGGTGGACCTCTCTATCCGCCGCGGCGAGGTCCTTGGCCTTGTCGGCGAGAGCGGTTGCGGCAAGTCAACTTTGGGGCGAATCGCCGCCGGGATCCTGCAGCCTTCGGAAGGGACGGTCCTGTGGGAGGGCGAGGATCGCAACGGGTTCCGGGGTCGTCGCCTGCGCGACGCCGACCTCAAGGCGCAGATGATCTTCCAGAACCCCATGGCGGCGCTCAATCCGCGCATGAACGTGGAGACGCTGGTTGCCGAAGCACCGAAGATCCATGGGCTCATCAAGGGGCCAGTTGGCGAGTATGTCGACGACTACCTGCGCAAGGCGGGGTTCGACCCGACGATGAAGCGGCGTCTGCCGCACCAGTTTTCGGGCGGTCAGCGGGCCCGGGTGAACATCGCCCGCGCGCTGGCGGTGCAGCCGGACTTTCTCGTCTGCGACGAAAGCGTCGCCGCGCTCGATGTCTCGATCCAGGCACAGATCCTCAATCTCTTCATGGACCTGCGGGAACAACTCGACCTGACCTATCTGTTCGTCAGTCACGATCTGGGAGTGGTCGAGCACATCTCCGATCGCGTCGCCATCATGTATCTCGGCCGGGTGATCGAGGAAGCGCCGGTCGAGGAAGTGTTCGCCCGGCCGAACCATCCCTACACCCAGCAGCTTCTGGCCGAGGTGCCGCGCATCCGTCCGGGAAAACGGCGGTTCGCAGCGATGAAAGGCGAGTTGCCAAGTCCGTTGAACCCGCCGAAAGGCTGCCACTTTCACCCGCGCTGTCCCTTTGCCTTCGAGCGCTGCAGGACAGAGGCGCCGGCCACGCGCGAGATTGCGCCCGGACACCGCTCGGCCTGCCACCTCAACGACCAAAGCGCGGCATGACGGCCCCGGCGGCCGGCGGGATGCGCCCGACCTTCGCGCTGGCGCTGGCGATCGGCGCTTGCGGCGGAGCGGTGTTCGCCTACACCGGCATGCCGCTGCCATGGATGCTGGGCGCGATGACGGCCACCGGGCTGGCCTCGATCCTGCGGCTGCCTGTGAAAGGTGAACCGCTTGCGCGCCCGCCGATGTCGGCCGTGCTGGGTGCGATGCTCGGTTCGCAGTTCGGGCCGCATACGCTCGAAAGCGCCGTGCAGTGGTGGCCTGCCCTCATAGCGCTGGCGTTCTACCTGCTGATCTCGGCCGTGCTGTGCAATCTCTACCTCCGGCGCCTGATGCATCTGGATAGGGCGACAGCGTATTTCTCGGCCATGCCGGGCGGTCTTGTCGACATGGTGCTGCTGGGCTCCGAGCGAGGCGGGGACGAGCGCACCATTGCGCTGATGCATGCCTCGCGCATCTTTCTTGTGGTGCTTTGCCTGCCGGCGCTGATGACGTTGCTGACGGGAACCGATACCGGCGGTCTTGGTGCGAAGTGGCGGCCGTTTGCCGACATGGCGCTCATCGATGTCGGCTATTTCCTCGGAGCCATCGTCGCCGGCGCCGTCATAGGGCGGCTGATACGGCTGCCGGCCCCATATCTGATTGGCCCGATGCTGGTGAGTTCGGCCCTGCACTGGAGCGGCACGTCGGGTTTCGTGGTCCCGAGCGCCATCATCGCTGCGGCGCAGGTTGTGCTGGGCACGACCGTCGGATGCCGTTTTGCCGGAACGCAGCCCCGGCGGATCCTGCAAATCCTGATGACATCGGCGGGAAGCACCTTGATCCTGCTCGGTGTCGCGCTGGTCTTTGCCGTGCCGCTGCAGTTTATCATCGACGTGCCCATCGAGGGCATACTTCTGGCCTTCGCCCCGGGCGGTCTTGCGGAGATGAGCCTCGTTGCGCTGGCGCTCAATGTGGAGGTGTCCTTCGTGGTGGTCAGCCATATCAGCCGGATCGGAATGGTAGTCCTCGGGGCGGGGCTGATGTACCGCGGCGGCCGTCAGTGAAGGGACTCGGAGGGCGCGCCTCACGCAATGCCGCAAGCGGGCTTATTGCCATAGAAATGGGTTGAACATGTCGGAGAAGCCAATCATGCCAGAACTTCGTGATGACGCCGAATTGCTGTCGGCCAAGGTCACGCTCATGCGCGGCGGCACAAGCAAGGGCGTGTTCTTCAATGAGGCCGATCTGCCGCTGGATCGGTTCCAGCGCGAGGCCTTCATCCTCTCTGCGCTCGGCTCTCCCGATCCGAGGCAGATCGACGGCATCGGCGGCGCCGACATCCTGACCAGCAAGGTGTGCGTGATCGGGCCGGGCCGGGCGTTCGACGCGGATGTCACCTATGAGTTCATTCAGGTCGGCATCGACAAGCCGACCCTCGGCTATGGCGCGAACTGCGGCAACCTGTCTTCAGCGGTCGGGGCCTATGCCATCGAGGCCGGTTTCGTGCGGGCGAGCGACCCTGAAACCACGGTGCGGATCTACAATACCAACACGCGGCAAATCCTGACCGCGATCGTCCCCACCCTGAATGGCATGCCGCGAGTGCGCGGCAGCTTCGCGATTTCGGGCGTACCGGGCTATGGCGCCGAAGTCAGGATGGATTATTCCCGAACGATTGGCGCGAGCACCGGGGCGTTGCTGCCCACGGGCAATCTTCGCGACACCCTGTACGTGCCCGAGCTCGGGGAGCATGTCGAGATGTCGATCGTGGACATCGGCAAGGCAGCCTGCTTCTTCCGCGCCGAGGTTGTCGGAATCAAAGGGACAGAGGGGCCGGCGGGGCTTTCACAGGAGCAGATGAACCGCTTCCTGGCGATCAGAAAGGTCGCCGCAGTGGCCAGCGGCCTACCCGAAGATTCCAGTTTTCCCTCGGCTGTGGCGGTCATCCCTGCCACTGACTATCAAACGGAGCTCACGAAAGCGCCAATTCGCGCCGAGGATGTCTCGTTCGTGGCGCGGCAGGTTGCGGGTCCGCCACCAAGCCTGCACAAGGCCTATGCGTCGACCACGGCGATTTGCACTGCGGCGGCGGCGGTCTTGCCCGGTACGGTTCTGGCCGGACTTTCGTCGCCGATACACGGCGATGTGGTCAAGATCGGGCACCCGAGCGGCGTCTTCCCGGTCAGGATCAGCATTGCCGCGGATGGCACGGTGCGCGAAGCAAGCTATTCCCGCACCGCGCGTAAACTGCTCGAAGGTCAGGTGTTCGTGCACCGCCACTCCCGAGAACAGCCCCTGTAAGCGCTCCGGGGCTTTAAGTGGAGCCGAATGCCTGTGGACCGCATGCGGCGGCAGCGCCGGATTTCCTTCTTTATCATTAATCCTGCGCAGTCGGGCGCACCACGATGCTGCCGATCTCGACGTCACCGGGTTGGTCGATTGCGAAGGCTATCGCGCGCGCGATCGCGTCCGGGGAAATGGCAAGCTCTTGCTTGCGCTTCAGGATCGCCGCCCTGATGTCCGGATCGGCTATGGCGGCATCCGCGAAGGTCGTGTCGATGAACCCTGGCGATATTTCCGTCACGCGCAGGTTTGGGCCCGATTCCTGCCGCAGGGCTTCGGTGGCGGTGCGAAGTGCGTTCTTGGTCGCGGCGTAGACGCCCATTGTCGGCACGATCTTGATGCCGGCCGTCGAGATAACGTTGACAACGTGCCCGCTGTCCTGGCGACCAAACACCGGCAACGCCGCAGCGATGCCGTACAGCGCGCCCTTCAGATTCACGTCGATCATGGCGTCCCAGTCATCGACCTTTACAGCGTCGAAACGCGAGAGCGGACCGATGCCGGCATTGTTGACGATGACATCAAGCCGCCCGAAACGCTCGCAGGCAAGGTTGACCAGCGCGTCCAGATCCGCGCGTCTGGTGACGTCGATTGCCAGATGGATGGCTTCGCCGCCCGCCGCTTCGATCTCTCCAGCCACTGCGGCAATCTCAGCTTCGCTGCGCGCGCCGAGCACAAGCCGCGCGCCGCGCGCGGCAAGATGAAGAGCTGTCGCCCGGCCGATGCCGCGTCCTGCTCCGGTGATGGCGACGATCTTGTTCTCTATGGTCATGGTATAGGCTCCGTCTTCTGAGTGAGAAGCTAGACCTATGCGTTGCCAGTCGGATGATCTATGCTGAGATGGCCATGTCTTTGTCGAGATTCTCCGAAATCGCCCCCGATCCATTCTCCGACGTTCTTGCGGCGCTCGGCGCGCAGAGCGTGCGCGGGACCGGCCTCGAAGCGGCGGGAGAGTGGGCGCTCGCCTTCGATGGGCGAATGCGGTTGAAGTTCGTCGCCGTCACACGAGGCCGATGCTGGCTTCTGCTTCCGGATTATTCGCCGGAAGCGCTTGTGGAAGGCGATGTCGTTCTCCTCAGCAACACGCGCTACACGGTGGCAAGTGACCCGGCGGTCGAACCGATCGACGGCATGCCCCTCTACGCTTTGCCGGGACACGACATGGTACGCCTTGGCACTGGAGACGAGACGGCCTTGATGGGCGGTGGCAGCGGCTTTGCGGATGGCAGCGCCGCGTTCGTTCTGGATGCGCTTCCGAGGTTTCTGCGCGTCGACCGGACCTCCTCCACTGCCGAGGTTGTTTCAAAGACGCTGAGATTTCTGAGGACGGAGATCGGTAGCGCGGAACTAGGTGGTTCCCTCGTCGCCGAGCGGCTGGCCGAAATCCTCGTCGTCGCAGCAGTCCGCGCTTTCGTGGCCACCAGTCCGACAACCAGTACAGGCTGGATCACCGCGCTGGCTGACCCGCGAATCGGCAAGGCCCTCAGACTGTTGCACGGCGATGTCGCGCGCAGCTGGACGGTGCCGATGCTGGCGTCGGCGGTCGGCATGTCGCGCTCGGCCTTCACGCAGCGCTTCGCCGAGCGTGTCGGCCGCCCCCCGCTCGACTACCTCACCCGCTGGCGCATGGTTCTGGCGCAGCGAAAGCTCAATGCGGGTCAGACCGTCGCGGCAGTTGCCGCCGCAGTGGGCTACAGCTCACAAAGCGCCTTTTCTCATGCCTTCAAACGAACCCTTGGCCATACACCTCGGTCTGGTGGCTGATAGTTGGAGCGCCGTGCGCTTGTCGGACGCACAAAGGACGGTCTTATTGAATCTGCGCGTCGGCCCGCTGGCTGGCGCCCCATCCCCAGCACTTAGGTTGGGATGATGATTCCCCGCCGCATGGCCCGTCGCGCAGATTGCGCAGTCTTCTCGGCTACGCGGGCCTGCTCCGCAAGCGCCGGTCAGTTTTCGATTTGCTTATGCATCTCGCGGATAATGTCTTCGGCCTCCCTACGCTTGAGGCCGCAGAAAGCGCAGATTTGGATTAGATCGGGCAGCTCGAAATGATCGTGCTTGCCGCTCGGGCTCATCCGGTGCTGCTGAGTCCTGCTCCATCCAGATTGTAGGCGTGGCGGGCGTTGAATGCCGGTGATAGTCGCCATTCTCCATGCCGATTCATGAGGAAGGCAGCGTTCTTGACGTGATCGTCCTGGCCTGACGAAGCTGTTGAATGCCGCACAGCGAAACGGTTGCTCGATGTCGCAGACTGGCAGAGCTTGGCGATGCGAATCGTGGAGGTGCAATAGTCGCTCGACCTCTCCGCGGAACTCACCCGCGAGTGGGCAACTCGTCATCGCCTTCCATCATCAGGACAGACCGAGGCAGGTCAACATGCAGCTCTGGAATTGGCGCGGACCCGGCCTCATCAATGCCCATGAACGCAATGCCACCGTCTATGCAAGGGGGGTCAGGGAGGAGATCGGGGCCATTGAAACTGGGCGGCTCGATCCCTTCTTCCTGCTGACGCACATCTATTAGATCGACGAGGTCGGGGAAGAGCTCGGCGCCAACAAGCCCAAAACTCTCCCGAAAACCGGGGGAACTCGGATCTCAGGTCAGTCGGAACGTGAACTATGCGGCGATTGGAGCTCCCGGCTCCAGCGGGGAACAATCGTCCTAAGTGTACTGCGCCGGTTGCTTTGTCTTGAAGGCGGTAAGGCCCCGGGCCAGGTCTTTGCCTTCCACATGCAGGGCGAACCGTTCGAGTTCGGCTTCAATCCGGCCTTGACGATCCGGTGAACGCGATCTGCTGCCGGTCAGGAACTTGATGTGGGCGACGGCCTCGGGGCTGCGGTGGCTGATGTTCCGGGCTATTTCCAGCGCCCGGGCCATCAGCTGTTCTGGAGGGACAACTTCGTTGACCAGGCCCCAGTCCCTGAGCGTTTCCGCTTCGACGAGCCTGGCGGTGTAAAACAGGTCGGACGCCCGCGAATGCGATATACGCTCGCCGAGCCGGACGGTGGCGCCGGCGGCCGGCACCACGCCGTAGAGCGTGTGCCCGTCTCCGATCAGCGCACCCTGAGCGGCCAGGAGAATGTCGCAACAGAGCAGTGTCTCCAGGCCCCCGGCGACGGCCGTGCCGTTGATCGCCGCGATCACCGGTACCGGCAGGTCCTCGAGGCGTTGCAGCACGCCCATGTTGTAGCGCAGATAGTCGAGCAGTGTCTGTTTGCCGGTGCTGAGCGCCTCTTCGAATTCGACCAGGTCGCCGCCGGCGGAAAAGGCGCGTCCGGCGCCGGTGAGGATCACCACGCGAAGGCCCGGAAGCGTGGCGAGATGCACCAGCTGGCCGTCCAGCGACTTCATCATCGCCTGCGACATGGCGTTGAGGCTTTCGGGGCGGTTCAGCGTCAGAACGGCAATGCCGTCCTCGTAGGCGAGCGTGACCGATTCCATCCTAAGTGCTCCCCTGGGTCCGTCGTATCTCGTAGGTTTGCGGTAGCGGCTTCAGCGCCGCGTCAAGGGCGCCGGCTTGTTCGGCGGTCGCGCCGGCAATCGTCACCTCCACGCGCGTTCGCTTCCGCTCATCCAGACGCACATCGGCCTGAACCTCGACGGAGGAGCCGCAAATCCGCTCCGCTTCCAGCCGAACCTTCTCGGCAATCGCCCTGTCGCGCAACGCCGGCTTGAACAGCTTGCCGACGGCGGTGACCGGCAGGGCATCGATCATGATGATGCTCCTCGGCCAGGCTGGCCGTTCGTTAACATGGGTTTCCAGATGCTGGCGCAGCGCGGCCATGTCCAGCTCCGCGCCGGCTGTGGCGACCACGAACAGGGCCGGCACCTCGCCGGCATACTGGTCCGGCATGCCGACTGCGGCGCTGATCTCGACGCCCTCGAACTGGTTGGCGACGTCCTCGATCGCCGCCGGATCGATATTGTGCCCGCTACGGACGATCAGGTCCTTCTCCCGCCCGGTGAGAAACAGCCGCTGGTCCGGCGCGAGATAGCCGACATCGCCGGTGGTGAGCCACCCGTCGGCGTCGAGCGTGCCGTGATTGTGGGCGGGATCGACATAGCCGGGAAAGACCTGCGGCCCGCGCACCTGGACGATGCCGCTCTCGTTGGGAGCGCAGATTTCGGGCTCGTCGGAATGAAGCCGCAGGATCCGGGTCTCGGAAAAGGGCGCGCGAAATCCCACGCTGCCAGCAACCGGAGTCCCGTAACCGGGATTAAAGGCGATGGCTGCCGCCGTCTCCGTCATCCCATAAGTCTCGTAGAGCCGGATCCCGGTGGTGGCGGTGAACCGCGTGCCGATTGCCTTGGGCAGGACCGCGCCGCCGGTGACGGCCATCCGCACGGATGACACGTCCGTGCCAGGTTTCCAGGAATTGGTGACCGCCCCGATGGAGGTGGGTACGCCGCCGACCACGGTCGCCCTGTGGTGGACGACGATATCCCAGTAGCGCTCGACAACCGGCGCAAGCCGCATGCCGTAGGGCGAGGGCACGATCACATGACCGCCCGCGGCAATGACCGAAAGGCCGACCGTCATGGTTCCGCCGACATGGAAGAACGGGAAGCCGTTGATGACGGTGTCGCCCTCGTCATAGCCGAAAACCTGGGCGAAACCGAAGGCGGCGTGGATGTGGTTGCCGTGGGTTAGGCGGACCAGTTTCGGCCGTCCGGTGGTGCCGCCGGTGTGAAACAGCGCGCAGATTGCGTCGCGGTCCGAAGTCGCCTCGAAGGCGAGTGCGTCCCCGTCGCAATTCTGGAGGGCTTCGTCGAGCCGCATGTAGCCGCTCAGGCCTTCGGTGTCGCCGCCGATGACGATGACCTGGCGCAGAGACGGCACCGCCTCGAGCGCGCCCAGCGCGTTCGACCAGCACATCTCGTCGACGGCCCTGGCCGGTACGACCAGGATGGTGGCCTGCTCGGCGTCGAGAAGATCGAAAATCGCGTGGCGGCTGAGAAGATAATTGATCGAACTGGCGGCGCCCGCCACCTGCGCGCCCCAGAGCAACGGCGGCAGTTCGGGAAGCGTCGGCGACAGGAACGCCGCCACGCCCTTGCCGGGAGCCAGGCCCATTTTGTGGAACAGGTTCGCCGCGCGCGTGACTTGCAACAGCAGGTCGCGGTGGGTGAGAACCGCCGCCCCACCGTCCGGGTCTTCCGACCGCTGCACCGTCAGCGCCTTCGCGTCGCCGGCGTGAAACGCGGTGGCGCGGAAGAGGTCGTGGATGTTCCTGGCGGTGACAAGCTCGTCATAGGGGCGGCCTTCGATGGCCACGATGTCCTCGATCGTCCGGACCCGGGCCACGGGCCTCGTGGTCTTGAGTGGCCTCTCCATCAGTGCACCGCCGCGTACATGATCGTGTGTTCGTCGGCCTTGCGGCCTTCGAACTCCTCGACGATGCGGCCCTGGCGGCAGACCAGGATGCGATCGGAGATCTGCAGGATTTCCGGCAGATAGGAGGAGATCACGAGGACCGCGACACCGTCGTCGGCGAGCCGGTTGATGAGCTGGTGGATCTCGGCGATGGCGCCGACGTCGACCCCGCGCGTGGGTTCGTCGAAGATCACCAGCCTGGGCTTCTGCACCAGCGCCTTGGCCACGACCACCTTCTGCTGGTTGCCGCCCGACAGTTCGATCACGCGGGTGTCGTTGTCGAGCGCGCGCACGCTCAGCGCCTCGCTCCAATGTTGGGCGATCGCCTTCATCTCGCGGATGCTGACCGTCCAGGATTTGGTCTGTCCGCCCGCGAGCGCGCCCAGGTGAATGTTCTCGGCGATCGACATGGTTTCGAA
The DNA here is from genome assembly GCF_000759435.1 of Hoeflea sp. BAL378. Lineage (GTDB taxonomy): Bacteria > Pseudomonadota > Alphaproteobacteria > Rhizobiales > Rhizobiaceae > Hoeflea. The sequence continues at coordinate 27,956 of NZ_JRJG01000006.1, forward strand.
GAAGCCCTCGAGCTTGCGATCCTCGGTGACATAGATGATGCCGTCGCGCACCGCCGGACGCGGTACCCGGTAGCGCACCGGCCGGCCGAACAGCCGCACCTGGCCGCCGTGGAAGAAGTCGCGCTTCATCACCCCGGCGATCACCTTGGCGGCTTCCGTGCGGCCCGATCCGATCAGCCCGAACATGCCGGTGATCTGGCCGGCGAAGATCGAGAACGAGGTGTTGCGGACGATGTTGTTCATCGACAGGTTCTGCACGCTGAGCACCTTCTCGCCGGCGCGGCGCACCTTGCGTTCAGCGTGCGCGCCGTAGAGTTCGTCCGACAGCGTGCGCCCGACCATGGCCCGAACGATCTTCTCGCGGTCGAAATTGGCCGTCCGGTCGGTGATCACATGTTCGCCGTCGCGCATCACCGTGAGCCGGTCGGAGATCTGCAGGGCCTCTTCGAGCGCGTGGCTGATGAAGATGATCGAAACGCCGCGCTTGCGGAGCCGCTCGACCAGCGAGAAGAACTGATGCTTTTCCTCGGGCGTCAGCGTCGCGGTCGGCTCGTCGAAGATGATGACCCGGGCGTTGTGGTGGACGGCGCGGGCGATCTCGACCATCTGCTTCTGGCCTGCGCCAAGGCTGGAGACGAGCGCCGTCGGGTCGACGTGGAAGTTCAGCGACTGCAGGAATTGCTGGCCGGCGATGTAGATGCCGCGCAGGCGGTGAAAGTGCTTGTCGTCGGTGAGATAGATGTTCTGCGCCACGGTCAGCGACGGCACCAGGCTGGTCTCCTGGTAGACCATGGCGATGCCGCGCCTGAGCGCGTCGGACGGCGTCGGCAGATCGACAGTCTTGCCGTCGAGCAGGATCTCGCCGGCGCTCGGCTGCACCACGCCCGCGAGCATCTTGGTGAGCGTCGACTTGCCGGCGCCGTTTTCGCCCAGCAGCGCGTGCACCTCGCCCTCCTCGAGGGTGAAGGTGACATCCTTTACCGCGGGCACGCCGCGATAGGTCTTGGTGCCGTTTCTGAGTTCCAAGAGTACGGTCATCGGAGCGATCCTTCCTCACCGGTTCCGGCATCGCATGCGACGACGACTCCGTCGCCGCTGGCTGCGATGAAGACGCGGCCCTGATGCTCGGCCATGTCGGTCACGCCATGGGTGTCGCCATCGGCGCGGCTGTGCAGGCTGGCTGTGGGCTGGAATCCGCGGTCGAGGCGCACGCAGAGCCCGGCCGATAGAGCCGGCGCCCAGGGCTTGAGCAGGCCGAGCTGCTTGACGCTGCCGCCCTGCAGCGGTTCGTAGAAGCTGCGCCCGCTGCGCAGGGACGGCGCGATCCAGAAAGGTCTCGGCACCTCGGCGATCATCCGCGTCTTGTAGGCGCGCTCGCGCAGAACGAATTCGACGAGCTGGCTGCGCGGCGCGAAGATCGCCAGCCATGCGCCGCCGTCTTCGGCGGGCGCCAACCGGCCCGGATACCCAGGCAGGTCGGAATGGACCGCCACCGGCTCCCCGCCTGTGAGCGGCAGGCGCGCCAGCCTGTGCTTCCAGGCCTCGCTGAACACGAGGCTGTTCCCGTCCAGCGCCAGTCCGGCCGGCCAGGCAAGCCCATCGGCGAGGCGTCGGCCCTTGCCGCTGTCGCGGTCGATGCGCCAGAGGCTGCCCGAGGCGTTGCGCTGCATCAGGTCCAGCTGCCAATCCGGCGCAGGATTGGTGGCCGAGCCGTTGGCGAGAAAGATCGCGGTCGGCGAGGTGGCGATGGCGGTGATGCAGCGCAGGCCTTCGGGAACCCGGTAGCTGCGCCCCTCGGAGGAACCGCCCTCGATGAGGATGTCGCCGGTCTCGAGCACGACCGCGAGCCCCTCGTCGCCGATGGCCGCGATGCAGGCGATGCGGCCGTCGAATTTGCGCCAGGGCTGCCAGGCGGTGCCATCCGCAAGCCGGTAGAGCGTGGTGCCGGCTGAGGCAACCGGGGAGCCGAAAAGCACGGCAATTGCATCAACGCCCGGAAGCGGCCAGCGCGTCCTGGCCTCATCGAGCCGCCGGTTCGGCCGCAACGCGCCGTCGAGCGCCGGGACGGTGACCGCCGCGTCGCCGCGCCCGGTCAGATTGTCGATGGCTCTCAGAACCGCGCCGATCATGTCCGCCCCCAATAGGATTTCGGCCCCGTCCAGCCTGTATCCGCGCCGTCGAGCTTGAGCCGGCCGATGCGGTTGTTGGAAATGCCGCCGATATAGAGATGACCCTTGTGCTCGCGCATCGAGGTGATCATCGGATGGTTTTCGCCGCCCAGATCCCACATCACGTCGAGAATTTGGCCGGTCTCGTCGAAGCGGACTACGCAACCGGTGTTGATGTTGGGATAGAGCCATTCGTCGGGCGCGATGCGCCGGGCCATGCGCTTGCGGAAGCCCGGCATGCGCATCGAAAGGTCCACCGAAGGCGTGCGCATGCCCACCAGCGCCAGCCAGAAGGTGCCGTCCGACGCCCGGTTGATGTTGTCGGGATAGCCGGGCAGGTTCGGGATCACCGGCTCGACCTTGCCCTTCTTCGGCCCGGCGAAATAATAGCGGCTGACGCGGCAGGCCCAGGTCTCGGCGAACAGGAACGACTGGCCGTCATGGGTCATGCAGATGCCGTTGGGAAACACCAGGTTCTTCAGGATCGTCTGCGTGGTGTTGGTATTCGGGTCGTAGCAGATGATGCGACCGTTGCCGCGCGCTTCCAGGCTGTCGACCGGCCATTCGTGCATGTCGTAGCGCACGGTCGCCTCGCTGAAATAGATCCGCCCGTCGGGCGCGACGTCGAGGTCGTCGGCCAGCCGCAAACGGGAATCGTCGATGATCGTGAACAGCGAGCGGTTGGTCTCGTCCGTCAGCTTCTCGACCTCGCGGTCCTTCGTCACGCGGTAGAGCCCCATGCCGCCGACGCAGACCAGCAGCGCGCCGTCGGGCGCGAACGCCATGCCGAGCGGCCGGCCGCCGATATGGGCGTAGATTTCCTGCTCCTTGTAGTCGGGGGCCAGGAAGCGGACGATGTCGCCGGTGCGGTTGCCGGCGTAGATGTGGTCGTCGTCGTCGAGGATGACGTCCTCGGGTCCGTCGATGGCGCCAAGGCCGATCAGCTCGACCGGGCGCAGCTTGTCGTTGAGCGCATAGGGCGAGTCTCCTTCGGTCGCAGGCGCCGGCGGCAGCGGCGCGAAGGTGGGCGAGACATAGACATTCGACAACAGCTTGTGGCGGTTCTTGAGCCAGCGCACATCGATGGCCACCGCAGCCAACAGCACCAGCCCCAGAAGCAGCGAGTTGGCGCCGCTGCTCACGCCGAGCCGCACCATGGAATTGACCATGATCATCACGGTGATCGCGCCAATCAGCGCCTTGACGGCGGAGCCGCGGCCGCCGCCGAGACTGTTGCCGCCAAGCACGGCGGCGGTGAGCGCGGTGATCTCGAGTCCGATGCCGGTATCGGCGCCCGCTCCGCCGAGCCGCGAGGCGAACAGCAGGCCCGCGAGCGCACACAGCGCCCCGGAGACGACATAGGTGATGCAGACGACCCGGCGGACCGGAATGCCGACATTGTGGGACGAACGGCGGGATCCGCCGGTGGCGAGAATGTGCCATCCCGCACGGGTGCGGCTGAGAACAAGATGCAGGATGGCGGCGATGACAAGGGTCATGAAGACGCTGAACGGCATGCCCAGCAGGAAGCCTTCCCCCAGATAGTACCAGGCGTCGGAATCGATGAAGCCGCCGGCGATGGCGACCGAATATTTCAGCAGCAGCATGTCGACGATGGCGCGCACGATGATCAGCGTCACCAGGGTCGTCAGGAAGGCGCGCAGCCTGAGGTAGCCGACCAGGATACCGTTGACGAGGCCCACCGCCGCGCCGCAGGCGATGGTCGCGGCAATGGCCGCCGGCATGGTCCATTCCGCCACCGACATCAGGGTCAGGGCCACGATGTTGCCGAGCGCGAAGGTCGAGCCGACGCTCAGGTCGATGCCGCCTGCCACCATCACGATCATCAGCGCCAGCACCAGCAGGCTGAACTCTCCCCACTGCCTGAGCAGGTTGGCAAGGCTGGATGCGCCGAAGAAATCGGGGATCGCGGAGCCGAACACCGTCACCACCGCCATCAGGATGAGAACCGGAATGGCGTTGTCGATCCAGCGCTTGGTCAGGATCTCGCCGAGGAGGTGATCGGGCACGGCACGATAGCGCCAGCGCATGAGCGTGTCGGATACGGACATGGTCGTTGAATCTTTCGCAAAAGGGAGCCGGAACGGGATTTCGGTCCCGTTCCGGTGTCGCAGGCCTACTGCTGGGACGGCATTTTCCAGCAGGAGCCCGGCTGCATGTTGTCCTTGGTCAGGAACTCGAGCTGGGTGAAGAGCGTGGTCTTCATCGAGCCCGGCTCAGCCTTGAGCTGCAGCATCTGCTTGATCATGTTGGCCATGTCGCGGGCCTGGCCGGGGACGTTGTAGACCACAACCTCCGAATAGGTGCCGTTTTCGAGCCCGTCGCAGGCCGACTGGTTTCCGCCGCCCTGGGTGATCAGGTAGACATCCTTGCCCGATTCCTTGATCGCAGCACCCGTGCCGACATCCATGACGTCCCAGAATCCGGCGATGGCGCACAGGTCCGGATGCTGCTGGATCACGGTCGCGGCAATGTTGCGGGCCTTGGTGGCGTCCCAGTCTGCGGCCTGGTTGGACACCAGCTCGATCTCGGGATGCTCGGCCAGGACATCCATGATGCCCTTCATCTGGTAGGCGCTGGCCGCGGCCGTCAACACGCCCTGGGTGACGGCGATCTTGCCGCTGCCGCCATTGGCGGGCGAGCATATCTCGACCAGCCGCTCCGCGATCTGGCCGCCCATGCCGACATAATCGGCGCCGATGAAGGCGTCTGTCGAATAGCTCGAGCGCATATTGACCTGGACGACATAGATGCCGGCCTCTTCGGCCTTCTTCAGCAGCCGCGCATAGGACTGGACATCCGGATTGTGGACCACCAGCACGTCTGGCTTCTCCGAGATCAGCGACGTGATTGCCTGGGCTCCCGCGTCGGTGCTCCAGTTGGGATCGCGGATCTCGAACTTGACGCCGAGCGGCTCGAGCGCCTCCTTAAGTCCCGCGGCCCAGCCTTCGGTCAGGTCGAAGCCCATGGCGACGGGAACATAGGCAACCGTCTTGCCCTTGAAGGCCTCGAAATATTCGGCCCGGGTCGGGTCGTCGATTCCCTGGGCCAGGACAGCGCCGGCGCTCAGCGCAAAAGTGGCCGCGATCATGCAAGTCTTGATAGGTCTCATGTTTTCCTCCCGATGAGATCTGCTTCAGATGTCCCCTTGCTGAGCGGTCTGCTCGTCGCGGGGGTTGAGGATCGTGTCGATCACGATTGCCGTAAGAAGGATGACGCCCTTGATGACGTTCTGCAGCGTGTACTCGATGTTCATGATCGTCATGCCGTTGAGCAGCACGCCGATGAGCAGCGTCCCGACCACGACATTGCGGACATTGCCGCGACCGCCCGACAGTCCGATTCCGCCCAGCACCACCACCAGGATGATGTCGTAGACCATGGTGGAATTCGCGACGCGGGTGTTCATGCTGGCGATGGATCCGGCGGTCACCAGGCCCGCGGCAAAGCCGATCAGCGATGAGATCATGTATTGCAGGACGATGATCGGGCGCGCCGGAATGCCGGTGATGCGGGCCGCGGGAAGGTTGTCGCCGACCGCGCGCAAATAGCGCCCGTAGGTGGTCCAGCGCAGGAACAGCGTGGCTGCCGCGCAGACCGCGATGAAGGCGAGGATCGGGGCCGGGATGCCGAGCAGCGAGCCTTGCCCGATCCATTGCAGGGCCTGGGCGCTCTCGGGCATGTAGATGACGTCGAGGGTGAAGAGGAAGTAGCGGCCGAAACCGTAGATCGCGATCCCCATGGCGAGCGTTGCGAAGATCGCGGGGATCTCGACATAGGCGATCAGGATGCCGTTGATCATGCCTACGGCGAGGCTGAAAGCGAGGCCGAGCGCGACCGCCTGCGGCAGGCTCATGCCGTTGGCGACAAGTTGCAGCGTCCAGGCCACCGAGATGGCCATGAGCGCCACAAGCGACAGGTCTATGCCGCGGCCGATGACGACAAGCCCCATCGCCACGCCGAGAATGCCGAGGATCGACACGCTGCGCACGAGGTTGAGCAGATTGTTGGTGGTCAGGAAGCCGGGCAGCATCACGGCGAAGCCGGCGCACAGCAACAGTGCCAACCCGAAGACGATCTGTTCCTGGCTCAGGCGCCCGAGACCTTGCATGTTCTCCTCCCACAGAGCATGACCGTCAATCTCCGCAAGAGAAGGGTCATTTCGGGAGCCTAAATTCATGCAGCTTCAGCCGTCTTTTCTCAGAATGCAGGATTTTTGCTTGAGCGTGCATTCTGGCCGCCGCTTGCGGACAGGCTCGGGCAGCGCTACTCTCCCGCGATTGAAAATGGCTGCACGATCAGGAAAAGGGTGAGAACGGTCGACGGGAGGTCGGCTCCTAAACCCCGTGATCGCTGGGTGAGGAGGGGGCCATGGAACTTGTCTTTACGACGGACAATCTTGCGCGCGCCAAGCGCTATGCCGCCTGGCAGGCGGCGATCTGCGACTTTTACGTTCATGTCGATGTCAGGGCGACGCAGCCCGAGGATTATCGCGGTTTCATCCGCGAGGCCTGTTTCGGCGACGTCGTGCTCACCGACATCCTGCTGTCGGAACAAAGCATCCGGCGCAACGGCCAGCACATTTCCCGGCTCGACAAGGATTGCTACTACCTGCAACTGATCCATCACGGGCATCTCAATGTGCTGCAGCGCGGGGAAACCCATTCGTCCAACGCCGCGCGGGGGGCAATTTTCTACGCCACCGAACAATACGAGCTGCAGTGCATCGGCCAGGCCCGATCCTTCTATGTGGAGGTGCCACGGCTCGCTTTCGCCCGCCGGTTCCCCAATGGCGAGGTCCCCATCACCGGCACACTCAACACGACGCAGGGGCTGGGGCGGATCGCGGCCGAGTTCTGCTCCATGCTCGCGGCAGAGGCCTCACGTCTCGACGCCGCCATGCGCAGCCAGCTGGGCGAGCAGCTGGTGGATCTGCTGGCTGCGGCCTTGATGGCGCCTGAGGGAGACATGCCGATGCTCGACGGCTCGGTGCAGAAGGCGCGCCTTCGCTCCGTGCAGCAATGGATCGAGGACCATATCGGCGACCCCGACCTTTCCCTCGAGCGGGTTGCGGCGGCCAACGGCATGTCGCTGCGATACCTGCACCAGATTTTCCGGCACTGCGACAAGTCGGTGTCGGAGTGGATCTGGGGCCGGCGGCTTCAGCTTTGCTATGACCGGCTCGCCAAGGGGGAGGGTCCGTCGATCACATCGATAGCCTTCAACTACGGATTCAACAGTTCGGCCCATTTTTCCACGGCCTTCCGCCGCAAATATGGAATGTCCCCGCGCGAAATAGTGCGCAGGGATCCGCAGGACTAAGGGGATCAGCCAGGGCACGGAACGATGTGCGACGGGTCAGGACCCTTCGTTGTCCGCTTGGTCCGCAGCATGCTTGTAAAATCGCCTGATCGCCAGATGAGCTGACCGGATATCGAGATTGATGGCCCAGCGCGCTGCTGCCCGGTCTCTTCGCTCTACGGCCTCGATCGCATCGTCATGGATGCGGAACCCTATGTGGAACAGCCTGTCGAAGAGCTTTGCGTCCTTGCGCGCGGACGCCACGATCGGCCCGGTCCGGAGCCAGAGCGTGGAAATCAGGTCTAGGAGCTGCGGATAGCCGCCGGCCCGGTAAAGCTCGAAATGGAAAGCCTGGTTGCCTGCCAGTGCGGCATCGAAATCGCCGACGGCCAGAGCTTCGGCCATGCTGTCATTGTGGCGCTTGAGCGAATCGATCAGTGCCGGGTCCTTCGGCGCGCTCGCCGCCCGCTCGGCGGCGTAGCCTTCAAGCTGCATGCGAATGCGGATGTAATTCTCGTGATCCGATGCCAGATAGGGCGCGACGCGAAGGGTTCGCGGCCCGGATTGCTCGATCGCGCGTTCTGCGATCAGCCGGGCGAGCGCCTCGCGCACCGGCATAGCACTGGTGCCGAGCACCTCGGCGAGGGAACGAATCGAGATTTGTTCGCCGGGAAGGAATTCGCCCCTGAGAAGACCCAGCCGAAGGCTCTGGTAGACACGCTCCTGCACCGTGGACACATCTACCGGGACAAGCGTGCGCTGACCCTTGTTCATCAATTTGAATGTGTTCACGTGTCGGGGGCCTCACTGGGCTGCGTCGAAAGTTGACTTGCCTCTGCAGGAGGAGAAGAGGGCCGCGGACCTGACGCCAACGGCCACGCTGGGGGCGTTGTACGTGCAATCGCCTGGGCAGGCAACGGTTTCGGGCTCTCGTCCTCTTCGCGGTGTATTTGATGTGTGATCACATATCAAAAATCTTTACAGAGTAGAATTCCTGTGTTTAGACTGCCGCCGTGTCCGAGGAGGGCACCGGGAAATGCAAACCACCCGGTCGCAACGGCACGCATGCAAACATCATCCGGGAGGAGAAGAACTTGAAACGTCTCGCCATGATCGCGGCCACGTCCGCAGCGGCCCTGACCGCGTCCCCGCTTCACGCCGAACCCTTGAAGATCGGCATCATCGAAAGCCTGTCGGGCGCACAGACGTCGACGGGCCGTCTTTACGCCAATGCCGTCAAATACGGCGTTGATCGCATCAACGAAGCCGGTGGCTTCAACGGCGAGCCTGTCGTGGTTACCGAATATGACAATGCCGGCGGAGCGCCCGATGCGGCGGACAAGTTCCGCAATGCCGTGGCCGACGGCGTCGACATCATTTTCCAGGGCGCTTCGTCGGCCATTGCCGGCCAACTGACCGAGGATGTGCGCAAGCACAATCTGCGCAATCCCGGCGACGAGGTGATCTTCATCAACCTCGGCGGCGAGGCGATGGAGCTGACCGGCGAAAAGTGCCAGTTCTACCATTTCCGCTACACGACGACCGCACCGATGCGCGTGAACGCGCTGGTCGGCGCGATGAAGGAATCCGGTGATCTGGGGACCAAGGTCTATTCCATCAACCAGAACTATTCCTGGGGCCAGGACATGCAGGCCGCGGCCGCCGCGGCCGCCGCGGACGGCGGCTATACGGTGGTCGATGAAGTCCTGCACGACGTCAACAAGATCCAGGACTTCGCGCCCTTCGTGGCGCGGATCAGCTCAGCCGCTCCCGATACGGTGTTCACCGGCAACTGGTCGAACGACCTGCTGCTCCTGATGAAGGCCGCAGGCGACGCAGGCCTGGACGTGACCTTCGCCACGGCCTTCCTCGACCAGCCCGGCAACATTGCGAACGCCGGCAAGACGGCGATTGGCCATTACATCGCCAACAATTATGACAATGCGGCCACCGACGGAAAATTTGCCGAGGACTACAAGACGGCGACCGGGCATTACCCGATCTTCGTGGAAGGCCATTCCGCCTTTGCCCTCGGCGCGCTGCAACAGGCGCTGGGCACGGTCGATTTCGGCGGCGGCGACATCGACGTGACCAAGATCGCCCTGGCGCTGGAAAACACCACCTATGAAACTCCGCTCGGTCCGGTCTCGGTCCGCAAGGAAGATCACCAGACGATCCGCCCTGTGGTGGTGTCCAAGGTCGTGGAGAATCCCAAATATCCGGCAGATGAAACCAACATGGGCTTCGAGACCGTCAAGGTCATTGCCGGCGAGGACGCCATCTATCCGGTGCAGGACAGCTGCAAGATGGAACGCCCCGCAGAGTAATCCTCCCAGGACCGTGACCCGGTCGGCGCAAGCCGCCGGCCGGGTCACCCGTGCCCCATCATCCCGGAAGTCCCATGGAATTTGCGATCATCTCCACGCTCAACGGCGTGACCTACGGCCTGTTGCTGTTCATGGTCTCCGCCGGCCTCACCCTCATCTTTGGCATGATGGGTGTCCTCAACTTCGCCCACGCGTCGTTCTACATGATGGGCGCCTATGTCGCCTATGCGGTTTCCTCGGTCTTCGGCTTCTGGGTCGGGATCCTGGTGGCGCCGATCGTCGTCGGCCTCGCCGGCATGGCGGTGGAGCGCTTCCTGCTGCCGCGGGTCCATGCCCACGGTCATGCCCATGAACTGCTGCTGACCTTCGGCCTGGCGCTGATCATCGAGGAACTGATCAAGATCTTCTTCGGCGATTTTCCGGTGAACTATCAGATGCCCGCCGAGCTGCGGTTTTCCGCCTTCGAGGTTTTCGGCGCCACTTACCCGTTCTACCGGCTGTTTATCGGAGCCGTGGCCGTGGTGATGTTCGCTGCCCTGTGGGTGCTGCTGACGCGGACCCGCACCGGCATCGTGGTGCGCGCCGCCGAGCGGCTTCCAGCCATGGCGGAAGCCCTGGGGCACAACATTCCGATTGTCTTCATGTTCGTGTTCGGCACCGGCGCAGCGCTTGCCGGACTGGCAGGGGCGGTGGCGGGAGCGTTCTACCCGACCAACCCGAACATGGCGCTCGAACTTGGCGTGATAGTGTTCGTGGTTGTCGTCGTCGGCGGGCTCGGCTCTCTCAAGGGATCGTTGCTGGCCTCGCTGATGATCGGGCTCTTCTCCTCGTTCGCCGTGGGCCTCGACTGGTCTCTCGCCAACCTCCTGGGCGTCGTCGGTCTCGGTGACTGGGCCCGGTCCGTCGGCGGGCTGCTGACCCTGGAGCTGTCCTCGATCAGCGCAACGATCCCCTTCGCGCTGATGCTGATCGTCCTGCTGGTGCGTCCGGCCGGCCTGATGGGCGAGCGGAACTGAGATGATGACCATGCGAAACCTTCTCCTTCTCGCAGTCGCGCTGGCCCTGCTCGTCATCGTCCCGCCCTTCCTGGGACTGGGCTGGCAGAACATGCTGGTCAATGTGCTGATCGCCAGCCTGTTTGCTCTGGCGTTCAACCTGCTGATCGGCCAGGCCGGTCTGCTTTCCTTCGGCCATGCCGCCTATTTCGGGGTGGGCGCCTTCGCCGCGCTCCATCTCATGCGGGCGATCGAGGGCGGGCTGCCGTTTCCGACTCCGCTCGTGCCCCTGGCCGGCGCCGCGGCCGGCCTGCTCATCGGCCTGATCGCCGGCTACTTCGCGACCATGCGGTCGGGGGTCTATTTCGCCCTCGTCACTTTGGCGATCGCCGAGCTGTTCCATTCGCTGGCTCCGCAATTGGAAGGGGTCTTCGGCGGCGAATCCGGCATATCCTCGATGCGGATGCCGTGGAACGGCATCGTCTTCGGCTCGATGCTCGAGGTCTATTACCTGACCCTGGCATGGGTCCTGGTCTGCGGCTTGGCGTTGTGGGCCTATACCCGCACGCCTTTCGGACGGCTGACGCTGGCGTTGCGGGACAATGAGCAGCGGGTGCGCTTCCTGGGCTACAGCGCCCATACCGCCAAGGTGATCATCTTCACGGTCTCGGCAATGCTGACCGCGGTGGCCGGCTCGCTGCAGGCGATCTCGATCGAGACCGCGAACTATTCGCTGTTCGCAAGCAACGTGTCGGCCCAGGTCGTGCTCCAGACCTTCGTCGGCGGATCCACCGTGTTCTTCGGGCCGGTCATCGGGGCTACGGCGTTCACGCTGTTTTCGTTCCTGGTCTCCGACCTGACCCGCTCCTGGGTGTTCTATCAGGGCCTGATCTTCGTCCTGGTGATGCTCTATGTCCCCACCGGCATCGGCGGCGTCATCCAGCACCATATCCACAATCGCCGGCAGCTCGACTGGCGGAACATGGCTGGCCACTACGTGCTGGCGTTTGTCGGCGCGTTGCTGCTCACGGCGGGCGTGGTGTTCCTGACCGAAACCGTCGCGGTGCTGTTCGGCGAGGACTACGCCATGGTTCGGCACAATGCCGAGGGCGGCCTGCCGCCGTTTGAACTCTTTGGCGCCAGCTGGAATCCAACCGGGCTTCTCACCTGGCTGCTTCCGATCGTTCTTCTGATCGGCGGTGGCGCACTTCTGATCCGCGCCCGACGCAGGATCAGCACCATCTGGGATCGCAAGGGCCCGAGCAATGCGACAGCGACAGAACCGCTGCTCGCGGGAGGTGCGAAATGACCGCGACACCGACAACCCAGACGGCCCTTCGCCTTGCTGCGATCACCATGTCCTTCGGGCCGATCGAGGTGATCAAGGGCGTGAACCTTGATATCCGCGCCGGGGAACGCCACGCCGTGATCGGTCCCAACGGCGCTGGAAAATCCACGCTTTTCAACCTGATCTCGGGGATGTTCGCGCCGACTTCGGGCGAGATCTTTCTCAACGGCAACAGCATTGCCGGTCTCTCGCCGCATCTGATCAACCGGGCCGGTCTGGCGCGGTCCTTCCAGATCACCAACATCTTCCACCGCATGAGCGTGTTCGAGAACCTGCGCATCGGCGTGCTCGCGCGCCATGGGGTGCGCTACGGCCTGTTCCGGCCGGTTGCGGGCATGCGGCAGGTCAATGAGGAGACCGCCGAGGTGCTGGCCCGGGTCGGGCTCGAGTCGCGCGGGCATGATCTCGCCGGCGACCTCACCTATTCCGAACAGCGGGCGCTCGAGATCGGCATGACGCTGACCACCGGCGCAGAGGTCATTCTCCTCGACGAGCCGACAGCCGGCATGTCCCGGGAGGAGACCGAAAAGGCCATCGAGCTGATCCGCACGGTCACCGAAGGCAAGACACTGCTGATGGTGGAACACGACATGGGCGTCGTCTTCAGCCTCTGCGACCGGGTCTCGGTGCTGGTCTACGGGGACATCATCGCGACAGACACGCCCGAACGCATCAGCGCCAACCGGGCGGTCCAGGAAGCCTATCTGGGCGAGGAGGCGGCGTCATGAGCTTGCTCGAGGTCAAGGGGCTTCACGCCCATTACGGTAAGAGCCACATCCTGCACGGCATCGACATGGAGGTGCCCGAATCCTCCATCGTCTCGCTGCTGGGTCGAAACGGATCGGGCCGTTCGACGCTGCTGAAAGCGATGATGGGCCTGGTGCCGCCGACATCGGGAACGGTGACGCTGGACAGCCAGCCGCTTGCCGGCCAACGGCCTTACGCGATCTGCCGGCAGGGGATCGGCTATGTTCCGGAGGAACGGCTGGTGTTTCCCAACCTGACGGTTGACGAGAACATGTCCATGGGGATCCAGAAGGGCGCCCCCGGCGCCCATCACTGGTCTGTCGAGGAAATGTACGACTACTTTCCCCGTCTCAGGGAACGGCGCTCCATCCGCGCCGGCTATCTCTCCGGCGGCGAACAGCAGATGCTGACCATCTGCCGCTCGCTGCTCGGCAATCCGCGGGTGCTGCTGATCGACGAGCCGACCGAGGGGCTGGCCCCGCGGATCGTCGAGGTGGTGATGGAAGTGATCCTCGATATCGGCCGCCGCGGCGTCGCCGTGGTGCTGGTCGAGCAGAAGCTCACCATCGCCCTCAAGGTGGCCCAGCAGGTCATGGTCATGGGCCATGGCGAACTGGTGTTCCGCGGCACGCCCGCCGAACTCGACGCCAATCGCGACGTGCGCCGCAACTGGCTCGAGGTGGCATGACATGACCTCCCTGCCGAAATCACATGGACTGGACAGACAATGAACATCATTGAACGGATGCGGCCGCGTTCCGGCCTGCGGGTGCTGGTGACGGCTGGCGCATCGGGCATCGGCGCCGCCATCGCCCGCGCGTTTCTCGAAGCCGGCGCAAAAGTGCTGGTCTGCGATATCGACGAGGAGGCCCTGGCCGAATTCGCCGCCTTGCATCCCGATGCAGGGATTCTCAGCGCCGATGTGTCGGACGAGGCGCAGGTAGGCCGCCTGTTCGATACCGTCCCCGAAGTGCTCGGCGGGCTCGACGTCCTGGTCAACAATGCCGGCATCGCCGGCCCGACCGGATCGATCGACGAACTCTCTGTCGAGGACATCCGCCGGACCCTCGACATCGACCTGCTCGGCCAGTTTCTCACGGTGCGCCGCGCAGCGCCCTTGCTGCGCGCCAGCCAGAACGGCGTGATCCTCAACATTTCGTCCGTCGCCGGACGCCTGGGCTATGCGCTCCGGACCCCTTACGCCGCGTCCAAATGGGGCATCGTCGGACTGACCCAGAGCCTCGCCAAGGAGATGGGCCCCGACGGCATTCGCGTCAACGCGATCCTTCCGGGCATCGTGCGCGGCGCCCGCATGGAGGCGGTGATCCGCGACCGCGCCGAGGCTGCGGGCATGAGCTACCAGGACATGGAGGCGCAATACCTCGCCAATATCTCGCTTCGGCGCATGGTCGATCCCGAAGACATCGCGGCCACGGCCTTGTTCCTGGCCTCGCCGGGGGGAGCCAACATCTCGGGCCAGGCGATCAGCGTCTGCGGCAATGTCGAGAACATCTGACAGCAAGGACGGAAGAGAACATGGCCAAATCCCCTCGCAAGGTCATCGTCACCTGCGCCATCACCGGCGGTATTCATACCCCGAGCATGTCGCCGCACCTGCCGGTGACCGCCGATGAGATCGCGGCCCAGGCCATCGAGGCGGCGGAGGCGGGCGCGGCGATCCTTCATCTGCACGCCCGCAATCCCGAGGACGGACGTCCGACGCAGGATCCGGCGGCGTTTGCGGCCTTCCTGCCGCGCATCAAGCAGGCAAGCGATGCGGTGCTGAACCTGACCACCGGCGGCAGCCCGACAATGACGGTGGAAGAGCGTCTGCAGCCGGCATTGAAATTTGCTCCCGAGGTCGCCTCGCTCAACATGGGATCGATGAATTTCGGGCTTCACCCGATGCTCGACCGCTATGAGAAGTTCCAGCATGACTGGGAACCTGCCTATCTCGAAAAGACCCGCGATACGGTCTTCAAGAACACGTTCAAGGACATCGAGCATATTCTCGAGCATTGCGGCGGCAACGGCACGCGGTTCGAATTCGAGTGTTACGACACCAGCCACCTCTATACGCTGGCGCATTTTCGCGATCTCGGCCTCGTCGAGGGACCGCTCTTCATCCAGACGGTCTTCGGCATTCTTGGCGGCATCGGCACCCATCCCGACGACGTCTCGCACATGAAGCGCACGGCCGACCGGTTGTTCGGCGAGGATTACGTGTGGTCGGTGCTGGGCGCCGGGCGCCACCAGATGCCGATCACCACGATGGCGGCGGCGATGGGCGGCAATGTCCGCGTCGGCCTTGAGGATTCGCTCTGGGACGGACCCGGCAAGCTGGCGCAAAGCAATGCCGCGCAGGTGCGCAGGATCCGTCAGGTGCTGGAGGGACTCGGTCTCGATGTCGCAACGCCCACGGAAGCGCGCGCGATGCTGGCGCTGAAGGGCGGAGATCAGGTGAATTTCTGATCCCGGCGGGGATGCAGAACGGATTCCGGTACGCGACGACCGAGGAGGATCGGTCGCGCGCTCCGGCCAACCCGGGAGGAGAAGGACCATGCAGCATCTATTTCGAAGAGGCGCCATGCTGGCGTTGATCAGCGCCGGCGCCATGATCGGCACGGCGGCCCATGCCCAGGACAAGTCGGAAGCGGACTGCGCCGCACTGCGCGATACCGTCTTCGAGGCCGGCTTCGTGACCTCGGCGCGGGTCGTTTCCGCCGAGGGGACTGCGCCGGCCTATTGCGAAGTCCGCGCCACGGCGTTGCCGGCAATTGCCATCGAGGTGCGGCTGCCGCTCTCGGGCTGGAACGGGCAATACTACCAGGTCGGCTGCGGCGGTTTCTGCGGCAGTCTCGGCGGCCGCAGCGGCTTCGTCAACGCCATGGGGCCGGGGCTCGAGAAGGGCTATGCGACGGCGACCACCGACAGCGGCCACCACGGGCTCACTGTCATCGATGCGGACTGGGCCGATGGCAATGTCAATGCCGAGCGGGACTGGGGCTGGCGCTCCATCGGCGAGACCAACCGCGTGGCGCAGCTGATGATCGAGGCGTTCTACGACAAGCCGTCGGACCAGGCGATCTTCCAGGGCTGCTCCACCGGCGGGCGGATGGCCCACATGGCGGCCTTGCGCTATCCCGAGATGTTCCAGGGCATCATCTCGGGGGCGCCGGCGCTCAATGAAACCGGCCTCGCCGGACCGGGGCTTGCCTGGCAGGTCCAGGCCAATACAGGTCCCGACGGCGAGCAGATCCTGAAGGCCGACAAGGTGGATCTGATCGCCGAGGAAGTGCTGCGCCAGTGCGACGGCGTCGACGGCAAGGAAGACAAAACCATCGACGACCCGCGCGCCTGCACAATCGATCTCAGCACGATCACCTGCGAAGCCGGAGCCGAGGGCAATCAGTGCATTACGCCCGAGGAAAGGGAAGTGGTGGAGAAATGGCGCAAGTCGCCCGTCGATTCCTCCGGCAAGGTGCTGTTCGTCGGTGGCGTTCCGGAAGGTTCGGAACCGTTCTGGCGTGTTTGGCTGACCGGGAATGAGGCCGGATCCCCCGCCCTCAATCCGCTCTTCGCCCAGACCTTCGGCTCCTACATGGCCTATCCGGAAGATCCCGGCCCGGCTTACAAGGCGACCGAGTTCGACTTCGACAAGGATCCGGCCCGCATGGCGGCGGCCGCCAAGATGTACAATGCCGACGATCCCGACCTCTCCGCCTTCCGCGAGGCGGGCGGCAAGATGATCGTCTGGCACGGCTGGGCCGATGCGATCGTCCCGCCCTATACCACGGTGGCTTGGCATGAGGCTGCGGCGGAGGCCGCGGGCGGCGCCGAGGAGCTTGCCAAGAACGTCAAACTCTTCATGATCCCTGGCCTCGACCATTGCGGCATCGCTGCCGGACCGAGCGGAGTAACCCAGGCGGACCTCGATCCGCTGGGTGCCTTGGAAACATGGATGGCGAGCGACGAAGCGCCGCAGAGCCTGATGGTCGGCAAATAAGCCAAGCTCAACGCCCGAGAAGACAGGGCACGGCGGCTCCGGTCGCCGTGCCTTTTCGTGTCGAAGGAGTATCCGCGCAGGCCATCGGAGTTGCTTGCGACGGTGCGCCGTTCAGTCCTGCGGTGGCCGCTTCGCCGCCAGCACCTGCCGCAGACGGATGTCGCGCTCCTTTACGAGCGCGCTCACGGAGCGATCCCCATAGGACTGCTCGACGGCTTCGGTCACGCGCGCCTGCAGGGCGGCGTCCGGCACCGGCGCCCCGAGCTCCCCCCAGAGCTTGTCCTGCATCGGCGCAAACATGTCCCAAAAACCCTGCATGCCCCGGTCGCCGCCGGCAAGGCGATAGGTGAGCAGCGGTCCCATCAACGCCCAGCGCGGACCGGGCCCCTCGCTGACGGCGCGATCGATGTCCTCGGCCGAGGCGACACCGGTCTCCAGTAGATGAACTGCTTCCCTGAAGATCGCTGCCTGCATGCGGTTGGCGATGTGGCCGTAGATCTCCTTGTTGAGCCGAACCGGGACCTTTCCAAGCTGCGTATAGAATTGTTCGGCCCGGTCCAGGGCCCAGGCTTGCGTGCGCGCGCCGGCGGCCAGTTCGACCAGCGGCACCAGATGCGGCGGGTTGAAGGGATGGCCCAGCACCACCCGCTCGGGACGGGCGCAGGCGCTCTGCATGTCGCTCACCGAAATCGCCGAGGAGCTGGAGGCAATCACCACATCCGCGGGCGTGGCCGCGTCGATGCGGCGCATCAGCTCGATCTTCGCGTCCAGCCGTTCGATCGCGTTCTCCTGAACGAAGCCGGTTTGCGCGCAGGCAGCCTCGAGATCGGCCGCGAAGCGCAGCGTTCCGCGCTGCCCGCTGGCGAGAACGGATTGGGGCAGGGTAGGCCAGAACCGCTCGACCGCGGCTGTCAATTCGGCTTCCGCACCCTGACGAATATCGGTGGCGACCACGTCGAGGCCGTGCGCCAGGAAGAGGCAAGTCCAACTGGCGCCGATGATCCCAGTTCCGACCACTGTAACGTTACCGATCTCTTCCTTCTGCATGTGCCGTTCCCCCTGCTGCCGGCCCGGATCAGCGAGGTTGCCTTGCCCAGCCTGCTCCTGCAATCAACTGATTCTTCGATATATATTGTTACCACGCAAACCTCCCGCATCGGTCACCATCGCGGGAGCGACCGAGAGTTGTCAATTCGGCAAGGCTGGGGAGCAACCCTCTACAATACAGGCTGTCAATAACTTGGAGCGGCCTGATGTTTTCCCTCGCGGCAGATATGTTAGGGGATCCATATTCGGCGATTGAGGCGATGGCTCATCTAAGGAGGGCCGCGCTGAAATGCAGCGCGCGACGTTTCCGTCGGCTGGGGAGAGACGAGACAGGCGGGGCAGGGCTTGATCAACAGAAATATTAGGGCCTTTGCCGGGTTCGGCCGCAGTCGAGAAGAGACTTTGATGCTTCACCCTTTCACGGAAAGGCGATCCAGGCTCTCCGCAAGCAACAGTACGGCTTTGAAACAGGTCAGCGCGGGCCGCGGTTCTAAGCCAGGGATCGGCTTCTTCGGCGCGGGATGGATCGGGCCGTCGCGGATGCGCTCCGGGGTCGAAACCGGGACGGCGAACAAAAAATAGGCAGCCCGGTCGTTCACACGCACAACCTGTCACCCCGTTTTGAGCGATGCCATTTGCCGGTAACTGACCATGAGGTCGTTGAAGCGTTCGCCCTGGATGGCGACATGGAGGCGCAGCGCCAGGGCGGTGGCCTTGGGATCGCCGCGCTGAAGCGCGGCGTAGACGGTGCGGTGCTCCCGCATTGACTGGGGCATGCGTCCACTGGTGCGCAATTGCATGCGGCGGTAGGGTTTGAGCCGCTTGTGCAGCCGAGCCGCTTCGCGCGCCAGGAATCGGTTTCCGCTAGCATCGTAGAGCAGATGGTGGAATTTTTCGTTCTCGCGGTAATATTCGTCGAAATCGCCCATCGCGATCGCCGCCTCGCAGGCGTCGATGGTCAGGCCGATGGCAACCATCTGGTCCTGCGTCACCCGCCGAGCCGCGCGGAACCCGCACATTGCCTCGATCTCGGCCATCACCTCGAACATCTCGACCAGTTCGACAAAGTCCGGATGCCTTATGAAGGCGCCGCGGCGGGCTTCGAGCGTCAGAAGCCCGGAGGCTGCGAGCGACTGGAACGCCTCGCGGAGCGGCGTCCGCGACACGCCGAACTGTTCGGCAAGCTTCACCTCGTCCAGCCGTTCGCCATCGGCGAACTCGCCGGTGACGATCATCTGCTCGATACGTTCGCGAACCGAATCTGCAATCCGTGGGCTCATTGCGGCATCATCGCCGATCCGCAGAGAAATGCAAATCCAATATTTTTGTATACAAGGGGTTTGACATTGCATTCCAAAGATGGTCCCCTCGATGGGTGCCAGGACCGGAGGAGGTTCTGACAAACCATCTTCTGGGAGGTAGATATGAAACTAGGATTATCTTCGCTTGCGGGCATGCTCGCCGCATCCATCGCACTGACCGGCCTGGCGCAGGCCGAGACATTGAAGGCGTCGCACCAGTTTCCGGGCGGCAAGGGCGACGCGCGCGACGAAATGGTTCAGCTCTTCGCCAAGGAACTGGCGGCCGCAAATGTCGGCCTCGATGTTCAGGTCTATCCGGGCCAGTCGCTCTACAAGGCAAAGGAACAGTGGGGGGCGCTGACCAAGGGCCAGCTCGACATCACCTCGTTCCCGCTCGACTATGCTTCGGGACGGGTGCCGCAGTTTTCGGCCACGCTGATGCCCGGTCTGGTCCGCAACCATGACCGCGCCAAGCGGCTCAATTCGTCGCCCTTCATGACCGAGATCAAGAAGCTGATCGAGGACAACGGCGCCATCGTCATCGCCGACGCCTGGCTCGGCGGCGCCTTCGCATCGAAAAAGAACTGCATTACCTCGCCGGAATCGATCAAGGGCCAGGTCACCCGCGCCGCGGGTCCCGCTTTTGAGCAGATGCTGGTCGGCGCCGGCGCCTCGATTTCCTCGATGGCGTCATCCGAGATTTACACCGGCATGCAGACCGGCGTGCTCGACGCGACCAACACCTCGTCGGGCTCTTTCGTCTCCTACCGGCTTTACGAGCAGGTCACCTGCCTGACCGAGCCGGGCGAGAATTCGCTGTGGTTCATGTACGAGCCGATGCTGATCTCGAAGGAGACCTATGACCGGCTGACGCCGGAACAGCAGGAAGCCGTGATGGCGGCCGGCAAGAAGGCCGAGGAATATTTCGACAAGGAAGCAGCCGGTCTCGACGACAAGATGGTCGAGACCTTCAAGCAGGCCGGTGTCGAAGTGGTGTCGATGTCGAAGGAAGACTACGA
This sequence comes from Hoeflea sp. BAL378, assembly GCF_000759435.1. Classification (GTDB taxonomy): domain Bacteria; phylum Pseudomonadota; class Alphaproteobacteria; order Rhizobiales; family Rhizobiaceae; genus Hoeflea. Next base: position 48,236 of record NZ_JRJG01000006.1, read on the forward strand.
CGCCTGGCTGGCGATCGCCAAGGAGACGGCCTACAAGGAGTTCGCCGAGAAGGTGGACGGTGGCCAGAAGCTGATCGACGACGCGCTCGCGGTCGAATGATCAGGAGGTGAGGGGAGGTCCGCCTCCCCTCGTCCCCATCAAATCCCGATCCCACCATTTGTTCAGGACTGACTAGATGAATCGGTTTGTTTCGATGGTCGAAGCGTTGTCGCGACTGTGCGGACTGACGTCGATGCTGCTGATTGCCGCGTCAACCCTCGTCGTCTCCCAGATGGTATTCATGCGCTATTTCCTTGGCGCCTCCACCATCTGGCAGACAGAGTTCGTGGTCTACGCCATGATCGCCTCCACCTTCATCGGAGCGCCCTACGTGCTGATGCTCAGGGGACATGTCTCGGTCGATCTTCTGCCCAACATGCTCGGCGGCAATGGCAAGCGTATCCTTGACGTCCTGGCCGCAACTCTGAGCCTGATGTTCTGCGGCCTGCTCGGCTGGTCCGGCTGGCACTATTTCTACGAAGCGCTGTCGAGGGGCTGGACCACCGATACGGTCTGGGCGCTGCCGCTTTGGATCCCGCTGCTGCCTTTGCCGCTCGGCATCATCATCCTGTGCCTGCAATATGTCGTTGAGATCCACAAGAACTGGACCGACGCCGGGGAGACCTCCGCATGAGCCCGCTTGAAATCGGACTTCTTATTCTGGTGGTCCTGATAGCGCTGTTCGCCATCGGTATGCCGATCGCCTTTGCGCTGGGCGCCGTTTCCATCGGGACATTGTTGCTCATCGACGGGTTCCGGTCGCTCGACATTTTGGGCGAGACCTTCTTTTCGGGTCTCAATTCGTTCACGTTGGTGTCGATCCCGATGTTCATCCTGATGGGGGCCGCGGTCTCCAATTCGCCGGCCGGCAAGGACCTCTACGAGGCGCTCGACCGGTGGCTCAACCGGGTTCCCGGGGGGCTTGTGCTGTCCAACCTCGGCGCCTGCTCGATCTTCTCCGCCCTTTCCGGGTCGTCGCCCGCAACTTGCGCCGCCATCGGCAAGATGGGCATTCCCGAAATGCGCAAGCGCGGCTACCCCGACGAGATCTCCGCCGGTTCGATCGCCGCCGGCGGCACCCTTGGCATCCTTATTCCGCCGTCGATAACCATGATCGTCTACGGCATCTCGACCGAGACCTCGATCGGCCGGCTGTTTCTGGCCGGCGTGATCCCGGGGCTGATGCTGACGGCCATCTTCATGGCTTGGACACTCTATTCCTGCTGGCGCAGCGGGCTGAAACTGTCGGACGTTACCCAGCACTATTCCCTCCGGCAGAAATTCGAGATCCTGCCGCGGGTGCTGCCGTTCCTGGCTATCGTCGTCGGCATCCTGTTCGTGCTTTACGGTGGGGTGGCCACGCCATCGGAAGCCGCCGGCGTCGGCGCGCTGTTCTGCCTCGTGCTGGTGATCGTGGTCTACAAGATGTTCTCGGCCAGGCCGTTCATCTCGATGTTCCGCGATTCGACGCGGGAATCGGTGATGATCATGATGATCATCGCAGCCTCGGAACTGTTCGCCTTCACCCTGTCCTCGACCTTCGTCACCCAGAGCATCGCCGGCTGGATCTCGGATCTCGAGGTCAACCGCTGGGTGCTGATGGCGATCATCAACGTGTTTCTGCTGATCGCCGGCTTTTTCCTGCCGCCGGTGGCGGTGATCCTGATGACCGCGCCGATCCTGCTGCCGATCATCACCAGTGCCGGCTTCGACCCCTACTGGTTCGCCGTGATCCTGACCATCAACATGGAAATCGGGCTGATCACCCCGCCAGTGGGGCTTAATCTCTACGTCATCAACTCGATTGCGCCCGACATATCGCTCGGCACCATCCTGCGCGGCTCGCTGCCCTATGTCCTGTGCATGATCTTCGCTATCGTGCTCTTGTGCATCTTTCCGTCGATCGCCACCTTCCTGCCCGACCTGGTAATGGGAGGCGCGCTTTGAACCGGCCGGGCTTCTTCTACGACCTGCTGTCAACCCTGTTCGAAAGGCCCGGCCTCGCCCGCGTCAAGGGCGACGGCCGATCGATCTCCGCGCTCTGCGAGGCTCTCATCACCACGTCGAGCGAGGGGGCGTCCTACACCATGGGGCAGCAGATCTTGTCCCGCTTCAGCGAACTCACGCCGGAGGCGGAAGTCGAGTTCTTCCACTATCTCACCGAGCAGATGGACATCGACACCGAGCGGTTGCAGGTGTCGATCGCAGAATATCAGAACGACCGGTCGCCGGAGAACCTCAGCGTGCTGTTGGAGGCCGCCGAGCCCAAGCGACAGGAGCTGTTGCGCCGCATCAACCGGGTTCCCGGCGCCACCGGCGAACTGGTGAAGATGCGTGCCCGTCTGCTCAAGCTGCTCAAGGACAATCCGGCCTTCGGTCGGACCGACCTGGATTTCCAGCACCTCTTCGGCTCCTGGTTCAACCGCGGCTTTCTGGTCCCGCGACGAATCCACTGGCAGAGCCCGGCCAACATTCTCGAAAAAATCATCAAGTACGAAGCCGTCCATGCCATTGATGACTGGGATGATCTGCGACGTCGGGTCCAGCCTTCCGACCGGCGTTGCTATGCCTTTTTCCACCCCGCCATGCCCGACGATCCGCTGATCTTCGTCGAAGTGGCGCTGGTCAGGGGCGTGCCGGGTTCGGTTCAGGCGATCCTTGCGGAAAACCGCGAAATCCTGAGTGCCGACACCGCCGACACTGCCGTCTTCTACTCCATATCCAACTGCCAGGCGGGGCTGCGCGGCGTGTCCTTCGGCAATTCCCTGATCAAGCAGGTGGTGGAGGATCTGCAAGCAGAACTGAAATCGATCAACACCTTCGTCACACTTTCGCCCATTCCCGGCTTCGGACGTTGGCTGCGGCACAGGGTGTCGGAAAAGCCGAATGAAGGCGCTGCCGCCGAGGACCTCGAGAAAGCGATGGACACGGGTGATCTTGGCGCACTCAAGGATCAGTCCCAATGGCTGCGCAGGCAGGCCGCGACCTATCTGATCAACCAGAAGGATCCGAAGGGCCTGCCTCTCGATCCGGTGGCACGGTTCCACCTAAACAATGGGGCGATGGTGCACGACATCCACGCGGGCGCCGATCTTTCCCCCAACGGCCTTCGGCAGTCCTGCGGGGTGATGGTCAATTATCTCTACAATCTGAAAAAGATCGGGCAATTCCACGAAGGCTTTGCCGAGAACCACACGGTCTTTGCGTCAAGGGACGTGAAATTGCTGGCCGATGCAGCGGCCACCCAAAGCAACGGCAGGAAATGAACATGGCTGAGAATTATCTCTTTGACGGACTGCTCGGAGACAAGCTGGGATCTTCGCAGAATAGAAATGCGTTGTTTGCGACCCTGCCGGGGGACGGGCGCCGTTTCACCTATGGTGACGTCGAAGATGTCTCCGGCCGGTTTGCCAACGTTCTCCTCGGCCTGGGCGTGAGGCCGGGGGACCGGGTCGCAGTACAGGTGCCAAAGTCCATTGAAGCCATCATGCTTTATCTCGCCGTCGTCCGCGCCGGCGCCGTCTTCCTGCCGCTCAACACCGGTTACACGCCCGCCGAGATCGAATATTTCCTCGGCAACGCCACTCCGCGGATCTTCGTCTGCGATCCGGGCAAGCGCGCCGACTATGAGGCGCTGACGGAAAGCCTCGGCATTGGGCTTGAGACAATGGGTGTCTGGCAGGATCACGAAACCAGCGCCGGCTCGATCCCGGATGCCGGACTTGCCGCGCCGACTGCGTTCGACACCGTGGCTCGCGCAGAGGACGACCTTGCCGCCATCCTCTACACCTCGGGCACCACCGGCCGCTCCAAGGGCGCGATGCTGACCCACGCCAACCTGCTCTCCAATGCGCAGACGCTGGTCGATGTTTGGCATTTCACCAGCGACGACGTGCTGCTGCACGCGCTGCCGATCTTTCACACCCACGGCCTCTTCGTCGCCACCAACGTGATCTTAAGCGCCGGCGCATCGCTGATCTTCCTGCCCGGCTTCAGCGCCGAGGCGATCGTTGCCAATATATCCGATGCCACCTGCCTGATGGGCGTGCCGACCTTCTACACGCGGCTGCTCGACGAACCGGCCTTCAACCGCGACCTTGTCCGCCACATGCGGCTGTTCGTTTCCGGCAGCGCACCGCTGCTGGCCGAGACCCATGTGCAGTTCGAAGGGCGAACCGGCCATCGCATCCTCGAGCGCTACGGCATGACCGAAACCAATATGAATACCTCCAACCCGTATGATGGTGAGCGTCGCGCCGGCACGGTCGGCTTTCCGCTGCCCGGGGTGAAGCTGCGCATCGCCGATGCCGAAACCGGCAAGCCGCTGCCCCAGGGCGAGATCGGCATCATCGAGGTAAAGGGGCCCAACGTCTTTGCCGGCTATTGGGAGATGCCGGAGAAGACGAAGGAGGAGTTCCGCGACGACGGCTTCTTCATCACCGGCGATGTTGGCGTCGTCGATGCCGACGGCTATGTCCAGATCGTCGGACGCTCCAAGGACCTGATCATCTCCGGCGGCTACAATATCTATCCCAAGGAACTCGAACTGCTGCTCGACGAGGAGGACGGCGTGCTTGAGTCCGCCGTCATTGGCGTGCCGCATGCCGATTTCGGCGAGGGCGTCGTCGCCGTGGTGGTCCCCAAACCCGGCGCACGGCTTGATGAAGCGGCGATCCTCGAAAACATCAAGCCCAGGATCGCCCGTTTCAAGCAGCCCAGGCGGGTGATCGTGGTTGATGAGCTGCCCCGGAACACCATGGGCAAGGTCCAGAAGAACCTCCTCCGGGATGTTTACAAGACATTGCTGGAAAGCTGACGTCTGGTGACCCATACGTTCCCTTGAAGACAGCGCTATCGCAAATAAGCGAACACGGAGATGACAAGCAACTCGTTCCATCCATCCTTGTTGATTCGACAGCGGTTCAATGTCTTGCCCGGATGATGTTGAGGGCGTGTTCTCGCCGATCGGGAGATGTTGCTTGACGCGAATGATGGTCGTTGGAGTCCGCATGCGCCGCGCATAGGCAAGCGTCGCACCGTTCGTCAGGCAGCAAGGCGTTCGAAAATGACCCGATCACGGCCGCGCTCCTTTGCGGAGTAAAGGCACTGATCGGCCACCCGGAACAGATCATCGTAAACGGCATGCCCGCTAAACGCCACGCCACCTACGCTCACCGAGAGTGTGTGTGTCCTCGTGGCCGGCGGAAATTCGACTTCGCGGATCTTGACACGGATGCGTTCGGCCACGACGCCGGCCTGATCGACGCCCGCCTTTGGCAGGAAGACCCCAAATTCCTCGCCACCTATCCGCCCGACAAGATCGCCCGATCTCAACGAGTTCTGGATCGATCGTGCGATGAGCTGCAGGGCGTCATCCCCCCTTTGGTGACCAAACCGGTCATTGATCGATTTGAAATGGTCAGCGTCAATGACCAAGAATGCCCCTGCTGATTGCGCTGGCCGCTTGAGAGCCTGTTCGAGATAGGCATCGACCAGCATCTTGAATGCACCGCGATTGAGAACCGCTGTCAAGCTGTCGGTTGTGGCAGTGATGGCGATATCCCGGTGTGCGATCGACAAGTGCCGCATCTTGTGCAGAAGCAGGAACAGCAGTGGCGCCGCCAACACGGTGGGCAGCAGGATGTCGATCAAGAGTGCACGTCTTATCTTGGGCTCCGAAAGATCGGGGAAATTATAGGAGTCGACAAAAACTGCCGCAGCGATGCAGAACAACGTGCCAATCACGGTCCCGGCGATTACCCTGGCCCTTCCGGTGGCTGAGAAATCGAGCTTCATTCTCGCACCCGCTCCTTTGCCTGGAGCCGTCATTGGCCCCCATTTGCATAGGACCCCCAAAACTATGCAGAGTCCCTAATATTGTAATGATAAATTTAGTGGTCGCTTCTTTTCAAATGCGAAGGTCGGTGGTCCGTGGAAACGCGACTGCTTTGCCACAATCCCTCCGTGAGGCAAGATCAAGCGGGAACGTAGGCCAACCGGAGCACATCCTCGCCAATCCGTTGATGCGACAGCAGGCGGAGCGGCGGCCGGGGGCCGGCGAAATAGGGTGCGCCGTGACCTAGGACGACCGGGTGAAGGTAAATCAGGTACTCGTCGATCAGGCCGAGGTCGGTGAGGCTTCGCGCCAGATTCGGGCCGGCAATCTCGATCTCCCCGTCGCGCTCGGCCTTGAGCTGGCGAACCGCACCTTCCAGATCATCCTCAACAAGCCTTGCATTGGGGCCGACCGATGCCATGGTGCGGGAGACGACCCATTTGGTCTGTTTCCGCCAGGCCGCGGCGAAGGCCGCTCCCTCCGGTTCCCAGTCGGCATGGTCCTCGTCCCAGTAACGCATGATCTCATACATCTTGCGGCCGTAGATGCTGCCCACCTGTGCCTCGGCCTCGCCAATGAAATGGCGAAAGAGGGTGGGGTCCGGCTGGAACCTCATGTGGTCGACATAGCCGTCCAGTGACACGTTCATACCGAATACGAGCTTCGCCATTTCCTTTCTCCCTCCACATTGTTGAACGGCTATTTCAGCGGCCAGACTTCGACGACGCCGTGGGCAACGGCGCAGGGGACATGAGACACCTTCTCGATGGCTTCTTCCAGGCTGGCAGCCTCGATCACCGCGAAACCGGCGACCGGCAGACCGGAGGACATGAATGGGCCGTCGCATGTCTCCACGCCAGCGGCATCCGGATTGCGTACCTGCACCGGCGCGCCGGCGATGCCGATCAGGGCGCCGTGCGAAACCAGCCTGGCGTCGTGAGCATGGGCGGCGTCCTTGACCGGCTGTGGTGTACGCTCGTAACCGGCCCGGTCGCCGTATCCGATGGTGATGAATTTCGGCATGGTGCTCCTTCCTTTCTCTATCTAGCGAGTACGATGTGGGTCGCGACGTCAGTCGCGCCATGCCCGGTGACGGAGAAGCCAAGCGCTGGCAGGTCTATCCCTGCGAACAGCGTATCGGCAATCAGCTAAGTTTTTGAATTTATTGGCGCACCCGACAGGATTCGAACCTGTGACCTCTGCCTTCGGAGGGCAGCACTCTATCCAGCTGAGCTACGGGTGCATCCGTGGCGCCTGGCGAGGGGGGCGGTGCGGTTGCTGGAACCGGAAAAAACTCCCGCCGCAAAGCAGCTGACACGCGGTCTTCTAGCCCATCACGGGCGGCGCATCAATGCAATAATCGCAGATCCGTGGTGGCCGGGGGAAGATGGCTGTGGGGCCGGTCCTGCCCGGCGCGCGGGCATGTCGCGGCGGCGGCATGCGGACCGGGATGGCGGCCGGAGGACGCGCCTCGCCCACGGCGGACCGGCGGCCTTGCGTTGACTCGCGGGGCCATTCGGATCGAAGGTGGGCCCGCGGCCCGCGCGCCGATGTGCAGTTTCGCGACCCAGGGCAGTCAATGGCATCCAGAACCACGCTCAATGCAAAGAACCTCGAGACGCTCGGGGCCCGGCGGCTGGCGGAGCTGCTGATCGAGGTCAGCACCGGCAGCGCCGCGAGCAAGCGCCGGCTGCGGCTCGAACTGGCGGGCGGCCAGGGCAGCCGCGAGCTTGCCGCCGAAGTGCGCAAGCGGCTCGCAAGCATCGCCCGCGCCCGCACCGCCATCAACTGGCGCAAGATCCGGGCGTTCCGGAAGGACCTCGACACGCAAAGGACGATCATCGCCGAGACGATCGCCGCCGAAGACCCGGCGGAGGCCTTCGAGCTAATCTGGCAGTTCATGGGGCTGGGGGAGCCGGTCTTCGACCGCGCCGAAGACGGCAGCGGCGCCCTGCTCGAGATCTTCCGCCAGGCCTGCGCCGACGCCGCCAGGATCGCGGGCCTCGCCGGCGTCGCGGCCGATGTGCTGGCCGACCGGGTTTTCGCGGCCGTGCGGGACAGCCGATCGGGCCAATATGACCAGCTCGTCGCGGCCATGGCCCCGGCGCTCGGCCGCGGCGGACTGGAACAGCTTCAGGCGCTGCTCACCGCGTGGTCGATGGAGCCCGAAGAGAGGCCGGCCGAGGAGGATCGCGAGATCCTGGCCTGGGGCAGCGCCGGGCCGATCTATCTCGACGAGATCCATGGCACCCCCCGGGACCTGACCGTCCGCACCGCCCTGCAGGACATCGCCGACGCCCTGGGCGACGTTGACGCCTATATCGCGCAGCAGCCCCTGCGCACCCGCAAGACGCCGCTGGTCGCGGCGGAGATCGCCGGCCGCCTGCTGCAGGCGGGACGGGCGGAGGAGGCTCTCGCGGCGCTCGACGCGGCGGGCCGGGCCGGCGCCGGGGGGGCATTGGAATGGCAACTGGTCCGCGCCGAGGCGCTCGAAGCGCTCGGGCGCGGCGCGGAGGCGCAGGCCTATCGGTGGGCCTGCTTCGCCAAGTCGCTGAGCGACGAGCACCTGCGCGCCTTTGTGCGCCGGCTGCCGGATTTCGAGGACATGGAGGCGGAGGAACGGGCCCTGGTCCACGCCCGCGCGTTTCCCGACGTCCATCAGGCGCTCGCCTTCCTCCTGCATTGGCCCGCGCTCGACGCGGCGGCGCGCCTCGTCATTGACCGTCAGGCCGAGCTCGACGGCAATCTCTATCCCTTGATGACGGCGGCCGCGGAGGCGCTCGAGGAGAAGCATCCGCTGGCAGCCACCATCGCGCTCCGGTCCATGATCGACTTCACGCTCGCTGCGGTCCGATCAGGCCGCTACCGTCACGCCGCGCGGCACTTTCTCCACTGCCAGGCGCTGGCGCCGCGCATCGAGGATTTCGGCGCGGCGCGGCCGCATGAAGCCTATGCGGCGCGGCTCAGATCCGCGCACGGCAAGAAACACGGGTTCTGGACGGTGCTGGAGTAGGGCGGCCATGCGGCCCCGCCGCCCGCTCCGGCCTGGTGTTCCGCAGCGCGCCTTTAGTCCGCCGGACGGAATCGGCCACGGTGCCTGTTGCGCCGGATGTTAAAGGAGAAAGACCATGGTTCGTGTCATCGGGATAGATCATCTCGCCATCCGTGTCGGCGACCTCGGGGCGTCCCGGCATTTCTACGACAGGGTGCTCGGCTTCATGGGGTTCGAACGCGAATGGGAGTTCGGCGAGGTGGTCGGCTGGAACAACGGCGAGACCATGTACTGGATCACCCAGGCCGACGCCGAGGGGCGGCGCCACAAGCACCATACCGGCGATGTCGGCCTGCATCACTATGCCTTCGAGCTGGCGGCGCGGGAGGAGGTCGATGCGCTTTATGAGTTCCTGCTCGAGCAGAAGGTGGAGATCGCCGATGCCCCGGCGGACTATCCGAGCTACGGGGAGGGCTATTACGCGGTCTATTTCTACGATCCCGACGGCCTGAAGCTCGAGGCGATGCATTTCGTCGAAAAGCAGAAGCGGAGGGCGCGGCTGGCCGGCTCCGCGGGCCCGGCCGCTCCGGACTGAGGCAGAGATACGCGCGACGACAGGGACGCGGCTTCTGGCGAAGGCCCATGAGACGGCCCGGAAGCCGGGGGATGCGGCGGATCCACGTCACATCCGCAAAGGGAGGAAAGCGCCTCAGGCCGCCCGGCGCCAGCTTTCGTCGCGGACGAAGTCCATCAGCGTGTCCGAGGACATCGGGCGCGCCAGCGCATAGCCCTGGAGCGTGTCGCAGCCGAGATCGCGCAGGATCACGGCATGGTCCATGGTCTCCACGCCCTCGGCCACCACCTTGATGCCGAGCGACTGGCCGATCTCGATGATGGAGGCGACCAGGCGGCGCCGGCTTTCGGACTTGACGATCGGCGAGATCAGCTGGCGGTCGATCTTCAGCCGGTCCGGGCGGACCTGGATGAGGCTGACGATCGAGGCGAAGCCGGTGCCGAAATCGTCGATGTCGATCTGGATCCCGAGCGACCTCAGCCGCTCGATATTGGCGACGATGGTCTCGTTCTTCTCGTCGAGGAAGATCGATTCGAGCAGCTCGAAGGACAGGGTCCCGCGTTCGATGGAGAGCCCGTCCAGGCTGCCGAGGAGATCGGCCTCGTAGAGCCTTCCGGCCGACACGTTGACCGACATTTTCGGGATGGTGACGCCAGCCGCCTTCCAGCGGGTCGATTGCCACAGCGTCTGCTCGAGGATCGAGCGGTCGATCAGCGGCACGACATTGAGTTCGCCCGCGGTCTTGAGGAAGACGTCGGGCGTGAGCATGCCCTCGGTCGGGTGCTCCCAGCGGGCGAGAGCCTCGACGCCGACGATGTCGAGGGTGCGGGCGTCGAACTGCGGCTGGAAATAGGGCCGGAATTCCTTGCGCTCGAGGCCGTTGAGAATGTCGTCGGCGACGCGCTTGTTGCGGATGATCTCGGCCTTCAGCGAGGCGGTGAAGAACTCGAAGCGGTTGCGGCCGTTGCTCTTGGCCCGGTAGAGCGCGATGTCGGCGTCGATCAGCAGGCGCTTGCCGCAATCGCCCTCCCTGGGATCGGCGGTCGCGATGCCGATGCTCACCCCGAAGCGGCATTCGTGGCTTTCATAGGGGACCGGCTGGCGCATCTGCACGATGATGCGGCTGGCAAGCGCCGCCAGGTGCTCCTCGCTGGTCTGCGAGGTCGTGGCGATGACGAACTCGTCGCCGCCGATGCGGGCGATGAAATCATCGGCGCGCGTGCTGGCCTTGAGGACCGATGAGGCATGGACCAGCATCGCGTCTCCCGCGGCATGGCCCAGCGTGTCGTTGATCTGCTTGAACCGGTCGAGGTCGATGTGCAGCAGCGCGGTCACGCGCCGTCCGGCATGGCCGCTCAGAAGCCGCTCGTCGAGAAACCGCCTGTTGGGCAGGCCGGTGAGGCTGTCATGCAGCGAGTTGCGCTCCATCTGGGCGCGGGCGTCCTCGAGCTCGCGGTTCCTGAGCTCCGCATTCTGCTTGGAGGCGAGCAGCCTGGTCTTGAGCGCAATGTCGGTGGAGACATCCCAGTTGACGCCGACAATGTAGCGCCGGCCGTCGAGATCGTAATGCACCGCGCCGATCGCCCTTATCCACCGGGTGGTGCCGTCGCGGGTCAGGACCCGGAATTCGGAATTGTAGGCGCCGCCGGTGAGGGTCGCCCGGTGGAACTCCTCCTCGGCCCGCGCCTTGTCGTCGGGATGCAGGGTCGAGGACCAGCAGTCGACGCCGCGCCGATCCAGGCTGGCGTCGACGCCGTAAAGTTCGCACATCCGGTCGTCCCAGGTCAGTTCGGACGTGTCCAGATTGAATTCCCACACGCCGATCTTCGAGGTGGTCAGCGCCAGCTTGAGCCGGTGCGACAGCCGCTCCATCTCGCTCTGGCGGCGGTTGAGTTCGCGCATGTTGGCCCGGCGCTGGTCGTAGAGATAGCCGGCGATCGAGATCGGCAGCACGAGCAGCAGCCCGCCGAATAGCACCGCCATGCGGATCTGCCAGGTGTTGGGCGGCGTGTCCGCCCAGCCGCCCTTGGGCATCGCGGCGATCTTCCAGCTCCCGCTCGGCAGCGCCACGCTGGAGATCAGGGGATGGTTGTCCAGCACCTTGGCGTCCCCGAAGAAGACGGTGCCGTAGCTGCCGGTGCCGTCCTGCCCGGCAATGGCGATGTCGATGGGGAGGTCAGGGGAGAGCAGCCCGCTCTCGGCATAGAGCCTTTCGACGTCGATGACCGCCGAGACAAGCCCCCATAACCGGTCATTGCCGTCTTCGTCTTCGGTGAAAACCGGGAAACGGCTGATGAAGCCCTGGCCGCCCTGCACCAGATTGACCGGGCCCGCCAGCACCATTTCGCGCGATCCGACCGCCCGCAGGGCCGCGTCGCGCTGTTTCTCGCTGGTCCGGTAATCGAGGCCGATCGCCCGCTCGTTTCCCTTGATTGGGTACATCAGCTTGATGACCAGATCCGGAGCGGCGGCAATATTGCGCAGTTGCGAGTGGTGGTCGACCAGGCCGGCGGCAATCCTGCTGAACCTGTCTTGGTCGATATCCGGCTGCACCTCGATGACTTCGACCAGGCCGCGCACCAACTGGATATTGCTGTTGATGTTGCCTTCCAGTTTCGCCCGCACCAGCCCGAGCTGTTCGCTGACCTTGGCGCGGGAACTCTGGTGATGGACGAGGCGGTTCTGCTGTTCGGCGTAGATACCGGCCGTCAGCGTCACCGCAAGCGCGATCCCGGCTGCGATGACGCTCGGCCGCAGCAGGAAATTGCAATGATGAAGTCCGCGCGATACGTTCATTAACATGACTATTCCTGCGAGATCGCGCCGTCTCGAACGGCTGTCCGGTCGAGGTCACAATCTCAGTTCAGACCCAGTCTAGATCCAAAATGCAAAAAAAGGGCTAAAGCTGTCGTGCGGCCGCGATTCCCGGTCCGGTTGCCTCGTTATGGGGCAGGCGCAGGGACCCGGTTGCGGGAAACGGGACGGCCTGATGCACTGCCCGCCAGGGCGTTTCGGACCGGCCAAGCGGCCGAAAGCCCATGACAAACCGTTTGGCAGGTGCTTAAATGGCCCTGCCGCTTGGCCCGCGGTTCGTCAAAGGAGGCGGAACGGGCGCAACGGCATGTGAGAGGGTTTGTCGCGAGCCAGCATGTAAGCGCTTGCATTTTATAGGTTTCTGGGAGGAAAACATGTTTTATCTGAAAACCGCCAAGTCATTGGTGATTGCATCCGCGGTGTCGATCGTCGCGGCGACCAGCGCTCTGGCATTTCCGGACAAATCGGTCGAATACATCATTCCGTTCGGCCCGGGAGGCGAATCCGATATTTCCGCCCGCTTCCAGCAGCCCTATTTCAAGGACAAGTTCGGCCAGGACCTGGTGGTCTCCTACAAGCCCGGCGGCGGCGGCGCGGTCGGCTGGGCCCAGCTCAATTCCATGGCGAGCGACGGCCACACCATCATGGGCATCAACCTGCCGCATATCGTCATCCAGCCCGCAGAGAAGGATGTCGGCTACACCACCGAGGACATCCACACCTTCTACATGTTCCATTACACCCCGGATGCGATCGTGGTGACGGCCGACAGCCCCTACAAGACGCTCGATGATCTGATCGCCGACGCCAAGGCCAATCCCGGCGCGGTGACGATGGCGGGCTCCGGCAAGGCCACCGCCAACCATCTGGCGCAGATCCGCTTCGACAAGCTGGCCGGCATCAAGACCACCTATGTCCCGTTCAAGGGCACCGGCGCCTCGACCACCGCCACGCTCGGCAACCAGGTCAAGGCCCAGTGGGGCTACACCACGGTGGGCGCGGCCCAGGGCGACGCGGTGCGCATGCTGGCGGTCGCCATGGAGGAACGCCACCCGCTGTTCCCCGACGTGCCCACCTTCAAGGAACTCGGCTACGAGATGGTCGGCGGCGCCTATCGCGGCATGGCCGTGCCGAAGGACACGCCGGCGGAAACCGTCCAGCGCCTGTCGGACATGTTCGGCGAGATCAACGCCGACGAGGCCTTCCGCAAGCAGATGCTCGATGGCGGCTTCGCGCTTCTCGACGTCGGCATCGACGGCATGGACGCGTTCATGGCGGCCCGCAAGGCCGAATATATCGAAGCGGCGACCGACGCCGGCCTGCTCAACTGATCCATCCGCTGTGCGCCCGGGCTTTTCGCCCGGGCGTCCCATTCGCGCCGTGTGAAGCACGCTGCATCGCGGCCGGCGATCCGCCGCCCGCGGGATGGCTGACCTTCGCCTCCATCTGACTGGACAAGCCGCTATGGATTTTGAACATCTGGCCAATGCGCTGACGCTGACCAATCTGGCGCTGGCGCTGTTCGGCGTCGTGGCCGGCACCATCATCGGCTCGATCCCGGGCCTGTCTGCCACCATGGCGGTGGCGGTGCTGGTGCCGATCACCTTTTCGATGGAACCGGCCTCCGCGCTGATCCTGCTCGGCGCCATCTACACCGGCGCCATCTATGGCGGCGCCTATTCCGCCATCCTGCTCAACACGCCGGGCACGCCCTCGGCGATTGCCACCACCTTCGACGGCTATCCGATGGCCAAGCGCGGCGACGGCGATCTCGCCGTGGCGATCGCCTGCTATGCCAGCGTCTTCGGCGGGCTGGTGGGAGCGCTGGCGCTGCTCTTGCTGGCGCCGCCGCTGTCGTCGGTGGCGCTCGCCTTCGGGCCGGTGGAATATCTGTGGCTCTCGGTCTTCGGCCTGTCGCTGATCGCCTCGCTGTCGACCGGCAACGTGCTCAAGGGCCTGGCTGGCGGCGCCTTCGGCCTGCTTCTGTCCTGCGTCGGCGTGGCGGAGATCTCCGCCGACATACGCCTCACCTTCGGCTCCTCCACCATGATCGGCGGCATCGAGGTGGTCGGCGCGCTGATCGGGCTCTACTGCATCCCGGTGCTCATCGACATGGTGGCGACCCCCGAGCGCCATCTCAAGGTCGAGGAGGGCGGGCGCGCGGTGCGCTTCCGCGAGGGCGCGGCGATCGCCTGGAAATCGCGGTTCAACCTCTTGCGCTCCTCGATCATCGGCACGGTGATCGGCATCCTGCCGGGCGCGGGCGGGTCCGTGGCGGGGCTCGTCGCCTATTCCGAGGCCAAGCGCACCGCCAGGCCCGGCCAGAAATTCGGCGAGGGCGAGCCCGACGGCGTCATGGCCACGGAAGCCGCCAACAACGCCACCGTCGGCGGCGGCTTCATCCCGACGCTGGTGCTGGGCATCCCCGGCACGCCGCCCGACGCGGTCATTCTCGGCGCGCTCTTGGTGCAGGGGGTGCGCACCGGCCCGACGCTGTTCGAGGGCGGCGGATCGATCGTCTACACCTTCGTCTTCGGCCTGTTCATCGCCACCATCCTGATGCTGCCCACCGGGCTCCTGATCGGCCGCTACGCCTACAAGACCATCGTTACCATCCCCAAGACCATCCTCGTTCCGGCGGTGGGCTTCATGACCATCATCGGCACCTTCGCCATCCGCAACTCGATCTCCGATGTCATGATCATGATCGTGCTCGGCACGGTCGGCTGGGTTCTGTCCCGCTTCGGCTTCGCCGCCTCGCCGATCGTGCTCGGCCTCATTCTCGGGCCGATCGCCGAGCAGGGCTTCGTCCAGGCCTGGATCATCGGCGACGCCACCGGCAATCTGGCCGGCATGTTCTTCGGACGGCCGATTTCGCTGGCGATCATCGCCTTCACCATCCTCTCGCTCGTCTACCCGGTCATCCAGGGCCGCAGGGCCAGACGGCTCATCAAGACCGAGGCCGGCGCCAATGACTGACACTTCATCGAAATCCGCGCCGAAGGACATCGGCACCTTGCTCATCGCCAGCCTGTTCATCGGCCTGGGACTGGTGACGCTGCAGGATGTGAGCACCTATTCCGACACCGATTCGGTGGTGTTTCCCACCACCGTCGCCTATGCGCTGATCGGCTGTTCGGCGATGGTCATCCTCGCCTCCTGGCTCAGGCCCAACCCGGACAACGGCTTTGGCGGCGGCGACTGGTGGCGGCGGATCCTGCTGGTCGCCAGCATGATCGCCGGCTGCCTGGTCATGCCGCTTGCGGGCTTCCTGCCCGCCACCGCGATCGCCTTCGCGGGCGGGCTCATCGCCGCGCGCCACGAGGGCTGGGATCTGAAGAGCGCATTCGTCTTCGCGCTCTCCGGCATCTTCATCATGGCCGCCTTCTACGCCCTGTTCCGCTATCCGCTCGGCGTGCCCTTGCCCTGAGGCAGGCGCTATTTCACGTGCTTGCGCCAGTCGTGCTCTTCGCTGAAGCCGAGCATTTCGCGGATCTTGCGGTTGGAATAGAGCGCCTCGTGCTCGCCCATCTCGCGGGTGATGGGAACCCCCGGGAAGAACCGCCGGGCGATCTCCGCCGTCGGCAGGTCAACCGAATTGGTATCGTTGCCGGCGTTGAAGATCTGGAACCCGAGCCCGTCGGTCGTCAGGCAGCGGTCGACGATCTGGCCCAGGTCGCGGGCGTCGATGTAGCAGAAGATGTTGCGGCGGCGCACTGCGGGATCGGCGAAGAATCCGGGGAACCGATCATATTCGTGCGGCTCCATCACGTTGCCGATCCTCAGCGCATAGATGTCGAAGCCCGACCGCCGCTGGAAGGCGCGCGCCGTCTGCTCGTTGACGACCTTGGACAGGCCGTAGGAATCCATCGGATTGACATCCATGTCCTCCTCCACCGGCAGCGACACCGGGCTCACCTCGCCATCGGCGAAGCAGACGCCATAGGTGGTCTCCGAGGAGGCGATGATGATCTTGCGGATGCCGAGCTTCACCGCCGCCTCGATCACATTGTAGGTGCCCACCGTGTTGATCCGGAAGGTCTCGTTGTCGGGCCGGATCAGGATCCGCGGCACGGCGGCGAAATGCACCACCGCGTCGAATTTCGGCACCCCGGTGCCCGGCTCCAGCTCGTCGAAATCGGCATAGCTGGTCATGACGTTGAACATCTGCCCGGAATCGGTGATGTCGGCGGTCAGATTGTCGACGCCGGGGTGGGCGAGCGGCGTCAGGTCGACATTGACCACCCGGTGGCCACGGTCGACGAGATAGGGGATGACATGCTTGCCGGCCTTGCCGGATCCACCGGTGAACAATACGCGCATCTTGATCTCCTTCATTCTGTGTGGACTGGATCGCAGCTTCGGAAGCCGGCGTCAAACCGCCCGTCCGGCAGCGACGCCGGACGACCAGGCCCACTGGAAATTGTGGCCGCCGAGATGGCCGGTCACATCCATCACCTCGCCGATGAAATGCAGGCCCGGAACCAGCCGGCTCTCCATGCTCTTCTGGTCGATCGCGTCCGTGTCGACGCCGCCGAGCGTGACTTCCGCCGTGCGGTAGCCTTCGGTTCCGCCGGGCACGACCTCGAACGAGCGGATCCCCGCCACGATCCGGTCGATCGCGTCATTACTCAGATCCGCGAGCCTCGGCGTCACGGAACCGGCCTCGCTGCTGAACTGGTGCGCCAGCCGCTTGGGCAGCAGGTCGGCGAGAACAGTCCAGACCGAGGCCTTCGGCCGCGCCTGCCGCTCGGCCCGGATATGGGCTGCCACATCGATCCCCGGCGCGAGATCGATCGTCACCGCATCGCCTTCGCGCCAGTAGGACGAGACCTGCAGCATCGCAGGTCCCGACAGGCCGCGATGGGTGAACAGCATCGCCTCGTCGAAGCCCGCGCCGTTGCAGGCGGCGTGGACCAGCAGCGAAACGCCCGACAGCGCGCCCCAGCTCTCATGCATGTTCGACGCCCAGGTGAACGGCACCAGCCCGGCCCGGGTCTCGGTGACGGCATGGCCGAACTGGCGGGCGATGTCGTAGCCGAGCCCGGTGGCGCCCATCTTGGGGATCGACTTGCCGCCGGTGGCGACGA
Source organism: Hoeflea sp. BAL378 (assembly GCF_000759435.1). Lineage (GTDB taxonomy): Bacteria > Pseudomonadota > Alphaproteobacteria > Rhizobiales > Rhizobiaceae > Hoeflea. The sequence continues at coordinate 65,582 of NZ_JRJG01000006.1, forward strand.
CCAGGCGGTCCGACAGCCAGATGCCGGCGCTGGTGCGAATTTCGAAGCCCGCGTCGGACCGCGCGACGCCGGTGATGTCGGTCGCAAGCTCCAGCCGCGCCCCGGCCTCGGCCATGTCGCCGGTCAGCATGGCGATGATCTCGCGCGCCGACCCGTCGCAGAAGAGCTGGCCCAGCGTCTTTTCGTGAAAGGCGATGCCGTGGGCTTTGACCCGGTCGATGAAATCGTGCTGGGTGAAGGAGCGGAGCGCTGAAATGGCGAAATGCCGGTTGCCGGAGAGGAAATTCGCCGGCCCGCAATAGAGATTGGTGAAGTTGCAGCGCCCGCCGCCGGAAATGCGGATCTTCTCGCCCGGGCTTCGCGCGTGATCGATCACCGTGACCGAACGGCCCCGCCGCGCCGCCTCGACGGCGCAGATCATGCCCGCAGCACCCGCGCCGAGCACAACCACATCGGTTTTGTTCATCGTTGGCATTTGCTCTCCATGGGAACGGTCCCGATGCAGGCGCGCCGGTTGTCCACAGACCGCAGGCCATAGCAGATCAGACAGGTCGCAACAAATTCTCTGCCTCGCGCCCCGCCCGGGCCCGAACACTGTTGCGGCCCCTGGGCGCACCCCTGTAGAGATAAGCCATCAACCGGAAAAGACCATGACCCTCCATTCGATCGATCTCGATCCCGTCACCCTGACGCTCGATGCGAGCGTCGGCCATATCGCTGCATTGACGATCCGCGACGGCGACCGCACCCTGTCCCCGCTGCACCGCGCGCCGTGGGTGGACGACCCTGAGGCCGTGTTTCCGGCCGGGACCGCGCCCAATGTGAAGCGCCTGTCGGGCGATTTCTTCTGCGCGCCCTTCGGCCGCAACGACATCGAGGACGCGCCCTCGCATGGCTGGCCCGCCAACAGCGCCTGGGACCATCTCGGTACCGTCAGCGAAGACGGTCGCATCACGATCGCTTTCCGGCTGATCCGGAAAGTGATGGGCGCGACGGTCGAAAAGCGGCTCACTCTGGTCGGCGGCCACCCCTTCGTCTACCAGGAGCACAAGTTTTCGGGCGGCGCCGGCGCGGTATCCGCCGCCCATCACGTCATGGTGCCGATGGCCGGCGGCGGCGACCTGGCGTTCTCGCCCAAGCAGGGCGCCCTGACCCCGCCCGAGGCGCTGGAGCCCGATCCGGCGCGCGGCCGCTCCATTCTGGCCTATCCGGCGCAATCATCCGACCTCACCGCCTTTCCGCTCGCGGGGGGCGGCTTTGCCGATCTGACCCGCTACCCGCACGGCGAAAGCCATGAGGATTTCCTCACCCTGGTCGAAGACACCAACGAAGGTTCGGGCGCGTCGCTCGGCTGGACCGCGGTCAGCCGCAGGGCGGAGCAGGATCATGTGTTCGTGCTCAAGCGCCCCGACGTGCTGCCGGTGACGATGCTGTGGATGAGCAATGGCGGGCGGGACTATGCGCCGTGGTCCGGACGCCACACCGGCGTGCTCGGCATCGAGGACGCGTGCGCCTCGCCGCTCGGCCACGCCGATTCCTGCGGCGACAATGCATTCACGCGGCTGGGCGTCCCGACAGCCTTTGCCTTGGGCCCGGACCGGACGGTCACGGTCCGCCAGGTGATCGGCGCCTGTGGGGTGCGGGGAGAGGAGGGGAGGGTCGTCGCCGTTGCCGCGGAAGCAGACAGCCTCACGATCCGCTTTACGGACGGGAGCATGCGCTCAATGGGCTACGACTCGGATTTCCTGGCGGCCTAATGCAAGCGCGCGGGCGCCGTAAAAACTTTGAAAAACAGTCCCGTCCCCCGAACATGACATTCGGGGGCGGGTATTGGATGGCGGCCTTGCAGGCGGCGCTGGTTTAGCAGCGCGCCTCGTAGATGCGGCCATAGGCGTCGCGGTAGCGGCACATGCCCGGGGTGGTGGCCGCGCCGATCAAGGCGCCGGCGGCGCCGCCGATCAGGGCGCCGGTTGCGATGCCCCGGCCGCTGCTGCCGGTTGCGGCCGCGACGAGCGCGCCAGTGCCTGCGCCGACGACGGCTCCGGTGCCGGCGCGCTGTTCAGTTGTGGTGCAGCCTGCAGCGGCCAGGAGGGCAATCGCTGAAAGCGTGGAAAGGACGAGTCTGTTCATCAAGGGCTCCGTTCATGTGCGGCAAAAACGGACGCAAACTCTCTCGGTCTCATTTGCTCGAGGTCGGCTGCTTCCGGGCCATGGACTCATTATACAGGATGACCATGGCCGAAGCCATCATGGCGATGCTCATCGCAAGTGCAAGCATAGAAATCAACATGGTTACTCCTTTCCGCGCATTCCAAGGGTCCGGCCTATTCCGTACCCGTCTGGCTTGTTAACGCGCTTGCGAGCATTTGGTTTCACTAATACTTGCATCGGGCTCGCCGGGCTCGATAAGGCCGCCGTCACCCGGGGTGGGCGCGGGCCGGCCCAGCCCAGAAAATGGGCATCCTGCCCGTCGTTTGATCAGGTGCAGGCTGCCGCTTGGCCAATCGCTCGGGCCGGCGCGAAACACCCTTGCGCGCGGACCCGGCTTTCCCGATGATCGGGGCGACCAACCGATGAGCGCCGATGACCTCGTTGTTTCCCCTTCCCACGCCGGAGCCGGGTGTGGCCCTGCAGCGCACCCGCGGCGGCGGACGCCTGTCGGTCAAGCTGTCGGCCGGCGAAAGCCGCATCGACCGGCTGTTCCAGGAAGGCTCGGCCCGCATCCGTGTGCCGCGTGTGCCGCGCGGCTTCCCGCTCGAGGCGGTGCTGATCAACACCGCCGGCGGCCTGACCGGCGGCGACCGCATGGACTGGGAGTTCGAGGCGGGGGAGGGCGCGGCAATGTTGCTCGCCACCCAGGCCTGCGAGAAGACCTATAAGGCGCATGGAACGAGCGAAGCGCAGGTCTCGGTGCGGCTGAAGCTCCATCCCTCGAGCGCGCTCGCCTGGCTGCCGCAGGAGACCATCCTGTTCGACCGGGCGCGGCTCCTCCGCAGCATCGAGGTCGACATGGAAGCTGGCTCCCGGCTGCTCATGGTCGAGCCGGTGGTCTTCGGCCGCCTCGCCATGAAGGAAAGCGTGACCCAGGGCCTGTTCCGCGATCGCTGGCGCATCCGCCTCGCCGGTCATCTCATCCATGCCGAGGAGACGCGGCTCGGCCCGGATATGGCCGCAGTCCTTCAGCGGATGGCGGTCGCCGATGGCGGGCTGGCGATGGCGACGGTGGTGATGATCGCGCCCGACGCCGAGGCGAGGCTTGCGGCGGTGCGGGCGCTGATCGGCGCCTCCGGCGGCGCGAGCCACGTGCTTCAGCGCCACCCCGGCGCGCGTCACGAAACTGGCAAGCTTCTTGCGAGGATTGTCGCACCCGACAGCTATGAGCTGCGCAAGATTCTTGTCCCTTTGATCCGCCTGCTCAATCCGTCGGGCGGCGTGCCGAAAGTCTGGTCGATATGAAAGAGATGCCATGAACCTGACCCCGAGGGAAAAAGACAAGCTGCTCGTCGCCATGGCGGCGATTGTCGCGCGCAGGCGGCTCGAGCGCGGCGTCAAGCTCAACCATCCCGAAGCCATCGCGCTGATCACCGATTTCGTCGTCGAGGGCGCCCGCGACGGCCGCGCGGTGGCCGATCTCATGGAGGCCGGCGCCCATGTGATCACCCGCGACCAGGTGATGGAGGGCATCGCCGAGATGATCCACGACATCCAGGTCGAGGCGACGTTTCCCGACGGCACCAAGCTCGTGACCGTGCATGAGCCGATCCGCTAAAAATCTGTGCCGGGAAGATGATTTGCCCTCTCGACAGCGGCCCCAGGAAACGCGCAATATCCGCCCGCATGCTTCATGCATTCATCCTGTCGGCGTGACCCAACCGAGGACGCCGTGTTGACCAAAAAAGGACTTTCAAGATGATCAGACGCCTCTCCCTTGCCATCGCGGCGCTTGGCCTCGCCACGGCCCCGGCCTTCGCCCACCTCAATCCAGCCGAGCACGGCTCGTTCGCGGCAGGCTTCTCCCACCCGCTCTTCGGGCTCGACCATGTGCTGGTGATGCTGGCGGTGGGTCTCTGGGCGGCGTCGCTCAAGGGTCGCGCCATGCTGGTCGTTCCCGCGGCCTTCGTCGGCACCATGGGTCTCGGCTTCGCCGCGGCCATCGCCGGGCTGCCGCTTCCCTTCGTCGAGCCGGTGATCTTGGCCTCGATCATCTTCATCGGCCTGATGGTGGCGCTGGCGCTGCCGTTTTCCGTCGCCGGCATGGCCGTCACGGTGGCCTTTTTCGCCGTCTTCCATGGCCACGCCCATGGCGGTGAACTGGGGCAGGCGGGCGCTGCGAGCTTCGCCATCAGCTTCATGCTCGCCACCGCGGCGCTGCACGCCACCGGCATCGCGCTCGGCATCGGCCTTGCGCGGCTTCAGGCGGCGGGTGGACGATCAGTCTTGACCCGCTCGGCGGGCCTCGCCACCGCGGCCACCGGGCTGGCGCTGGCGCTGGCCGGCTGACCGCAACGGATACGGAGAAATGCGATGATCCCTGGTGAAATCCTGACGCGCGACGGCGATATCGACCTGAACCAGGGCGCTGCGCGGGTGACGCTGAAGGTCGCCAACACCGGCGACCGCCCGGTGCAGGTGGGCAGCCACTACCATTTTTTCGAAACCAACCAGGCTCTGAGTTTTGACCGCGCCAAGGCGCGCGGTCAAAGACTGGACATCGCCGCCGGCACCGCCGTGCGCTTCGAGCCCGGCCAGGAACGCGACGTCACGCTCGTGCCGCTGTCCGGCGGGCGGACGGTCTATGGATTTCAACAGAAGGTGATGGGGAAACTCTGAGGGTTTCGCCGCGCCGTCACAGGGGAAGGGAAGTCATATGTGCAATGTCTGCGTGATCAACAACGTCAAGTCCTCGATGCTGTCGCGTCGTGATTTCTTCCGCAAGACGGCCGCAGCGGGCGTTGCCGCCACCGCGGCCGGCGCCCTGTCGGCCAAGCCGGCGCTGGCGCAGGCCTCGGGCAAGGTCGTCGACCTCACCTATGTGCTCGACGGCGATTTCCCCACCTTCGACGGCAAGCCGGGGATCCTCTTCACCGAGAACGTCAACTTCGACAAGTCCGGCTACCAGATCTGGGAACTGACGATTTTCGAGCATTCCGGCACCCACATCGATGCGCCGCTGCATTTTTCCAAGGACGGCACCTCGGTCGCCGAGCTCGACCCGCAGGGCCTGATCTGCCCGCTCTGCATCGTCGACATCAAGGCCAAGGCGGCCGAAGACCCCAATGCGATGGTCGAACCCGCGGACATCGAAGCCTACACCAGCGCTCATGGCGCCATTCCGCAAGGCGCCTGCGTGGCGATGAATTCGGGATGGCAGGCGAAGATGGGCGATCCGAGCTACCGCAACGACGCCGAAGGCAAGTTCGCGTTTCCCGGCTTCTCCAAGGCTGCGACGGATCTGCTGATCGAGATGGGCGCGGGCGCCATCGGCGTCGACACGCTGTCGCTCGATCCGGGCAATTCGGCCGATTTCGCCGTGCATTATTCCTGGCTGCCCTCCGGCCGCTACGGCATCGAGAACCTTGCCAATCTCGATCAACTGCCCGCCACCGGCGCAACCCTGTTCGTCGGCGCCCCCAAGCACCGCAACGGCACCGGCGGCCCCGCGCGCGTCATGGCGATGATCTGAGGAACACCACGATGGGAACCCACTGATGGCGCGAAAGAAAGCAACTCCGGTCGACCTCTGGCGCGCCTGGGCGGGGCTCGGCATGCTGGCCTTCGAGGCCAACGCCGTGGTCGGCATGCGCGTGATGGGCATGAACGGCCTGTGGCCGGTGGGCAAGGGCGAGGACAAGAAGATGCTCTCGGAGAAACCGCCCGCCTTCGCCAAAGCCTCGCTCGCGGCTGCGAAAAAGGCCGCGGCCGGCGGCAGGCCCGACCAGGTGGTCGCCGCCGCCGTCAAGCCGCTCGCCACGGTTGCCCGCGCCAACCGCAAGCGGCTGGCCCGCAACGCCGTTCCCGGCGGCCGCAAGTCGTGAGGCAGGCCGTGACCATGATCCGGACAGTGATGGGTTTTTCCGCGCTCCTGTGGCTCGGCGCCTCGGCGCTTGCTGAGGACCTGCCCGACTGCATCGATCCGCAGGCGCAGGTGGAGATGACCTATTGCGCCGGTCTCGACTATGAGACCGCTGACGCGGAACTCAACGAGCTGTGGCCCGAAGTGGTGGCCGCCGCACGGCAGGACGACGAGTATGTCGCCGAACAGGCCAAGTCGATGGGCGTGCCCACCACCGAGGAGGCGCTGCGCACAGCCCAGCGCGCCTGGATCGCCTTTCGCGATGCGCAATGCGACTACGAGGCCTATGAGGTGTTCGGCGGAACCGCCCAGCCGATGGTCGGCAGCCTCTGCCTTGCGCGTCTGACCCGGGAGCGCGTCGCGCTGTTCAGGCAGGCACTGGCGCAGCGCTAGGCATCGTCTCGGGGTGGCGGGTCCTGATGGCCCGTGTCTTGCATGTCGATCGGCAGTGTGTGAACGAACCGAGGATCGCCGATGCCCGCCAGGATGGCCGGAGATTATTGCGCAGGTTTGGCGGCGGCGAAGATGATGAGGTTCTTCTCGCCGTCGAACTCGATGGCGAGGACGTCCTGGACCAGGATATTCTTGGAGTTGATGGCGTGATAGAGCAGGGCATTGCCTTCCAGCTCGCGCCGCAGGGTCGCCACGGTCTCGCTGTGTTCGCTCAACTTGCTGGCGATCTTCTCCGGAGGCCCGCCTTCGATGCGCGACGAATCCGGCATATAGACGATGTCGACCCGGTCGAGAGCGGTGATCTTGCGAACGATGTCGATGTTGTCGCTCAGCTTCTCGATCGCAGCGATGACCCGCTCGTCGCCGGCCTCGGACCGCACCTCTTCCTCATTGACCTGCGAGCCGACGATCCTGTCGACGGCCTCCTGGTCGGTGACGCCCTGGGCGTGAACCGGCGCGGCCTGAACGGAGGCGGCGAGAAGCACCATTGCCGCAAATCTTTGCAGCCGGGATCCGGTCAGGGCGGAGATCGTGGTCATGAAATGTGTCCTTTGAACGGAGACAGGGTGCGCGCATGTTCGGGTTGTAAAGCCGAACAGGGGACTTTGGTTCCCCGGTTCGGTGATTTAATCCGGCGTTCGCCGCGCGGCGCCGGGCGGTCAGCTCTTCTTGCGCGTGACGATCGTCAGGTTGCCGTCCTGGCTCAGTCGCGCGGCCACCACCTCGGCGGCGGACGTGCCTTTCTGCTCGAGCGCCTGCAGAAGCGCCGGCGAGGTCTTGATCGACTCGCGCAGTTGCGTGAGGTCCTCTTCGGAGCGCTGTTCCTCGATCTGGGCGACCTGCGCCTGCGCCGTCTCGGGAAGCTCGGTGATGTCGATGATGCTGACGGTCTTGACCGCCGGTTGCGCAGGGGCCTGCGTCTGCGTCTGGGGTTCGGCCTGGGCCTGGGGCTGGGTTCCTGTGGCGGGCGGCGCTGTCTGGGCAAAGGCCGGCGCGGTGCTGACTGCGAATGCTGCTGCGAGAATGATCCCGTTTTTCATGATGGGTTCCTTCGTTTGGGATTCGGGGTCTGCCTTCCGCGTCGCGCAAGGCCAGGGCAGAACACCGCCCGAAAGTGGCTTCATGCCGCCGCCCGCAAGGTCATCGCTGGGCCATTGTGCGGCGGCAATATGATATTGGATCAACGCATCACGGGGATGAGCACATGAGCAGACTGTCGCGCCAGGCCTATGCGGCCATGTATGGCCCCACCACCGGAGACCGGGTGCGGCTCGCCGACACCGAGCTGTTCATCGAGGTGGAGAAGGACTTCACCACCTATGGCGAGGAGGTCAAGTTCGGCGGCGGCAAGGTGATCCGCGACGGCATGGGCCAGAGCCAGGTCAGCCGCGCCGACGGCGCCGTCGACACCGTCATCACCAACGCGCTGGTGGTCGACCACACCGGCATCTTCAAGGCCGACATCGGCCTGAAGGACGGCCGCATCGCCGCCATCGGCAAGGCCGGCAACCCCGACACGCAGCCCGGCGTCGACATCATCGTCGGCCCCGGCACCGAGGTCATTGCCGGCGAGGGCAAGATCCTCACCGCCGGCGGCTTCGACAGCCACATCCATTTCATCTGCCCGCAGCAGATCGAGGAAGCGCTGATGAGCGGGCTCACCACCATGCTGGGCGGCGGCACCGGCCCGGCGCACGGCACGCTGGCGACCACCTGCACGCCCGGCCCCTGGCATCTGGGGCGGATGATCCAGGCGATGGACGCCTTCCCGATGAACATCGGCCTGTCCGGCAAGGGCAACGCCTCGCGGCCCGCGGCGCTCGAGGAAATGATCCTCGGCGGTGCTTGCGCGCTGAAACTGCACGAGGACTGGGGCACGACGCCCGCAGCCATCGACACTTGCCTCTCGGTCGCCGACCAGTACGACATCCAGGTGATGATCCACACCGACACGCTGAACGAGAGCGGCTTCGTCGAGACCACGGTCGACGCCATCAGGGGCCGCACCATCCACGCCTTCCACACCGAGGGCGCCGGCGGCGGCCACGCGCCCGACATCATCAAGGTCTGCGGGCTGCCCAATGTCATCCCGTCCTCGACCAACCCGACGCGGCCCTACACGGTCAACACCATCGCCGAGCATCTCGACATGCTGATGGTCTGCCATCATCTCGACAGTTCCATCCCCGAGGACATCGCCTTCGCCGAAAGCCGCATCCGCAAGGAGACCATCGCCGCCGAGGACATCCTGCACGACATCGGCGCCTTCTCGATCATCGCGTCCGACAGCCAGGCCATGGGCCGCGTCGGCGAGGTCATCATCCGCACCTGGCAGACCGCCGACAAGATGAAGCGCCAGCGCGGACGCCTGCCGCAGGAGACCGGCGAGAACGACAATCTCCGCGTCCGCCGCTACATCGCCAAATACACCATCAACCCGGCCATCGCCCAGGGCGTGTCGAAACACATCGGCTCGATCGAGGTGGGCAAGCGCGCCGACCTGGTGATCTGGAACCCGGCCTTCTTCGGCGTCAAGCCGGACATGGTGCTGCTCGGCGGCATGATCGCCGCGGCGCCGATGGGCGATCCCAACGCCTCGATCCCGACGCCGCAGCCGGTGCATTACCGCCCCATGTTCGGCGCCTACGGCAAGGCCCGGACCGAATCCTCCGTCACCTTCGTGAGCCAGGCGGCGATCGAGGACGGGCTGGCGCACAAGCTCGGCACCGCCAAGCACATGCTGGCGGTGGAAAACACCCGCAGCGGCATCTCCAAGGCCTCGATGGTGTTGAACGACGCGCTGCCGCACATCGAAGTCGATCCGGAAACCTACGAGGTCCGCGCCGACGGCGAGCTTCTCACCTGCGAACCCGCCACGGTGCTGCCGATGGCGCAGCGGTACTTCCTGTTCTAGGCGAGGGGCGGCCGGCGGGGGCCTCGATCACCACTCATGCGTCAGGCGCATGGCTGATGGGACGGATCGGCGCTATGGTGCGGTGCAGCAGGATGGTAAACTGCGCCGAAACCAAGGAGTTGCCTCATGTCCACCGCCAATCACAACCCGTTGAGCCGCTTTTTCAGCGGCGCCGCCCGCTCGTTCCGGCTGGCCACCCAGGCCGACCGTCTTGCCCACACGCCCGAAAGCGTGTTCCAGGCCCGCGGCACCACGCGCCAGCAGGCGATCCGGGATCTGCTCGACCAGCTTTGACAGCCCTGCCAGGCACCGCGGGCGCGGCTCCGCCGCGTTCCCGCCTGTCGCGGTGACGGCCGGCCTTTGCCTGGCCCGCGCCCCGGACGTCTCTTCTCCAAATCTCCGCCAATCTGCGCCGCACTTGATCCGGATCAGTCAGTCTCGCCACATTGTGTGGTTAGATGGATTTGTTCGACAGATTGAAGGGAGACATGCCATGTCCGGAATAAGATTGAAGCACAATGGTTGGGTCGTGGTCGCCGATGGCGAAAAGGCGCTGTTTCTGAGCAATGCCGGCACGCCGGATCGCCCGGAGCTGGAAGTCTTCACCGGCTTTGAACAGCCCAATCCGCGGACCGCCGATCAGGGCGTGGACCGTCCGGGACGGCTGTCGGACGGCATGGGCAACGCCCATCGCAGCGCTGTGCAGGAGACCGACTGGCACCGCCTGGCCAAGCACGAATTCGCCCAGGAGATCGCTTCCGTGCTGGAGCAGCATGCCCTGGCCGACCGGTTCGAGCAGATTGTCCTCGTCGCGCCGGCCGTGATCATGGGGGAATTGCGCAAACAGCTCGGCAAATCCGTCACCAGCCGGATCGTCGCTGAGGTCGCCAAGGATCTCACCAAGCACCCGGTGCCGGACATCGAAAAGATCCTGTTCGAATAGCTCGGGCCTGGGCCGGATGCGGGCTTTCCGGCGGGCCGTGCCTGCTTTGGAGGCGCCGCCCTCCGGTGCTACCCGGACCATCGCCCTCCTTGCAGGCTTGATGCCCTGAGCGGGACGTCCGCCCTCCCGGCCACAGTGCTCATCCCGCGGAAAATGCTCGCTTTGTCGCTGTTTCGGCGCTGGCGGGACGGCCGGATGTTGGTGTAGACTTCGCCCATGTTGACCGCGACCTCCGTCACCCGCGACTTCCGCGATCCGGCCGCCACCATCACGCTCGATGAAACCGCGCGTCACCGCCGCCGCATGATGATGACGTCCGACCGCACCGCGTCCGGGTCGGCGATCAGCTTCCTGCTCGATCTCCCCGCGGCCCGGCTGCTGCGCCATGGCGATGGCCTTGTGCTCGACGACGGCCGCGTCATCGAGGTGCGCGCCCGACCCGAGCCGCTGATCGAGGTGAGGGGCAGGGACGCCGCGCATCTCCTGGCGCTCGCCTGGCAGATCGGCAACCGGCATCTCGCCGCCGAAATCGCGGCCGACAGCATCCGCATAAGGCGCGACCATGTGATCCGCGCCATGCTCACGGGGCTCGGCGCCACGGTCGCCGACATCGAGGCGCCGTTCGATCCCGAAGGCGGCGCCTATGGCGGCGCGCATGCCGCGCACCACGAGCATGGCCCCGGCGATCATGACCACGACCACGATCATGACCATGGACACGGGCACGACCATGGCTGAGCCGCATGACTGGCACAGCAGCCCGATCACCGGCGAGACGCGGATCGACGCGCACTATAGGAATACCCAGAATGTCCGCCGCTTCTTCAGGGCCGAGATCGGCGAGCGGTTCAGGTTCGACCGGCCGTTCATGGCCTGGATGAAATCCCATGCCGGCTCGACCATGCGCGACGCGGTCGAGGAATGGCTGCGGCGCGAGGCCGGACGGTGAGCGACGCGGGCCCCCTGTTGCGTCTGATGAGCTGGCTGTCGCCGGTGTTCCCGATCGGCGGCTTCGCCTATTCGGCCGGGCTGGAACAGGCCGTGCAGTCCGGCCGTGTGACGACAGGTGCAGCGCTGGCCGACTGGATCGCGGTGCAGGTCGCCCAGGGCGCGCTGTGGAACGATGCGGTGATCCTGATGGAGGCCCACCGCGGCGCCGAAGACCGGGCAGCGCTCGCCGCATTGTCCGACCTATGCCTTGCGCTGTGCATCGGCCAGGAGCGCCTCGACGAGACGCTGAACCAGGGAATTTCGTTCTTCGACGCGGTCTCGCACTGGGTCGACCCGGCGCGCCTGCCGGGCAGGGGCGCGCCCTTGCCGGTGGCGCTCGGCGCTGCGGCCGGCCTCGAGCGGATCGATCCGCGGCTTACGGCGAGCGCCTATCTGCACGCCTTCGTCTCCAACCAGCTCCAATGCGCGATCAGGCTTTCCGTGGTCGGTCAGGACGGGGCGACGAGAGCCCTGGCCGCACTCGAGCCGCTGATCGGCGAGACCGCAGCCCGCGCCGCTGCGTCCACGCCCGACGATCTTGGCGGCGCCGCCTTCATCTGTGATATTGCTTCGATGACCCACGAAACCCTTCAGCCAAGGTTGTTCCTGTCATGACCTCACCCAACGGTCCCCTGCGCGTCGGAATCGGCGGTCCGGTCGGCTCCGGCAAGACCGCGCTCACCGAGAAGCTCTGCAAGGCGATGCGCGACACCTGGTCCGTCGGCGTCATCACCAACGACATCTACACCCGCGAGGATGCCGAGGCGCTGGTCAGGATGCAGGCGCTGCCCTCGGACAGGATCATCGGCGTGGAGACTGGCGGCTGCCCGCACACCGCGATCCGCGAGGACGCCTCGCTCAACCTGCGCGCCATCGACGCGCTCAACGCGCGCCATCCCGATCTCGACATCATCTTCATCGAATCGGGCGGCGACAATCTCGCCGCCACATTCTCGCCCGATCTCGCCGACCTGACCATCTACGTGATCTCGGTCTGCCAGGGCGAGGAGATCCCGCGCAAGGGCGGCCCGGCGATCACCCGCTCGGATCTGCTGGTCATCAACAAGATGGACCTCGCGCCCCATGTCGGCGCCGATCTCTCCGTCATGGAGCGCGATGCATCGGCCGGCCGCAAGGGCAGGCCGCATCTGTTCACCGACATGCGCCGCGGCGCAGGCGTCGAGGACGTGGTGGCGTTCATCGAGGAAAATGGCGGCTTGCGCGTCTCCGCGGCCGCGCAGTAGCAAGCCGTTTCGGGCTCAGGTCCGCTCGAAATCGGGCAGGCTGTTGAAGGCCGCCCTGAGCGCGTCCGACCAGCCGTCGGAGATCTTGCGGTAGTAGGGATCGCTCGCCTGGATGCGCTTCTCGTAGCCCTTGGTCAGGCTGTCGCGCTCGTAGAACTGCAGGTCGAGCGGCAGGCCCACGGACAGGTTGGATTTGAGCGTCGAATCGAACGAGACATAGAGCAGCTTCGTCGCCATCTCGAAGCTCATCTCCGGGTCATAGGCGCGCACCAGGATCGGCTTGCCGTATTTGTGCTCGCCGATCTGGAAGAACGGATTATCCTCCGTGGCCTCGATGAAATTGCCTTCCGGATAGATCAGGAACATGCGCATCGCGCCGCCCTCGACCTGGCCGCCGAGGATGAAGGTGGCGCTGAAGGTGGATTCGCTCTGGTGGCCGCCGTCCGTCGCGCTCTTGATGACCTCGCGCACGGTCTCGCCGACCAGCCGCGCCACCTCGAACATCGACGGCGCCTCCATGATGTCGGGATGCCGGTCCTGGGCGGCCTTGGTGTGCTCCTCGAGCATGCTGACCACGGTCTGCGTGGTCGCCAGGTTCCCCGCCGACAAAAGCGTGATCAGCCGGTTGCCGGGCTTGCACCAGGTGTACATCTTGCGGAAGGTGGAGATGTTGTCGACGCCCGCATTGGTGCGCGTGTCGGACATGAAGATCATGCCCCTGTTAAGGCGCAGCCCGACGCAATAAGTCATGATTCGCGAATCCGCCCTGTAAATGCCGCCCGATTCTTATTGCTCCACTGTGATACGGACTGCAAGCTGTTCTTCGCCCGTGCCGGTGCGAATACCAGAAATAGGGGCGGCGTCCTTGTAGTCGAGGCCATAGGCGATATGGACATAGCGGTCGTCGGGCGACATGTCGTTGGCGGGGTCGAAGCCGACCCAGCCCAGCCCCTCAACATGGGCTTCCGCCCAGGCGTGGCTCGCCGCCTGGTCGGGCGTCTCCTCCATCATCAGATATCCCGAGACATAGCGCGCCGGGAACCCCATCACCCGGGCGGCGGCGGCGAAGGCCTGGGCGTGGTCCTGGCAGACGCCCTGGCCCGCCGCCAGCGCGTCTTCGGCCAGCGTGTGGGTCTGCGTCGCGCCCGGCACATAGGCCATGGCCTCATGCAGCCGGGTCATCAGCCCATGGAGCTGCTCGAGCGGCTTGCCCTTTTCGATGCTGCGCGCCAGTTCCCGGATCATCTTGCCGGGCTTGGTCAGCGCCGAGTCCCGCTGGTAGAGCCACAGAGGCATATAGGCCCGGTGCGGACCCGAGACGCCGATCTTGTCATGGGTCTCGACAATGCCGGACGCCACCACCCGGATCGCCTCCGTGTCGCGGCTGGCGCTCACCAGTTCCACCACATTGCCGAAATGGTCGATATAGCGCGCCTCGACCGCGCCGCCCTCGACCTCGGTCGACCAGGAGCGGACGCTCTGCAGCGGGCTGTCCTGCGGGGTCAGTCGAAGCCGCTGGAGCGCATAGCGCACGGGCTGCGCATACGCGTAATCGGTCACATGGGAGATTTTCAGGTGCATGGGATCAGTCCTGGTAGAACCGGTAGACTTCTGCGATCTCGGCAGCAACCCGGCTGTTATGGCTGATGAAATCCTGAAGGAATTCGTGCAGGCCGAAATCCATGATCGACTGGATCTCGCGCTCGCGCAGCATCCCCAGGGTCGCCGCCGCGATCTCGTGGCAGGACGTCCGTTCGCCATACTCCCGTTCGAGATAGGTGAGGTTGGCGTTGATCTTGTCGTAGCAATAGGCGAGCGAGCGCGGCATGCGGCCATTCAGGATCAGGAAATCGGCGATGTTGGCCGGCTTGTAGTCGTCGTCATAGACCCAGCCGTAGGAGCGGTGCGCCGAAACCGACCGGAGGATCGATTCCCACTGCACATTGTCGAGCGACGAGCCGACATAGGAGACCGCGGGCAGCAGCACGTAGTATTTCACGTCGAGAATGCGCGAGGTGTTGTCGGCGCGCTCGATGAAGGTGCCGATGCGCGAGAAATTGTAGATCTCGTTGCGCAGCATGGTGCCGTGGAACGCGCCGCGGATCAGGCCGGTGCGCTGCTTGATGGTGTTGATGATCTCGGGCATCTCGTCGCCCGAAATCTTGCGCGCCAGCTTCGCCTTGATGTCGAGATAGCACTCGTTGGTCGCCTCCCAGGCTTCCCGCGTCAAGGCGGTGCGCACCATGCGGCCGTTGTTGCGCGCCGCCTCGATGGCCGAAAGCACGCTTGAGGGGTTGGACTTGTCGCGCAGCAGATAGTTGATGGCGTCGGGGCCGGTCACCTGGGGGTTGGCCGCCGAGTAGGCATTGAACACGCCCGAGCTGCGCAGCACCGATTCCCATTCCTCCTCGTGCCCGTGCATGCGGGTCAATGACATCCTCAGCCCGGCGTCGATCAGGCGCGCGGTGTTTTCCGCGCGCTCGATATAGCGGAACATCCAGAACAGGCCGTTTGCGGTTCTTCCCAGCATCTCAGTCCTCCAGCACCCAGGTGTCCTTGGTGCCGCCTCCCTGGCTGGAGTTGACCACGAGCGAGCCTTCCTTGAGCGCCACCCGGGTCAGTCCCCCGGGGATGATCTGGATCTTGTTGGACACCAGCACAAACGGCCGCAGATCGACATGCCGGGGCGCCAGTCCCTTCTTGACCAGGATCGGCACGGTCGACAGCGACAGCGTCGGCTGGGCGATGTAATTGCCGGGCCGCGCCCTGAGCTTGGCGGCGAATTCGGTGCGCTCGCGCTTGGAGGCGGCCGGTCCCACCAGCATGCCGTAGCCGCCCGAGCCGTGAACCTCCTTGACCACCAGTTCGGCCAGGTGCTCGAGCACATAGGCCAGCGTGTCGGGCTCCGAGCAGCGATAGGTCGGCACGTTCTCGAGGATCGGCTTCTGGCCGGTGTAGAACTCGACGATCTCGGGCATGTAGGAGTAGATCGCCTTGTCGTCGGCAATCCCTGTGCCGGGCGCGTTGGCGATGGTGATGTTGCCGGCCCGGTAGACATCCATGATGCCTGGCACGCCCAGCGTCGAATCCGGGCGGAAGCTCAGCGGATCGAGGAAATCGTCGTCGACGCGGCGGTAGAGCACGTCGATCGCCTCGTAGCCCAGCGTCGTGCGCATCGCCACCTTGCCGTTGATCACGCGCAGGTCGGAGCCCTCGACCAGCTCGACGCCCATCTGGTCGGCGAGATAGGCGTGCTCGTAGAAGGCCGAGTTGAAGATGCCCGGGGTGAGCACCGCGATCCGCGGCTTGCCGGTGCAGCCCGGAGGCGCCACCGCCGCCAGGCTCTGGCGCAAGAGCTTCGGGTAGTTCTCGACCGGCCGCACCTTGTTCAGATGAAACAGCTCGGGAAACATCTGCATCATGGTTTCGCGGTTCTCGAGCATGTAGGACACGCCCGAGGGCGTGCGCGCATTGTCCTCGAGCACATAGAACTCGCCTTCGCCGGTGCGGACGATGTCGGTGCCGATGATGTGGGTGTAGACCCCGCCCGGCGGGCGCATGCCGATCATTTCCGGCAGGAACGCGTCGTTCTTCTCGATCAGCGCGCGCGGCACGCGACCGGCCTTGATGATCTCCTGCTTGTGGTAGATGTCGTCAAGGAACGCGTTGAGCGCCATCACCCGCTGCTCGATCCCCTGCGCCAGCTTGCGCCATTCGGAGCCGGAGATGATGCGCGGCACGATATCGAACGGGATCAGCCGTTCCGAGGAATCTTCCTTGCCGTAGACCGCGAAGGTGATGCCGGTCTTGCGGAAGATGTTTTCCGCATCCTGGGATTTCTTGATCAGGTCGGACGTCTTCTGTTCCGAATGCCAGTTGAAGTACCCTTTGTAGGGTGCTCGGGGAAGGCTGTCCTCAGTTAGCATTTCATCGAAAGGCACGTGTTTTCAGCTCCCTTTTGAGATCATAAGATCGCATCAGGGTTCAGAATGCAAGAACCGTGCAGAATTTACCGATTTCGCGGAGCGACTTATATTTTCTTGGCCATTGTTGCACTCAGGCAGCAAGCAGCCGGCGGCGCACCGCCTGTTTTTCAGGCCCGGCCGGCTCCGGGGTTGCGCTGGGCCGGGGCCGGGGCTACCCCTCTCAGTCTTTGCTGTCCCACCGGTCGCGCCCCGGCGCCCAAGCCTCAGGTTCCCGTTCATGTCGCTCGATCGCCTCGCCCCAGCCGTGTTTGTCCTGCTCTGGTCGACCGGGTGGATCGTCGCCAAATATGCGAGCCCGCATGCCGATCCGCTGACCTTCCTGAGCCTCCGCTTCACCATCGCCGCGGTGCTGTTCGCGGTCCTGGCGATGGTAAGCCGCGCCGCCTGGCCCCGCACCCGCGCGGGCTGGATGCACGCCGTCGTGTCGGGCGTGTTTCTGCACGGTCTCTATCTCGGCGGCGTCTGGTGGGCGATCGCGCAAGGGGTGCCGTCGTCCGTCTCCGGCCTGATCGCGGCGCTGCAGCCGCTGATGACCGCGATCGCGGCGCCCTACATCGTCGGCGAGCGCCTGAGCGGGCCGCAGAAACTGGGCGTGGTGCTCGGCTTCGCCGGCCTTGCGGTCGCTATCCTGCCGCGGGTCCTCGCGCTCGACGCGGCGATGATGCAGGTCGCGCTGGTGCCGCTCCTTGTCAATGTCGTCGCCATGGCCTCGGTGACTTCCGGCACGCTCTACCAGAAGCGGCATCTGCAGGAAGGCGATCTGCGGGCGATCGCGTCCCTGCAATATGTCGGCGGATGCCTGGTGGTCATGCCGCTGGCGCTGCTGATCGAGCCGCTCAGGATCGACTGGAACCTGGAATTCGCGCTTGCCATGGCCTGGTCGGTGCTGGGCCTCTCCCTGGTCTCGATCATGCTGCTTCTCTATCTCATCCGCCGCGGCCAGGTCTCGCGGGCGGCCTCGCTCACCTATCTGGTGCCGCCGGCGGTGGCCATCGAAAGCTGGTTCCTGTTCGGCGAGGAACTCACAGTGCCGATGATCCTCGGCACCGTGATCGTCGTCATCGGCGTCTGGCTGACCAACCGGAAGACCCGGATCATCGCCTGATCAGAAATCGGTCGGCACCCCGCCCTCGCTCTTGCGGCGGGCGACGAAGGCGTCGAGTTCCTCCTCGATCGCCGGATCGAGCGGCGGCGCCTCGTAATTGGCCAGGGTGTCCTTCCAGACGCGGTTGGCGTGGTCATAGGTGGTCGGCTGGCCGGCGAGGCTCCAGCTCTCGAAATTGCGCCAGTCCGACAGGATCGGCGAATAGAACGCGGTCTCGTAGCGCGACAGCGTGTGCGCGGTGCCGAAATAGTGCCCGCCGGGGCCAACTTCGGCGATCGCATCCATGGCCAGCGCCTCCGGGCTGGTGTCGAGCGGCGCCAGGAACTCGGCCACCATCTGCAGCATGTCGACGTCGAGGATGAACTTCTCGAACGAGGCCGTGAGACCGCCTTCCATCCAGCCGGCCGCGTGCATGATGAAATTGCCGCCGCCCTGGACCACGGCCCACAGCGACATCATCGATTCATAGGCCGACTGGGCGTCGAGTGTGTTGGCGGCGCAGGTGTTGGAGGTGCGGTAGGGCACGCCGTAGCGCCGCGCGAGCTGTCCGCCCGCCATCACCGCCTTCATGTATTCGGGCGTTCCGAAGGCGGGCGCGCCCGACTTCATGTCGACATTGGAGGTGAAGCCGCCATAGACCACCGGCGCGCCGGCGCGGACCATCTGCGTGAAGGCGATGCCGGCAAGCGCCTCGGCGTTCTGCTGCACCAGCGCGCCGGCGATGGTGACCGGGGCCATCGCGCCGGCAAGCGTGAACGGGGTGATCACAACCACCTGGTTGCGCGCCGACATCTCGATGATGCCCTGCAGCATCGGCGCATCGTAGCGGAGCGGCGACGAGGCGTTGATGATGG
The DNA here is from genome assembly GCF_000759435.1 of Hoeflea sp. BAL378. Taxonomy (GTDB): domain Bacteria; phylum Pseudomonadota; class Alphaproteobacteria; order Rhizobiales; family Rhizobiaceae; genus Hoeflea. The sequence continues at coordinate 84,144 of NZ_JRJG01000006.1, forward strand.
TGAACAGCGACGGCTCGGCTTCCAACTGCTCGGCGCTGATGCCGCGGCCGATGCGCACGATCTCGAGTGCATCAAGATTGCGCTCCTTGCCCAGAGAATAGGCATGGAACGGCTTGTCCGTGAGCTTGACCATGTCCGACAGGCAATCGATGTGGCGCACCGAGGCGTGCAGGTCGGTGGGCTCCACCGGGTAGCCGCCGGTCATGTGGATGATGTCGAAGGATTGCGCCAGCTTGACCAGGTTGCGGAAGTCCTCCTGGGTGCCGGTCCTGCGGCCGGTGTCGCGGTCCGAGCAGTAGGGCGCCGAGGCAACCTGCGCGAAGGCGATGTTGCGGCCGCCGATCTCGACATTGCGTTCGGGATTGCGGGCATGCAGCGTGAACGGTCCGGGCGCCTTGCCGACCATGTCCATGACCAGGCCGCGGTCGAGCCGCACCCGCTCGCTGCCGGCCGCGACATCGGCGCCGGCGGCCTTGAGCCGGTCGCGGGCCTCGGCCAGCATGAAGTCCATGCCGATCTCCTCGAGCACCTTCAGCGACGCCTCGTGGATGGCCTCGAGCCCCTCCTCGCTCAACAGCAGGGACGGATCCTGGGTGTTGAGGATCGACCGGTAGCGCAGGGTGGCCGGGCTTTTCCGGCCCTTGCCACGGTCTCCGCCGCGGCCGCCGCCGACGCGTCTGCGCCGCTCGGGCGCGCCCGCCGTGTTCTCGATGGCTGCGGGCACGATGTCGTCAAAGCTGCTCATTTGAACCTGTCCCCGTCCTGGTGCTGTCCTGCCCGGCGCGATCCCTGTCGGTCGCTCGCGGGTCGCGATGGAGCGAGACGCTATGCCGGTCTCGTCGTTCCCGCAAGGCGTCCCGGGAAGCATATTTTCGCCTCGCCGCCAACGCGTGTCGCCGACAAGTCTCGCGTAAGCAGGGCATTCTAGTCTCGACGCCATGGTTAACGCTTTATTTAAAGCCGGCATGCAAGATGGCAGGCGGTGACACAGGCCGGAACGTGCATTAGCGGGGATTTGCCGGGTGGGAGACTTCGAAAGTACCGACAGTGAGGACGTGCTTGCGGACGCATGCGCGCGGGTTGGCAGCGACCCGAACCCGGCGTTCGTCAAGGATTCGGAACTTCGCTACGTTGCCGTCAACCCCGCCTATGCGGAGCTGTGGGACTGCAACCCCGCCTCCCTCATCGGCCAGCAGAGCCATCAGCATTTTGATTCGATCGAACAGAACGACCGCGACGAGAAGGAACGCCGCAGCCTCGTCTTCGGCAAGGACCAGGTCGCGCTCTTCGCCCATCCGCTGAAAGGCGGGCGCTACCGCGTGCGCATCCACCGCAAGCGCCAGCCCACCGGAAAGACCTTCATCGTCGGCCATTTCGAGCCCATCGCCGGCGTGCGCTTCGAAACCGGTCAGGCGGACAAGCCCAAGACCGCCGTCGAAGCGCCCGCGGCGCCGGCCCCCGTCGCGCCCGCCGGGGAGGCCCCGGCTCACGACACCGCCATGCGCGGCGACCACAAGCTGCTGCAGGCGGCGATCGAGGCCGCGGCCCAGCCGATCGCGGTGTTCGACGGACAGGGGCGAATTGTCGCCGAAAGCCGCACCCACAAGACCGCAAGCGGCCCGTGGCACACCACACCCTTGCCGGAGGGCGGCGTGCTGCAATGGGCCGCGCCGGACCAGGTAGCAGGCCGGAACGATCCCGCGGCGCCGCGCGACGGCCGGTCCGCACCGGCGGAAGGCGCTGAGTCAGAGAGTTCCCTGCTCAACCGGTTCAATGAGATCTTCGACTGCATGGAAGTCGGCATCGTTCTTTATGGCCCCGACGATGTCCTGCTCTACGTCAACCCGGCGATGGATGCGCTGACCGCGCCCGACTACAGCCTCACGGTCGGCCAGCCCCTGCGCTCGGTCCTCGACGTCACCTGCAGCATCCGTCCCGACGAAGATCCCGCCGCCCGCAATGCCTGGATCGCCATGCGCACCGCGGCGCATCGCGACTTCGGCAAGGCGACGGTCGAGCAGTTGAAGAACGGCCGCTGGATCCGGCTCATCAACCGGGGGCTTGGCGATGGCTGCGTCCTGGGTTTGCGGATCGACGTCACCGATCTCAAGCAGCGCGAGGCCGCCCTTGAAAGCAAGGTCGCCGAGAACGAGCTGTTCCGCGCCATCCTCGACGAAATGCCGGTCTCGAGCTTCGTCAAGGACGAGGACTACCGCTACACCTATGTCAACCGCGCCCATGGCAGGCTGACCGGGATCTCCAGCGCCGACATGATCGGCCGGGACGATTTCCAGATCTTCGGCGACCACGGCCAAGCCCTGCGCGATGCCGATGTCGAGGTCATGAAAGGCCACGACGTGATCGAGCGCGACGCGGACATCGCCAATGCAAGAGGCGAGGCGCTGAAGCTGATCGACCGCAAGGTCTGCTTCACCGATCCCGCCGGCCGGCGCTATTTGCTGGGGACCACGCTCGATGTGAGCGAGATGAGGCGCCGCGAGGAGGAAGTCTTCGAGGCGCGGCGGCTTGCCGAAATCAACCGCTCGGACCTCGAAAGCGCCATCGACGCCATGCACATGGGCGTGGTCGTTGTCGACAGGGATCACAATGTCGAGCTGGTCAACGGCGCCTTCTTCCGGATCTGGAAGATCAAGCCGGACGACTCCTACCGGGGCGCGCCGTTCCGGCGCCTCATCGACGTCAACCGCCACAACGGCATCTACCAGGTGGCCGAGGACAAGTTCGAGGACTACATCAAGACACGGCTGGAAGAGATCAGCGCCGGATATGTCGAGCCGCGCGAGTTTGCGCGGGCCGACGGCAGGACCATGATCTATTCCGTCCGCGCCCTGTCCGAGGGCAAGCGGATGATCTCCTATTTCGATGTCACCGAACTCAAGCAGCGGGAGCAGGAGCTGATGCTCGCCCGCAGGGATGCCGAATACGCCAGCGAGCTGCTGCAAGGCGCTGCCGGCGCCATGGCGCAGGGCCTGATGGTGACCAGCGCAGGCAGGATCCAGTTCGCCAACGACACGTTGAGGGACATGATGGGGGTCCCCGCGGAACTGGTGGCGCCGGGCAGCTCGCTGGAAGCCTATCTGCGCTTCTGCCAGCAGGCTGCCTTGCCCGGCGAGGAGGGCAAGGACGCCGACGAAGGCGACATCGACAATATTCTCAAGTGTCACCGCGACGGCATCGCCCATACGCTCGAGATGCAGGTGCCCAAAGGCCTGTGGCTGAGGATCGACGCCAAGCCCGCCGCCAACAACACCATGATCACCACCTTCACGGACGTCACCGACGCGAAGACGCGCGAGGGCGAACTCGAGGAGCTCCTGGGCAAGGCCGAGATCGCCGATCGCGCCAAGTCCGAGTTCCTGGCCAATATGAGCCACGAGATCCGCACGCCGATGAACGGCGTCCTGGGCATGGCGGAACTGCTGTCGCGGACCGACCTCGACACCCGTCAGCGCACCTTCACCGACATCATCGTCAAGTCCGGGAATGCGCTGCTGACCATCATCAACGACATCCTCGATTTCTCCAAGATCGATGCAGGCCAGCTCGTTCTCGACGCATCGCCGTTCGACATCCGCGAGACCGTCGAGGACGTCGCGACGCTGGTCTCGAGCCGTGCCGCGGAGAGGGACATCGAGCTCATCGTCCGCATCGATCCCGAGCTTCCGGCGCGCGTCGTCGGAGACATGGGCCGCGTGCGCCAGGTGATCACCAATCTCGCCGGCAACGCCATCAAGTTCACCGAATCCGGCTATGTCCTGATCGAGCTGACCGGCAGCGTCAATGCCGACAGGACGCTGGATATGAAGCTCCGGGTGGAGGATACCGGAATCGGCATTCCTCAGGACAAGCTCGACGCCGTGTTCGAGAAGTTCTCGCAGGTCGACACCTCCTCGACCCGCCGCCACGAGGGCACCGGGCTCGGGCTCGCCATCACCTCGCGGCTGGTGAGCCTGATGGGCGGAACGATCCGGGCCGAAAGCTCGGTCGGCCAGGGGTCGGTGTTCACCATCGAGGTGTCGATGCCGGTCGACCACACCGCGCCCAAGGCCCGTGTCGCTCCCTTCGATGTGACCGGATCGAGGATCCTGGTGATCGACGACAATCCCGTCAACCGCGCCATTCTGAACGAACAACTCACCGCCTGGGGTTTTGACGCCTGCGCCGCCGTCTCCGGCCAGGAGGGCATCGAAGTGCTGGAGGCGGCCGCCCGCTTCGATGTTCCCGTCGATGCCGTCATCCTCGACTACCACATGCCCGACATGGACGGCGTGATGACCGCCCGCGCCATCCGCAAGATTTTCGGTCCGGACAATCCGCCGATCATCATGCTGACCTCGATGGACATCAAGTCCTCCGAGGCCGACTTCCGGAAGGGCGTCGTGCAGGCGACGCTGATGAAGCCGGCGCGCTCGTCGCTCCTGCTCGAAACCATTGTCGAGGTGCTACAGGTCTCGGCCCAGAGCCAGGCCCGCATTCCGGCGGCATCCAAGCCGAAGACCGCGGCGCCTGTTCCGGCTCAAGCCTCCACGCCGCCCAGGCTGGTGGTGCATTCCTCCGGCGCCGAGCCGCAGACCCGCGCGCCTGCCTCGCCGCACAGCCGTCTCGACATCCTGGTGGCGGAGGACAACGAGGTCAACCAGATCGTCTTCACGCAGATCCTCGAGGATCTGGGCGTGCGCTATCAGATCGCCGACAATGGCGGCAGCGCGTTCGAGCTGTGGAGGAGCCACCGTCCGGCGCTGATCCTGATGGATGTCTCCATGCCGGTGATGAACGGGCATCAGGCGACGCAGGCGATCCGCAAGGCCGAGGCCGAGGATCCTTCGCTCGGCCGCACGCCGGTCGTGGGCGTCACCGCCCATGCGCTCACCGGCGACCGCGAGCGGTGCCTGGAGGCCGGCATGGACGATTACCTGTCCAAGCCGATCAGCCCGGAGAAGCTCGAGGCGAAGATCCGCGAATGGCTGCCCGCCGACATTTCGGCCCGCATCAGCCAGGGCTGACGGCGGCGCCGGCGAGAATTCCCGCGCTCATGGCGCGCTTGCCCGCATGCCCGGGACGTTTTTCCACCGCGAACCCGGCTGCCTCGAGGTTCCGCCGCACCCAGCCCGCCGCCGAATAGGTGGCGAAGGTGCACCCCGGCGCGGTCCGCGCCGCCACCAGGCGCATCAGCTCTTGAGACCACATGTCCGGGTTGCGCGCGGGCGAGAACCCGTCGAGAAACCAGGCGTCCGCGTCAAGCCGCGCGGCCTGAAGCCGCTCCAGCGCCGGTCCGGCATGGATAAGGAGGCCGACCGATCGCCCGGCGTCCTGAAACTCAAGCCGGATGTCGCCTGCGGGCGCATCGGGCCAGGCCGCCGTGAGCCGGGAGGTGCGTTCCGCGAGATCCGGCCAGGCCGACAGCGCGCGCGCCATGTCGCTGCGCGAGAGCGCGGAGAGTTCGAACGAGTGGAACTCCAGCCGCGCGCCTTCGGGGGCCGCCGTCTCGAAGGCCGACCAGGTCTCGATGAAATTGAGCCCTGTGCCGAATCCGAGCTCGCCGATGACGAAGCCGGGCCTCTCCGCGAAGCGCTGCGGCAGGCCGTTGCCGGCCAGGAACACATGGCGGCATTCGGCCCGTCCGTCGGCGCGGGAATAATAGAAGTCGCCAAATTCCTCGGAATAGGGCATATCGCCGTCATGCCAGGACAGCCGTGCGGGCTGTCCGGCGGCGGCGTCGTCCGGGGCGGAAGGATCGATCATGGGTGTTGCCGATAGCGGCGTGGTGCGCGGCGGTCAAGCTGCTCCCGATCTGCTGATCGCCGGCGCCGGCGTGGCGGGCCTGTGGCTGACGGTGAAGGCGGCGCGCGCCGGACTGTCGGTCATGCTGGTCGAGCCCGGCACGCCCGGTTGCGGCGCCAGCGGCGGGTTCCTGGGCGCGCTGATGCCGCACAGCCCCGAGCGCTGGAACGGCAAGAAGGATTTCCAGTTTCGCGCGTTGGTGGATCTCGAGGACGAGATCGCCCGGCTGGAATCGGACACCGGCGCCTATTGCGGTTACCGCCGCGTCGGCCGGATCCTGCCCCTGACTTCCGAACGCGGCCGCGCCGAGGCGATCGAGCGGACGGCCGACGCCCGCGCCAATTGGGGGCCGCGCTTCAGCTACGAGGTCAACCACACGCCCGACCGCAGCGGCTGGCCCGACATGCTGCGCGCCCCGCACGGCGTGGTCTGCGAAACGCTCTCCGCCCGGCTGTCGCCGCCGGGCCTGATCGGCGCGCTGCTGTCGCGCCTTGCGGTGATGCCCAATGTCGAGCTGCGCCTGGGCGCAGCCGTGGTCGGCATCGCGCACCACGCGCACGAGGCCCGCCTGTCCGACGGATCCAGCGTGAGCTACGGCCATGTCGCGCTCGCCAACGGCGTCGGCGCCTTCGCGCTGGTCGAACGCGCCGCGGGCCTTCCGGCCGGCTCGCTCGGCGGCGGCGTCAAGGGCCAGGCGGCGCTGCTCGACGCCGGGGCGTCGCCCGATCTGCCGCTGGTCTATGACGACGGCGTCTATGTGATCGTCCACGAGAACGGCCATGTCGCCATCGGCTCGACCAGCGAACGGGATTTCGACGATCCGTCCGGCACCGACGACCAGCTCGACGAGATCGTCAAAAGGGCGCGCAAGCTCTGCCCGCTCATCAAGCATGCCCCCGTGCTGCGCCGCTGGGCCGGGGTGCGCCCGCGCGCGGTGGGCACCGATCCGATGCTCGGCTCGGTTCCTGGCGCGCCCGGGGTTCTGGCCATGACCGGCGGCTTCAAGATCAGCTTCGGCATCGCCCACCGCATGGCCGATTGCCTCGTCGCGGCCATCACCGGAATGGAGGGTCCCGAGACCCCCCTGAGCTTCGCCGTCGACCACCACGCCGCCAAGGCCGCCCGTAAGGCCGCCGCGGGCTGAATTGCCGCAACAGCTTGCGGTTTTTCTTCAAAGTCCCGGTCTCGACTTTTGGGGCCGGGCTGGTACCGTTCGGCGCAGGTGAGATAGGACGCATTGATGAGCATGACACCATATCCCCGCGACCTGATCGGTTACGGCCGGAGGACGCCGGACCCCCGATGGCCCGGCCAGGCCCATTGCGCGGTCCAGTTCGTCGTCAACTACGAGGAAGGCGGCGAAAGCTCGATCCTCGACGGCGATCCGGCATCCGAATCGCTGCTGTCGGAAATCGTCGGCGCGCAGGCCTGGCCCGGCCAGCGCAACATGAACATGGAATCGATCTACGAATACGGGTCGCGCGCGGGCTTCTGGCGGCTCTGGCGGCTGTTCACCGAGCGCAGCATGCCGGTCACGGTCTATGGCGTGGCGCTCGCCCTGCAGCGCAATCCCGAAGCGGTCGCGGCAATGAACGAGGCGGGCTGGGAGATCGCCAGCCACGGCCTTCGCTGGCTCGAATACAAGGATTTCTCCGAAGCGGAAGAGCGGCGCCACATCGCCGACTGCGTCCGCATCCACACCGAGGTGACCGGGTCGCGGCCGCTGGGGATCTATCAGGGCAAGCCCTCGGTCAACACGCTCAAGCTGGTGATGGAGGAGGGCGGCTTCGTCTATTCCGCCGATTCCTACGCCGACGAGCTGCCCTACTGGGTGCAGGGGCCGAACGGCCTGCACCTGATCGTGCCCTACACGCTCGACGCCAACGACATGCGTTTCGCCACGCCGCAGGGCTTCAACTCGGGCGACCAGTTCTTCACCTATCTCAAGGACACGTTCGACGTGCTGATGGCCGAAGGTGCGGCGGGCAGCCCGAAGATGATGTCGGTCGGGCTTCACTGCCGGCTCGTCGGCCGGCCCGGCCGCGCCGCGGCGCTGGCGCGCTTCCTCGACTACGTCGCCTCCCACGACAAGGCCTGGGTCACCCGCCGCATCGACATCGCCAATCACTGGCACAAGCATCACCATCCGGAGGGCGTCCGATGATCACGCGCGACAAATTCATCGAAACCTTCGGCGGCGTGTTCGAGCATTCGCCCTGGATCGCCGAACGGGCCTTCGATCAGGGCCATATTGCCGAGCCTTTGCGGGCCGGGCCGTTGCATGAGGCTCTCTGCACCGAGTTCCGCGGCGCGACCCTTGACGAGCGCCTCGCCGTGCTGCTGGCCCACCCGGACCTGGCGGGCAAGCTCGCGATTGCCGGCGAACTGACCGAGCACTCGAAATCCGAGCAGGCCGGCGCCGGGCTCGACCGGCTGAGCGAGGCGGAACACGCCCGCTTCACCGACCTCAACACCCATTATGTGCGCGAGTTCGGCTTTCCCTTCATCATCGCGGTCAAGGGACTGACCAAGGAGGATATTCTCGCGGCCTTCGAGACCCGCATCGGCCATGACCGGGAAACCGAGTTCGAGACCGCCTGCGCCCAGGTCGAGAAGATCGCCGGCTTCCGCATCGCCGCCATCCTGGCGGAGGGGTGAACGCCATGCGGGAGCTTGAACTCGAACCGCTGACCGCCGAGGCCTTCGCGCCGTTCGGGACCGTGATGGATCCGGGCGCGGCCGAACGGCGCCTGATCAATGAGGGCACCACCGAGCGCTTCCATGCGCTGGCGATGGCCGACACCGGCGGCCAGGGCGGGCGCGCCATCCTGTCGGTCTTCCGCGGCCAGCCGCGCGAGTTTCCCTACAAGATCCGGATGATGGAGCGGCATCCGCTCGGCAGCCAGGCGTTCTTTCCGCTGTCGAACCGGGAATGGATCGCCGTCGTCGCCCCCGATGAGGACGGCAGGCCGGGCGAGCCGCGCGCGTTCAGGGTGCCCCGGGACATGGGCGTGCAGTATGGCCGCAACGTCTGGCATCACCCGCTGATCGCGGTGGGCCAGATATGCCAGTTCCTGGTGGTGGACCGCGAAGGCGAGGGCGACAATCTCGAGGAGATCGGCTATCCGGCGCCCTATGTGATTACCAAACCCTGATTGACGCTGTTCCAGCGAGCTCTGCGCATCCTGCCTGATGCGCGGGGGCCGCAAGAGAGAGGAGACGAAGATGTCCGCCCAGCCGCTTCCCACCGGACGCCTGACCACCCATGTTCTCGACACCGCCCGCGGCCGTCCCGCCGGCGGACTGGTGATCGAGCTTGTGCGGGTCGACGGCCTCGACCATCATCCGGTCAAGACCGTGCGCACCAATGACGACGGCCGGGTCGATGCCCCGTTGCTCACCGGTACGGACATCGCCAGGGGCGTTTACGAGCTCAGGTTTCACGCCGGCGACTATCTGCGCTCGACCGGCGCCGTGCTGCCGGAGCCGGCGTTTCTCGACGTCATCCCGATCCGCTTCGGCATCGCCGACACCTCGGCCCATTATCATGTGCCGCTGCTGATCTCGCCTTACAGCTACTCGACCTATCGCGGCAGCTAAAGGCCGCGCGGCGCTGCCGGTCGCCCGGCGCGGGCGAAGGCTTTGGCGAAAACCGGGAAGCGGAAAAAGCGAAAGCCGCGTGGCAGTACATCCGTGCTCACGCGACTTATAAGCGATCTTCGAAGAGACCGCTGCTGACAAACAGCTTGCAGGAACAGTGTTAACAAAGCGTTAAGACGGAAATGTGACGGTGCTGCATGAATTGGCGGAGCACGGGGGTCGGGTCAGGGGAGAAGGCTCTCGATCGACACCGCGACGCCCCGCTGCAGCGAATTGCTGACCATGCAGCTCTCCCTTGCGCGATCGATGACCTCGGCGCAATCGCCGCCATCGGTGCGGGTGCAGGACACCTGCATATGCGCGGCGGTGGTCACCAGCGGCTCTCCCTCGAGGGTGACCTTGACCGTGACTTCGACCGTGTCGAGATCCACGCCCATCTTCTCGGCCGTATAGCGCAGGTCGTTGCAGAAGCAGCCGCCGAGCGCCAGGCCCAGCATCTGCGCGCCATTGAAGCCGAGCCCCATGCCGCCGGCGCGGCCCTCGGGCCGGTCGATGATCACCGTATGCCCGCCGGCCCAGCCCATGGCGGCGCGGGTTCCGCGCACATTGCGCAATTCCACGACAGCTTCCATCTCCAACCTCCTGCGGATCAGGCCGTGACGATTTCTCCGGCAATATAGACGTGCCGCACCGAGCGGTCATCCCCCATCGTCTGCAGCAGGAACAGTTCCTCCTCCAGCGTCTTCACCGTCTCCATGCGGATGCGCATCGCCGGCGTGGCGCGGGCGTCGAGCGCGATGATGTCGGCGTCGCTGCCCGGCTCCAGCGTGCCGATGCGGTCGGCGAGCCCCAGCGCCTCGGCATTGCCGCGGGTGGCCTGCCAGAAGCTCTCGATCGGCGGCAGCCGGTGACTGCGCAATTGCTGGATCTTGTAGGCCTCGTCCATGGTCCTGAGCATCGAGTAGCTCGAGCCTCCGCCGATGTCGGTGGCCACCGCCGTGCGCACGCCATGTTCCTTGATCCGCCGGAGATCGAACAGGCCGGAGCCCAGGAACAGGTTGGAGGTAGGGCAATGCACCGCCACCGCGCCGGCTTCGGCGATGGCCGCCATCTCCCGGTCCGACAGATGGATGGCGTGGCCGAGCAGCGTCTTGCGGGTCAGGAGCCCGTGAAGCGCATAGACATCGGTGTAATCCCTGGCCTCGGGATAGAGCTCCAGCGTGTAGGCGATCTCGGCGTTGTTTTCCGACAGATGCGTCTGGATCAGCAGGTCCGGATGCTCGCGCGCGAGCGTTCCCGCCGCCTCCAGTTGCGCGGGGCTCGAGGTGATGGCGAAGCGCGGCGTGATCGCCACGTGGTTGCGGCCCTTGCCGTGCCAGGCCTTGATCACCGCCCTGGTGTCGTCATAGCCCGATTGCGCGGTGTCGGTGAGCGCCTCCGGCGCGTTGCGGTCCATCATCACCTTGCCGCCGACCATCAGCAGGTTGCGGCGCGTCGCTTCGGCAAAGAAGGCGTCCGCCGAGCCCCGGTGCACCGAGCAATAGGCCGCCGCCGTGGTCGTGCCGTGGCGCAGCAATTCGTCGAAGAACAGCTTCGCGAACCGCGCGGCGTGGTCCGCGTCGGCGAATTTCTGCTCCTCGACGAAGGTGTAGGTGCCAAGCCATTCGAGCAGGTTCGCGGCATAGCTCGCCGTCACCTGCATCTGCGGGAAATGGATGTGCGGATCGATGAACCCGGCCATAAGCAGCAGCGGCCGGTGATCGATCACCTCGACGCCCAACGGCGAAGCGAGCCGGACCTCGTCATAGGCGCCGCAGGCCGAGATCTTGCCGTTCTCGATCAGCACCGCGCCGTTGTCCTCGAACAGGTAGCTCCCATGGTCGTCGCGCGCCCCGGGCCGCGACCTGAAACTGAGCACCCGGCCGCGCAGAAGTCGTGCGGTCATTGGCCGGCCTCGCCAGAGATCGCCGATTCGTACCAGGCCACGATCAGCGCCCGCTCCTGCGGTTCGACGAGAGTGACGTTGCCCGGCGGCATGGCGTGGCTGCGCCCGGCCTGGAGGTAGATGTCGCGCGCATGCCGGGCGATGTCGGCCGGGGTCTCGAGCCTCACGTTCTTGGGCGCGCGCGCGATCCCGTCCCAGAACGGCTCCGCCGCATGGCACATCGAGCAGCGGCCCATCACGGTCTCGGTGACGGCCTCGAAATGCGTGTTGGTGGCGAAGCGCTCGTGCACCGGCGCCAGGGCCGCCTCTTCCATCGTCTCTCCAGACCGCGGCAGGCTCGACAGCCAGATGATGACGGCAAACAGCGCGACGGTTGCGGCCCAGGTCCAGTGCGGCCGGCCCTTGCGGGCATGCACGGTGTTGAACCAGTGGCGGATGGTCACGCCCATCAGGAACACCAGCGCCGCGATCAGCCAGTTCCACTCGGTGCCGAACGCCAGCGGATAGTGGTTGGACAGCATCAGGAAGATCACCGGCAGGGTGAGGTAGTTGTTGTGCAGCGAGCGCTGCTTGGCGATGCGGCCGTATTTCGGGTCCGGGGTGCGCCCGGCCTTGAGGTCGGCCACGACGATCTTCTGGTTGGGGATGATGATCATCGCCACATTGGCGGTCATGATGGTGGCGGTGAAGGCGCCGAGATGCAGGAGCGCCGCCCGCCCGGTGAACACCTGCGTGTAGCCCCAGGCCATCGCCACCAGCACGCCAAACAGCACCAGCATCAGCCCGGTGGTGCTGGCGCCTACCGGCGACTTGCACAACTGATCGTAGATGATCCAGCCGGCGACGATCGAGGCGAGCGAGATGCCGATCGCCACCGGCGCCGTGACATCAAGCACGTTGACGTCGATCAGATAGAGTTCCGCCCCGGCATAATAGACCACGCACAGGAGCGCCACGCCCGACAGCCACGTGGCGTAGCTCTCCCATTTGAACCAGGTCAGGTGCTCGGGCAGGTTCGGCGGCGCCACCAGGTATTTCTGGATGTGGTAGAAGCCGCCGCCATGCACTTGCCATTCCTCGCCATGGGCGCCCTCGGGCAGGCCCGGCCGCTGCACCAGGCCCAGGTCGAGCGCGATGAAATAGAACGAGGACCCGATCCAGGCGATCGCCGTGATCACATGCAGCCAGCGCGTGGCGAAGCTGAGCCATTCCCACAGCAGCGGATAATCATACATCGGCGCCCCTCGCGTTTTGGTGCCCGTTCTTGTTGCGGCGCATGATGCGCAATGCCGATCCGAATGGAAAGCCTGGTTTGGCTCCGGCCGCAATGAATCAGTTGATGGCGATTCCTGATAATGGAATCATGTTTCGTCTATTCTCACACAATCCGCGGCCCGGCCACCGCCGCGCGTTGATTTGTCTCCTGCAGGCACCCGGACCGGCCCGGCCGCCGCGCGTCAATCCATGTGCGCGGCCGGGGGGGCGCCGGCCGGTGCGGCGTGCCGCGGCTTGCGCAGCATCAGCGCCAGCGGGATCGCCAGCAGCGTCACCATCATCATCAGCTTGAAATCGTTGTTGTAGGAAATCATCAGCGCCTGCTGGTTGACCAGCCCGTCGAGCACCTGCAGGCTTGCCGGATTGGTGGCGAAGCCGGGCATGATCTCCTGCAGCACCGGATTGAACGGGTTGATGAACACGCTGAGCTCCTGGTGGTTGATCTGCGTGTAGCGGGTCAGGAACAGGGTCACCACCGAAATGCCGATGGACGAGCCGATATTGCGCACCAGCGAGAACAGGCTCGCGGCGTCGGTGCGGAAGCGCACGTCGAGCGTGGCGAAGGCCACCGTCGACAGCGGCACGAACACCAGCCCCAGCCCCAATCCCTGGATGACGCCGGTCCAGATCACCGGGCCGCTGTCCATCTGCGGCGAGAAGCCGGTCATCATATAGAGCGACAGCGCGGTCAGGCTCAGCCCGGTGATCACCAGGTAGCGCGCGTCGACCATGCGCACCAGCCGCCCCACGAGGATCATCGAGATCATGGTGCCCACGCCGCGCGGCGCCATCACCAGCCCGGTGGTGATGGTCGAGTAGCCGAACACATGCGACAGCATCGGCGGCAGCAGCGCAAGGCTCGCCAGAAGCACGATACCGACGACGAAGATCAGCACCAGGCCGGTGACGAAATTGCGGTCGGCGAAGATCTTCGGATCGACGAAGGGCTCCCGGTCGGTCGCCACATGCACGATGAAGACCCACAGGCCGGTGATCGCCAGGGCAAGCTCGATCCAGATTTCCCAGGACGAGAACCAGTCGACCTCGCCGCCGCGGTCGAGCATGAGCTGCAGCGCGCCGACGCCGAGCGAGAGCATGGCGAAGCCGAAGAAATCGAACCGGCGCACGCGCCTGGCCACTTCCGGCAGGTAGGCAGCGCAGCCCATGAAGGCGATGATGCCGACCGGCAGGTTGATGAAGAACACCCAGCGCCAGTTCAGCGTCTCGGTGAGCCAGCCGCCGAGCGTCGGGCCGATGATCGGGCCGACCATGATGCCCGCGCCCCAGATCGCCATGGCCTGTCCGTGCCGTTCCTTGGGGTTGATGTCGAGCAGGAAGGTCTGCGACAGCGGCACGATCGCCGCGCCGAACACGCCCTGCAGCAGCCGGAACGCCACCATGGTTTCGAGGCTCGGCGCCATGCCGCAGGCCATCGAGGTGACGGTGAAGCCGACGATGGTGATCAGGAACAGCTCGCGCCGGCCGACCCGGTCGGCGAGCCACCCCGTCACCGGCGTCATGATCGCGGCGGCGACGATGTAGGAGGTCAGCACCCAGGTGATGGTGTCCTGCGAGGCGTCGAGATCGCCGGTCATCGACGGCAGCGCCACATTGGCGATCGTCGTGTCCAGCACCTGCATGATGGTGGCGAGCATGATCGACATCGTGATCAGCCCCCGGTGCGGCACCGTATGCCCGGGCTCTAGGGTCGTGCTCATGGATCTTGCCTTCCGGGCGGAGGATTATTCCGCGGCCTTGGCGCTGCTGAAGAAATCGCCGAAGCTGCGGCTTGCCTCGGTGTCCACGGTCACCGTGGCGCTGAGCCCCGATCGCGCCAGGATCTTGGCCTCGGGATCCACGAGCTTGAGGCGGACCGGAATCCGCTGGGTCACCTTGACCCAGTTGCCGGTGGCGTTCTGCGCCGGCAGGAGCGAGAACTCCGCGCCGGTGCCGGCGCCGATCGAATCCACCGTCGCCCTGAAGGTGCGGTCGGGATAGACGTCGAACACCACTTCGGCCGACTGGTCGGGCTGCATGTGGGCGAGCTGCGGTTCCTTGAAATTGGCGTCGATCCAGGGATCGGTCGTCTCGACGATGGAGAACAGCGAGGCGCCGGGCGAGACATATTCGCCCGGACGGAAGGACGAGGCCTGGTAGACCAGGCCGTCCGCTGGCGCGCGCACGGTCGCCGCGGCGAGATTGTAGGCGGCCTTGTCGCGGGCGGCGATCGCGGCCGCGACCATCGGGTGGGCATCGATGTCGCCGTCCAGGCTGTTGGCGAGCGCCGCCTTGGCGGTCGACACCGACTGGGTGGCGGCGATCAGGTCCTGGTTGGCCTTCTGCGCCGTGTGCCGCGCGTCGTCGAGCGACGATGCCGTTGCCACGCCCTTGGCGGCGAGCGAGGTCTGGCGGGCGAGATTGTCGTCGAAATACTTGGCGTCGTCCGCGGCGATCCGTTCCTGGGTCACCGCCTGCGTGTAGGCGGCCCGGAGCTGGATGACGTTGAGCCGGGCGCTTTCCACCGCGGCATTGGCCTGGTTGAGCGCGATCTGCAGCGGTTCCGGGTCGACCTGGAACAGCACGTCGCCCTGCTTGACGGGCACGTTCTCGCTCACATTGACGCTCACCACCCGGCCGGCGATCTCGCTGGCGATGGTGATCCGCGACAGCCTGAGATTGGCGTTCTCGGTCTCCTCGAAGCGGCCGCCATGGATCCAGACATAGGCGCCGGCGCCGACCAGCAGGGCGGGCACCAGGGCCATCAGCAGGTTGCGGCGAAAGCGCGAGCGTGTCTTTTCCGGCGCGGCCTGCGGATCGGTCCGGCCGGTGGAAAGGGAGTTGGCTGAAACGGGTTTGACGGGGGCGTTCATGGTCAGGCCTGAATCTTGAGGTCGGGGCAGAGGGAGCTGGGTTCGTCGGAGGACAGGTTCTCGACCACCCGGGCAAGCGCTGAGACCAGCGCCTGCTTCTGGGAGTCGTCGAGGCCTGCCATCGCTTCGCTGTAGACATCCCCGGCCGCCGCCTTGATCGAGGAATAGGCCGCAAGGCTCTTCTCCGTGGGCGCCACCAGCTTGACCCGGCGGTCGGTCTCGTGCGGACGGCGCTCGACCCAGCCGGCCTGCTCCATCCGGTCGATCAGCCGCGAAACGCTGATCGGCTCGATTTCCATGAGTTCGGCAAGGCGGGCCTGGGTGGTCTTCTGCTCGCGCACGACCTTCACCAGCAGCCGCCACTGCGCCGAAGACAGCCCGTGCTCCTCGCCGCGCGCGTCAAACCGCTTGCGCAGCAGCCGGGCGGCGTCGTGCAGAAGCAGGCCGAATTGGTCGATGGGGGGCGTTTTCATAAGCGCGATATATAATGAGCATGCTCATCAATCAAGAGGCCCGACCCGAACCGGTTGCGATGCCCGATCAATTCCGCGTGTAGGACCGGGGGCGGGACCCGTCACCGATGTCGCAGCCGGAGCAGTGGCGGGCGCTGCAAATCCGTTGATCGCCGCCCGCAAATGTGACAACGGTTTTGTCGTCAATCCGCCCGCGCAGTGAGCCTTCCATGGACAATCCGGACTTCATCATCATCGGCGCCGGCTCGTCGGGCTGCGTCATGGCCGAGCGCCTGTCGGCGTCCGGCCGGCACAGGGTGCTGGTGCTGGAAGCCGGCGGCGACGACCGGCGCTTCTTCGTGCAGATGCCGCTCGGCTACGGCAAGACCTTCTTCGATCCGAAGGTCAACTGGATGTACCGCGCCGAGCCCGATCCGGGGCTTGCCGGCAATGTCGACCACTGGCCGCGCGGCCGGGTGCTGGGCGGCTCCTCCTCGATCAACGCCATGGTCTGGGTGCGCGGCGCGCGCGCCGATTTCGACGACTGGCGCGACGCCGGCAATCCCGGCTGGGGCGCCGACGAGATGTTCAAGGCCTTCCGCGACGTCGAATGCGCGGTGGTGGGCGACGAGGCGCTGCGGGGCCGCAAGGGCCCGCTCAACCTGTTCGTCCCCGACAGGACCACCCACGAGCTGACCCGCAAATGGTTCCAGTCGGCCGAGGCCATCGGCCTGACGATCAACCCCGATTTCAACGGCGCCGACCAGGAAGGCGTCGGCCAGTTCGAGTTCACCATCCACAAGGGCAGGCGGCTGTCGGCGGCCCGCGCCTTCCTGCGCCCGGCGATGAAGCGGCCCAATGTCAGGATCGTCACAAACGCCCATGTCACCGGCCTCACCTTCGAGGGAACCCGAGTCACCGGCGTCACCTACTCAAGGGGCGGCAGGACGGTGAGTGTGAAGGCCGGGCGCGAGGTGATCCTGAGCGGCGGCTCGGTCAATTCGCCGCAATTGCTGCAGCTTTCGGGCATCGGCCCGGCCGATCATCTCAAGGGCCTCGGGATCGGGGTGCGTGTTGACAATGCCCATGTCGGCCGCAATCTCGAGGACCATATCGGCATCAACTACACCTACCGGGCCAATTACCCGACGCTGAACCAGCAGCTCGGCCCCTGGTGGGGCAAGCTCACCGCCGGCCTGCGCTACCTGCTGCTGCGCGATGGTCCCTTGTCGGTGAGCCTCAACCAGGCCGGCGGCTTCATCCGCACCACGCCCGATCGAGCCCGCCCCAACATCCAGCTCTATTTCCAGGCCTTTTCCACCGTGATCCCGCGGCCCGGCGAACGCCCGATCCTGAGCCCCGATCCCTGGCCCGGCTTTTCCATCGGCTGGTCGAACTGCCGGCCCAAAAGCCGCGGCGAGATCATGATCCGCTCCGCCGATCCGCTGGCCGCGCCCAGGATCACGCCCAATGCGCTCTCGCACGAGGATGATGTCGCCGAGATGCTGGAGGCGGGCCGCTTCGTGCGCCAGATGGCGCAGGCCAGGCCGCTCGCCGATTGCATCGAGGCCGAATTGCTGCCCGGACCCGATGTCACCGATGACGCGGCGATGATCGACGACATCCGCCGCCGCTCGGGCACCGTCTATCATCCCGTCGCCACCTGCCGCATGGGGCCGGATCCGGCCACATCTGTCGTGGATTCACGCCTGCGCGTTCACGGGATTTCGGGCCTGCGGGTGGTCGACTGCTCGATCTTCCCCA
The DNA here is from genome assembly GCF_000759435.1 of Hoeflea sp. BAL378. GTDB lineage: Bacteria > Pseudomonadota > Alphaproteobacteria > Rhizobiales > Rhizobiaceae > Hoeflea. The sequence continues at coordinate 101,852 of NZ_JRJG01000006.1, forward strand.
ACATCGTCACCGGCAACACCAACGCCGCGGCCATCGCCACCGGATGGCGGGCGTCCGAGCTGGTGCTTCAGGACGCGTCCTGACGGCTCGCCTCGCGCCACTCCGCCAGGGCGGCGATGATGTCGGCCGCGACGGTGGCCGCGATCACCTCCGGGCGCTTGTCGGCGAGCTTGCGGCCGATCGGGCAGGTGAGGCGGGCGAGCCGCGCCTTGTCGCCGCCTTCGCGCACATACTGGTGCTCGAAAGTCATGCGCTTGGTGTCCGAGCCGATCATGCCCACCTGGGCGAGGTCGTCGCGCGCGAGCGCCGCCGAGACGATCAGGAAGTCGAGCGCATGGTCATGGGTGAGCACGATGACGGCGCCGCCGGGGGCGATGGTTTCGACCAGGCTTTCGGGCAGGGCGGTGAGATGCCGTGTGGCGCCTTGCGGCGTCAGCGCCAGCTCGTCCGCCCGCGTCTCGGCCACATGCACCTTGACCGGCAGCAGCAGCAGCGCTGACGCCAGGGCGCGGCCGACATGGCCGCCGCCGAACAGCCAGACCTCGGGATCGGCAGCGTCCTCGGCCTCGACCATGGCGCGGATCTCACCGAGGCGGGCAGGGGGGATGATCTCGAAGGACAGCGTCACATGCCCGCCGCAGCACTGGCCGATGGCCGGCCCCAGCGGCAGCGCCAGCGGCGCGGCCTCCGCGCCCGCCAGCACGGCGCGCGCCTGGTCGATGGCCTCGAGTTCCAGCCGGCCGCCGCCGATCGTGCCGAAGCCGCCGGAGCCGGACACCAGCATCCAGGCATCCGCGTCGCGCGGCGTCGAGCCCTTGGCTTCGACCACCCGGACCAGCACGAAACCGGCGGGCCCGGTCGCGTCCGCAAAATCCTGGTAGGCGGCGAGGCGAGGCATCAGCCCTCGGCTCCGTCCCCGGCCGCCAGCGCCTTCAGCCGCTCCACCGCCATCAGCACCCGTTCCGGCGTCGCCGGCGCATCGAGCCTGGGCGAGATCTGGTAATCGGCGATCGAGGCCACCGCCATGCCGAGCGCCTCGAGCACCGAGATCGGCAGCATGAAGGGCGGTTCGCCCACCGCTTTCGAGCGGCGGATCGTCGGCTCGCGGTTTTCCGACCAGTCGGCAAGCCGGACATTGAAGACCGGCGGCCGGTCCGAGGCGAGCGGGATCTTGTAGGTCGAGGGCGCATGGGTCCTGAGCCGCCCCTTGTCGTCCCACCACAATTCCTCGGTCGTCAGCCACCCCATGCCCTGCACGAAGGCGCCTTCGATCTGGCCGATGTCGAGCGCCGGGTTGAGCGAGCGGCCAGCGTCGTGCAGCACATCCACCCGGTCGACCTGGTACTCCCCGGTCAGCGTGTCGATCGACACTTCGGAAACGGCCGCGCCATAGGCGAAGTAGTAGAAGGGCCGGCCCATGCCCTTTGCGCGGTCCCAGTGGATGTCCGGCGTCTTGTAGAAGCCCGCCGCCGAAAGCTGGATCCGCGCCTGGTAGGCCATCTTGATGAAATCCCCGAACGCCAGCAGCTCGTTGCCGATGCGCACATGGTTGGGGATGAACTCCACCTGTTCCGGCGGCACGGAGAATTTCTCCGACGCGAAGCCGATCAGCCGCGCCTTGATCTGCTGCGCCGCATTGGCCGCCGCCATGCCGTTGAGGTCGGTGCCCGACGAGGCGGCAGTGGCGGAGGTGTTGGGCACCTTGCCGGTGGTGGTGGCGGTGATGCGGATCGTGTCGAGGTCGACCTGGAATTCCTCGGCCAGCACCTGCGCCACCTTGGTGTTGAGCCCCTGGCCCATCTCCGTGCCGCCATGATTGAGATGGATCGAGCCGTCCTGGTAGACATGCACCAGCGCGCCCGCCTGGTTGTACCAGGTCGCGGTGAAGGAGATGCCGAACTTGACCGGCGTCAGCGCGATGCCGCGGCGCACCACCGGGCTCCCCGCGTTGAAATCGATGATCTCGGCGCGGCGCGCCTGGTAGTCCGTCGAGACTTCGAGATCCTCGACGATCCGGGCGATGATGTTGTCCTCGACCTTCTGGTGGTAGGGCGTGATGTCGCGTCCCTGCCCGCCATAGAAATTGGCCTTGCGGATCTCCAGCGGATCGCGCCCCAGCGCATAGGCCACTTCCTCGATCACCCGCTCGCCGCCGAGCATGCCCTGCGGCCCGCCGAAGCCGCGGAAGGCGGTGTTGGAGACCGTGTTGGTCATCATCGGTTTCGACCGGAGCCGCACATCCTGGTAGAAATAGCAGTTGTCGGCGTGAAACAGCGCCCGGTCGGTCACCGGACCCGAGAGGTCGGAGGAGAAACCGCAGCGCGCCGCGAAACTCGCGTCGAGCGCGTGGATCACCCCGGCCTCGTCATAGCCCACGTCGTAGTCGACGACGAAATCGTGCCGCTTGCCGGTGATGATCATGTCGTCGTCGCGGTCGGGCCTGATCTTGACGGCCCGGTTCAATTTCTTGGCGGCGATGGCGGCGATGGCTGCGAACTGGTTGCTCTGCGTTTCCTTGCCGCCGAAGCCGCCGCCCATGCGCCGCACCTGCACCGTGACCGCGTTCGACACGGTGCCCAGCGCATGCGCCACCATGTGCTGCACCTCGCTCGGATGCTGGGTCGAGGACCATACGGTGACCTCGTCGTCCTCGCCGGGAATGGCCATGGCGATATGGCCCTCGAGATAGAAATGATCCTGCCCGCCGATGCGCATGTCGCCCTTGAGCCTGAGCGGCGCCGCGGCAAGCCCGGCCTCGACATCGCCGCGCTCGAGCTTCAGCGGATCGGTGACATAGGGGTAGTCGGCGTCGACCGCCGCGCGCACATCGGTGACATGCGGCAGGTCCTCATAGGTGAACACCGCCTTCTTGGCGGCGCGACGGGCCTTCTCGCGGGTCTCGGCGATGACCGCGAACACCGGCTGGCCGTGAAACAGAACCTCGTTCTCGGCCAGCACCGGCTCGTCATTGCGTCCGGTGGGCGAGATGTCGTTGCTACCCGGCACGTCAGCACCTGTCAGCACCGCCACCACGCCGTCGGAGGCGCGAACCGCGTCGAGATCGAGCGAGACGATCCGGGCGTGCGCCCGGTCCGAGAGGCCGAGATAGCCGTGCAGGATGCCTGCGGGCTCGGCCATGTCGTCGATGTAGTCGGCGCTGCCGGTCACGTGCTTGTGGGCGGAATCATGCTGGCGCGTCGCATGCGCGCCGCCGCGGATCTCGGTCTTGCTGCGGGGTTTGTGGTGCGTCATCGTCAAGCCTCGGCCAGCGCCGGGCGGCGCTCGATGCGGGCCGGGGCGCCGCAGGTTTCTAGGAAGAACCGGATCAAGAGGTTCTGCGCCGTCAGCATCCGGTATTCGGCGCTCGCCCGCCAGTCCGACAGCGGCTGGTAGTCGCTGGCGAGCTGCTGCCGCGCCTGTTGGATCGTGTCCCAGGTCCAGGCCCGGCCGAGCAGGGCCGCTTCCGCGGCCCTGGCCCGTTTCGGCGTGCCGGCCATGCCGCCGAAGGCGATCCGCGCCGAGGCCACCAGGCCTTCGCCGTCGAGCGTCACGCGAAACGCCGCGCACAGCGCCGAAATGTCCTCGTCGCGGCGCTTGGAAATCTTGTAGACGGCGAAGAACGCCTCCTCGTCGAGCGCCGGAACGAACACGCTCTCGACGAACTCGCCCTTTTGCCGGTCCTGCTTGCCGTAGTCGAGGAAGAAGGCTTCGAGCGGCAGCGTGCGGCGGCTTGAGCCCTTGCGCAGCGTCACCGTGGCGTCGAGCGCGATCAGCGGCGGCGGCGTGTCGCCGATCGGCGAGCCGTTGGCGATGTTGCCGCCGATGGTGCCCATGTTGCGCACCTGCTCGCCGCCGATCCGGTCCCACAGCTCCGCCATCTGCGGGAAGGCCGAGACCAGCGCGCCGCGCGCGGCGGTGTAGGACACGCCGGCGCCGAGTGTGAGACCGTCTTCGTCGAGCCCGATCTCCTTGAGCCCGTCGAGATGGCCGATCAGGATCACCGGCGCGATGTCGCGCATATGCTTGGTCACCCACAGCCCGACATCGGTGGACCCGGCGACGATGGTGGCCCCGGGATGGGCTTCGTAAAGTTCCGCCAGGTCGTCCACGTCGGCGGGCAGATAGGTCGTTCCCCGCTCGCTGTCGATCGTCACCCGTGCCCCGTCGGCGAGCGCCGTCAGGGTCTCGACCGTCTCCGCATAGGCCCTGACCAGCCGGTCGTTGTCTTCCGAGGGAATGGTCCTGGCGGCCGCGAGCGCCGCCTTGACGATCGGTTCGTAGCCGGTGCAGCGGCAGAGATTGCCCTGCAACTGCCGTTCGATATCGGCCTCGGTCGGCTCCGGGTCGGCAAGCCACAGCGCGTGCAGCGAGGCGACGATGCCCGGCGTGCAGAAGCCGCATTGCGAGCCGTGAAGGTCCACCATCGCCTGCTGCACCGCGCTCAGCGCCCCGTCGGGTCGGTTCAGGTGCTCCACCGTGACCACATGGGTGGCGTCGAGCGAGCCCACGAAGCGGATGCAGGCATTGACCGTTTCGTAGGTCAGCACGCCATTGTCCATGCGGCCCACCAGCACCGTGCAGGCGCCGCAATCGCCCTCGGCGCATCCTTCCTTGGTTCCGGTCAGCCGGCGGTCGAGCCTGAGCCAGTCGAGCAGCGTCAGGTCCGGGGCGAAGCCGGAGAGCTCGACCGTCCGGTCGTTGAGCAGGAAACGGATGTGCGTGCGGTGCGTCTGCGCCATGGGGCCTCTTGATTTTTAAACCATTTGGACAAAACCTAACCCACGGCGCGGCGTTGCGAAAGAGCGTTGGCCGCTTTCAGCAGTTTCAGGCAAATCCGGTCAATCGCGCTGTTGCGAGCCGTCCGCCTGGCGTGGACCGGGAAGCCCGAGATACTGGCCCGCGAGGTCGACCGTCGAGGCCTTGCCGATCTGGTCGCGGTTGGTTTCGAGCCAGCGGTCGGCGACCTCGCGGCCGAGGTCGCGCAGCCTCGACAGGAACGGCCAGCTCACATCGAATTTCGAGGAGACCGGCAGGTCCGCCATGGCGTCGTCCGCCCGCACCGAATGCACCAGGATGTGCCTGAGCCGGTCCTTGTACTCGTCCTTGAGCCATTGCTGATCGATCAGGCGGGAGACGAAGTTGATCGCCCGCAACTCGTCGAGCAGGGATGAGTTGAACGAGATCTCGTTGATCCGGTTGAGGATGTCGGGCGCGGTCATGGGCACGTCGTCGCGCTCCATCGGGTTGATGTGCACGATCATCACATCGCGGCTGTGGCAATTGTAGAAGAACGGAAACAGCACCGGATTGCCCATGTAACCGCCGTCCCAGTAGTGCTCGCCCTCGATCTCGACCGCCTTGAACAGGAAAGGCAGGCAGGCCGAGGCCATCACCACGTCGACAGTGACTTCCCGCGTTTCGAACACCCGCACCCGGCCGCTGCGCACATTGGTGGCGCTGAGGAACAGCTTGGTCTCGCACCGGTCGCGCAGCGCGTCGAAATCCACGCTTTCCGCCAGCAGGTCGCGCAACGGATTGATGTTGTAGGGATTGAATTCATAGGGGGAGAAGGTGCGGGTCATGGTGTCGAACGCGGCATAGGTCGCGGCCGTCAGCATGTCCAATCCGGGAATGGCGCCTTGCGGGACCATGTTGACCGGCGACCAGACCGAGCCGGCCCGGCTTGACCGGCGCCAGAAATCCTCGAGCGCCGCCTGTCCGCCCAGCCGTCCGCCTTCCATCAGCCCATGCGCCAGCACCACCGCGTTGACGGCGCCGGCGCTGGTGCCCGACAGGCCTTCGAACTCGATGTCGGGCTCGTCGAGCAACCTGTCGATCACGCCCCAGGTGAAAGCGCCGTGCGCGCCGCCGCCCTGCAGCGCCAGATTGATCGTGCGCACGCCGCCATTGCCCGCGCTTGCGGTCGGCTTGTTGGCTTTCGCGGTCATTGCGCGGTCCAGCCGCCGTCGATCGACAGCGCCGCGCCGGTGATCTGCGCCGCCTGGTCGGATGCGAGATACATGGCCAGCGACGCGATCTGCCCCACCTGGACGAACTGCTTGGTCGGCTGCGCCTTGAGGATCACCTCGTTGATCACCTGTTCCTCGCTCATGTTGCGCGCCTTGGCGGTGTCGGCTATCTGACCCGCAACCAGCGGCGTCTCGACATAGCCGGGGCAGATGGCGTTGGCGGTGACGCCGAACTCTGCGCCTTCCAGCGCCACGGTCTTGATCAGGCCCAGGATGCCGTGCTTGGCGGCCACATAGGCGCTCTTGTAGGGCGAGGCGATCAGCCCGTGGGCCGAGGCGATGGCGATGATCCGGCCGAATTTCCGGTCTTTCATGATCGGCATCGCCGCGCGGATCAGGTGAAAGGCCGAGCTCAGGTTGATGGCGATGATCGCATCCCATTTCTCCGGTGGAAAATCCTCGATCTTCTCGACATGCTGGATGCCCGCATTGGGAACGATGACGTCCACGCCGCCGAACCGGGTCCGGGTGGTCTCCACCATGTCGGCGATCTCGTCGGGCTTGAGCATGTTGGCGCCGTGATAGATCACTTCGCCCGCGCCCAGCGCCGCCAGGCGCGCCCGGGTCGCCTCGATCTCGTCGGCCTTGCCCAGGCCGTTGAGAACGACATTGTCTCCGGCAAGCGCAAAGCTCTCGGCGATTCCGAGGCCGATGCCGCTGGTCGATCCGGTGATGATAATGGTTTTCATGGCAATATCCTTTCGTGAATGCTGCAATGCACAAATAGGCGCTCGCGACCGATTTTCCAATCAAGATTCGGTGACGCGCGCGAAACCCCGCACATCATCCGGGCCGACCTGCCTCGACCGGAATACGGGACCATCGAAGATCCTCCTGACCACAACGGGCGCAGTCCACACCTGTGGCCGCGGTTCACAGGACCGGTCATGCCCTCTCTTGCATCAGCACGATGGCGTGAACCGCTTATGGCCCGGATTGCCGTATTCGCCGCAGTGTCCTAGGTATTCGTGCGACTCACGACGAAACAGGTCCCGCGCTGCGGGACGATTTCCAGGATCCGCGCCCCGTGTTTGAATCATTTTTCCCCAGACCGAAGCTCTTCTTCCCCTCAGTTCTGATCTGGGCGGCATTGGGCATCCTGATCTGGTACACGGTCGGCGACAGCATCGGCGCGGCGCTGGGCTTCGACCTGCCCGAGCCGGAAGGCGAGCCGATCGTCGGGCTGCGATATTTCTACACGCCGTCCTTCCTGTGGTTCTATCTCTTCTACTTCATCTGGTCGGGCGTGTTCATGGCGTTCTGGTTCATCTATTCGCCGCACAAATGGCAATGGTGGTCGATGCCGGGCTCGGCCTTCATCCTCTTCACCACCTATTACGGCGTCCAGGTCTCGGTGGCGATCAACAACTGGCGGCGGCCGTTCTTCGACCAGTTCCAGCAGGCGCTGACCGGCGACGGCACGGTGACCTCGGCGGACCTTTACGGCCTGTTGCTCATCTTCGCCCAGATAGCCCTGATCTCCATGGTCATCTTTGTCGTCACCCGCTTTTTCGTCAGCCACTATATCTTCCGCTGGCGCACCGCGATGAACGATTTCTACATGCAGCGCTGGCCGCTGGTCCGCCACATCGAGGGCGCCTCCCAGCGCGTGCAGGAAGACACCATGCGCTTCGCCTCGATCATGGAGGGCCTGGGCGTGGCCTTCGTTAATGCGGTGATGACGCTGGTAGCGTTTCTGCCGGTCTTGTGGGGTCTGTCGCAATACGTCACCGAACTGCCGCTGGTCGGCGAGATCCCGCATGCGCTGTTCACCGCGCTGATCTTCTGGGCGGCTTTCGGAACCGGCTTGCTGGCCATCGTCGGCATCAAGCTGCCGGGTCTCGAGTTCAGGAACCAGCGCGTCGAGGCCGCCTACCGCAAGGAACTGGTCTATGGCGAGGACGATCCGGACCGCGCCCAGCCGCCCACCGTGGCCGAGCTGTTCGAAAATGTCCGGAAGAACTATTTCCGGCTCTACTTCCACTACATGTATTTCAACATCGCCCGCGGCTTCTATTTCCAGGCGGACAACATCTATGTCGACGTTCTCCTGGTGCCGACCATCGTCGCGGGCAAGATCACTCTTGGCATCTGGCAGCAGATCCTGACTGCCTTCGGCCAGGTCTCAAACTCGTTCCAGTTCCTGATCAGTTCCTGGACGACCATCGTCGAGCTGATCTCGATCTTCAAGCGTCTGCAGGCTTTCGAAGCCGTGTTCCGCGGCCAGGAACTGGATGAGATCGAACGGAACTATCTGGCGAGCCAGGGCGGTTTCGCGCAGCCCGTTGCCGATCCGTCGCCCGGCGCGGGCGGACCCGATCAGATTCAGACGATCGAGGATCCGAAACGCTGACCGGTCCGGCGTCCGGGCTCTGATCTAGCTCGCCGATCCGTCGCTGCGCTCGAGCCGGCGCAGCGCCTCCTGATAGGTCACGCAGTCGACATCGGGACGGACGCAGGTCTCGATGGCGAAGCGCTCGAGCGCGGTCCAGTAGGCGCCGCCGTTCATCTCGACGAAGTGAAAGCCGAGCTGCAGCGGCCGCCGCTTGCCCGAATACTCCGCCTCGAAGGCCGCGCGGAACGCCGCAAGCGTCCGCTCCGCGAACTCCTCCGATTTCGATGGGGTCTCGAACGCGGCGGAATGCCGGACGAACAGATTGTAGTCCATGGCGATGATCCGCCGGCCCTTGGGCCCTTCCGGGATCAGCGGCAGGGCGAATCGCGCGACGGTCTTCGAGACATCGGGCATGACCGGTCCCTGCGATACGGCGCTGGCGTCATAGCTCAGGCCATGGGCGGCAAGCGCCGCATAGAGCCCGTCGCCCCCCGACAGATAGGGCGCGCGAAACCCCTTCACCGCCGATGTCGCAAACCCCGCCCAACCGGCGGGTTCCGATCCGCCATTGCGGCTCCAGGCAGTTTTCAGCGCCCCGTCGAACTGGCCGAACTCCTTGAGCCAGTCGGATTTGCTCCAACCCTTGCCGTCGAAATGGCCGCAGCCATGGCTGCCGATCTCGTGCCCGGTCTGGTAGGCGGCCCAGACATGGCCGAGCCGGGTCAGCACGTCGGCGCTGTCGGGCGCGAAGCCGACATTGGAGCGGCCCGCGGACTGGCCCGGGGCCTGATAGCCGCGACGGTCGTCCCGGTTCATCAGAAAAGTGCAGGACAGGAAATAGGTGAACCGCGCCCCGGTCGCCTCGCCGAGCTTCAGGCTGCGTTCCCACAGTGCATTGTCATGGGCGCCGTCGAAGGAGATCAGCACCATCTGCCTGGGCCGCTCCCCGGCCTGTGCCCCGGTGGAGGCGGGACCGGCGAGCAGCGCCGCGGCGAGGAGAGCCGCGGCGAGGCCTCGGGTCGGCGCCGCGCCACGCGGCGGGGCAGGGGATTTCGCGGGGGCGATCATGGGCAATCCGATGCGACGCTTGACAGAAAACAGTGTCCCGACGTCGTGAAGGGCAAATGCGGCAGGGATGTGAAACGGCGGGTCGGCCGGCGCCGGTGCGTCCCGGAGATCCCGCGCGCGGCCGGACCCTCCGCCCCGCGCAGTCGTGGACATCCCGCCGACGTTGCCCGACCCGCGGCAGGACAAATCCGGGCGCGGGCGGCTTCTCATGGGGAGTGGTCCGGGCTATGGTCGCCGCCACACGCGGACGGGGCTGCCCGGACGCCACATAGGAGATGAACAATGATCTGGCTGATACTCGGACTTGTGCTGTTTCTGGGCATACACTCTGTCCGGATCGCTGCGCCCGGCTTCAGGCAGGCGCAGATCGATGCGCGCGGACTGAACGCCTGGAAGGGGATTTATTCCGTGCTGGCGATCATAGGCTTCGTGATCCTCGTCTGGGGCTACGGCATAGCCCGGCAGGATCCGGTGGTGTTCTGGGCGGCGCCCGCCTGGATGAGCCATGTCGTGGCGCTGCTGATGGTGCCGGTCATGATCCTGCTGGTCGCCTCCCAGGTGCCGGCGGGCCGCATCAAGGCCGCCGTCAAGCATCCGCAACTGCTTGCCGTCAAGATCTGGGCGCTGGCCCATCTCCTGGTCAATGGCGATCTGGCGTCGATCGTCCTGTTCGGCGCCTTCCTGGCCTGGGCCGTCGTCGACCGGATTTCGGAAAAGAAGCGGCTGCGCGCCGGCATCACCAGCAATCCGGTGGCGGGGCCGGTGAAATGGGATATCATCTCCGTCGTGGGCGGCCTGGTGCTCTATGTGCTGTTCCTGCTCTACCTGCACCAGTGGCTCATCGGGGTGCCGCCGATCGCCGGCCTGTAGCTTCGCCGGCGCCGCGCTTTGGCGCTTTTGGCGCCGCACCCCCTTACAGAAGCCGCAAAATCGGCTAGAAGGCCCCACACGCCGCCGCTTGCGGCACGAGATCGAGAGGACCGGCTTCGGCCGGTGACGCCATGGCAGACGACAATTCGACATTCATCCGCGAGGTCAATGACGACCTGCGCTCGGATTACATGAAGGCGCTGTGGAAGCGGTTCCGCTTTGTCATCCTCGCCGTGGCGATCGGCATCGTCGTCTTCACCGCCGGCCTGCGCGGCTGGCAGTACTGGCAGGAAACCACCGCCGCCCGCTCCGGCGACGTGTTCCTGGCGGCGCTCGAAAAGGCCCGCACCGGCGACACCGATGCGGCGCTCGCCGAATTCCAGGAGCTCGAGAAAACCGGCTACGGCTCCTATCCGGTGCTGGCGCGCATGCGCGCCGCCACGGTCCTGGCCGACAAGGGCGATACGGCCGCGGCGATCGCGGCCTTCTCCGCGATCGGCAAGGATACCGCCCAGCCCGTCGCCATCCGCGACGCCGCGCGGCTGCGCGCCGCCTATCTGCTGGTCGACAACGGCAGCTACGCCGATGTCTCGGGGGAAGTCGAAGTTCTGGCCGTCCCCGGCAATCCGGCCCGCCACTCGGCCCGCGACGCGCTGGGGCTCGCGGCCTTCAAGGCCGGCGATCTCAAACAGGCCTCCGAGTGGTTCGGCGCCATCGCCGCCGACAGCGAGGCCCCCAACGGCATCAAGACGCGCGCCGGCCTCATGCTCGACATGATCGCCGCCCAGGGCGGCGCATCCTGACCGCTCCGGCGCCCCGGACGATGACGGCGCCTTCGGGCAAGGACTTTCCATGACCATCACCCTCGCCATTGTCGGACGCCCCAATGTCGGCAAATCGACGCTCTTCAACCGTCTGGCCGGCCGCAAGCTGGCGCTGGTCGACGACACGCCCGGCGTGACCCGCGACCGCCGGCCGGGCGACGCCAAGCTGGTCGACTTGCGCTTCCGCATGATCGACACCGCCGGCCTCGAAGTGGCGGGACCCGACACGCTGGAAGGCCGCATGCGCGCCCAGAGCGAGATGGCGATGGACGAGGCCGACGGCGCGCTGTTCCTGATCGACGCCAAGTCCGGGCTGACCCCGGCCGATGAATTGCTGGCCGAAATCCTGAGAAAACGCGGCAAGCCGGTGGTGCTGGTCGCCAACAAGGCCGAATCCAAGGGCGCGGAATCTGGCATGTACGACGCCTACCGCCTGGGGCTCGGCGAACCCTGCCCGATCTCGGCCGAGCACGGCGGCGGCATGCTCGACCTGCGCGACGCCATCGTCGCGGCCTTCGGCGAGGAGCGCTGTTTCCCGCCCAAGGACGCGCCGCTGGCCGAGGCCGTCACCGATATCGACGTCTCCACGCCCGACGAGGAGGACGAGGGGCCCGACTATGACGAGACCAAGCCGCTCCGGGTCGCCATCGTCGGCCGTCCCAATGCCGGCAAGTCGACGCTGATCAACCGGTTCCTCGGCCAGGACCGGCTCCTGACCGGTCCCGAGGCCGGCATCACCCGCGATTCCATCGCTGTCGATTTCGAATGGCGCGGCCGCAAGATCAAGCTGTTCGACACCGCCGGCCTGCGCCGCAAGGCGCGCGTCCAGGAAAAGCTCGAGAAGCTCTCGGTCGCCGATGCGCTGCGCGCCATCCGCTTCGCCGAGGTCGTGGTCGTGGTGTTCGATTCGACCATCCCCTTCGAGAAGCAGGACCTGCAGATCGCCGACCTGATCGTGCGCGAGGGCAGGGCGCCGGTCATCGCCTTCAACAAGTGGGACCTGATCGACAACCGCCAGGAAAAACTGGCCGAGCTGCGCGAGATGACCGACCGGCTGCTGCCGCAGATCCGCGGCATCCGTGCCGTCACCGTGGCCGGCCAGACCGGCGACGGGCTCGACCGGCTGATGGAAAACATCGCCATGGTCCACAGGACCTGGAACAAGCGCATCTCGACCGCCAAGCTCAACAAGTGGCTCGACCATGTCCAGGGCCATCACCCGCCGCCGGCGGTGTCGGGCCGGCGCCTGAAGCTCAAATACATGACGCAGATCAAGTCGCGCCCGCCGGGCTTCATGATCTCCTGCACGCGGCCCGACGCCGTGCCGGAATCCTACACCCGGTATCTCATCAATTCGCTGCGCGCCGATTTCGACATGCCGGGCATTCCGCTGCGTGTGGTCTACCGCAGCGGCGACAATCCCTATGCGCCCAAGGACGGCAAGACCAAGCGGGCCTCGGTGATGCCGAAGAAATCCACCCGCCGCACGGTCTCGGGCAAGCTCGCCCCCAAGAAGCGCAGCGGCTGATCTCAAGGCGCGCGCCCGGCCTCTCGCCGCCACGACGCCTGCCGCCGAGGTCTGCCCGGAAAATTCCTTAAATCGGACATGGTCAGCAGTGATACAGGCGCCGCGGCGCTGACGCGCCCACGCGTCTTTTCCGCCGGTGCAACCCGGGCTTTTCGGGGTTTCTCAGATCTTGCCGACATCAGGCCGAACATTCGGGGTCGCTCATTAACGCTCCATCAAGGTTAATCCTCCATTCTCTCACGCAGTCTCGTATCCGTGTCCTGAGTTCCGGAGTTGTTGTTTTGCGTCAGAAGCGTCGTTCGCCCGGCAGCGGCCATTCCGTGTTGAGCCGCCTGTCAGCGCCCGTGATCCTCGGCCTCGCAGCCTTTGTGTTGACCCCCACCATCACCTCGCATGCCGACATGGCCACCATGCTGGCCGGCAGCGATGGGGCCGACGGCAGGTGGAAAACCGCACTGACCGCCTCGCCGGCGGGCTCGATCCAGGCCGCCGAGCTCGAATTCACCGACCCCATCATGACCTCGTCCATTGCCTCGGGCGCGGGCGTCACGCTGCCCAATGGCGACAAGATCGCCTTCATGGGCAAGATCGGCGCCGCCGATCCGCGTCCCGACGCCGAGCGTGTGACCCGCAGCCTGAAGAAGGGCAGGGTCATCGCCGTGGCCCCCGTGCAGCCGCCCAAGGATTTTTCCGCGGGCTCCGTGCTCGAGCGGCAGTCCAACCTGCTGCAGCCGGCGCTGGACCAGACCAACGCGATGGCCTTCCTCAAGCCCGATATCCGCGGCAAGGAATTCAAGATCGCCACCACCTTCTTCGCCAGGGGCAAGCAGAAGCCCGCGCCGCAGGTGCCGGCGATGCTGGCGAGCCTGGTGACCAACGACAATCCCGACATTCTCGCCACCGCCTATGCGCCGCCCGCGCCGGACTATGCCAAGCAGTCGCCCTTCAGCTCGGTGCTGACCGAGGTGACCCCGCGCGGACGTTTCATTCCGCCGGTGACCGAGGAAGATCACCGCTGGGCCGGCACCGCGCTGCCGGCCTCGGTCTTTTCGGAAGCCGAACAGCGCTGCCTCGCCGCCGGCATCTACTTCGAGGCCCGGGGCGAATCCGTCAAGGGCCAGGCCGCCGTCGCCCAGGTGATTCTCAACCGGGTGCGCAATCCCACCTACCCGAACACGGTCTGCGGCGTCGTCTACCAGAACGACGACTGGCGCAACCGCTGCCAGTTTTCCTTTGCCTGCGACGGCATCAAGGACCGGGTGAGGTCGCCCAAGCACTGGAACATGGCCGAGGAAATCGCGCTGGCGACGACCGCGGGCAAGATCTGGCTCACCGAAGTCGGCTCCTCGACCCACTACCACGCCACCTATGTGCGCCCGCCCTGGGCCAAGAGAATGCGCAAGGTCGGCAAGATCGGGCTGCATGTTTTCTACGTCACCTATGGCGGCGGCTGGTCCTGAACCGGGCCGCACGGGACGCGCCGCAATGCGCGTGAGTCTGGCCCGCGTACGGAAGTTTTTCTGATACTTCCGTAGCGAGCCCCGGAAGGCGGCCTTCAAGTATTTGAAAAAAATGGACAAAAACGTCACGCGCTTAGCTCCCTCCGCGCCTTGACTATGATCTGACCTAAAACTATGTTGCGCCCGACTTCGAGACGGCTTTTTCCGAGCCGTCGCTGGCGTGTCAGGGGGCGCATCCATGGATGAAAAGCGCGGGACTGGCGGCTCTGACAGGGCAGACGCGGGCGGTGAAACGGAAAACGGCCCCTCGGAAAGCCTGGAGGCCCGTCGCCTGCGCCTGAACGCCGATCTTCTCGCCCGCCGCACGGTGGAGCCGGGGGAGGGAGGCAGCAGGGAAGCGAGGCAGGGCTACGCGCTTGCGGTCAAGCTGTCGAGCGAGTTCATCGCCGGCGTGATCGTTGGAGCGCTGCTGGGCTATGTGTTTGATCGGTTTTTGGGCACGTCGCCCTGGGGCCTGATCGTGTTTCTGATCCTGGGCTTCTGCGCCGGGGTGCTGAATATCCTGCGCTCGACCGGCGCGGTCGCCCCGTCTCCGGTCGGGCGGAGCCAGGCCGGGCAGCGCGGGAACGACGACGGGAAATAATGCCGGTCCGACCGGAATGCGAGAAAGAGGCGTGAAGTGGCCAACGATCCGATACACCAGTTCCAGATCAGCAAGCTCGTCCCCATCGAGATCGGCGGCCTGGACCTGTCGTTCACCAATTCGTCGCTGTTCATGGTGGCGACCGTGGCTGCCGCCGCGGGCTTCCTGTTCCTGACCACCGCCAATCGCGGCATGATCCCCTCGCGGCTGCAGTCGATCTCCGAAATGTCCTATGAATTCGTGGCCTCGATGCTGCGCGACGGCGCCGGATCGCAGGGCATGCGCTTCTTCCCGATGGTGTTCTCGCTGTTCATGTTCGTGCTGGTGGCCAATCTGCTCGGCATGTTCCCCTATTTCTTCACCGTCACCAGCCATCTGATCGTCACCTTCGCGCTGGCCATGCTGGTCGTCGGCACGGTGGTGGTCTATGGCTTCTGGAAGCACGGGCTGCATTTCCTCAACCTGTTCGTGCCGTCCGGCGTGCCGGGCATCCTGCTGCCGCTGGTGGTGATGATCGAGGTCATCTCCTTCCTGTCGCGGCCGATCAGCCTCTCGGTTCGTCTGTTCGCCAACATGCTCGCCGGCCACATCACGCTCAAGGTCTTCGCCGGCTTCGTCGTCTCGCTGGGCGGGATGGGCGCGCTCGGCATCGGCGGCGCGATCCTGCCGCTGGCCATGACCGTGGCGCTCACCGGTCTTGAATTCCTCGTCGCCTTCCTTCAGGCCTATGTCTTTGCGGTGCTGACCTGCATGTACCTCAACGACGCCCTGCATCCCGGCCACTAGGATCCTTTCACCGGCGGTTCGCCGCCAGCCAAATCGCATCCATCCCATTCCAAAGGAGTTTTATCATGGAAGCAGAAGCAGCAAAGTACATCGGCGCCGGCATCGCTTGCCTCGGCATGGGTGGCGCAGGCATCGGCCTGGGCACCATCTTCGGCAACTACCTCGCAGGCGCCCTGCGCAACCCGTCGGCAGCCGACGGCCAGTTCGGCCGTCTGATCTTCGGCTTTGCCGTGACCGAAGCTCTGGGCATCTTCTCGCTGCTCGTTGCCCTCCTTCTCCTCTTCGCCGTCTAATCGTCGAACGAGTGTCAGGCTTGCCACGCCGGATCACCGGCGTGGCATTTCATCTGGAGGCGACCATGTTTGTTGTGACCCCGGCTCAGGCCCAGTCCAACCCCACCGAAGGAACCATTTCGGAAACCGGCGCACACGGTGGCGAGACCCACGGTGGCGGCGTATTTCCGCCCTTCGATTCATCGACCTATGCCTCGCAGCTTCTGTGGCTGGCGATCACGTTCGGCCTGTTCTACCTGTTCATGTCGCGCGTCATCGTGCCCCGCATCGGCGGCATTCTGGAGCACCGGCGCGACCGGATCGCCCAGGATCTCGATGAAGCCAACCGTCTGAAGGAAGAAGCCGACGCCGCCATCGCCGCTTACGAGCAGGAACTGGCGGACGCGCGCAAGAAGGCTTCGGCGATCGCCGAGACCGCGCGCGAGAAGGCCAAGGCCGCGGCCGAGGCCGAGCGGACCAAGACCGAAGCCGAACTCAACGCCAAGATGGCCGAGGCCGAGAAAAGCATCGCCGCCATCAAGGACAAGGCGCTGGCCGAAGTCGACACCATCGCCGAGGAAACCGCCACCGATGTGGTCAAGCATCTCCTGGGCGGTTCCGTGACCAAGGCCGAGGTCGCAGCCGCGATCCGCGCCGCATCCGGCAAGTAAGCGGAGAAGACGATCATGGACGCAACATTCTTTGCCTTCGTCGGGCTTATCATCTTCCTGGCGATCCTCGCCTATGTGAAGGTGCCCGCCATGCTGACGGGCGCCCTCGACAAGCGCGCCGACCAGATCCGCAACGAACTCGAGCAGGCCAAGAAGCTGCGCGAGGAGGCCCAGCAGTTGCTGGCCGAGTACCAGCGCAAGCGCAAGGAAGCCGAATCCGAGGCGCAGAGCATTCTCGGCGCCGCCGAACGGGAAGCCAACGCGCTGCGCGAGGAAGCCAAGGCCAAGACCGAGGACTATGTCGCCCGCCGCACCGCGATGGCCGAGCAGAAGATCCGCCAGGCGGAGACCGATGCGGTCAACGAGGTCCGCGCCTCGGCCGTCGATCTGGCGATCGCCGCGGCTGAAAGGCTGATCGCCGCCAAGGTCGACTCCAAGACCTCGGGCGAGCTGTTCAAGGCCTCGCTCGGCGACATGAAGACCCGGCTCAACTGAGCCCTCCGACATAGAATGCACAAAGGCCGGGATCATCTCCCGGCCTTTGTCGTTTGGGGACGGGGTAGGGCGCCCCAGGGCGGGCGAGCGCTCCGGCGGCGCCGATCGGGCCGCCGGAGCGCCGGCAGGAGATCATGACGGGCTCGCGACCGTCCGCGGCCGCTCTGTATGCTTGATCCGGCCGGGTAATGCTCAGTCGGTGCGCAGCGGCCGGAAGGTCATGCGGTGCAGCGGGCAGGGGCCGTGCTCGGCGATCGCCAGCAGGTGCCGGGGCGCGCCATAGCCCATGTGGCTGTCGAAGCCGTAGCCGGGATGGACGAGGGCGGCGCGCACCATCATCCGGTCGCGCATCACCTTGGCGACGATCGAGGCGGCGGCGATGGAGAGCGACCGGGCGTCGCCCTTGATCAGCGCCCGGCCCTGGCAGGTGATGCCTGAGGGGAAATCGCGTCCGTCGACCAGCGCGTAATCGGGCTTCACCGGCAGCGCCGCCAGGGCCCGGCACATGGCGGCGAGGCTTGCCGCTCGGATATCCGTCCGCTCGATCTCGCGCGCCGAGGCGCTGGCGATGCCGACATGGCAGGACGCCATGATGAGTTCGAACAACTCCTCGCGCCGGGCCGGCTTCAGCGCCTTGGAATCGTTCAATCCGTCGGGAATGTAGGCAGGATCGAGGATGACGGCCGCGGCCACCACGGGACCGGCGAGCGGCCCGCGCCCGGCCTCGTCGAGGCCGGCGACGAGCCGGAAGCCGCTTCGGAGGGCGTCGCGCTCATGGCGATCGTCCGGCATTGCCGGACAGTCGGGAAACAGGGAATCAGACGGGGTACGAGCCATGTTGCGGCTAGACTCGCACACCCGCCTGATCCTCTGCAAGGCCCGGCGGCTGGGGACGGGATGCCGCGCGGGCGCCGGACCGCCTCTATGGGGCGGCGGGCGGTCCGGGTTGGGTCGCCGCGCACCCCCGGGGGATGCGCGGCGATCGGGTGAGGTCCGGCAGACCGGACCTGATTACAGCAGGCTCAACTGCACGCCCTCGCCATGGGGCGGAACGAACTGGTCGATCCGCAGCGGCGCTTTGCGGTGGTTGAGCCCAAGCCGCTTGGCGGCCATGTCGAACCTGCGGGAGATCTGCCAGGCATAAGGGCCGGTTCCGCGCATCCGCGTGCCGAATTCGGCGTCATAGTCCTTGCCGCCGCGCATCGAGCGGACCAGCGACATCACGTGCCGGTAGCGGTCCGGATAGTGCCTGAGCAGCCAGTCGCGGAACAGCGGGCTCACCTCGATGGGCAGGCGCAGCAGGATGTAGCCCGCCGCATCCGCGCCCGCCGCCTTGGCCGAATCGAGTATGCGCTCGATCTCGTGATCGTTGAGGCCGGGAATGACCGGCGCCGCCATCACCGAGACCGGAATGCCGGCATTGGACAGGGCGCGCATGGCTTCAAGCCGTTTCTCGGGCGTCGCCGCCCGCGGCTCCATCGTGCGCGCGAGCTTGCGGTCGAGCGTCGTCACCGACAGCGCCACCCGCGCAAGGCCCTTCGAGGCCATGCGCGACAGGATGTCGATGTCGCGCATCACCAGCGCCGATTTGGTGACGATGCCGACGGGATGGCCGGCGGCCTCCAGCACCTCGAGCAATTGCCGCATGATGCGCCACTGCCTTTCCACCGGCTGGTAGGGATCGGTGTTGGTGCCGATGGCGATCGGCTGCACCTTGTAGCCCGGCCGCGACAATTCGCGTTCGAGAAGCCGCGGCGCATCGGGCTTGGCGAACAGCCGCGCCTCGAAATCCACGCCCGCCGACAGGCCCATATAGGCGTGGGTGGGCCGGGCGAAGCAGTAGACGCAGCCATGCTCGCAGCCGCGATAGGGATTGATCGAGCGGTCGAAGGACAGATCGGGAGACTGGTTGCGGGTGATGACGGTGCGCGGCTTTTCGATCTGCACCTCGGTCTTGAACGGGGCCAGGTCCTCGAGACTGTTCCAGCCGTCGTCGAAGACCTCGCGGGCGCCGATCTCGTAGCGCCCCGGCATGTTGAGCCCGGCGCCGCGGCCACGTACCCGGTCCTCGCTCACGCGCAGGCCGCTGGCGGCGACCAGCGCATCGGCCTCGACGGCCTGCAGGCCGGGCGCGAAGGCGGTTTGTTTCAACGCTGAAAGGCTTGGCATAAGACCTCCATACGCCCCGGGGCGGGACAAGACCTGTGGCTGGGGCGGGCAATCCCGCCGTGTTCGTGATTATTTTCCTATCGTAATTTGTGGAACATAGCAAGAACAAAAAGCAGGATCGCCTCCGGCTGCGCCGTGCGCGGCCGCCTGCCGCGCCCGCTGGCGCAGAACCGGCGCATGATCTAAAAGGGGCAATGATCAGTGTGCTTATCGAATGCAAGGACCAGGAGAAAGCCCTGGCGGTGACGCTGGCGGCGCTTGTCCAGGGCGCCGTCGAAGGGCTCGTGGCCGAGGTCGTGATTCTCGACCGCGGCTCGCGCGACGCCACGGCGCAACTGGCCGACGCCGCCGGATGCCGGTTTCTCGAGGACCCGGACCTGCGCGATGTGGTGCGCTCGGCGCGCGCCGAGTGGCTGCTCCTGATCGAGCCCGGCGCCCGGCCGCTGCTGGGCTGGACCGATCATGTCGGCCAGCACATCGCCGCGGGGCGCCAGGCGGCGCGGCTCAGGCCGTCGCGCGAGTACCGGCTGCCGTTCCTGGCCCGGTTCCGCCGCCGCCTCTCCGCGCTCGAGCACGGCGTGCTGATGCCCAAGAAGCAGGCGATCGCCAATGCGCGGTCCGGTCAGTCGCTGGAAAGCCTCGGACGCGGCCTGGCGATGACCCGCCTCGACTGCGAGATCGTCCCCGCCGCCGTGCTGGCGCTGCCGTAGGGCGCATCAGTGCCCGCTCGCGCGGCTGACATCAGCCGTCAGCGAGCGTCCGTGTCGCGGCGACGAACCAGCCGGGCCTGTCCGTCCGCAGCCGCTGCGCCGCTTCCCCGGCCGCCTCCGCGTCCCTGAACACCCCGAAGCAGCTCGCCCCGGAGCCCGACATGCGGGCGAACCGTGCCCCGGAGCTTTTGAGCGCCGCAAGGCAGGCACCGATCTCGGGCGCCAGCCCGAGCGCCGGCGGCTCGAGATCATTGCGCGTGGCTTCGAGCCAGCCGAGGAACCCGTCCCGGTCGCGAAGGTCGGGCAGGGCGGGCAGGGGATCGTTCTCGCGGCTCTTAAGCGCCGAGAACACCGCCGGCGTCGACACGCCGATCCGCGGATTGACGATCACCAGATCGAGCCCGAAGCCGAGATCGACGGGTTCGAGCGCCTCGCCGATACCGCGGGCGACCAGCGGCCTTCCGAAAAGACACATCGGCACGTCGGCGCCGAGCTTGAGCGCAATGCGGGCAAGTTCGTCGGGCTCCGGCCTGTAATCCCAGAGGTCGCAGAGCAGCTTCAGCGTCGCCGCGGCATCCGCCGATCCGCCGCCGATGCCCGAGGCCACGGGAAGGTGCTTGGCAAGCGTGATGGCGACAGGAGCCGGCGTGCGCCCCGACAGCCGCGCGGCCTCGCGCAGGGCCTCTCGCGCGCGGACGACCAGGTTTCCCTGCGCGTCTTCCGCCGACAGCGCGCCCGCCTCCGGTCCCTCCAGCGAAAAGCCGTCATGGCCGGCCAGCCGCGCCGAGATGCGGTCGCCGAGGTCGGTGAACACGACCAGGCTTTCGATCAGGTGATAGCCGTCGGCCCGCCGCCCGGTGACGTGCAGCGCCAGATTGATTTTCGCCGGCGCGTCACGCGAAAGCATCGAATCGCTGTCTCACGGGCCCGGGCTCACAGGGAGGTGTCGGCGTCTTTGCTGGCGTCGTTGGCGGCCGCGGGAACCGCCGGGTCGGCCGCAGGCAGGCCCTCGCTCAGCTTGAGCTCGATCTTGGGCTTGAGGTCGGCGTCCGGCTCGTTGGCGAGCGCGCGTTTCCACTGGAACTCGGCCTCGAGCTCCCGCCCGACGCGCCAATAGGCGTCGCCCAGATGGTCGTTGATCGTCGGATCGGCCGGCTTGAGCTCGACGGCGCGTTCAAGTTCGCGCACCGCATCCTCGTACTGGCCGAGCCGGTAATGCGCCCAGCCGAGCGAATCGACGATGTAGCCGTCATTGGGTCTCAGATCGACGGCGGCGCGGATCAGGTCCATGCCTTCCTTGAGGTTCATGTTCATGTCGATCCAGGAATAGCCCAGATAGTTCATCACCTGCGGCTGGTCGGGAAACAGCTCCAGCGCCCGCTTGAACTGGGCCTCCGCCTTCGGCCACTGCTTCAGGCGCTCATTGGCGATGCCGGCCTGGAAGAACAGGTTCCAGTCGTTGCGGGTCGGCGTCGGCCCGATCACGGCAATGGCCTTCTCGTAGGTGCTGGCCATCTCGGCGTAGTCCTTGTCCATCGACAGGACGCTGCCATAGGCGAGATAGCTGCGGATGTCGCGCGGATCGGACTCGATGAGCGCGCTGAGATGATCCTTGGCTTCGGCGGTGCGGCCAAGGTCGGCAAGCGCCAGCCCGAGCTGCAGCTCCGACACCCGGCGCATCGGCGAGCTTTCCGGAACCGCCTCGTAGATGGCGATGGCGTCCTCCGCCTTGCCCAGCCGCTCCTTGAGGCTCGCCAGAAGCACGAGCGTGGCGGCGTTCTCGGGATCAAGCACCCGGGCGAATTGAAGGTAGACGCCGACCGTCTCTTCCGCGCCTTCGCGGTTGAGCGCGCTGCCGAGCGTGAAAAACGCAGCCGCCGCGCCCTGCTGCGCGGTCTTCACCCCGGCTTCCGGCTTACCGCCCTCGTCGATCGTCTGTCTCAGCGCCGACAGCGGCGCGTAGCCGGGCGAAAAGTCCTCGCCCGCGGACAGGGCGTCGAGCGCCGCGCGGGTGTTTCCGTCGCGCGCTTCCAGCCCGGCCAGCGCCATCACCGCGCGAATATAGGTGTCGGGCGCCGTGCCGCCGATTTCGGGGTCGGCGATCAGATCGGTGAAGTGCTTTCGCGCCTCCGCCTTGTTGCCCATCGCCTGCGCCATCGCGCCGGCATGGTAGCGCGTGAACACCGGATACCAGGGCGGCCCGTCGAGCGCGATAATCGTCTTGATCGCCTGGTCGCCCTTGCCGTCGCCATACTCGGCCCAGGCCTTGAGCAGCGTGTTGAGCAGGCGGTCGATCGGATTGCTGTCGTCCGCATTGAGCAGGCTTTCGGCCTTGCGGTATTCGCGCTTGGTCACGGCCTCCACCATCAGCGCCAGGTTGGAGACCTGGGAGACGGCGGGATCGTCCTTCAGTTCGCGGGCAAGGGCGACGCCATCGGCAAAACGCCCGTCGGTGAACAGCGCCACCATCAGCCGCTGCTTGATGTCGGCGTTTTCCGGGTCGAACTCGAGCGCCTTGGTGTAGAATTCGATCGCGCGGCCGGTGTCGTTGTCGACATCCGCGGTCCGCCCGGCGAGAAATGCGCCGGCAAAGCCGAGGAAATTGGGCTGGATCTCCGCCGGCTGTTCGGGCGCGGAGGCCGCCGCCAGGCTGGCTGCCGGAGCGAGCGCTCCGCCCATCGAAACGATCAGGCCCAGCGCAATGCTGGCCGCAAACCGGGCTGTCTTATTTCGCCGCATCAAGTTCCGCCTCATGTTTGATCTGGCCACGCGCCGGCCGCTGCCGAAGCACACTCGTCCAACACAATGGCTTTTTTGGCGCAGGGCGGCAAGGCCGGTGCCTGACGCCTGGGCCGGCCGGGGGTCAGGACGCGCGGTTGACGCAGAATGCGATGACTTCCATGAGCGCCGACTTCTCTTCCGAATCCGGCAGCGGCGCCAGCGCATCCCGGGCGATCGAGGCGTAATGCTCCGCGCGCACGGTGGTGTCCTTCAGGCTGCCATATTTGGTGATCAGCCCCATCGCCTTTTCCAGCGCCTGATCGTCGGTCTTTCCGCCTTCGATCGCCTCGCGCCAGAACGCCCGCTCCGATTCGGAGCCGCGCCGGTAGGCGAGCACGACCGGAAGCGTGATCTTGCCTTCGCGGAAATCGTCGCCGACATTCTTGCCCAGATCATGCGCGGACCCGCCGTAATCAAGCACGTCGTCGATCAGCTGGAACGCGAGCCCCAGATTGATGCCGTAGGATCTCAGCGCATTGCGCTCGGCCTTGCTGACGCCGGCGATGATCGGGCCCACTTCGCAGGCCGCCGAAAACAGCGCCGCCGTCTTGGCCCGGATCACCGAGAGGTAGTCGTCTTCCGTGGTTTCCATGTTCTTGGCGACGGAAAGCTGCAGCACTTCGCCTTCGGCGATCACAGCGGCCGCGTTGGACAGCACATCGAGCGCATCGAGCGAACCGACCTCGACCATCATCTTGAACGACTGGCCGAGCAGGAAATCGCCCACCAGCACGCTCGCCTGGTTGCCCCAGATCATGCGCGCGGTCGAGCGGCCGCGCCGCAGATCGCTCTCGTCGACCACGTCGTCATGCAGGAGCGTCGCCGTGTGCATGAATTCGACCGAGGTCGCGAGCTTGATATGGGCCTCGCCCGAATAGCCGAACATGGTCGCCGAGGCGAGCGTCAGCATCGGCCTCAGCCGCTTGCCGCCCGAGGAAATCAGATGGTTGGCCACTTCGGGAATGAGCGCGACATCCGATCCGGCCTTCGACAGGATCAACTGGTTGACCCGGTCCATGTCGCTACGCGTCTTGTCGACAAGCGGCTTGACCGATGCGTCCCTGTGCTTTCCATCTTCCAGTGAAATGACCACACCCAATGCTACGGACTCCTGATTTGACTTCCCGCGCACAATATTCAGCCCTACCTGTCACGGCAAGCGGCGAATTGGCGCGGACAGGGCTTGATACCTGATACGATGGGATGAAACAAAAGCATGACAAGGAAAACCGATGCATGATCTGATCCGCACCAACGACCCGGTGCTCATCTCGTTTGTGGAAAGCCTGATGCGCGACGCGGGAATCGGCTGCCTGGTGGCCGACAGCGGCATGAGCATCCTCGAGGGCTCGGTCGGGGTCATCCCGCGGCGCATCCTGGTCGACCCGGCCATGGCCGGCCAGGCCCGCCGCATCATCATCGACGCGGGGCTGGAAGATGAACTCAGGCCATGGACAGACAGTGACGCGTGACCCTGATCCGGGCGGGCCGGCGCCCGCCGCCACTTTTGCCGAGACCGGACCGTCGGGGCAGGGCCGGGACAACGGCCCGGCAGGGGAGGTCGCGGTCGGCTTCACGGTCGATGCCTTCC
>NZ_JRJG01000007.1 GCF_000759435.1 Hoeflea sp. BAL378
TCTGGTATCTGGCGCGGACCCTCATCAAACCCACGACAAAAGATTTTGCGCGTGCCTCTGCTCCGATGCGACGGGTATTGAGGACGATCGATGGCTTTACGCCGGCACAGGCCGCCTTTGCCTATATGCTGCGCAACCCAAACATAGCCACTTGCGTGTTTGGCACGACCAATCGCGAACACCTCGCATCGGCAATTGCCGTGTCCGGCAAGGTACTGCGAGACGAAGACGCGAAGCGGATCGAGGAAGCAGCGGCAAAGATCCCCT
>NZ_JRJG01000008.1 GCF_000759435.1 Hoeflea sp. BAL378
CATAATCCGCGTGTCGGGGGTTCGAGTCCCTCTCCCGCTACCAAAATTATTGGTTGCAAACAAGGATTTGGAGTGGATTTGCCGTCAGGCGGTCGGGTCAACATTTTAGAATCTTCCCTCTCCTACCCTTTGCCTACCATTTTCGAATAGCCCTTGGCCTGCCCCTGGCTCCGTGTTCGAGACTGTAGCGCTCTCACAGCATGACACCCGGCGGCGGTTCTCCTTGCCGCCGGTCAAGAGGTTTGTGCGCGAGGTCCTCTCGCGTCCATCCTGCCTATCCGCGCCCGAACAGGGCGCTTCTTCCGAATGAGCTTCGAAAGACCCTGTCTGGTCCATCACGCAACGTAACTGCCTGACTCTTAAAGTTTGGCAGACGTGGCGAACAAGCTGGTTCCGGGCGCGTTTAGGCCTTAATCGCAGTGCAGCATTTTCTCGGTTTCACGAATGCAGTGCATGACAGGATAGGTATTTGTCTCTCTTAACGATCTACATGCGGACGATGCGGCAACTGGCTGAGGAAGGCTGGAGGGTGGGCGCGATCTGCGCGGCCAATGTGGCGCTGGCGGTGATCATGATCGCCGAACCGATTCTCTTCGGGGAAATCATCCAGTCCATCGCCAACGGCACAGATCTCGTGTCGCGGATTGTCCTTTGGGCCGCCTTGGGGTGTTTCAACATCATAGCCCTGGTGCTGGTCGCCCGCGGCGCCGACCGGCTCGCCCACAAGCGGCGCTCCGGCGTGCTCACCGAGTCGTTCGAGCAGGTGATGTCGATGCCGATGGCCTGGCATCATCGCCAGGGCACGTCGCAGGTGCTGCACACCCTTCTTCGCGCCATCGAGACGCTGTTCACGCTGTGGCTCGGCTTCATGCGCCAGCATCTGGCAACGGTGGTCACGCTGGTCCTGCTGGTGCCCACCGCGCTGACGCTTGACTGGCGCATGGCCCTGGTGCTGGGCGGCCTTGGCGCCTCCTATGTGGCGATCAACCGGCTGGTGATGAACCGGACGAAGGCCGGCCAGGCCCAGGTGGAGCAGCATTACCATCGGGTCTTCTCCCATGTGTCCGATTCGATCGGCAATGTTTCGGTCATGCAGAGCTATGGCCGCGTGACCCAGGAAGCGGAAGCGCTGCGCCGCTTCACCGACAATCTTCTGAACGCCCAGTACCCGGTGCTGAACTGGTGGGCGCTGGGCAGCGCGCTGCAGCGGCTTGCGGCCACCATCTCCATGACGATCGTGCTCGTTATCGGCGCGGTGCTGGTCCAGCGCGGCGAGATGCGCATCGGCGACATCGTCGCCTTCACCGGCTTTGCCGGCCTGCTGATCGGCCGGCTGGACCAGGTCACCGGCTTCTTCAACGAGATCTTCGAGGCGCGCGCGCGGCTGGAGCCGTTCTTCGCGCTCAAGGATTCGGTCGCCGAACGGGCCGACAGCAAGGGCGGCCTGAGCGTGGACCGTCTCAGGGGGCATGTCAGCTTCGACAAGGTCTCGTTCCAGTTCCCCGGCAGCGGGGCGGGCGTGCACGACATCAGCTTCGAGGTGCCGGCCGGCAAGACCGTCGCCATTGTCGGCCCCACCGGCGCGGGCAAGACCACCCTGATCAACCTGCTGCAGCGCGTATTCGACCCTGACAGCGGCAGCATTCGCATCGACGGCATCGACGTGCGCGACATGACGCGTCTTTCCCACTGCCATCAGATTGCCGCGGTGTTCCAGGAGGCCGGGCTGCTCAACCGGACCATCGAAGAAAACATCCGCATCGGCAAGACCGACGCCTGCAATGAGGAAGTCCACGCGGCGGCCGTGGCTGCCGCGGCGAAGGACTTCATTCTGTCCAAGCGCGAGGGCTATGACACCCTTGTCGGCGAACGCGGCGCCCAGTTGTCGGGTGGCGAGCGTCAGCGCATCGCGATCGCCCGCGCCGTGCTCAAGGATGCCCCCATCCTCGTGCTGGACGAGGCGACCAGCGCGCTCGATGTGGAGACCGAACAACTGGTCAAGAGCGCCATTGACCGGCTCCGCAAGGACCGGACAACCTTCATCATCGCCCACCGCCTCTCGACCGTCTGCGATGCCGACCTGGTGATCTTCGTCGATCACGGGCGGATCATCGAATTCGGCGAGTTCCAGCAACTGGCAAATCGCGACAACGGACGTTTCGCGGCGCTGTTGCGCGCAAGCGGGCTGCTGGGAACCAAGGACCGGCTTCACGCCGTCGATCCGCAGCCCCTGTCGGAATCGGCGTAACGCGATGGGTGCTGCAGCCAAAATCACCTTTTCGGGGAAACGTGCACCTTCCGGGCAAGTGGCCGAATTGAAATCGCCGCCGGCGAGCCCGCGACCTCAGGCCCGGGACACGAGGATCGATGCACTCAGGGCGTTCTGCCTCATCACGATTTTCATCAATCATGTGCCCGGCAATCCGTTTGAGCTCTTCACATCCAAGAATTTCGGCTTTTCCGACGCCGCCGAAGCCTTTGTGCTGATCTCGGGCGTCTCCGCCGCCTATGCCTACGGATTGAAGTTCCAGCCAGGCAACCGGTTGCTCACTTCCATCCGGGCGTGGCGGCGCGCAGGAGTGCTCTACGTCGCCCATCTTGTGTCGACGCTGGTGACGCTCGCCGTCTTTGCCGGTTTCTCGCTCTACTTTGCAGCACCCGGACTGCTCGACAGCATCAATATCGGGCCGGTGATCGCTGACCCGGTCCGCGGGCTCGTGGGGCTCGTCACGCTCGGACATCAGCTCGGATACAACAATATCCTGCCGATGTATGGCGTGATCCTGCTGATCCTGCCGCTGCTGCTGCTGCTTGCCCAGGGGCGCATCGCCCCGATGCTCGCCGTTTCGGGCGCGCTGTGGCTGGCCTGCGGACTGTTTGCGGTGGCGCTTCCCACCTTTCCCGGCGGCAATTTCTGGTTCATCAACCCGTTGTCGTGGCAGTTCCTGTTTGTCATCGGCATCGCCGCAAACATGCATGTGCGGCGCGGCGGCAGGATTCCGGTTTCGCTGACGTTGCAGGTCGCGAGCATCCTCTATTTGCTGCTGTCGCTTGCCTGGGTGAAAGTGCCTTTCTGGGGCGTGGACATTTCCTTCGGCCTGCCCGCGGTTCTCACCGGGTTCGACAAGACGTTCCTGTCGGTTTCGCGGCTCGGGCATGTCCTGGCGATGGCCTATCTTCTGGCCACCGTACCGGCGCTGTCCAACATCTGGCGGGTGACGCACCGAAATCCGCTCGCGGTCATGGGCCGGCATGCCCTGCCGGTGTTCATCGCCGGCACATTGCTGGCGATGCTGGCGCAGGCCTGGACATTCACGCACCAGAGCGGAGCGACGGCGCTCGGCCTGGTGGTTGTTGCCGGCCTCGTCGTGCAGGCGGCGCTCGCCTACTATCTCGAATGGCTCGAAAGCCTGAGGGCGGCGGCCAGGCGTCCTGTGGGCACCCTGCAGATGGTTGCCTCCTCCGACAAGCCGCTGTCCGCCGGCGTCCCGGGGCCGGAGGCGCGGCAAGGCAGAGCCGCTCCGGTGCGTGTTGCGTCGTGATCCGCGGGATCCCGGTCATGGCGCCTGGGGTGAGGGGAGCCGGATGTCGTCGGCTCCAACCGCTCGGCGCGGAGCTGCGGCAGAACCCGGTGGGTGTGCTCGCCGAAGGCCATGACGACGGCCGGTCTGAACGGAGGGATCCAATTTCGTCAGGATAGTGACGAGACCGGAATGAAAGCCAGTGAAGGGCTCGTAGCTGATTCCGCCCGACTTGGGCTGCCTTGCCGTAAATTTGCCGATCTCTTGCTTTGAAGGGAACCTCCCGGGCATGCCGATCGTTCTGGCAAGAGAGTTGCATGCCGACCGTTATTGCAAAAAAAAAGGCAGCCGACCGTATTGGACCGGCGCCGAACTCGAAGGGACTATCATATGGAATGGGATCAGATTACCAGCAGTTGGGCCGCCATGACCAATCGCCTCCGCAGCGACCGGATCGCGAACCTGAGCTATGGCGGCGGGTCGCAAGACCTGCGCCGCACGCTGAGAACAGTCGGCGCGGACACCAGCGACAGTCTGCCTCCGGCACCCGCCGTCACCGAAGATGGTGTGCGGCCTAATCAGTGACACCGAAGTTTCCCGGTCAATTCGCCGCTGCTGACGTTATCGCCGGAGTACGGGCTCGCATGCCCGCCGGCTGGCGCCGTGCGCCTGCGCCACCGTGGAACGACGAAGCGGTGATCCGTGCCGACCTGTTCGGCGCCGAACGCCTGGAACACCATGCCATTTCGCTGGCCAAGGCACAGCCCGTCACCGAGCATGCCGTTCGCGTCCTCCCGCTGAGCACTCGCGTAAGGGACAATTCGAAGGTTCTGCTGTCGGCCTACAGATCCTGCACGCAGGCGCTGGCGGCCGGCCAGACCGTGACGCCGGCCACCGAATGGCTGCTCGACAATTATCATATGGTCGAGCGTCAGCTCGAGCAGATCGCGCGAGACCTGCCGCCGGGCTACTACCGCCAGCTTCCGAAGCTGGCGACAGGCCCGTTTGCCGGTTACCCGCGTGTCCTGGGCATTGTCTGGGCCTATGTGGCGCACACCGACAGTCTTTTGAACGGCCCCGTCTTCGCCCGCTTCGTGCGCGCCTACCAGACTGTCGACCCCCTGACGATCGGCGAGCTTTGGGCGCTGGCCATCACCCTGCGCATTGTGCTGATCGAGAACATGCGCCGGTTGGCCGAACAGATCATCTCGGCCCAGCGGATGAGGCTGGCCGCCGATGAGCTGGTGGACCGCGTCATGAGCCGAAAGGCCTCGGCAGGATCGCCCTATCCGGCCTATCAGGCCCTGGCCGAGGCGAACGAGGCGCTGGACGGAGCGCGGATCCCGGAGATCATGGCGGCGCGGATCGCCCAGCGGCTGCGCGGCTTCGATACGGCGGATACGCCGCTGCACGACTGGCTGCAGGACCGGCTGGGGCAACAGGGCCTGACGATGGACGATGTGGTGGAGCATGCCCAGTTCCGGCAGGGCGCCTCCAACGTCACGATGCGCAACATCGTCACCAGCATGCGGCTCATTGCCGAGTTGGAGTGGCCGGATTTCTTCGAAGAAGTCAGTCTTGTCGATGCGAGATTGCGTCAAGGGTCGGATTTCGCGGCAATGGATTTCGCCACCCGCGACCTCTACCGCACCGAAATCGAGCTTCTGGCGCGCGGTTCGGGCATGACGGAGGTGGCGGTTGCCGAGGCCGCGCTGACCTTGGCGGCGTCCGGAGACACGCCCGCCACGCGGGATCCGGGCCACTGCCTGATCGGACCGGGGCGAAGCACGCTTGAACACACCATCGGATACAGGCCGGGGCCGGCTCTGCGGCTGCGGCGAACGGTCGGGCGGTTTGGTCTTGGCGGCTATCTGCTGGCGATCGGACTTGCCAGTTTTCTCATTCTCTGGGCCAGCATGGACCTGGCGGTGGCGCAGACGGGGGCTCCCGGATGGCTTGTCGTGATCCTGGCCCTGGCAATGCTTGGCCCGGCCTTCGCGGCAGCGAGCGCGCTGGTCAACCTCGCGGTCACGCGAACGGTCGCGCCGCGGCGGCTGCCGGGGATGGACCTCGTCGATGGCATTCCGCCCGAGCTGCGCTCCCTGGTCGTGGTGCCTGTGCTGCTCGACACCGTCGAGGATCTGGCGGGCTGCATCGAGCGGCTGGAGGTGCATCATCTGTCGAGCACGGGCGGAGCGCTCCATTACGCGATTCTGTCCGACGGCCCGGACAGCGCGACCGAAACCCGGCCGCAGGACGCCGAGCTGATTGCCGAGGCGACGCGCGCGATCGCACGGCTCAACGCAGCCTATCCATCGCCTGAGGGAGACCGGTTCCTGTTCCTTCATCGCCACCGGCTGTGGAATCCCTCCATGGGCGTCTGGATGGGATGGGAGCGCAAGCGCGGCAAGCTGATCGAGCTCAACCGGCTCCTGCGCGGCGCCGACGACACGAGCTTCATGGCGCCCTGCGCGGTGCCGAAGGATGTCCGCTTCGTCATCACGCTCGATGCCGACACGCGGCTCCTGCGCGACACCGTCCGGCGGTTGATCGGCAAGCTTGCCCATCCGTTGAACGCGCCGCATGTCGATCCCGACCTCGGCTGGGTGACGCAGGGCTACGGCATCCTGCAGCCGCGGGTGACGCCCGCCCTTCCGGTCGGCGGGGAGGGGTCGCTCTATCAGCAGATCAATGCCAGCCATGGCGGGATCGACGCCTATGCGTCCGCGATTTCCGATGTCTATCAGGATCTGTTCGGCGAAGGCTCGTTCACCGGCAAGGGCATCTACGACGTCGATGCCTTCGAGGCGGCGCTGGAAGGCCGGATTCCCGATAACACCATGCTCAGCCACGATCTGTTCGAGGGCAACCTCGCGCGCGCGGCCTTGGTGTCCGACATCGAAGTGGTCGAGGACTTTCCGGCCCGGTACGATGTGTCGGCGCGCCGGCAGCACCGCTGGGTGCGCGGCGACTGGCAGTTGCTGCCCTGGCTTGCCGGCCTCGCCGGCCGCTCGGCCGACGGCCGCAGCCCGGTGTTCGGACTCGGTCGCTGGAAAATCATCGACAACCTGCGCCGGTCGCTCACCGCACCGCTGACGCTTGCGGCGCTCGCGGCGGGATGGCTGCTGCCTTTCCCGGCCGCGGCCCTCTGGACAGCCATGGTGCTGGCCATGCTGGCCTTGCCCTTTGTGCTGCCGCTGCCGTTCGCCCTTCTGCCCGGCCGGGCCGGGATCACCGCGCACAGCCATCTGGCAGCCCTTGCCGCCGACGCGTGGACGGCGATGTGGCGGATCGCGATGGAGATCATGTTCCTCCCCGACACGGCGGCGCGGATGGCCGATGCGATCCTGCGCACGGCTTGGCGGCTTGGCGTGTCGCGCAGGAACCTGCTCGAATGGGTGACGGCGGCCCAGGCGGCGCGAAGCCGGAGACCCGGAGTTGCGGAGCAATACCGGTTCATGGCCGCTGGCGTCGCGCTCGGCGGTGCGGTGACGGCTGCAGCGGCGTTTCTTAATCCGTCGGCCTGGCCGGTGATCCTGCCGTTCGCGCTGGCGTGGCTCGCAAGCCCCGTCGTTGCCCACCGCATCAGCCGGCCCAGCAAGCCGCGCGAGGCCGAACGACTCGGCGTGAGCGAGATCCAGAGCCTGCGCCTCATCGGGCGCAGCACCTGGCGGTTCTTCGAAACCTTCGTGTCGACAGACGACAATGACCTGCCGCCGGACAATTTCCAGGAGACGCCGCAGCCGATGCTGGCGCGCCGCACCTCTCCCACCAATATCGGCCTCTATCTGCTGGCCACCACCGCCGCGCATGATCTGGGCTGGATCGGGCGCGCAGAGGCGGTCTCGCGGCTGGAGCGGACGCTCGCCACGGTGCAGCGCATGCCGAAGTTCCGCGGGCATCTCTACAACTGGTACGCTACCGATGATCTGCGCGTGCTGGAACCGGATTATGTCTCCTCGGTGGACAGCGGAAATCTCGCCGGACACCTGATCGCCGTCGCCCAGGCCTGCGCGGAATGGCAACGGGAACCGGCCGCGGAGGCCGACTGGCGCGCCGGCCTGGCCGATTGCCTGCTCCTGGCCGAATGCGCGTTCAGCGCCGAGGCATCGCCGGAGGACGAAGTCCTGGCCAGTCTGCTTGGAGAACTCGTGGAAGCGGCCTCCCGGCAGGCGCCGCTCGATCGGCTCCTGTCTCTGAGCCTCGCCGCGGCCACCCAGGCCCGGTCGATCGTGCAGCCCGACTCCGAGGCGGGCTTCTGGATCGAGGCCGTGCACAACTGTCTGGCCGGCCACGCGGCCGACCGCGACATGGCCCTTGCGCCGCGCCTGGCGGCCGTTGAGAAGCTTGCGCGCGACCTGGCGCTGGCAATGGATTTCGCGTTTCTGCTCGACCGGGACAAGAAGCTTCTGTCGATCGGGTTCTCGGTGACGGCCAACCAGCTCGATCCGAGCTGCTACGATCTTCTGGCCTCCGAAGCGCGGCTGGCGAGCCTGTTCGCGATCGCCAAGGGCGACGTCGAAACCCGCCACTGGTTCCGCCTTGGCCGCGCGGCCACGCCGCTGGGCGCCGGCTCGGCCCTCATCTCCTGGTCGGGGAGCATGTTCGAGTATCTGATGCCGTCCCTGGTGCTGCGTGCCCCGGAAGGCTCGGTGCTGGCGGAGACAAACCGGCGGATCGTCGATCGCCAGCGGTCCTATGGCACGATGCTGGATATCCCGTGGGGGATTTCCGAATCCTCCTACAACGCCCGCGATCTGGAAATGACCTACCAGTACTCCAATTTTGGCGTGCCGGGCCTGGGCCTGAAACGCGGCCTGAGCGAGAACCGTGTCGTCGCTCCCTATGCCACCGGCCTGGCCGCGATGGTCGCGCCCGTCGAGGCGCTGAAGAACTACAAACGTCTGAGCACGCTTGGGGCCGAAGGACGGTTCGGGTTCTACGAGGCTGTGGATTTCACCGCCTCCCGCCTTCCCACGGGAACGGATTTCGCCGTCATTCGCAGCTTCATGGCGCATCACCAGGGCATGACGATCACCGCGATCGCCAATTGCGTGCAGGGTGGCCGGCTCAGGTCAAGGTTCCATGCCGAGCCCATGATCAAGGCCGTGGACCTCCTGTTGCAGGAACGCGTGCCGCGCGATGCAAACGAAGCGCCGCCGCGGGCCGAGGAAATGCAGGTGGCGGCGCATGAGCCCGACCACGTGCCGGCGGTGCGGCCGTTCCCGTCGCCCGCGACGGCGGCGCCGACCGCGCATCTTTTGTCGAACGGAACCTATGGGGTGATGCTGACGCCCACCGGCGCCGGCTTCAGCCGCTGGCGCGGCCTTGCCGTGACCCGCTGGCGCGACGACCCGACGACGGCGGGGCACGGATCGTACATCCTCGCGCGCGATCGCGTGTCGGGATCCTCCTGGTCGGCCGCATTGCAGCCAAGCGGCGCCGACCCGGAGAGCCACCAGGCGGTGTTCAGCGAACATCAGGCTGCCTTCACGCATCAGCGCGACAAGTTGAAGACCCACACAGAAATGGTCGTCTCGGCGGAAGACGACGCCGAGGCCCGTCGCGTGACGCTGACCAACACCGGCCAGACCGCGCGCGAGATCGATCTGACCTCCTACGCGGAACTGGTGCTTGCCCCGCTTGCCTCGGACATCGCCCACCAGGCCTTTTCCAAGATGTTCGTGGTGACCGATTTCCTGCCTGAGCTCGGCGTCCTGATCGCCACCCGCCGCCGGCGCTCGCCGTCGGACCCGGAAGTCTGGGCCGCGCATATCGCCGTGGTCGAAGGCACCGAGGCTGCGCCCATCCAGTTCGAGACGGACCGGGCCCGCTTCATCGGGGCGGGGCGCAGCCTTGCCTCCGCCGCCATGGCACAGTCGGATTTGTCGCAGACGACGGGCACGGTGCTGGATCCGATCTTTGCCATCCGGCGCTCGGTCACCGTCCCCGCCGGCGGCATGGCGCGGGTCACGTTCTGGACCATCGTGGCGGATGATCCCGAAATCCTGCTCCATCTGGTCGACCGCCACCGCGATCCCTCGGCCTTTGACCGCGCGGTCACGCTGGCCTGGACGAAGGCGCAGGTGCAGTTGCGGCACCTGGGCATGACCCAGGCGACAGCCACCGATTTCCAGCGGTTGGGCGGCATGCTCGTTCGCGGCGATGCCGGCCTGCGGGCGCCCGCCGCCAGCGTCATCACGGGCGCAGCGCCGCAATCGAGCCTGTGGCCGCACGGCATTTCCGGCGACCTGCCGATCATCCTGTTCCGGATCGAGGACGCCGAGGATGCGCCCAAACTGCTTGAGGTCCTGGCCGCCCATGAATTCCTGCGCATGCGGCAGCTTGCCGTCGATCTGGTGATCCTCAACGATCGGTCCGCGTCCTATGTCCAGGATCTGCAGACCCGGATCGAGCAGGCCGTGCGGTCGGCCGGCATGCGTCCGCGGGCGGGCACGCCTTCGGGCAGAAACGACGGCGCGGTTCATGTGCTTCGCCGGGACCTGATCCCGGCCGATTCGCTCGCCTCGCTTGTTGCGCTCGCCAGCGTCGTGCTGGTGGCCCGGCGCGGCAGCATCGGCCAGCAGATCGACGCAGCTTCGCGGCCCGTTGTCACGGAACGGCCCGCGCTTGCGGCCTCCCGGCCTGCGTTCCGGATCACGTCCGGCTCCTTCGACGCCTCTGCGCTGGAGTTCTTCAACGGCACCGGCGGCTTTGCCGAGGATGGACGGGAATATGTCGTTGCCCTGCGCGGCGGCCAGACCACGCCGGCGCCGTGGATCAACGTGATCGCCAATCCGGGTTTCGGATTCCAGGTGTCGGCGCTTGGCAGCGGTCATGTCTGGGCCGAGAACAGCCGCGAGAACCAGCTCACCCCCTGGTCGAACGATCCCGTTACCGATCCGCCGGGCGAGGCGGTCTACCTGCATGACCTCGACAGCGGCCATACGTGGACGCCGACGGCGCTGCCGATCCGCGACGGCGGACTCTATGTCGCCCGCCACGGCTTCGGCTACAGCCAGTTCGAACACTCCGCCCATGGCATCGATTCAACCATGGTGCAATTCGTGCCGATGGACGATCCGGTGCGGATCACAAGGCTGACGCTGGGCAATAGCTCGGATCGGGTCAGGTCGCTTTCGGTGACCACCTATGCCGAATGGGTGCTCGGGCCGTCGCGCGGCGCCACCGCCCGCCACATCATCACCAGTCTCGACAGCGAGACCGGCGCGATCCTCGCCCGCAATCCGTATTCGACCGCCTTTCCGGGGCGGTTCGCCTTTGCCGATCTGGGCGCTGAAACCAGCAGCTTGAGCGCCGATCGGGCCGAAGTGCTGGGAACCGGCGGCAGCATGGCCGCGCCCGCCGGCATCGGCGCCGAGCCGCTCTCGGGCCGCACCGGGCCGCTGCTCGATCCCTGTGCGGCGCTGCAGCGGCGGGTGACGCTCCAACCCGGCGAGACGATCGAGATCGTCGCTCTGATGGGGCAGGCGGAGAGCCCCGATGCCGCCCGCGAGCTGATCCTTCGCCATCGCGCCGCCGACCCGGCGGCCACTCTCGAGGCCGTCAGGAAGCACTGGCATGAACTCCTGGACGCCGTTCAGGTGACCTCGCCGGACCGGGCGATGGACATCATGCTCAACGGCTGGCTGCTCTACCAGACACTCGCCTGCCGGATCTGGGCGCGCGCCGGTTTCTATCAGGCCAGCGGCGCCTTCGGGTTCCGCGACCAGTTGCAGGACGGGATGGCGCTGACGGCGCTGCGGCCGGACATGACGCGGGCGCATCTGTTGCGCGCGGCCTCGCGGCAGTTTCCCGAAGGCGACGTTCAGCACTGGTGGCTGCCCCATTCCGGGCAGGGCGTGCGCACCCGCATTTCCGATGACCGAGTCTGGCTGGGCTATGCCGTGGCGCAATATATCGCCGTCTCGGGCGATACGGCCGTGCTCGACGAGCAGGTGCCGTTCCTCGAAGGCCCCGCGTTGCTGCCTGGCGCCCATGACGATTTCTTCCTGCCGTCCGTCTCGCCGCTGCAGGCGAGCCTGTTCGAGCATTGCGCCCGCGGCCTCGACCAGGCGGTCGAACTCACCGGCGAAAACGGAATGCCGCTGATTGGCACCGGCGACTGGAACGACGGCATGAACCGGGTGGGCGAACACGGGCAGGGGACCTCGGTCTGGCTGGGCTGGCTGCTGATCACCACGATCGACGCCATGGCGCCCTTTGCCGATGCCCGCGATCCGGCGCGCGCCCTGCGCTGGCGCCAACATGCGACGGCGGTGCGCGAAGCGATCGAGCGCGATGGCTGGGACGGGAAATGGTACCGGCGCGGCACCTATGACGACGGCACGCTGCTGGGCTCGGCCACGTCGCAGGAATGCCGGATCGACAGCCTTGCGCAGACCTGGGCAGTGCTGTCGGGCGCGGCTGATCCGACCCGCGCGGCGACCGCCATGGCTTCCATGAGCGAGCACCTGATCCGCCCCGATCCGGGCCTCGCGCTGCTGTTTACCCCGCCCTTCGATGCCTCGCCGCAGGACCCGGGCTATATCAAGGGCTACCCGCCGGGACTGCGCGAGAATGGCGGCCAGTACAGCCACGCGGCGATGTGGGCGATCCTAGCCCAGGCCAGGCTCGGCGACGGAGATGCCGCGGGAGCCTTGTTCTCGATGCTGAACCCGATCCATCACGCGCTCACCCCGGAAGATGCGGCGCGCTACAAGGTCGAGCCCTATGTGGTTGCGGCCGACGTCTATTCCACCGCGCCGCACGAGGGCCGCGGCGGCTGGACCTGGTACACCGGTTCGGCCGGCTGGATGTATCGCGCCGGCATTGAAGGGCTTCTCGGGCTCACGCGCGCGGGCGAGACCCTCCGCCTCGATCCCTGTTTCCCGAAGGCCTGGCCGGAGGTCAGACTGGTCGTCCGCACGGGCGAATCGAGCGTGTCGATCACGATCGACAATTCTGCGCGAACAGGCCGCAACATTGTCTCGGCAATGCTGGATGGCGTAGCCCTTCACCCCGAGAACGGGCAGATCGTCCTGGCTCCGTCCGCACCGTCGCATCGGCTTACGGTCCGGCTTGGCTGACGGATACTGACGGATTGGGTGAGTGTCTGGCGGTTGTTCCGCATGCAGGCTGACGCAAGTGGGCCAGTCTCGGCGGACGCCGCTTCGGCTGCCCTCACAACATCCCGCCCTGCGCGGCCTGGTAAACCGTCCGCACTGTCGGCTGGAAACCAAGGCTTCGCGCGAGCGACGCATCGACATGGAGGTACCATGGATTTTGCATCGCCTCGGCCGAGGGCTCCATTTTCTCTCCCACCAATCCCACCAGTTCATAGACCGTCGTCGGCGCTTCATCGGCTATGTTGACGATCCGGGCATCGAAGCTGCCTGCCAGCGCCATTCCCATCGCTGTTGCAATATCGCGATGGTGTATTGTGCTCATCCGATTGGCGGGATGGAAGCCGGCGGCGGCCAGGTGCTTTGGCAGCATCTCAAGGTGACCGTCGCCATCGCCATACACGAACGGGAACCGTAAGATAGACCAGTTCAAGCCACTCTCGCGCAGCAGTTTCTCGGCTGCGACCTTGCTGGCGGGGTAGGCTTGTTCCGGCTCGACACTATCCGTCTCCCGGCCGGGCTGGGTCGAGTTCCTGTTATAGACATTCGACGTACTCGCCATGATGAAGCGAGCGTCACGGGCATCAGCTTGCACGGCGGCGATCAGATTGCGGGTGCCCTCCAGATTACTCCTCCATATCAGATCGGTATCCGGGCTGCGAAAGACGGCGGCAAGGTGCACAATCGCCGAAACACCCCGAACAGCTTCCGACAGCGTCGTAGGGTCGAGAATGTCGCCGGTTACGCCCGTTGCGCCCGGGGGGCAGGTTTTCCCTGTCCGCAGCAGCAGCCGGCAATCAAGCCCTGCTTCCACCAACCGCGGAACAAGCCGCTCGCCGACAAGGCCTGTCGCTCCAGTTATCAGGATTGTCATGAGCTCATACCTTTCCCGAGAGGGTTTGCAGCCGCTCGGTCGCCAGTCGAAGGACGCGGATCGTCGTGGCCAGATCGGCCTCGGCGATGCCGTCAAAAGCAGCCTGGTGAATAAACGAAAGGTCCGGGAGTTCGCGCCACAGGGCCTCGCCCGAACGCGTGAGTGTCAGAAGACGCTGGCGCTGGTCTTCCCCGTCCGAGGTCTGCTGGACCAGCCCTTTGCGAACGAGCGTGGCGATGATCCCGCTCAATGTCGCCCGTTCGAGCTCTAGCGCACGCCCGAGATCGCGCTGCACCGTCGGACCGGAATTTGCGAGATGCCAGAGAACGTACCACTGCGTGGAACCCAGATCGTATGGTCGCAGCGTCGTGTCCATCACGGCCCGTCCGGCAAAGTAGCATCGCTTTGTCCATGCCCCCACAGTCCGATAGCCTGCGTCTCGTTCGTCCTGCATATCCAAATTCCTAGTTCGTTTGCTACCATGCGATTATTGCAAGGTAACAAACGAAATGTCAAGGGTCGGCCGCCGCTGCCCTGGCGGAGGTGTCGTTGATTGCTGGCAGGCCCGCGACCGCGATTGGCTTGGAGACCGTCGGCGGAATGTCAGCTTGCCGGGTTCGGTCCCGTCTTCCGGGAAATTCCCGCGATCGAACTGATAACTATTAAGCGATTTCGCGATATCGGTTCATCTTTGCGTCATATTGTGCATTGCACAAACATCGTAACTGCGCAGAATACGGGCATGGTTGAGCGTTTGCCGTCAGTGCTGATCATTGATGAAAACACCACCCGCGCTTCGATCATCGAGGCGGGGCTGTCGGCGGCCGGGCACACCAGGGTCACGGTCATCAATGAAATGCACGGCATCGCCGCCAAGATCGCTCTGCACGAGCCGGACGTGATCGTCATCGATCTGGAAAACCCCAACCGGGACATGCTCGAGAGCATCTTCCAGCTTTCGCGGGCGGTGAAACGGCCGATTGCCATGTTTGTCGATCGGTCCGACACCGAAGCCATGCAATCGGCGATCGATGCCGGGGTGTCGGCCTATGTCGTCGACGGCCTGCGCCAGGAGCGGGTGAAGAGCATCCTCGATATGGCGATCAGCCGGTTCAATGCATTTTCCAGGCTCGAGCGCGAACTCGAGGAAGCCCGGGGGGCGCTGGAGGAACGCAAGGTGATCGACCAGGCCAAGGGTCTGATCATGAAGTCACGCGGTGTGGACGAAGCCACCGCCTACAAACTGTTGCGCAAGGCGGCGATGAACGGCAACCGCAAGATCGTCGATGTGGCCGAAAGCCTCGTGATGTCGGCGCGACTGCTTGGCGATGAGGGCAAGTAGATGATGACAGAACTCAGCGCCGGGTTTCTTCCGCTCACCGACAGCGCGATCCTGATTGCGGCGAAGGAACGCGGCTTCGCGCATGACGAAGGCATCGCGCTCGATCTGGTCCGGGAGACGTCGTGGGCCAATGTCCGCGACAAGCTGGCCGTCGGCCAGTTCGAAATCGCCCATTCCCTGGCGCCGATGCCGATCGCGGCCAATCTGGGCCTGACGCCGTTCGACACGCGGCTGATCGCGCCGATGGCGCTGGGCCTGGGCGGCAACGCGATCACCGTGAGCAATCGCCTGCTGGCCGGGATGAAGCAGCAGCAGGACTTTACGATGCTGAACGCCCGGGAAGTGGGGGCGGCGCTCGCCCGGCATGTCAGGGCCGGCCTGCGCGAGGGCCGCAAACGGCTGCAGTTTGGCGTTGTGCATCCCTTCTCCGGGCATAATTTCGAGCTGCGCTACTGGCTCAGCGCCAGCGGCATCGCGCCCGAGAGCGATATCGAGATCGTCATCCTGCCGCCGCCGCTGATGGCCGATGCGCTGGCCACGGGACAGATCGATGGCTACTGCGTCGGCGAGCCCTGGAACACCGTCGGCGTCGCCAAGGGCGCAGGCCACATCGTTGCCGCCAAGTCCTCGATCTGGGCCTCGAGCCCGGAGAAGGTCCTGGCCGTGCGCGAGGATTGGGCGGAGGAGAACCCCGCCACGCTTCACGCCCTGCTGCGCGCGCTCTACCGGTCGGCGGAATGGTGCGGCCAGCCTGAAAACCATGCAGACCTCGCGGATATGCTGGCTTCGCCCCGGTATCTGGGGCAACCCGCGGGCGTGATCCTTCCCGCGCTTGACGGCTCGATCCTCCGTCCGTCGGCCACCGGCCGGACAGACCCGGCGGCAACGCCGGATTTCTTCCAGCCCCACAGCAGGGCCGCGACCTTCCCGTGGCAAAGCCATGCGCTGTGGTTCTACTCGCAGATGGTCCGCTGGGGCTATGTCGACCACACCGCCGAGCATGCCAGCATCGCGCGCCACACGTTCCGGCCCGACATCTATCGAAGCGTTCTCTCGGCGATCGACGTGCCGGTGCCCTCGGCCAATTCCAAGGTGGAAGGCGCCCTCAGCCGCACCATCGCGGTGGGCGCGTCCTCCCGGGTTCTCTATCTTGGCCCGGACGGCTTCTTCGACGGCTCGATCTTCGATCCGGACCGGCTCGATGCCTATATCGAGAGCCAGAAGGCGTAACGGATCTGGTGGACATTGCCGCGGATTGAATGATTTTTAGACACCGGCCCTTGCTGCCTTGCACAATCGCTGCGCAGCGCGAAATTTGCCGGACCGGGCGCGCCGGTCCGGATTGCCCTGAAACACAACGATAATTTCCACCGAATTGAAACTGGCACGCTGTTTGCTTCGCTTAATTCAGCTTTCCAAGGCTGACATCCGGATCCAATGACGGGTCCTATCCAGGCAACGCCGCCAAACCGAAGTTTCCCGCATCCTCCCGCGGGGCTTCCGGTTTGGCGGCTTTTTTTATTGCGGTCACCGCACCGCCAAAGGAGACAGCGAATGACCATCAGGTTCAAACGGCGTACCGCTCTCGCAATAGGCGCGCTGGCCCTGGCTTCGGCCACCATGCTGACGCCCGCCCGTGCCGAAATGCTCGATGTCGAAAAGGACGAACTGAAACTGGGCTTCATCAAGCTCACGGACATGGCGCCGTTGGCGATCGCCTACGAGAAGGGCTATTTCGAGGACGAAGGCCTGTTCGTCACGCTCGAGCCGCAGGCGAACTGGAAGGTGCTGCTCGACCGGGTCATCACCGGCGGGCTCGACGGCGCCCACATGCTGGCCGGCCAGCCGCTGGCCGCCACCATCGGCTTCGGCACCAAGGCGCACATCGTCACCCCGTTCTCGATGGACCTCAACGGCAACGGCATCACCGTGTCCAACGAGGTCTGGGAGTTGATGAAGCCGCATCTGGAGAAGGGGCCGGACGGCAAGCCGGTGCATCCGATCAAGGCCGAGGCCCTGAAGAAGGTCGTCGACAAGTTCAAGGCCGAGGGCCGGCCCTTCAACATGGGCATGGTGTTTCCGGTCTCCACCCACAATTACGAATTGCGCTACTGGCTGGCCTCGGGCGGCATTCACCCCGGCTTCTATTCGCCGTCCGATGCGTCCGGCCAGATCGGCGCCGATGCGCTGCTCTCGGTCACCCCACCGCCACAGATGCCGGCAACGCTCGAAGCCGGCACGATTGACGGCTATTGCGTTGGCGAACCCTGGAACCAGGCAGCCGTGTTCAAGGGCATCGGCGTCCCGGTGATCACCGATTACGAGATCTGGAAGAACAATCCGGAAAAGGTCTTCGGCCTGACCAAGGAATTCACCGAGAAATATCCCAACACCACGCTCGCGCTGACCAAGGCGCTGATCCGGGCGGCGAAATGGCTCGACGAGAACGACAACGCCAACCGCGCCGAAGCGGTCGAGATCCTGTCGCGCTCCGAATATGTCGGCGCCGACGCCGAAGTCATCGCCAATTCGATGACCGGCACATTCGAATAT
Organism: Hoeflea sp. BAL378; assembly: GCF_000759435.1. GTDB lineage: Bacteria > Pseudomonadota > Alphaproteobacteria > Rhizobiales > Rhizobiaceae > Hoeflea. Next base: position 17,416 of record NZ_JRJG01000008.1, read on the forward strand.
GAAAAGGGCGACAAGCGCGAGGTGCCCGATTTCAACGTCTTCTACCGGTACTACGCCACCTATCCCTACTATTCGGACGCGGTCTGGTACCTGTCGCAGATGCGCCGCTGGGGACAGATTTCCGAAGCCAGGTCGGACGAATGGTTCGATGAGACCGCCAGGTCGGTCTACCTGCCGGAGATCTATCTCAAGGCCGCGAAAATGCTCGTCGAGGAAGGCAATGCCGACGAGGCGGACTTCCCCTGGGACACGGACGGATACCGCGCGCCGACGCCTGCCGCCGATATCATCGATGGCATCGCCTATGACGGCCGGAAGCCCAACGACTATCTCAAAAGCCTGACCATCGGCCTCAAGGGCGATGAAGTCGCCGGCGGCTGAGTGGTCCCTCGACGCCTGCGGAGCGCCAGGTCCGGCGCTCCGCCCGGGAAATCTTCTAGATCCAAGGATTTGAAACGATGGCCAACGCCACCGACACTGCACACATCGATCTGACCGGCCGCGAGAAGGTCTTTTCCGCCATCACCAGGGCCAGCGGCTGGCTCGATGCGCTGGGCTTCTCCTGGCTGGTGCCGATCCTGCGCATGCTCGCCGGCGACAGCCCGCGCACCCAGCTCGCTGAACTCAAGCGCGTGCTTCTCATTCCGCTCCTGGGCATCCTCGTCTTTCTGCTGGCCTGGGGCGTTCTGGCGCCAAGGGTGCAGACCTCGCTCGGCGCGGTTCCGGGTCCGGTCGAAGTCTGGGAGCAGGCGGGAAATCTCTGGGATGACCATGTGGCCGAGCGCGAGAAGGCGGCCGAATTCTATCTCCGCCAGGACCAGCGCAACGAAAAGCTGGTGGCGGCAGGCAAACAGCCGAAATTCCGCACCTATACCGGCAAGCCGACCTATGTCGACCAGATCGTCACCTCGCTGTTCACCGTCGGCCTCGGCTTCGGCATCGCCACGCTGATTGCGGTTCCGCTGGGAATAGGCTCCGGATTGTCGCGCAGCTTCAACGGCGCCATCAATCCGCTGATCCAGATCTTCAAGCCGGTGTCGCCCTTGGCCTGGCTGCCGATCGTCACCATGATCATTTCGGCGACCTATGCCACGCCCTATGACTGGATGCCGAAGTCGCTGCTGATCTCGGCGGTCACGGTGACGCTGTGCTCGATGTGGCCGACGCTGATCAACACCGCGCTCGGCGTGGCCTCGGTCGACAAGGACCTGATGAATGTCAGCCGCGTCCTGCAACTGCCGACCTCCAGGACCATCACCCGCGTGGTGCTGCCCTCGGCGCTGCCACTGATCTACACCGGCCTCAGGCTGTCGCTGGGCGTCGGCTGGATGGTGCTGATCGCCGCCGAAATGCTGGCGCAGAACCCCGGTCTCGGCAAGTTCGTCTGGGACGAGTTCCAGAACGGCTCGTCGCAGTCGCTGGCCAAGATCATGGTTGCGGTGCTGACCATCGGCATCATCGGCTTCATGCTCGACCGGCTGATGTTCGCGCTGCAGCGCGCCTTCACCTTCTCGGCCAACCGTTAGGGGGATGGGATGACTATTCTCGAAATATCAGGCCTGTCGAAATCCTTTGGCGAGGGCGCCGGCCGCACCGAAGTGCTCAGCAACATCAACCTCAAGGTGGCCGAGGGCGAATTCATCGCCATCGTCGGCTTCTCCGGATCTGGCAAGACCACGCTGATCTCGCTCTTGGCCGGGCTGATCAAGCCGGATCTGGGCGGGGTGATCTTCCGGGGCCACGAGGTCGACAGCCCGGGACCGGAGCGCGGCGTGGTGTTCCAGTCCTACTCGCTGATGCCGTGGATGACGGTTGCGGGCAATGTCGGCCTGGCGGTCGACAGCGTGTTCAGGAAAAAGTCCCGCGCCGAGCGGGGGCAAATCGTCGACAGATACATCGACATGGTTGGGCTCGGCCATGCCCGCGACCGCAAGCCGGCCGAACTGTCGGGCGGCATGCGGCAGCGGGTGGCCGTCGCCCGGGCGCTGGCCATGCAGCCCGAGGTGCTGCTGCTCGACGAGCCGCTGTCGGCGCTCGACGCGCTCACCCGGGCCAAATTGCAGGACGAGCTGGCCGACATCTGCCAGAAGGAAAAGAAGACCATCATTCTGATCACCAATGATGTCGACGAGGCCATTCTCCTGGCCGACCGGATCATCCCGCTCAAGCCAGGCCCGAACGCCACGCTGGGACCGGATTTCCGGGTCGACATCGCCCGGCCGCGCGACCGCGCCGGGATGAACTCGGACGAGGATTTCATCCGGCTTCGCGGCGAGATCACCAGCTATCTGATGGAGGTGGGCGCCGAGCGCGGCTCCGAAGCCGAACGCACCATCGTGCTGCCCAACATCGTGCCGATGTCGCTCGGCAGGGAGAGGCTCCCCAAGGCCTATGTCGAGGCGTCGACCGCAGTGAGGGCCGACAGTTTCCTGGAGTTCAGCCAGCTCAAGAAGGTCTATCCGACGCCCAAGGGACCGCTGACGGTCGTCGACGGCTTCGAGATGAAGATGAAGAAGGGCGAGTTCACCACGCTGATCGGCCATTCCGGCTGCGGCAAGTCGACGGTGCTGTCGATGGTCGCCGGCCTCAATCCGATCACCGAAGGGGCGATCATTCTCGACGGGCGTCACATCACCCAGGCCGGGCCCGACCGCGCCGTGGTGTTCCAGGCGCCGTCGCTGATGCCATGGCTGACGGCCTACGAGAATGTGGCGCTCGGCGTCGACCGGGTCTATCCCCATGCGTCGAAGGCCGAGCGCAACGACGTGGTGGAATACTATCTGCAGCGCGTCGGCCTGCTCGACTCCATGCACCGCCCGGCGCTCGACCTTTCCAACGGCATGAAGCAGCGCGTCGGCATTGCGCGGGCCTTCGCGCTGTCGCCGAAGCTGCTGCTGCTCGACGAACCCTTCGGCATGCTCGACAGCCTGACCCGCTGGGAATTGCAGGACGTGCTGATGGATGTCTGGAAGCGCACGCAGGTCACCGCCATCTGCGTCACCCACGATGTCGACGAAGCCATCCTGCTGGCCGACCGGGTGGTGATGATGTCGAACGGGCCGAACGCCCGCATCGGCAACATCATGGCGGTGGATCTGGAGCGTCCGCGTTCGCGCAAGGCGCTGCTCAATCACCCCGATTACTACGCCTATCGGGAAGAGCTGCTCGAATTCCTCGCGGCCTATGAAGGCGGGGCGAACCCGTCCCAGCTCCAGTTGAAATCCATCTCAGAAAAACGGTCCGCACGCGTCGCCCGCCAGAAAAGCGCGGCTGCCCGTCTGACCGCAGCGGAGTAATCCCATGACCGAGAAACAGAAGCTTGTCGTCATCGGCAATGGCATGGCGCCGGGACGGATGCTCGAGCACCTGTTCGAAGCGGCGCCGGACGCCTTCGACGTGACCATTTTCAACGCCGAACCGCGCGTCAATTATGACCGCATCATGCTGTCGCCGGTGCTGTCGGGCGAGAAGAGCTTTGAAGACATCATCATCCATGGCGATGGCTGGTACATCGAACACGGCGTGATGCTCTACAAGGGCCACAAGGTGGTGGAGATCGACCGGCAGGCAAAGACCGTCAGGTCAGAGCACGGCGAAGTGGCGAGCTATGACAAGCTGGTCATCGCCACCGGCTCGGCGCCGTTCATCATTCCCGTTCCCGGCCACAATCTGCCCGGCGTGCTGACCTACCGCGATCTCGACGATGTCGATGCGATGCTGCTTGCGGCGCAATCGCGCGGCAAGGCCGTCGTCATCGGCGGCGGTCTGCTGGGCCTCGAAGCCGCGGCGGGCCTCAAGGAACGGGGCATGGATGTCACCGTCATCCACCTGATGCCGACGCTGATGGAGCGTCAGCTCGATCCCGCCGCCGGCTACCTGCTCGAGCGCGAACTTGAAAGCCGCGGCATCAGGGTCATCACCAGGGCCAGCACCAAGAAGATCCTCGGCGAGACACGGGTCGAGGGCATCGAGCTGGAGGACGGTACTGTGATCCCGGCGACGCTGGTGGTCATGGCCGTCGGCATCAGGCCGAGCGCCGCCCTGGCCAAGGAGGCCGGGCTTTCCGTCAATCGCGGCATCGTCGTCAACGACAGCATGCAGACCAGCGACCCCGATATCTACGCGCTCGGCGAATGCGTCGAGGTCAACGGCAATGTCTACGGCCTGGTCGCCCCGCTCTACCAGATGGCGGAGGTGGCAGCCTCCCATCTCACCGGCGATAATTCCCGGCGTTTCGTCGAGACCTCGACGGCGACCAAGCTCAAGGTCACCGGCATCAATCTCTATTCGGTCGGCGATTTCACGGAGGCTGAGGACCGAGAGGAGATCGTGCTGCGCGATGCCGCGGCCGGCGTCTACAAGCGGCTGGTGCTCAAGGACAACCGCATCCTCGGCGTGGTGCTCTATGGCGAGACCGCCGATGGCGCCTGGTTCTTCGATCATCTGAAAAAACAGACCGACATCTCGGAGATGCGCGAGACCCTGATCTTTGGCCAGGCCTATCAGGGAGGGTCCCAACTGGACCCTATGGCGGCCGTTGCAGCCTTGCCGGATAATGCGGAAATCTGCGGCTGCAACGGCGTGTGCAAGGGAAAGATCACCGGCGCCATCACCTCCAGGGGCCTCAAGGGGCTCGACGATGTCCGGGCCCACACGAAAGCGTCGGCCTCCTGCGGCACCTGCACCGGCCTGGTCGAGCAATTGCTGTCGCTGACCCTGGGCGACGCCTACAATCCGGCCGCTGTGACGCCGATGTGCGGATGCACCGGGCTTGGTCATGACGATGTGCGCCGCCTGATCAAGGCGAAAGAGTTGAAGACCATTCCGGCGGTGATGCAGGAGCTCGAATGGACCACCTCCTGCGGCTGCGCCAAATGCCGTCCGGCGCTCAACTATTATCTGGTCTGCGACTGGCCGGACGAATATGCCGACGACTACCAGTCGCGCTTCATCAACGAGCGCGTCCACGCCAACATCCAGAAGGACGGCACCTATTCTGTGGTGCCGCGGATGTGGGGCGGCATGACCTCGTCAAAAGAGCTGCGCGCCATCGCCGATGTCGTCGACAAGTTCAACATTCCGGCGGTCAAATGCACCGGCGGCCAGCGCATCGACATGCTCGGCATCCGCAAGGAGGACCTGCCCGCGGTCTGGGCCGATCTCGGCAAGGCCGGCTTCGTCTCGGGCCAGGCCTATGCCAAGGGCCTGCGCACCGTCAAAACCTGCGTCGGCACCGACTGGTGCCGCTTCGGCACCCAGGATTCCACCGGCCTCGGAATCAAGCTTGAGAAGTTCATGTGGGGCTCGTGGACCCCGGCGAAGCTGAAAATGGCGGTCTCCGGCTGCCCGCGCAATTGCTCGGAAGCCACCTGCAAGGACATCGGCGTCATCTGCGTCGATTCGGGCTATGACATCCATTTCGCCGGCGCCGCCGGTCTCGACATTAAGGGCACGGAGGTCCTCGGCCACGTGAAGACCGAGGACGAGGTGATGGAACATGTCGTGGCGCTGGCACAGATGTACCGCGAGCAGGGCCGCTATCTCGAGCGCATCTACAAATGGGCCAAGCGCATCGGCCTGGATGAGATCCGCCGCCAGATCATGGACGAGCCCGACAGGCGCAAGGCCTATTACGACCGCTTCGTCTTCAGCCAGAAATTCGCCCAGGTCGATCCCTGGTCCGAGCGTGTCTCGGGCAAGGACAAGCACGAGTTCAACCCGATGGCGACACTCACACTGGAGGCGGCGGAATGAACGCGATGACGCAGACATGGGTCAAGGTCGGCAGGATCGGCGATATTCCGCGGCGCGGCGCGCGCTGCGTCAAGAATGGCGACATGAGCATCGCCATCTTCCGCACAGCCGACGACCGGGTGTTCGCCCTGGAGGACAAATGCCCGCACAGGAACGGTCCCCTGAGCCAGGGCATCGTCCATGACGGCTGCGTCACCTGTCCCTTGCACAATTGGGTGATCAGCCTCGAAACCGGCGCGGCTCAGGGAGCCGACGAGGGACAGACGCTGTCGATCCCGGTCCGGCTCGAAGGCGACGAGATCGTCCTCGGCATTGGCGGCCTGGCATGAGCGACAGTCCGGCCCCGACTGTCAAGACGACATGCCCCTATTGCGGGGTGGGCTGTGGCGTTCTGGCGACCCTGGAGGAGGGCGGCGCCGTCACCATCAAGGGCGACCCGGACCACCCCGCAAACCTTGGCCGCCTGTGCTCCAAGGGTTCGGCGCTCGGCGAGACCATCGATCTCGACGGGCGCCTGCTCACTCCGGAAATCGCGGGCGACCGCGCCACCTGGGATGAGGCGCTGGACCTCGTCGCCTCGAAATTTGCGCAGGCAATCGCCGAACACGGACCCGACAGCGTCGCCTTCTATGTCTCGGGCCAGCTCCTGACCGAGGATTATTACGTCGCCAACAAGCTGATGAAAGGTTTTATCGGCTCGGCCAATATCGACACCAATTCGCGGCTGTGCATGGCGTCATCGGTCGCCGGTCACCGCCGCGCCTTCGGCTCCGACACGGTGCCGGGCACCTATGAGGATCTGGAGCTTGCCGATCTCGTGGTGCTGACCGGGTCCAATCTCGCCTGGTGCCACCCGGTTCTCTACCAGCGCATCGCGGCCGCCAAGGCCGCGCGTCCGGAGATGCGGGTTGTGTTGATCGATCCGCGCCGCACCATGACCGCCGATATCGCCGATCTGCATCTGGCGATTGCGCCCGACGGCGATGTCGGCCTGTTTCTCGGGCTGCTGGCCCACCTTGCGGACAACGGCTTTGTCGACGCGGCCTATGTCGGCGCGTTCACCACCGGCCTAGAGGATGCCCTGGCCATCGCGCGCGCGCAGGATCTGGCCGGCCTGGTCTCGCAGACCGGGTTGCCTGTGGCCGAGCTCGAGGCGTTCTTGGCGCTGTGGGCGGCAAGCGAAAAAGTGGTCACGGTCTACAGCCAGGGCGTGAACCAGTCCTTGTCCGGCACGGACAAGGTCAACGCCATCATCAATTGCCACCTGGCAACCGGCCGCATCGGCAGGCCCGGCATGGGGCCGTTTTCCGTGACCGGCCAGCCCAACGCCATGGGCGGCCGCGAAGTCGGCGGCCTCGCCACCACGTTGGCGGCCCACATGGACATCGAAAACCCCGCGCACCGCGACCGGGTCCAGCGCTTCTGGAAATCGCCGGTCATCGCCACGAAGCCCGGTCTCAAGGCGGTCGACCTGTTCGAGGCGGTGGGCGACGGGCGGATCAAGGCGCTCTGGATCATGGCCACCAACCCGGTCGATTCGATGCCGGACGCAAGTGCGGTCGAGGCGGCGCTCAAAGCCTGCCCCTTCGTGGTCGTCTCCGACCTGATGGCCGAGACCGACACGATCCGGCATGCGCATGTCAGACTGCCGTCGCTGGGATGGGGCGAGAAGGACGGCACGGTGACCAATTCCGAACGCCGCATCTCGCGCCAGCGCGCCTTCCTGCCAGCACCAGGCGAGGCGAAGGCCGACTGGTGGCAGATGGCTCAAGTGGGCAAGCGCATGGGCCATGGCAAGGCGTTCGATTTTGCCAATGCCGCGTCCATCCTGCGCGAATACGCCGCCCAGACCGCGTTCGAGAATGATGGCGCGCGCGACCTCGATATCGGCGCCTGCGCCGGCATGGACGACGATGCCTATGAGGCGCTCGCCCCCTTCCAGTGGCCGAGACCGGCGGATCAGCCGGATCCGGCAACCGGGACGCGTTTTTTCGCCAAGGGCGGCTTTTTCACCAAGGACCGGCTGGCGCGGTTTGTAGCGGTCGAGCCGGCGCGCCAGGGAAGTGCGTCCGCCGATTTTCGCTTCACGCTCAACACCGGCCGGGTTCGCGACCATTGGCACACGATGACACGCACCGGCAAAAGCGCCCGCCTGTCGGTTCATGTCACCGAGCCGTTCGTTGAAATTCATCCACGTGACGCCCAGGCGCTCGGAATAGAAGCTGAAGATCTGATGCGGGTGACGAGCGTGCGCGGCGAGATCATCGTCCGGTCGCTGATCACCGATCGGCAGCGGCAAGGCAGCCTCTTCGTGCCGATGCACTGGACCGATCAATGGGCGTCGGGCGCCCGTGTCGACCGGCTGGTGGCGCCCGAGGTCGATCCGGTCTCCGGGCAGCCGGCGTTGAAGGTCACGTCCGCGGGGGCCACGAGGTTCGAGGCGAGCCTCCATGGCTTCGTTGTCAGTCGCGTCAAGCCGGTCATGCATCATGCGGATTACTGGGCCGTCGCGCGCGCGCAGGGCGGTTGGCGCGCCGAGTTCGCGATGGCCCAAGCCCCCACGGCGATCCAGGAGTTCATCTACGCCCTGCTGGGCCTCGATCCGGCGACGCCGCTGTTGTCGTTCACCGACCCCAGGGGCGGACTGACCCGGCACGCCGCCTTTGACGGGGTTCACCTGGCAGGTGCGGTCTATCTGTCGGAGCGGCCGGTGGCTGTGTCGCGTAGCTGGGCCGTTGACCAGCTCGACCAGGAGTTCGCCAACCTGTCGTCACGCTGGCGGGTGATCGCCGGGCGCCCGGCCAATGATATGCCGGACAAGGGCGCCATCGTCTGCGCCTGCATGAATGTCGGCATCAATGACATTGTCGGCGCCATCCGCGGCGGCTGCGCCAGCCTCGACGCCATTGCCGGCACCACCGCCGCCGGCACCAATTGCGGCTCCTGCAAAGCGGAGATCAAGGTCATTCTCGATGAACATCAGATCCTTGCAGCGGAATAGCAATCCGCGCCCCGGGGCTTCGGACCAACGCCTGGCCGCACTGGCGACCCTGCCGGTGTTCTACAAGCTGTACGGCAGGACGGCGCTCGTCGCAGGTGGGTCGGACGCGGCGGCGTGGAAGGCTGAACTGCTGGCGGCAGCCGGGGCCGAGGTCCATGTCTTTGCCGAGCAACTCGATCCGGCCTTCCTCTCTCTCATCGCCCGGCCGTCCGTCTCCGGCGCATTCGTCTGGCACCAGCGACCCTGGTCGGGCGATAGCTTCAAGGGAATGCAGATCGCGATCTGCGACGCCGCGACCGAAGGCGAAGCCCAGGCGTTTTCCTGCGCGGCGCGCGCCGCCGGGGTCGCCGTCAACGTCATCGACAAACCGGCCTGGTGCGACTTCCAGTTCGGCTCCATCGTCAACCGCTCGCCGGCGGTCATCGCGATCTCGACCGATGGCGCGGCGCCGATCCTCGGTCAGGCCATCCGCCGCCGCATCGAAACGCTCATCCCGCCGTCGTTGGCGAAATGGGCGCAACTGGCCCACACCATCCGCGGAGCGGTCAATGAGCGGCTGGCGCCAGGCGGCGCGCGCCGCGCGTTCTGGGAAGGGTTTGTCGACCGGGCGTTCGGCGCGGAGCCGACCGGAGGCACCGCACGGCAGTTGCTTGCCGGCGCCGATGCGCTCGGCCGGTCGACTTCGCACCGGACGGGCAGGGTCACGCTTGTGGGCGCCGGTCCGGGGGACCCCGAACTGCTGACGCTCAAAGCCGTCCGGGCGCTGCAGGCAGCCGATGTCATCCTGTTTGACGACCTTGTCTCGGCGGACGTGCTGGAACTGGCGCGCCGCGAGGCAAAACGCATGCTTGTGGGAAAACGCGGAGGGCGGGAGAGTTGCAGGCAGGACGACATCAACGCCACCATGATCAAGCTCGCCAAAGCCGGCAAGCATGTGGTGCGGCTGAAAGGCGGAGATCCGATGATCTTCGGCCGCGCAGGGGAGGAAATCGCCCGGCTTCAGGATGAAGGCATTGCCGTCTCGGTGGTTCCGGGCATCACCGCGGCGCTGGCGATGGCCGCGCAACTGGGGGTGTCACTGACCCACCGCGATCATGCCCAGTCGGTCCGCTTCGTCACTGGCCACAGTCGCAATGGCGAGCTGCCGGCGGATCTCGACTGGGCCGGAATCGCCGACGCCAGAACCACAACCGTCTTCTACATGGGCGGACGCACGGCCGGGGCGATCGCGACACGGCTCACCGAAAAGGGCATGGATCCATCAATGCCGGTTGTGATTTCAAGATCCGTCGCCCGAAAGGGCTTTGTCTGCTGGACGGGGACGCTCCGGGATCTTGCCAGGGGCATGGCAATCGTCGGCTACGACGAACCTGTGCTTATCGGCGTGGGCCCGGTGTTCGCAGGCCTGAACGAAGGGCAAATCGGCGTCCCCTCCCGTCTTGCGTCGCTGACGCCGTGAACGACCGCAATCCCCGCAGTCTCGCTCTCGTGGGATGAACGTCGCCAACTTCGGACAGAGCGGCTTCCTGCCGCTCGACGACGGACACCGTCGTTCAGCAAGAGCACATGGCCCGAGGAGATCCGCGCAGGAGAAAGGCCACCCTGGAGAGGACGGCTCTTCCCCTTTTGCGCTGAATGCAGGGATTGCATTGCCTGTCGCGTTACGCGGCTTCCCGCGAAGCGGGATAACCTGCATCCGCAAGAACGCTCTCGATGTCGGCGCGGCCCGCCGATGTCTCGACTTCGATCTTGCGGTTCTCGGGGTCGGCCTTGACCACGGCGGCCGGATCGACCGACTGGATGGCCTTGGTCACGCTTCGGGCGCAGCCGAAGCAGGTCATGGTGTCGATGTGGAATTGCATCTTTGCCTCCTTTGTTTCCTGGCGAGACAAGAGGTGGGCGTTCCCAGCATGGGAGGGTCAAGTGGGGACAAGCAGATTTTTCGAACACAGGCCTCTCCCCGATTTTCCGGTCGTCCCGGGTATTCGGAACGCGCGCGCGAGGCCGCGGCAGACGATGGCAGAAGGGTGAAAATTATCGCTTGACCCTCCCATCATGGGAGATCCCATGACTTGGCGCATCCAAACGAAACCGAAGGGGTTTCACCATGAATGCGCCAGCCAATTTCTCCCGGGAGACCGTCTCCCTTGCCATTGAAGGCATGACCTGCGCCTCCTGCGTCGGTCGTGTCGAACGTGCCTTGAAGGCCGTTCCCGGCGTTCTCGATGCCAGCGTCAACCTCGCAACCGAAAGCGCCGAGGTTCGCGTCGCCGGTCCGGTCGTCCGGGCTGACCTGATCCGTGCCGTCGAGAGCGCCGGCTATGCGATCGCGACATCGACCATCGAGCTCGCCATCGACGGCATGACCTGCGCCTCCTGCGTCGGCCGTGTCGAACGGGCATTGCGCGCCGTGCCGGGCGTGACCGGGGCCACCGTCAATCTGGCGAGCGAACGGGCCACCATCAAGGGCAGCGCCGATGCAGCCGCACTGATCGCCGCGGTCGCGGAAGCGGGCTATGACGCACGCCCCGTGGATCGGGGCGCGGCTGCAAATGCCGAAGCGGAGGCGCAAAAGGACGGGGAGCGTCGCATCCTGTCGCGGGACCTTGCGCTTTCGGCGGCGCTCACCGCGCCGGTCTTCGTGCTCGAAATGGGCAGCCATGTCATCCCGGGCATGCACCACCTGATCGCGTCGACCATCGGCATGGGCACGATCTGGCTGATCCAGTTCGTGCTGACCACGCTGGTGCTCGGCTTCCCCGGCCTGCGCTTCTACCGGAAGGGCATTCCGGCGCTGCTGCGTGCCGCGCCCGACATGAACAGTCTCGTTGCTGTCGGCACGCTCGCCGCCTACGTCTATTCCCTTGTCGCGACCTTCGCTCCGGGCTTGCTGCCTGCAGGCACGGTGAACGTGTACTACGAGGCCGCCGCGGTGATCGTGACGCTGATCCTTCTGGGACGGATGCTCGAGGCGCGGGCCAAGGGGCGCACCTCCGAGGCGATCAAGCGGCTCGTCGGACTGCAGGCCAAGACCGCCCGTGTGCGGCGCGACGGCGCCGTGGTCGAGATCGAGGTGGTCGACGTCGCGCCGGGAGACATCATCGAAATGCGTCCAGGCGAGCGTGTTCCCGTGGACGGCGAGGTGATAGAGGGCGAAAGCTGGATCGACGAATCGATGATCACCGGCGAACCGATCCCGGTCGCCAAGGCTTCGGGCGCCTCCGTCACCGGCGGCACGGTCAACCAGACCGGCGCGTTCGCCTTCCGCGCAACCGCTGTCGGCGGCGACACGATGCTGGCCCAGATCATCCGCATGGTCGAAGCGGCGCAGGGCTCCAAGCTGCCGATCCAGGGGCTCGTCGACAAGATCACCATGTGGTTCGTGCCGGCCGTGATGGCGCTGGCCGCGCTGACGTTCGGGGTGTGGTTTGTCTTCGGTCCCGACCCGGCGCTGACCTTTGGCCTGGTCAATGCCGTCGCAGTCCTCATCATCGCCTGCCCCTGTGCCATGGGTCTCGCCACGCCGACCTCGATCATGGTGGGCACGGGCCGCGGCGCCGAACTGGGCGTTCTGTTCCGCAAGGGCGACGCCCTGCAGGGGCTGCAGGATGCGAAGGTCGTCGCTCTCGACAAGACAGGAACGCTAACCGAAGGCAAGCCGACGCTGACCGATCTCGTCCTGGCGGATGGGTTCGACCGGGCCGGGGTCTTGTCGCGGGTTGCCGCCGTGGAGGCGAAGTCCGAGCATCCCATCGCCCGGGCGATCGTCGAAGCGGCGGAGGCGGAGGGCCTGTCCCTGCCGACGCTGACGGGCTTCGACAGCGTGACCGGCTTTGGCGTGACCGCCGAGGTGGACGACATCCGCATCGAAATCGGCGCCGACCGGTTCATGGCCAGGCTCGGGCATGACGTGAGCCGGTTCGCGCAGACGGCCGCGCGCCTCGCCGACGAAGGCAAGTCGCCGCTCTACGCCGCCATCGGCGGGCACCTCGCCGCGATCATCGCAGTTGCCGACCCGATCAAGGAGACGACGCCGGATGCGATCCGCGCGCTCCATGCGCTGGGCCTGAAGGTCGCGATGATCACCGGCGACAACCGGCGCACGGCGGAGGCCATCGGGCGGAGCCTCGGGATCGACGAGATCGTGGCCGAGGTCCTGCCCGACGGCAAGGTGGCGGCCATCAAGCGCCTGAAGGCGCTGGGGGCAGTGGCCTTTGTCGGCGACGGCATCAACGACGCCCCGGCGCTGGCCGAGGCGGATGTGGGTCTCGCCATCGGCACCGGAACGGATGTGGCCATCGAGGCCGCCGACGTGGTGCTGATGTCCGGAAGCCTCAAGGGCGTGCCGACCGCCATCGCGCTCAGCCGGGCGACGATGCGCAACATCCGCCAGAACCTCTTCTGGGCATTCGCCTACAATGCGGCGCTGATTCCGGTCGCCGCGGGCGTGCTGTGGCCGGTTGCCGGGATCCTGCTGTCGCCGGTCTTCGCCGCCGGCGCCATGGCCTTGTCGTCGGTCTTCGTCCTCGGCAATGCGCTGCGCCTTCGCGGGTTCAAGCCATCCATGGCCTGACCGCACCCCTTCCCCGGCCTGTCCGGGGAAGCGCCCTCTCTTCCGAGTTTCATCCAAGGAGACATGCCATGAGCGACACTGTTGTTGTGTATTCCACCCCGACCTGCTCCGATTGCCGTTCGCTGAAGTCCTGGCTGGCGCGGGTCGGAATCGATTACGACGAGCGTGACCTCACCCAACAGGCGGTGATGGAGGATGCCAAGCGGCGCTTCGGTGTCCGCGTCGCCCCGATCACCGAAATCGGCGCCTGGTTCAGCTACGGCGCCTTCGCGGACCAGAAGCCGCGGATCGAAGCCCATCTCAGGGAATTGGGACAATGGCCGCTCTGACCTTCGATCCCGCGCGTTTTGCCGGCCGCCGTCAACCGGCGACCGCGAAACTCGCGCGTGAAGTCTTGGTCCGCCGTGGCTTCGGCGGCGCCTCTTCTTCCTCGGCGCTCAAACCGCTCAGGATCGGGCAGTCGGGCCGATTGTCGCCATGACAGTGATGCGCCAGATGTTGCAGCGTGCCGATCATCTCGTCGAGTTCGCGGCGGCGTCGCTCCAGTTCGCGGACATGGTTCAAGGCCAGCGATTTGACATCTGCGCTGGCGCGGCTTCCATCCTCCCAGAGATCCAGAAGGGAAGAGATCTGCTTGACCTGAAAACCCAGGTCACGGGCGCGGCGCACGAAGCGCAGCATCGAGATGTCCTTCTCGGAATAGACGCGATAGCCCGAATAGGCCCGCGATGCGGGGCGCACGAGGCCGATGTCATCATAGTAGCGCAGCATCTTCACCGATATGCCGGTTGCCTTCGAGGCTTCACCGATGTTCATGACGCAGCTCCTTTTTAGTTCCGGATTGGACGTGATCGGAGACATTCTGAACCTTCCAGCCATTGGAGGGTCAACAGGCTTTCTGCGTAATCGTTCTGAGGGAACTCGAAAAGGCGTTTGCGGTATATTTTGCGACTACGGTTTGGCTTGAACCCAAGTCAGCGAACCTGGAGGAAATTGTCGCCTTCGCCGGCTTTTTTGCGCCAGGTCATTCACCTGCGTCCCGTCGAATGATGGCTTGGACCATCATGTACAGGGCGTCGACCGATAGGCTGTCCTCGATTTCGCTGCGCCGGAGATTCTGGCGGAGTGCGATGCCATCGAAGGCGAGCATCAGCGAATGGGTCAGCGCCTCGCGTTCGGTCGGATCGGAACCGGGCAGGGCGGTTCCGATCATCTGGTGAATGCGCGACATCGTCCAGAGCAGCAGATCGGGACTGTATTCGTCTCCGGCCTTTGCCGTGGCGAGAGCCTGAACCAGTGTCAGGGTCTGGCCGGAGCGGTCGGCGGCTATTCCATGGATGAGGCCGTCGATCAGCGCGCGCAGTCTTGCCTCAGGCGTGTCCTGCGCCTCCACCCGCGCTTCCAGGTCAAGCACCTTGGAGCGCAGCCATGGGTCGAAGACGGCAAAGGCGATTTCGAATTTCGACGTGAAATAGACATAGACGTTGGATTGGGAGGTGCCGGCGGCCCGGGCGATGCTGCCTATCGTCGTGGCGATGTAGCCCTTCTCCACGAAGAGCTTTTGCGCGGCTTCCAGAAGTGCCTGTCGGACCTGCTCGCTTTTCTGGCGCGCCATTTCGAACTCCCATTGATGGATGTCCTTGAGTGAATGACATTCGCTATTGACAAAATCAAGGTGCGCGCCTTCTATTAAAGAATGGCATTCGCTTAAATGCCAAACCAGTGCGACCATGACCGGGAGACGCCCCTTGCCCCGACCACGAAAGCCGCATTCATTGCGCACGAGTCCGCTCCGTCATGACGGAGGCGGCGCAGCATGAAGATCGAGGGAAACTTCGAGGTCGACCACCCCCGCGCGGAGGTCTGGGACAAGATCCGCGACCCGCAAGTGATGGGCGGCTGTATCCCGGGATGCGACTCGGTCGAACAGGTGGATGACACCTCCTACCGGGTCAAGGTCTCGGTGAAAGTCGGTCCCATCAAGGCGCATTTCAACCTGTCGGTCGAGGTGCTCGAAGAAGACCCTCCGCACACCATCGTGTCCCGGACCTCGGGCGAGGAGGGAACCCGCTCGAGCGTCGTGAACTCCGACAACGTGGTGCGTCTGGCGGAGACCGGGACGGGCGGTACGCGGGTCGACTACATCGCCGATGTCTCGGTGACCGGCCGCCTGGGCAAGTTCGGGCTCGGCATTTTCCGCAAGAAGGCCGACCAGTTGGCCGAGCAGTTCGTCGTCAATTTCCGGGACAGGCTGGGGGTGGCTCAATGAGTGTTGTTCTCTCACCCGGCAGCGTCGAAGACGCCGTCGCGATGCTGGCCGAGCATGCGGAGGCGATGCCGCTGGCCGGCGGCGCGACGCTGGTCGCCATGCGCAATGCGGGGCTGGTGGAGCCGACGCATCTGATCAACCTGGACTGCATCGCAGAACTGCGCGGCATTGAGCGCGACACGACCGGCGGCATCCGTATCGGGGCGATGACGCGCCACTGCGACACGGCCGCCTGCAATGACCTCACCGGCAGCCTGCTGGTCCTGCGGCGGGCGGCCGGCATGATCGCCAACCGCGTGGTGCGCAACATGGGCACCATGGGGGGCTCGGTCGCCAATGCCGATCCTGCCGCAGACTACCTGCCGGCGCTCGCCTGTTGCGACGCGGTCCTGGAAGTCGCCGGACCCGAAGGCAGGCGGAAGATTTCGATCCACGACTATGTGCAGGGCTGGTACGAGACGGCGCTCGAACAGGGCGAGATTATCACCGCCATCACTCTGCCCGCACCGGTCGCCGCGCCTTCGGCCTATCGCAAGATCGCGCGGGTGACGGGCGATTATGCCACCGCGTCCTGCGCCATGGCGCTCGACCCTGACGGCAAGGGATTGCGCGCGGCGATCGGCGCCTGCGGCCCGGGCCCGCTCCGGGATCGCGATGCAGAAGCCGTGCTTCGGGGCAGGCTGGACGACCCCGAGGCGGTCCTGGACTTTGCTGCCTGCCTGGCAGCCCTTGCCGATCCCCTCGATGACGTGCGCGGCAGCGCGGAGTACCGGCTGCGCCTGATCCCGCGGCTCATCACGTCGGTCCTTTCCGAGATCGCACTGCAGACGGAGGTGGCATGATGTCGAAGAAGATCCTGCACAGCCTGAACCTGAACGGGGAAGAGGTCGAAGTGGCGACCCCGGCCGGCGCCACGCTTCTGGAGACCATGCGCGAGGACCTGCGGATCCTCAGTGCCAAGCGCGGCTGCAACCAGGGTGTGTGCGGTGCCTGCACGGTGCTGATCGACGGCAAGCCGGTTCGCGCCTGCCTGACGCTGACTGCGCGGTGCGAAGGCCACGCCGTCCAGACCATGGAGGGCATGGGCGGGGACCGGGTGATGGCCACGCTGCAACGCCACATGGTCGAGAGCGGCGGCGTGCAATGCGGCTTCTGCACCTCCGGTATCCTGATCTCCGCCCGTGAATTGCTCGAAGAGGATCCTGCTCCCAGCCGCGCGGCGGTGAAGACCGCACTGTCGGGCAACATCTGCCGCTGCACCGGCTATCGCACGATCGTCGACGCTGTCTGCAGCGCGGCCGAGGAGTTGGCCCAATGAGCCTTGTCCAGCCTGATCCCGTCTTCGTCGGCGGCAGCGTCGGCAAGTCCATCGCCAAACCGGACAATCTCGAGAAAGTCCAGGGCCGCGCCGAATACATCGCCGATCTCTACCGCCCCGGCATGTTGCATGGAGCCATCCTCGCCAGCCCGCATGCGCACGCCCGCATCCGCGGCTACGACCTGACCGAGGCGCTCAATGCTCCAGGCGTCGTGGCGATCGTCACGGGCGATGACGTCGGCGACGGCCGCATGGGCGCCTTCATCAAGGATGAACACGCAATTGCCCGCGGCAAGGTGCTTTATGTCGGCGAACCCGTGGCGGCGGTGGCAGCGCGAACCGAACAGGAGGCCCGCCACGCCTGTCGCCTGATCAAGGTGGACTACGAGGAACTGCCGGCCGTGCTCTCGCCCGAAGAAGGCCTGGCCGATGGCGCGCCGGTCCTGCACGAGCGTCTCGCCGACTACATCAAGGTCTTCGACGCGGGCTCGGCGGGAAATCTCTGCAGCCGCACCGAATTGAGCGAAGGCGATGTGGAGTCCGCCTGGGCAGATTGCGACGTGATCGTCGAGGGGGAATACACCACCCAGGCGCAGGCGCATGTCTCGATGGAGCCCTGCGGGGCGCTGGCGGATGTCGATGCAAATGGCCGCGTCACGCTCTGGTCGGCCAACCAGTCGGTGTTTCGTGTCCAGGCCAATGTCTGCGAGAGCCTGAGCCTGCCGATGTCGAAGCTGCGCTGCCTGACGCCCCGCGTCGGCGCGGGCTTCGGCAACAAGATGGAGGCGCATATCCAGCCGATCACCGTCGCGCTCGCCTTGAAGGCGAAGCGACCGGTGAAACTGATCATGACGCGCGAGGAAGACTTCGAGATGGTCCGCGCGCGCCACCCGTTCCGGGTGCGGATGAAGACAGGGGCGAAGGCCGACGGCACCCTGGTGGCGCGCGAATGCGAGGTCCTGGTGGATTGCGGCGCCTTCGCCGACGACAGCCCGGGGGTGATGGGATACAGCCTGCTGATGTGCGGCGGGCCGTACCGGATCCCGAACCTGAAAGCCTCGGGCAGGCTTGTCTACACCAACAAGCTGCGCTTCGGCGCGTTCCGCGGTTTCGGCAATCCGCAGGTGCTTTTCGCCGGAGAGCAGCAGATCGACGAGATCGGCGACAGGCTCGGCCTCGACCCCTTCGCGATCCGGCGCAAGAACATGCTGCGGGAGGGGGACCAGTGGTTCGTCGGGCCGCGGATCGGCTCCAACGGACTGGCGCTCTGCCTGGACGCAGTCGAAAAGGCCGCCAAGGGGCCGCGCGCCGACGGCAGCCCGCGCAATTTCGGCCTCGCCGTCACGGCCCATATTTCGGGTCTGTTGGGCACGGGTGCGATCGTGCGCATGCTCGAGGACGGAACGATTTCGCTCAATACCGGGGCAACGGACATCGGCCAGGGCTCGGATACGGTGCTGGCGCAGATCTGCGCCGAAGAGCTCAAGATGCCCTTCGATCAGGTGGCGGTCGCAAGTCCCGACACGGACGGCTCCCCCTACAACTGGGGCACCACGGCGTCGCGTGTCACCTATACGACGGGCCGCGCGGTGCGGGCCGCCGCCAAACAGGTGGTCGATCAGGCCATGAGCCACGCCGCCGAAATGCTGGAATGCCCGATCGACGATCTGGAACTGCGCGAGGGCGGACGGATCGGCCGACGCGGCGCCAACACGGATGTGACCTTCGCCCAGATTTCCGGACGCGCCCACTGGGCCGTCGGTGGACCGCTGGTGGGTAGCCAGACGCTGGTCTACGATGAACCGACCCATGACCCCAAGCGCGCCATTGCGCTGGGCCTGCCTTTCCCCCGCATCGGTGTGTTCAGCTTCGCGGCCCTTGGCGTCGACGTCGATGTGGACGACACCAGCGGGCAGGTGACCGTGCAGGAAGTATGGTCGGCCGCCGACGTCGGGCGTGCCATCAATCCGCGGCTGGTCGAGGTGCAGTTGCACGGCGGCTTTGTGCAGGGGCTCGGCTATGCGCTTTACGAGGAAATGGTCTGGGATGGGGCGCGGCTCGCGAACCCGTCGCTGATGGACTACAAGGTGCCGACCTCGCGCGATGTGCCCGACGCGATCCACACCTTCATCATCGAGGATCCCGATCCGAGCGGTCCATTCGGCGCGAAGGGTGCCGGCGAGATCGGCCTCAACGCCGCGGCCGGTGCAATCGCCAATGCCGTCGCCAAAGCCACCGGTGCGCGCCATTCGCATCTGCCGCTCACCGGTGAGCGCGTGCTCGCGGGCATGCTCGACTCCGGCACGTCGTCGGAGCGGTCTGCATAACCAACAATAAAAAGATCAACACGGCCTACGGAACAGGGCCAAAAGAGGAGAGAAGAGCATGAAAGGACCAACAAGGCTGGCTTTTGCTGCGCTCGGCGCGGTCATGGGCCTGATGGCGGGGGCTGCGGTCGCGCAGGACCCGGTGACCATCGGCTATTCGATTGCGCGCACCGGCATCTATGCCGCCGCCGCGCCTTCGCAAGAGAACTCCTACAAGCTGTGGCAGACACAAGTGAACGCCGAGGGCGGCCTGCTGCTGCCCGGCGGCGAACGGCGCCCCGTCGAATTCGTGAGCTACGACGACCAGTCCAACCCCGCCAATACCGTGCGCATCTATGAAAAGCTGATCACCCAGGACAAGGTCGATCTGCTCGCCGCCCCATGGGGAACGCCGATGCATCTGGCGCTTGCGCCGGTGCTGCAGCGGTTCAAGATGCCGATGGTGGGCAATACCGCCGCCTCCGTGCAGTTGCGCACCGTGGCGCCCGGTTACATCTGGTTTCCCACCTCGGCGATTCCCGATGCCATGGGCGCGGAACTCGCCAAGATGATGAAGGCCAACGGCGTCACGAGCGCGGCGCTTCTTGCCAATGAGCTGCCCTATTCCCAGGAGTTCCGCAGCTTCCTGATCCCGGCGCTTGAAGAAGCCGGGATCGAGGTGAAGGTCGACGAGAGCTATCCGCCGGACATCAAGGACATGACCTCGATGCTCGTCCAGGTTCGCGATGCCGCTCCGGACGCGGTCGTGGCGATGACCTACCCCGCCGATGCCTTCCTGTTCGCAGGGCAGGCCAAGGAACTCGGACTCAAAGCGCCTTTCGTCCTGTCGCTGATCGGTCCGACCATCGATGCCTATCGCAAGGCCAACGGGACGGCGGTCAACGGCATCGTTTCCTCCGCGCACTGGTCGGCCCAGGCCGACAAATGGCCCAAGGGGCGGCCGTTCTTCGACGCCTATGTCAGCGCGTTCGGCGAAGAACCCGACGCGCTCGATTCCGCCCTCTCCTACATGTCCATGGAGATCCTGCAGCAGGCCGTGGCCAAGGCAGGGCTCGATCCCGAGGCGCTGCGCGAGGCGATCGCGACCGGCAGTTTCGACACGATCAACGGCGAGGTCCGTTTCGAAGGCGTGCAGAACGTGGTGACGCCCACGGGCTTCGTCCAGATCCAGGACGGCAAGATCGAACTTGTCTGGCCCGAGTCCGTCAAGACCGCTGACTACGCCCCCAAGCAGGGCTGGTAATCAGAAGGCCCCGTCCGCCTGCGGGCGGGGCCGCCTCTCGTTCCAATCCGACCCGTGCCGGGCGTTGCCCCGTGCCTTGCCCCCGTCTGAGCTACGGATAAAGGATCGTCGTGGATACGTTACTGTCAGGACAACTGCTGTTCGCTGCGCTCGTTTCGGGATCGCTCTACGCACTTGTCGCGCTCGGGCTGAACCTGGTCTACGGCACGCTGCGGCTGCTCAACATCGCCCACGGCGATCTGGTCATGATCGGCGCCTACACGGCCTTCTGGATGTTCTCTCTCTTCGCCGTCCCGCCCCTGGTCTCGCTTGTCCTCGCCGCCGCACTCTGCGCGCTTCTGGGCTGGGCCGTGTATGCGGGCCTCTTCCGCCGGATGCTGGCCAAGCCCGACCTCGCAAAGCGGGTCGAGGCCAATTCGCTGATCCTGTTCTACGGCATCTCGGTGATCCTGCAGAACCTGACGGCACTTGCCTTTTCCTCGACCTCGCGCGGCTATCAGTACCTTGACACCGTCATCACCTGGCAGGGCATCAGCATGACCGGCAACCGGCTCCTGTCGCTCGGCGTGGCCGCCACCATTTGTTTCGGCACGCTGCTGTTCCTTCGCTTTCACCTCTTCGGCTGGGGGCTCAGGGCCGTGATCGAGCGGCGCGAGGCGGCGCAGGTCGTTGGCGTCAACCTGAACCGCGTCCAGCTTCTGACCATCTGCGGCGGCTTTGCCGTGGCGGGGATGGCGGGCGTGCTGGTGAGCATGACCGAACAGATCACGCCGTTCATGGGCTTCCCTTTCACCATCGTGGCGTTCGTGGTGATCATCATCGGCGGCCTCGGCAATATCGGGGCGGGGATTCTCGCCGGCTTCTGCCTGGGTCTGGTGGAGACCTTCGGCATCGCGCTGACCTCGCCGGGCTACCGCTCGATCCTGATCTACGGGTTGTTTGTTGGCGTGCTGATGGTCCGGCCCGAGGGCATCTTCACCAAGGCGGTGCGGTCGTGATGCGGCTCGGCTCAGCCCTCTGGATCGCCCTTGCCGGCTTCGGTGCAGCGGTTCCCTTTTTCGGCAGCACCTACCTGATGGGCGTCGTCTTCCAGGTCGCAATGTGGATTGCCCTTGCCCAGAGCTGGTCGATGCTCTCTGCAACGACAGGCTATCTCTCGCTTGGCCATGCGGTGTTTTACGGGGTCGGGGCGTATGTCTGTGTGCTGCTCACGGGCATTATTCCGTTCGAATTTGCCATTCTTGCCGCCGCCGGATCCGCGGCGCTGTTTGCAGCCCTGATCGGCCTCCCGGTGCTGCGGGTTCGCGGGCCGTATTTCGTGATCCTGACCTACGGCCTGTCGGAACTGGTGCGCCACGTTGTCATGCGGATTGAGTCCGCGCTCGGCAGCTTCGGACGGATGATCTTCGACGTGCCGGCACAGGAGGTGCTGCTTTGGTGGATGGTCGGCCTTGCCGTGCTGGCGACGCTTGGCGCCTACGCCATCCGCCACTCGCGCTTTGGAGCGGGCCTGGCAGCCATACGGGAAGACGAGGTGGCAGCCCAGACGATCGGCGTTCCGGTGACGCGGCTCAAGCTTCTGGCCTTCATCGCCTCTGCCGCCATTCCCGGCGCGGTGGGCGGTCTTGCCCTGCTGCGCACCAGCTATTTCGAGCCGGCGCAGGCCTTCGATCCGGTGATTTCCTTCACCATCGTCACCATGGCACTCGTCGGCGGCACCGACAGCGTTCGCGGCCCGATCCTCGGCGCGATGGGCTTTGCGCTTCTTTCCGAGCTTCTGTGGTCGACCCTGCCGCAACTTTACATGATCGTTCTCGGCCTGACCCTGATCGTCTTCGTTCTCTTCGTCCCGCGCGGCCTTTCGGGGCTCGTCGGGCGCATCGGGGGGGCACGGTGATGACGCTTCTCGATATCAAGGGGGTGAGCAAGCGCTTTGGCGGCCTGATGGCGCTCAGCGACGTCAGCCTGCAGGTGAACAAGGGTGAAATCTTCGGCCTCATGGGCGCAAACGGCGCCGGCAAGACCACGCTGTTCAGCGTCATCGCCGGGCATATCCCGCCCACGACCGGGGAGGTTGTCTTCGATGGCAAGCGCCTGGCCGGTCTGTCGCCCGACCGCATCTGCCGCCTCGGCCTGTGCCGAACCTTCCAGATCGTGCGCCCCTTCGCAGGCCTCTCCGTGGCCGAAAACCTGCGTGTCGCCGCCCTATATGGCCGCGCGCGAAAGCTCTCGGCCACAGAAGCCGCGCAGATCGTGGACGACGCGCTGGACGCCGTGGGCCTTGCGGACCGGCGTCATCTCGATGCGGGACGGCTTACATTGTCCGGGCAGAAGCGGTTGGAAATCGCCCGTGCGCTGGCGACGGGCGCGCAACTGGTGATGCTCGACGAGGTGATGGCGGGACTCAATCCCACGGAGGTTGGCACCATGCTCGACACCCTGCGCCGTCTGCGGACCGAGCGGGATCTTACCTTCGTCATCGTCGAGCACGTGATCGGAGCGCTGATGACGCTCTCGGACCGTATCCTGGTGCTCGATCACGGCGAGTGCATTGCCTTCAGCACTCCCGAGGAAATCGGCCGGAACGAGCGCGTCGCGGAGGTGTATTTCGGATGATCGCCCCCATGCTCTCGGTTCGTAATCTGCGCGCGGCCTACGGGCCGGTGCAGGTGCTGTTCGACGTCGATTTCGACGTCGCCCCAGGCAGCGTCACAACCCTGATCGGCGCCAATGGTGCAGGGAAGACGACGATCATGAAATCGGTCGCCGGGCTGATGATGCCCATCGGTGGCGCGATCCTGTTCGAAGGGCGCGACATCACGCGGGCGCCCAGCCACGACCGGGTCAATTCCGGCCTGTCGCTGATCCCCGAAGGGCGGCTGGTCTTTCCCGGCATGACCGTGGAGCAGAACCTGCGCCTCGGAGCCATCGCGCCCGCGGCGCGTTCAGGCCACTCGGAGATGCTGGCCGACGTCTTCCGCCGCTTCCCGCGGCTCGAGGAGAGACGCAGCCAGCATGCCGGACTCATGTCGGGCGGAGAACAGCAGATGCTTGCGCTCGGACGGGGGTTGATGGCCCGGCCGCGCCTGATCCTGATGGATGAACCCACGCTCGGATTGGCGCCGGTGATGGTGAAGCAGGTCTTCGAGACCATCAGGGAACTGCGCGCATCCGGCTTCACCATCCTGCTCGCCGAGCAGAACGCCAGGGTCGCTCTGGAACTCGCCGACCAGGCCTATCTCCTGGAAAACGGCCGCGTTGCGCTGTCGGGACCGGGCGCAGAACTGCTCGATTCGCACGATGTGCGGCGCGCCTATCTGGGGATGTGAGGGAAATGGACACCGACACCGATCATCATCGAAAGGATCCCGGATGCGCTTCGTAGCCATCTTCTTCGACGACGTGCAACCGGCGCAGATCGATCCCGGCCTGACCCGGGACCACTTCGACTATCTCGCCGGTTGCAGCGACCGCATCACCGACGCGGGCGGACTGCGCGAAGGCGCCGATCTGCCCTTCTGCGGCTCGCTTTGGGTGATCGAGGCGGAAAGCCTCGCCGAAGCACAGGCGCTCGCCGACGGCGACCCCTATTGCAAGGCCGGGCTGAGGCCCGACTACCGCGTGCTGCAGTGGAACCGGGCACCCCTGCCCAAAAGACCGACTGATACAGGAAAGGAATGAGCCATGAGTAGCCCAGACGGTACAGAAGTGATGGTATTCACCCCTAAGAACAAGACCGAGGCCAAGCAGGGCATGCCGCAGTTCTTCGGTGTCTCCGAGAACTCCACCGGCGCCAAGCACCTGTCCCTGAATGTCACCGCCTTTGGTCCCGGCGGACGGGCCAAGTCGCATCGCCACAAGGACTACGAGACCGCGATCTACACGATGTCCGGCAAGATCGTGCTGCTGCACGGGCCCAATCTCGAAAACGAAAGCCTGATGGAGCCGGGAAGCTTCTGCTTTATCCCCGCCGAGGTGCCGCACATGGCGTTCAATCTGTCCGAGAGCGAGCCTGCCACCGCGCTCACCGCGCGGAACGATCCACGCGAGCAGGAAAATGTCGTCCTGATGCCCGAGCTCGACACCGAAGAGCTCGACGCGCGTGTCGCCAGGCGCCGGGCGGAGGGCTGAACCATGAAGGTCATCATTGTCGGCGGCGGCATCGGCGGTCTCACCGCCGCGCTCTATCTGCACAAGCACGGTGTGCCCTGTCAGGTTTTCGAGAAGGCGCCCGAGATCCTGCAACTGGGCGTCGGCATCACCATGCTTCCCCACGCCATCAGCGCGATGAACGAACTGGGGCTGATGGAGCGGCTCGATGCGCTGGGCGTGCGGACCGACCGGATGATCTTCCGAACCCGCGGCGGCCAGGAAGTCTGGAACGCGCCACGCGGCCTGGCCGCGGGCTATGACGTTCCGCAGATCACCGCGCACCGCGCCGACATCCATCGGGTTCTGCTCGACGCCGTGGCCGAGCGGTTGCCCGAAGGGACGCTGGCCCTCGATGCGGCCTTCGATGGCGTGGAAGACAGGGGCGATGGCGTCTCGGTCACCTTGCGCCGAAGCGACGGCAGCACCTTCACGGCCGAGGGCGACGTGCTGATCGGCGCCGACGGCATCCATTCCGCCGTTCGCCGCCACCTGAAGCCGGACGAGGGTGCCCCGCGCTGGTCGGGGCTGATGCTCTGGCGCGGGTCGGTGGACTGGCCGAAGGTGCTGGACGGGCACACGATCATCAACAGCGGCGGCACCAGCCGGAAATTCATCTTCTATCCGATCGGTCCCGGCAAGACGCCGGAGACCCAGTTGATGAACTGGGCCTGCGTGGTCCGGCAGGCAGATCCCGGCGCGCCCGCGCCCGGACGCGAGGACTGGAACCGCGAGGCGCAGGCAGAGGTTCTGCATCCGATCCTTGAGGACTTCACCGTGCCGGAGACGGACATCCGCGCGATGGTCGATGCCACGCCGGTGTTCTGGGACTTCCCGATGTGCGACCGCGATCCGCTTGAGACGTGGACACGCGGCCGCGTCACGCTTCTGGGCGATGCGGCCCACCCGATGTATCCGTTTGGCGCCAACGGTTCCGCACAGGCCATTCTCGATGCGCGGGCGCTGGGGCGGCTGTGTGGCGCTGGCGGCGATCCGGCGGCGATCCTGCTGGCCTACGAAGCCGAACGGCTTTCCTCCGTCAACGAGGTTGTGGCCGGCAACCGGACCGGCGGCCCGGAGCGCGTGATTGACGAGGTTGAAGCCCGCATCGCTGACCTGCCCGGGCAGAAGTTCGAGGATATAGAGGCGATCCTGCCGTTCAAGGAACGGGATGCGATCGTCAACGGCTACTCAAGGCTTGCAGGCTTTGCCACCGAACAGATGCGGTGACCCCACGTTTTCCGTTGGCGGTGGAGGAGTTCGAGGCCGCCTTCAGCGATCTCGACATCGCGCATCGTCCAACCAAACCGCGGCATCGCTTTCCTGCCGAGATCATCGCGCATGCCGCAGGGCTCTCTCACCGCTTCCGGCTGCGCCTGCGGGACGTCGAGGACCCACTTGCCGAGCGCGAGATCGATGTCGCATCTCAAACGGTGTCGGAATGGGCCGCGAGATCCGGGCGCAATAGCCAGGTTGTCAAACCTTGGATTTCGTGGCTTACAAAATGGGTGAGCACCTTGTTTAATGAGCGCTGAGACGTTGCCGAGCGTTTCGTGCAACGGGACGCGCCGGACCCGGTTTTGGACGTCGTTCGCGGAGTGCCAGGAAAACCGAAGGCTCTGCACCGAACTCCTTACCAGACGCGGCGGAGGCTCCGATCGTGGCTGGAGACATGCACAATCGTAAGCCATTTTTTGGGAATGCGGGATTGAGCAGCACACAGCGAGGGAATGAAAATTTCCTCCATGAGACGGCGACAGACTTGCCTCGCGCGATAGCCGCGATCAACACGGCTGACTTTTTTCCGGCAATTCTTGATTACATGCGAAAGATCGTGCCGTTCAGCGGCGCCTTCATCACGCGACTGCACAGGAACCGGCCGCCGGACCATATCTATGACAATGTCAGGGTCGAGCGGCACCGCGATGTCGTCGACCAGTACCTGGACAGTGCCTATCTTCTCGATCCCGTGTACGACGTCTTCCTCTCCGGCCGGACCCATGGCGCGATGCGGTTGCGCGACATCGCACCGGACCAGTTCATGCGGTCGACCTATTACCGCCGCTACTACCGGAACATCGCGCTCAGGGACGAAATGGCCATCCTGGTTCCGCAAGGCGAGGGTGCGGTCTTCTTCTCGCTCGGCCGGCTCGGGGATGAGCCGCGCTTCAGCGCCCGGTCCGTGCGGGCGTTTGAGGCCAGGATCGATGTCATAGCCGCTCTCACCGGCAAGCATTTCGAGCGCGGCCACACCACACCGGTCCATGCAGGGACCGCACCGGCCGATCGGACGCTGACTGCGGCGCTCGATGCCTTCGGCGAAGGAATCCTGACTGCCCGCGAACGCGAGGTGGCAACGCTCATTCTCAAGGGCCACTCGTCGGCGTCGGTTTCGGCGATGGCCGGCATCACGGTCGGCACCGTCAAGATCCACCGGAAGAACATCTACCGGAAGCTTTCGATTTCCTCGCAATCCGAACTCCTGTCGAACTTCCTGCGCTCGGTCCTGAGCTGAACGGCCTATCCCCTTCGGGGTATTTACCCGCGCGCACCCGGCTCCTAGCCTTCTTGCATGGATGGTGAGCCAGATCGGCGGGGGCGGATTTTACGGATGACCGGAACAGAAATCGCCAGAGACCGGAAGGCCGCGGTGTCGGCAAGGGCCCTGTCAAAGACCTTCGGACAGGGAGAGTTCGCGGTCACCGCGCTCGACAGCGTCGAACTCGACATTTTCGAGAACGAGTTCTTCACGCTGCTCGGTCCGTCCGGCTGCGGGAAGACAACCCTGCTGCGGCTGATCGCGGGCTTCGAACTGCCGACACACGGGTCGATCGCGCTGCAGGGGCAGGATATCACGGACAAGCCGCCGCACCGGCGTCCGATCAACACGGTTTTCCAGAACTACGCGCTGTTTCCGCACATGACGGTGGCCGAGAACATCGGTTTCGGGCTCAGGATGCTCGGCAAGCCGGCGGCGGAGATCAGACAAACGACCGAGCGGATGCTGGCGCTGGTTCAGCTTGAGGCCATGGCCGGACGCCGGATGGACCAGCTTTCGGGCGGCCAGCAGCAGCGCGTGGCGCTGGCCCGGGCGCTGGCGCCGGCGCCCAAGGTGCTGCTGCTCGACGAGCCGCTGGCGGCACTCGATCTCAAGCTGCGCAAGAACATGCAGCTCGAGCTGAAGAGCCTGCAGGCAGAGACCGGCATCACCTTCGTGTTCGTGACCCACGACCAGGAAGAGGCGCTCACCATGTCGGACCGGATCGCGGTGATGAAATCCGGCAAGATCCTGCAGACCGGCACGCCGCGCGACATCTATGACCGTCCGACGCACCGGTTCGTGGCCGATTTCATCGGCGACATCAACATTCTCGAAGGAACGCTCGAACACACGGACGGCGATCTGGCGAGGGTGCGGCTGAAAGACGGGACCAGGGTTTCCGCGCATCTCGGAACGGCATCGGCACGGTCGGGCGAGGTCAGCGTGGCGATCAGGCCCGAGAATGTCCGGCTGGCGGGCGCGGCCGAGGCACCGACGCTCACCGGCGTTCTCGAGACCATCGTCTATTTCGGCGCGGCGACAAATCTCCACCTTCGGCTCGGAACCGGCGAGGAAATCGTGGTCCGCAATCCGGGCGCGGTCGACGAAGGCCGGTACCAGCCCGGCGCCACCATCGGCGCCGTCCTGCAGCCCGAGCTGATACGGGTGCTGGAATGAGCGACCGGGAGGCCCAGACGGCGCTTGCGGCGGCGATCGCCCAGAACCGGCGCAACGAGCGCCTCACCCGGGCCTGGCTGCTTGCCCCGGCGCTGACACTCATCCTCGCCATCAGCATCCTGCCGCTCGCAATCACCGTCGTCTATTCGTTCCTGACGCCGGGCACCTATGGCGGTGTGACCTGGGAATTCAGCACCGACAGCTACGTGCAGTTCCTGTTCCAGCGCGACATCTTCGATGATTCGCTGGTCTTCAACTCCGCCTATGTGTCGATCTTCCTCAGGTCGATCGGGCTCGCACTGGGCGCCACGCTGGGCGCGCTCATCCTTGGCTTTCCGACCGCCTATTTCATTGCGACGAAGCCGCGCGAGCAGCGCAACATCTGGCTGTTCCTGATCACGCTGCCGTTCTGGACCAACCTGCTGATCCGCACCTACGCCATGCTGCTGATCATCCGCGACGAAGGCCTCATCAACATCATGCTGATGAAGGCCGGGATCATCTCGTCGCCGCTGACCATCCTTTACACCGACACCGCGGTGTTCATCGGCCTGATCTACTCGTTTCTGCCGTTCATGGTGCTGCCGATCTACGCGAGCCTCGAGAAGCTGGACTTCAGCCTGGTCGAGGCCGGCTACGATCTCTATGCAAACCGGCTGAAAGTGCTGTTTCATGTCATCGTTCCGCTGGCCAAGCCCGGAATTGTCGCCGGCTGCATCCTGGTCTTCATCCCCGGTCTCGGCGCCTACATCACGCCCGAACTGCTGGGCGGCGGCAAGAAGCTGATGATCGGCAACATGATCGCCATGCAGTTCGGCGCCTCGCGCAACTGGCCTTTCGGCTCGGCAGCCGCGCTGATCCTGATGGCGCTGGTCATCCTGGTGCTGCTGGCCAATGCCCTCGCCGCGAGAAAGGGAGCCTCGAGGAATGGCTGACCCGACCACGGCAATGCCGGCATCACCAGAACCGCGCCGCCGCCGGAGGCCGGCCCGGGATCTCAAGGCGATGCCCGGGTTCACAGCAACCGCCTGGCTGTGCATCGTTGCGCTCTACCTGCCGATCCTGGTGCTGATCGTTTTTTCCTTCAACGAGAACCGGTCGGTGGTGCTGTGGACGGGATTTTCGCTCGACTGGTACGCCAAGGCGCTGGAGAATGACGGGATCCGCCATGCGGCCTGGGTGTCGGTCAAGATCGCGCTGTTTGCCACGGTCATTTCGACGATCGCCGCCACCATGGCGGCGCTGGCGACGACCCGGACAAAGAAGTTCGCCGGCCAGGGGCTGGTCTACGGGATCATCAACCAGCCGCTGATGATCCCCGAGATCGTCACGGCCATCGCAACGCTGTCGCTGTTCGCGCTGGTCAAGAAGATCACCGGGCTTACCGGCATCGGCTACCTGATGCTGGCGCATGCGGCCTTCTGCATTCCGTTTGCCTACATGCCGATCCGCGCCCGGCTCGAGACCATGACGCTGACGCTGGAACAGGCCGCGGCGGATCTCTACGCGCCGCCGCTGAAGGTCTTCACCCTTGTGACGCTGCCGCTGCTCGGTCCCGGCATCGTTGCCGGCGCGATGCTCGCCTTCGTCGTTTCGCTCGATGACGTGATCATCACCCTGATGATTGCCGGACCGGGGGAGACCACGCTTCCCATCTACATTCTCGGCGCCATCCGGCGCGGGGTCACGCCCGAGATCAATGCCGTCTCGACCATCCTGGTCGCGGTCTCGGTTCTGCTGGTCATGCTGCTGTTTGTCGTGCAGCGGCGCATGCAGCGATAGGACGGAAAAAAGGAAAGAGAGGAACAAGGATGAAAACCGTATTGAGGCTTCTCGCCACCGCATCCGCCGTGGCATTCGCGTCGTCTGCGGCCATGGCCGCGGGCGAACTCAACATCTACAACTGGGGCAATTACACCTCGCCCGAGATGATCAAGAAGTTCGAGGAAAAGTTCGACGTCAAGGTCAACCTGGACGGCTATGATTCGAACGAGGCGATGCTCGCCAAGGTCAAGGCGGGCGACACCGGCTACGATATCGTCGTGCCGGGCGACTACATGGTCAAGGTGATGATCGGCGAAGGCCTGCTCGAGGAAGTCAAGCCGAACACGATGGAGAACTTCAAGAATGTCGATCCGAAATGGGTCGATGTCTGGTGGGATCCGGGCCGCAACTATTCGGTCCCCTACCAGTGGGGCACCACCTCGTTCACCGTCGACACGGCCGTCTATGACGGCGACATCGACACGCTGGCCCTGCTGTTCGATCCGCCGGAAGTGCTCCAGGGCCGGATCAACATGCTCAACGACATGAACGACGTGATCAATGCCGGCCTGCGCTATCTCGGCTACGGACGCTGCAACGGCAACCAGGACGAACTGCGCGAAGTGCTTGCCCTGCTCTCCAAGGCCAAGCCGCACTGGCGGACGATGGACTATGCCGTGATCGAGAAGCTCACCTCCAAGGACGTCGACATCAGCCAGAGCTGGAACGGCGCCGCCATGCGGGCCCGGGCGCAGCGGCCGACGCTGAAATACGCCTATCCGAAAGAGGGCTTCACCGGCTGGATGGACAATGTCGCCGTGCTCAAGGGCGCGCCCAATCTCGAAAACGCCAAGCTGTTCATCAACTTCATGATGGAGCCGGAGAACGCCGGATTGACGTCGAACTTCGCCCGCTATGCCAACGGCATCCTGGGCAGCGACAAGTTCATGGAGCCGGAGATGCTCTCCGCGCCCGAGATCGTCATGCCCGCCGGTGCTCCCGAACCGGACTTCGTGACGCCTTGCCCGCAGGAAGTCGTCGATCTGTACAACAAGATCTGGACCCAGCTTAAGCAGTAGGCCCGAACCCGGCGCGCGGGCCGCCCGCGCGCCGTCCCCCACCAGAGAAAGTATGTCCATGTCCGACACCGGAAAGGTTGAACCGGTTATGCCCAGGACCGCCCGGCAACTGGGGATCATGCAGGGGTTTCCTCCCCCGCCGGAGAAGCGCCCGACGCTTGCCAACTGGGACCTTCCACCTTTCAACCGCTGGGCATTCCAGAATGTCCGCAGCCTGATACCGACGGTGGACGTGTTCCGCGGCTTCGGACCGGCGAGTGCTTTGGCTGAAGCGCCGGAGGAACTGGGCGAAATCCGGTTCGAGCGCGAGAATGGCGCGACCGTGTCCCTCGACCGCTTCCTGGGCGAGAGCTATGGCGATGCCTTCCTGGTGATGTACAGGAACCGCATTGTCTTCGAGCGCTATCTCAACGGCATGGCGCCGCAAACGCTGCATCTGTCGCAGTCCGTGGCAAAATCCGTCGTCGGTCTGCTGACCGGAATTCTCGCATCCGATGGCATGGTCGACCTGCATGCGCCGCTGGCAGACATCGTGCCCGAGCTGGCGCAGTGCGGCTATGCCGACGCGACGCTCGACCAGGTGCTCGACATGCGCTCGGGCGTCCGCTTCACCGAGGACTACAACCTGCCGGGCAGCGACATGACCCGGATCGACATCGCCTCCGGCTGGCGCCCGCATGTCGCCAACGCACCGCGCCCGACGATCCGCGAGGTGATCCTCAGCCTGCCGAAGCTCAGGCCGCATGGCGGGGCGTTCGAATACCGCTCGATCGAGACGGACGTCGTCGCCTGGGTGCTGGAACGTGCCGCCGGCAAATCCCTTGCCGAACTGGTGAGCCAGCATCTGTGGCAACCCATCGGCGCGGATCGCGATGCCTATTTCACCGTCGACGAAGCTGGCACCGCGCTTGCCGATGGCGGCTTCAACGCGACACTGCGCGACTATGCGCGCCTGGGGATGCTGATGCTCGGCAGCGGGTGGGCCAACGGGCGGCAGGTTGTCCCGGCAGCCTGGATCGATGGTATCCGCAGCGGCAACCGGGAGGTCTTTGGCGATCCCTACACAGCCGTCCTGCCGGGTGGAGCCTACCGCCGCTTCTGGTGGATCCGCGACGCGGACAGGGGCGACATCTGCGCCCGCGGCGTGTTCGGCCAGTTGATCTACGTCGATCCCAAGATCGAATTGCTGGTGGTAAAGCTGTCGACCTGGCCGGATTATGTGATTCCGTCGCTGACCCGTGACACGTTCCGCGCCATCGACGCGATCCGGTCGGCGGTGAGCGAGCCGTAAACCTGCGGGATCTTGAGGTGAGAACGACAACAGGCAAGGGAATTGAGCCGTGGCACTTGCAGATCTGATCATTACCAACGGGGCTGTGCTGACCATGGATCCGGATCTGCCACGGGCGGAGGCGGTGGCGGTCACGGACGGCCGCATCGTCGCTGTCGGCTCGGCTTCGGAGGTTGCCCGCCTCGCCGGAGCCGGCACACAGGTCATTGATGCCGGCGGGGCGACAGTGCTGCCCGGCTTCATCGAAAGCCACATGCACCTGTTCATCGGCGGCGCGGAGCTTCAGAACCTGCAGCTCGATGGATGCGCAGACCTCGAGATTCTTTCCAGCGAGTTGACCGCTTTCGCGGCCACCAGGCCGGATGCGCCGCTTCTCGTCGGACAGGGTCCGGATTACGGGATTTTCGGCGACACGGCGCCGCGCCTGGTTCTCGACCGGATCCTGCCCGGCCGGCCGGTGGCGTTGATGGCCCACGATCACCATACGGTCTGGGCCAACACCGCAGCACTGGAAGCGGCAGGCGTGCTGCACGGGCTCGAGACCTCAGACGGGCACGAGGTGGTGATGGGCGCCGATGGCCTGGCCACGGGCACCTTGCTGGAACCGGAGGCCTACAGTTCGGTGATGCGGCTCGGCGGACAGGAGCGGACCATGCTGGGCCTGGCAAGCGGCCGCGAACCGGACTCCGCCCCCTCATCCGCCGAGCGCGCCATTGACCTCGCCCATCTCAAACGCGGGCTGGCGCACGCGGCGCGACACGGCATCACCTCCATCGTCAACATGGACGGCAATGTCTACACGCTGGACCTGCTCGAAGAGCTCCGCGCGGCGGGGGAGTTGACCGCCCGCGTGCGGGTGCCGTTCCACTATGTGCCCGACATGAAGCCCGATGACCTTGAGACCGCGCTCACCATGCGGGCCCGCTGGTCGGATGAGTGGCTGGCGTCGGGCTTCGTGAAATTCTTCATGGACGGCGTCATCGACAGCCGCACCGCCTTCATGAAGCACGATTACCCGGGTCAGGCTGGATACCGCTCGCACGGGCGGTTTTCGGCGGAGACATTCGCCGCGCTCGCGACGCGGATCGATGCGATGGGACTGCAGATCGCGGTGCATGCGATCGGTGACGCGGCGGTGGCCCGGGTGCTGGACGGCTATCAGGCGGCGCGCGCGGCCAATGGCGCTTCCGGCCTGCGTCATCGCATCGAGCATCTCGAACTGGTCGATGACGCCGATTTCGCCCGCATCGCCGAGCTTGACGTGGTCGCCTCTATCCAGCCGCCGCATGCGCCGGGATGCAGCGGCCTGCCGCTGGAGCCGACCCTGGGCAATATCGGCCGTGACCGGTGGGGCGACGCCTTTGCCTGGCAGAAGATCGCCGCCACTGGTGCCGCGATCGCGCTGGCGTCCGACTGGCCGGTGTCGGACATCTCGGTTCTCAAGGGCATCCACGCGGCCGTGACGCGGGCCGCCTGGACGGCGGACGTGCCGGATCAGCGGTTCTCGCTCGATGCCGCGCTCAGGGGCTATACGCTCGGCGGCGCCTATGCCGAGCGGAGCGACAGCTACAAGGGCTCGCTGGAGGTCGGCAAGGTGGCGGATCTGGTGATCCTCGACCGGGATCTCGCGGTCATCGCCGATCACGACGAGATCAGGCATGCTGCGGTCACGGTCACGATCTGCGGCGGACGGGTGGTGTTCCGGGCCGGAGACTGAGAGCCGGCGGTAGAAGGCGGAACCGGCGGGATTTTGCCCGCCGCCGGTCCCGCAGTGTCATTCCGCCAGGCCGCGGAAGGCGCCGTTCCAGTAGATCATCGCGCCCTGGCCGGGACGGGTACGGATCTCCCGCACCCGGCCGATGATGATCGAATGGGTCGCGCGGTCGATCATCTCCTCGACCGTGCAATCGATGCCCACGGCCGCGTCTTCCAGCAGCGGCGCGCCGGTCGTGGCCTTGATCCAGGACGCCCCGGCATAGCGCTCTGGCCCCTTGGCGCCGCCGAAGCCGGTGAAGCGCTCGGCCACCGCCTGATGACCCGCACCCAGCGCCGACCAGCCGAAGCAGCCATATCGCTCGATCAGCGGCCATGTGGACGAGGCGCGATTGACGCAGGCCAGCAGCAGCGGCGGATCGGCCGACAGCGAGATGGCGGATGTCACCACCAGCCCCGACCGGTCGTCGCCGCTCCCTGCGGTCAGCACGCTGACATTGCCGACGAAATTCCGCATGGCGTCGCGGAATTCGCCTGCCGAGGGCGGACGCTCGCCGGCGTCCGCGCCTCCCTCGCGCTCAGCGGATGCCGGCGGCATCGAGCTTGGGCAGGACGGTGTCGCGGAAATAGGGGAATTCCTTGACGTAATCGACGAAGGACAGGGTGGTGCCGGCGAACCCGGCGCGGTGCAGCGACAGGATGCCTTCGGCCACCTGGTCCGGCGTGCCGATGAGAGGGAAGCCGCCATGGCCCATGGCGAAGCGGTCGCGGATCAGCGCCAGCAGATCATGCGGGAAGCTGTGCGCATGGGCGAACTGCAGCCGCACGAGATTGTCGACGGCTTCCCAGTCGGCATGGGTCTTGGCGGTGTGCTCGAGATAGGCAAGCGCCTCCTCCTCGGTGGGACGGCAGATGACATGGGAGAAGGTCAGCACATCGACCTTGCGGCCCTTGGCCTTGGCCTGGTCCTTGAGCTCCCGGATCTCCTCGGTCGAGCGCGCCAGGTCGATCGCCGGGGTGAACAGGAAATTGGCGTTGTCGGTGGCGAATTCCCGTCCCTGCGGCGAGCCGGCGGCATTGATGATCGGCACCGAGCCGCGGACCGGCAGCGGGTCCCCGTGCACGCCCTTGAGCTTGAAATAGGCGCCGTCCCAGTCGAAATAATCTTTCGACGCCCAGAGCTTGCGGACCACGTCGAACCATTCCTGCGCGTAGCCGTAGCGGGTTTCGTGATCGTCCGGCAGGGTCAGGCCAAGCGCCTCGTATTCGGGCTTGTTCCAGCCCGCGACGATGTTCAGTCCGGCGCGGCCATTGCCGATATGGTCGATCGTGGCGATC
The DNA here is from genome assembly GCF_000759435.1 of Hoeflea sp. BAL378. Classification (GTDB taxonomy): domain Bacteria; phylum Pseudomonadota; class Alphaproteobacteria; order Rhizobiales; family Rhizobiaceae; genus Hoeflea. The sequence continues at coordinate 52,953 of NZ_JRJG01000008.1, forward strand.
TGCTTGGCCACCACCACGGGGTGATTGGCCGCCGTGTGGATGGTGGCGAAAACCGAGATGGTCTTGGTGGAGGCCAGCAGTCCGGCCGCCCAGGTCATGGTTTCAAGCACGCCGCCGTGAAAATCGGTCTCGCCGCCATAGCCGATCCAGCGGGCGATCGGCAGCATGAAGTCAATGCCGGCCTCGTCGAGCAGATGGCCGAGGGCCAGGTTGTTTGCCCAGGAATTGTCCCACCGTTCCTCGACCTTGGTCACGCTCATCCCCGATGAGCAGTTCGAGGAGAATGTCCCCAGCAGAAAGCGGTAATCCGCCAGCATCATGTTCCTTGTCATCGTCGCTGTTCCTTTATTGGTTTAATTTATGATAGAAAGTCTATCTTAAAATCCGATTGCGTCAATAAGCTTTAGGCGTAAAATTTAATCGAGATCGAGGAGCAACCCATGACCAACGGCCCCATGCCGCCCGAAGACGAGCCGGCGCCTGGCGCACTGGACTATCGCTGGCATCTGGCCAGGAGCGACATCGAGGTCGGCACGACGGAGCTGGAGTTCGCGCTGATGCGGACTTTCGAAGGCTTCGGGCGCTGGCAATCGGAATGTCTGGCGGGCGTGGTCGATTTTTCGGCCTCCGGCCCCGAGAACGCGCTTCTGCACATCATCCGCATGAATGAGCGGCCGAAAACCATCAAGGACCTGGCGCGGCTGACCAACCGCGATGATGTCCCCAACATACAGTATAGCCTGCGCAAGCTGATCGGTGGCGGGCTGGTTCACCGCCAAGGCTCCGGCCGCTCGGGCGTGACCTATCAGGTCACCGACCGGGGCCGCGCCGTCACGGAAGCCTATGGCGATTTGCGCCGGCGCCTGCTGATCGCCGCCGTCGCCGATGTTCCCGACCTGGCCGAGCGGTTGCGTGCGGCGACACAGACGCTCAACCTGCTCTCGGGCATTTACGAGGAAGTCTCGCGCGTGGCGGCGACTCACCGCCGCCGCTGAAGCGCGGCGAGGCCGGTGATGCCCGCGCGGCAAAGGGCGGCGGCCGGCCGGCCCTAGAGGTATTGGCGCTCGACGTCCTCGCAGGAATAGCCGAGCGCGGCCAGGCCCTCGGCCAGGTGGTCTCCCATCAGCGGATCGCCGAGAAGATAGTCGGCGGTGCGGCTGTTGTGGGCCCCGGCGGCCTCGAGGCGGAGCTCGGTCCATTCGCTTGCGTCGTAATCGTCGCGGCCAAGCCAGGTGAGGGCCACGAGGTCTATCTGCTCGTCAACCGACAGGTCGTCGATCAGGGAGCGGATCTCCTGCTCGACCGGATCATCCGGCGTGTCTTCCAGCACCGCGATCTCCGCGTCGTCGGAAGGGTTGGAGCCCGAATCCGGGTCCGTCCCTTCCTCCTTCACGTCAAATTCCCTGGCCTTCATGATGAGGAAACAGACCTTGTCGACCGGGATCTCGATGGCGACCTGGTCTGGATCGCCGCTGTGATGTTTCATTGCTGTTCGCCTTCTGCCGTTGCCGGTTGATACTCCGCGGCTGCCGCCATCGCCCACTCTGGAACGGCCCGACCGATTGGTAAAGACCCGGCGGCACCCGAATCCGCGCCCGCCCGTTGGCGCCGCGGCTTTTCACCCTCGCGGGGCAGGGCGCGTTAGAGACAGGCGCCGCGCGATCCCGTCTGCGCTCAGGCCTGGGCAAGCGTCGCCGCGACCGATCGCACGACTTCGTCCAGCGCGCCGCCGGCGTCGATCCGGGTCCAGTTCACAGGCCCGGTCCCGCGCTCGAGCTGGGCGTGCAGCACCGCGGCATCCGCGTCGGAGGCGTCGGCGGTGCGGGCGGAGACGCGGCGTTCGAGCGTGGCGGGGTCGGAGTAGAGCCAGATGCCGGCGAAGGGGACCCGCAGACGGCCGGCCAGCCCGGCGACGGCCTGGCGATCGGCCGCGGCGAGGAAGGTCGCGTCGACGATGACGCTGTGCCCGGCCAGAAGGACCTGCTCCGCCGCGTCCATGAGCCGGGCGTAGAGCGCGCGGTTGGCCTCGGCCCGATAGGCTTCGGCGGGCAGGCGGGCGAGCGGCTCGACACCGAACATCGCCTTGCGCTCCAGGTCGCTGCGCAGATGGACGGCGCCGGGAGCCGAGCCCAAGGCCGGCGCGGTGCGGATCGACACCGCGGTCTTGCCCGAGCCGGAAAGCCCGCCGACGGCCACCAGCCTTGGCGGCAGGGGGGTGAGGAAGTCGATCGCCTGCTTCAGGTAGCTCCTCGCCTCGCGGACGATGGCGTCGTCGACGGCGCCGGACAGGGTCTGCACCGCGACCATGGAGCGGATCGCGGCGCGGATGCTCAGGAACAGCGGCTGCGCGGCGAGCCCGGTGAAATCCCGCGATGTCCGCAGATAGCTGTTCTGCAGGATGTTGGCTTGCCCGGCCAGTCCCCGGTGCAGCAGATCCATCACCAGGAAGGCGAGGTCGTACCAGGTGTCGCAGGTCCCCAGCCGCTCGTCGAACTCGAGCGCGTCAAAGGGCACCGGCCGGCCGTCGATCATGACCATGTTCTTCAGGTGCAGGTCGCCGTGGCATCGGCGCACGCGCCCCTCGCTCGCACGGCGCGACAGCAGCGGCGCGACCGCGCCGAAGCCCCGGTCCGTGCGCCTGAAATACTCCGCCAGCCTGTCCTCTCCCAGAGTCGATCGCATCGGGGCGAAGGCCTCGCGCAGCTCCGCGATGATGTCCCGTATCAGAAGCGCGCCATCGTCGGGGCGTCGCTCGGCGGCCTCGTGGAGACCGGCGATGACCTGGCCCAGCCTGTCGGCGAGATCGGTCGTGAGCTTGCCGGCGTCGGCGATGGAGGTGAGCTCGTCCTCGCGACGGAACCGGTGCATCCGCAGGGCATATTCCACCGGTTCCCCCTGGCCGTCGAGGGCCAGCCGGCCGGAGCTGTCGCGGGTGATCGCCACCACGCGGTCATAGATCGCGGGAGCCGACGGGGCGTTGAGGGCGAATTCCTGGGCGATGACCTTGCGGCGGTCGTCAAGCGTGCTGAAATCGAGGTAGTTATACCTGACCGCCCGCTTGATCTTGAACGCCCAGTTGCCGGCGAGGAACACGTGGGCCGAGTGGGTGGTGATCATTTCGACCGGCGTGTCGACGCCATGGGTGGCCGGGTCGCGGAGGAATCGAACGGTTTCCGTCTGATCGGTCGGATCCGGCGTCACCGTGGTCCCACCCCGGCCCGAGCATTCGTCATCGCGTGCATCAATGGACAATCCCCGTTTGCGCCTGCCGGTGTCAGCTTGAGTCCGATGCATCCGCCGGTCAAGCCGCGTTTTCGTCGCGGCTTCGCGGAGCTGCGGCGAGGCGGCAAGGCCGCCCTGGCCGGCGCAAGCGGATCCCCGGCCCTAGACCTGCGGCCGGTCGGCCGTTCCATCGCTTGCCGGGTAGCGGATCATTGCCGCCAGCAGCACCCCGAAGGCGAGGCAGTTGGTGATGTGCCAGAGGAAATGGGTGCCCGCGGGAAACATCCCGCAGAGCGGGATGTCGAGGCTGCGGAAGGAGAAGGACAGCACGAACAGGCCCGCTGCGATCGCGATCAGCCGGAGCGAGGGGTGCCGTTCCCGCCACAGCATGCGCCCCCCGGCGACAGCCACGAGCAGGGCCGGCAGATACTGGGTCGACCCGGAGACGGTGTCCCCCACCATGTGCGTGCCGCGCAGCGACAGCACGAGGCCGGCGATGAAGACGGTGATGCCGAGCACCAGGGCGAGGGGCACGCCGGCCAGGCGCCGTGGCGAGTTCCGCAGCGCGAAGGCTCCGTAGACAGCGACGAAGCCCCAGATCGGCAGCACATCGGCCAGTTCCGCCCAGCGGGTGGCAAAGGTGTGCAGCAAGAGCGAGCCCACGCTGATGGCGATCGCCAGGCCCATCAGGGCCATCACCCCGGGAGTGACCGCGTGGCGGCGCATGACATGGAGGAAGGCAAGGAGGCTGATGGCCAGGACAAGCAGGCTCGACAGCGCGTTGAGCGGCTCCCCGAGGAGGCCGGGAGCAAGCCGTTCGCAATAGGCGCCGGTGATCGGCTCGTTCCAGTCAATGGTCATGACGGATGCCGGACGAAGCCTTGCGGCGGTGGTACCGATGGGAGCATGCCCAGCCTGCCTTGGACCATTGGACAACAGCCGCCAGTGGTCTTTTTCTTTGCGCATTAGTGGCAGCCCGCCTATGATGTCAAGCACGCAGTCGAGCGGCCATCGGGCGTGTCTGTCGCACCCCATTGGCAAGGCCATGACCGTTCAAAACTGCGGCGTGCTTTCCGGGGTGTTGATGTCCTCTTGGTTGAAATGTGCAGTGCGGCGCACGGCTCCGGCCGGGCGGAGCGCCGTCGCGAAGGCCGCGATGCTGGCGCTGGTTCTTGTCCCCTTTCTGGCCCCGCGGGAGACCGCGGCCGCCGGTCTCGACGGCGCGATCGCCGCGGTGGAACGGATCCATGCGACGACCGTCGCCTCCGCCGGTGCGCCGGTGGCGCGGCTGGCGGCGCTGCTCGAGAGCCATCTCGATCTCGCCGAGATTTCCAGGAAGGTGGGCGGCAAGGCCTGGGATGGCGCGTCGGCGGCGGAGAAGCGCAAATTCACCCTGGTGCTGCGCGATGTCATGGCCATCGAGCTCGGCCGCCGCATCCGGCCCGACGATCGGCTGCAGGTTTCCGGCGCCAGGCCGCTCGGCCATGCCGATGTCGTGGTTCTGTCCTCGCAGATACGCGCCGACGGCAGCACCCGGCGGATCGACTGGAAGATGCGCCCGTGCGGGGCCGGCTACTGCCTGTATGATCTCATCGGCAACGGGGCGTCGCTGACCCTTGCCCGCCGGGACAATTATGCCGCGCGGCTGCGCGCGCTCGACGGATCGCTTGCCGCGCTGACGCGCCAATTGCGGGCCGAAATCGACGGCCGGACCTGAGGCCGCCGCATGCCGCACCTGGTGGAACTCCGAAATTGCCGTCGCGACTATGACAACGGCCGCATCGTCGCCCTCGACGACGTCTCGTTCACGGTGGCGCGCGGCGATTTCATCGCCATCACCGGTCCGAGCGGCAGCGGCAAGTCGACGCTGCTCGACATCCTCTGCGGGCTCGAGGAGCCCAGCGCCGGCGAGGTGCTGTATGACGGGCGTCCGGTGCGGGGCAGGACGGCCTGGGCGCGGCTTCGCGCGGCGCGGATCGGCTTCGTGTTCCAGTCCTTCCACCTCATTCCGGCGCTGACGGTGGCCGAGAACATCGAGATCGCCATGCTGTGGCAGGGCCTCCCGGCGCGGGGACGCGCGAGCCGCGTGACCGAGCTGCTCGACCGGCTCGGCCTCGGCGATCGCCGCGCGCAGCATCCGATGCAACTGTCCGGCGGCGAGCGCCAGCGCGTGGCGGTCGCGCGGGCGCTTGCCAACCGGCCGGAGCTGATCGTCGCCGACGAACCCACCGGCAGCCTCGACAGCCGCTCGGGCGCCGACATCATCAACCTGCTCGAGGATCTGCGGCGCACGGCCGCGATCACCATCGTCCTCGTCACGCACGACCGGTCGATCGCCGAGCGCTGCGCCCGGCGCGTCGAGCTGGTCGACGGCCGGATCGCATTCGACAGCGCGCGTGAGCCCGTGCCGGAGGCGCATCCATGAATCTGCTAACCCTGCCGGCCCGCAATCTCCTGTCCCAGAGGATGCGCTCGGCGCTCACCGTGCTGGGCATCGCCGTCGCCGTCGGCAGCTTCATCGCGCTGACCGGGCTGACGCGCGGCCTGCAGGACGGCTATGCCCAGGGCGTCGGCGACGTCGGCGGCGATTTTGTCGTCGCCCAGCGCGGCACCTACAGCCTGGTCAGCAGCTCGATTTCCGAGGAGCTGGTGGAGAGGCTGGATGCGGTCCCCGGCGTCGAGGAAGCAGCCGGCATCATCCTGTCGATCGCGGAGGTCGACGACGAGGCCAACATCTTCGTCGCCGGCTGGCCCGACGGCAGCTTCCTGTGGCGGTCGCTGGTCCTGGAGCAGGGGGTGGCGCCCGTCGGCGACCGCGAGGTGGTGCTCGGCCGCGCTGTTGCCGAGGCGCTCGGCAAGACGGTCGGCGACGAGATCCTTATCCAGTACGAGCCGTTCCGCGTCGCCGGCATTTCGGTGCCCGATTCGGTGTTCAACCAGAATGTTGCCGTCGCCCGGCTGCCCGGCCTGCAGGAACTGTTCGGGCGGCCCGCCAGCGTGTCGCTGGTGCAGGTGCGGCTGGCCCGTCCGGTCGACGCCCGCCAGGCGGCCGGCGTCAAGGCGGCGCTCGCCTCGGTGTCGCCGGTGATCGAGGTGAGCGACAGCGCCGAGTTCGCCCAGAACATGGATTTCGTCAAGACGGTCGATGCGATCACCTCGGCGGTCTCGCTGGTGATGATCCTCGCCTCGTCGATCCTGGTGGCGAACACGCTGCTGATGTCGGTGTCGGAGCGGGTGCAGGAATTCGGCATTCTAGCCGCGATCGGCTGGACGCCGGCGCGCATCCGCCTGCTCGTGGTGGTCGAGGGGGTGATGCTGTGCGTGCTCGGCAGCCTGTTCGGCATCGGCCTCGGCGTGGCGGCGATGCATCTGGTCTCCTGGCTCAGGATCTCGGCCGGCCTGCTGGAGCCCTATCTGTCGGTCGCCATCGTCGCGGAAGCGCTGACCTGGGTCATGCTGATCGGGCCGCTCGCCGCGCTCTATCCGGCCTGGCGGGTCACCCGCGCCCCACCCTCCGCCGCCTTGCGCGGCGTTCGCTGAACCCTTGCACCCCGCTTCGGCCGGATGGTCCGCCGGGTTTCGATTTTTCCGGGAACATTTTCCGCGTCCTTGCGGTTGCAAGGAACGTGGCGATGAGACGCTGATCCAACCTCAAATAAGATCCGCAGTGATCAAGACACTTTGGTCAACAACCGTCATTGCGTCGTCCGTCACGTCGGGGAGCGCCGCCGGCACGATCCCGCTCGCTTGTCTTGTCGCGGCAGTGAACTCTAGCTGCTAGCTGCGAGCCGTTGCGCCGCGCCCGACCAGTCGACGCCGGCGCGGCCGGTGAGGAAGCCGTCGGCATATTGGCCGCCCGGGGCCCGGGGCAGGGCGGCGGCGGACAGCGCCTCGGCGTCGATACGTCCGTCGATCAGGTCGCGGAACAGCGTGCAGACGTCGAGGAAGCCCTCGGCCTGGGGCGACAGGCGCAGCGCCGCGACGCCGGCCGCCGCAAGGCCCGGCAGTTGATTGGCGGCGTTGGCGCAGGTCGCCGACAGCGTCTGGACGCCGTTGACCGCGAGGAATTTCTCCCCGTCGAGCGTGTCGACGGCGCGGCCGTCGGGATCGGCGTTGCAGATGAACTGGCAATTGTCCTTGGCCCGGTCGTGCAGGCGGGCGTGGTAGCAGCGCGCCGAGATCGCCAGCGGCAGGCGCCCCCAGGCCCAGGCCTCGATGGCGACGGGCGCCGCCCCTGCCAGGATGGCGACGGAGGCGAGCGGCAATTCCGGCGGCAGGCAGATGCTGCGGGCGCCGCGCGCCTGCAGCCAGCGCACCGTGCTTTCATTGTAGACATTGACCAGCGGGCCCACGGAGAAGGCCGCGCCGGCGGGCAGGTGCGGCAGCGCCGAGAGGTCGTTGACCTCGATCTCGAGGCCCATGTCGACGAGGTCCTCGGTGAGCTTGCGTTCGCGCTTGAGCGTGATCAGCGCCAGGCTGGTCATGACCACGCGCTTGCCCGCGGCCTGCAGCCGCTCGATCACCTCGGGAAACCGGGTCTGGTAGAACGGCAGGCGCTTGGAGCACACGAGTTCGCCCAGCACCACGGTGTCGACCGGGGCCTCGTCGGCGAGGCGCAGGTAGAAATCGCGCCAGATGGCGGCGTCCCAGAAGAACTGGTTGGGCCCGACTGTGAGTTGCATGTGCCTCGTATCCTCTTTCGCGGTCCTTGGTTTCTCGGTCCCTGGAAACACGCGCGGGGGTTTCCTAAGACCGGTCTATCTCCACGTCTTGCGATAGGCGCCGGTGGTGGCGGCCTGGCCTTCGGTGAGGCTTGCGAGCGTGCCCGGCGGCACCGGCCTGCCGGCCGCCACGGCCTCCACCGCGGTGCGGAAGCTGCGCACCACCTGGGCGACATAGGCGCGCGAGCGCTGCCGCCCCTCGATCTTGAGCGCAGTGACGCCGGCCTTGGCGAGCGCCGGGATCAGGTCCTTGGCATCAAGGCTGCTCGGGTCCTCGAACACATGGCCGGTCATGTCGCCGCTCTGGAAGCAGCCCTTGCACAGCGTCGGGTAGGGCGCCGGCTCGTCCTTGGCGTTGCGCTGGATGGTGTATCCGCCCAGCCTGGCGTCGAGCGCGCCCTTCGTCTCGACATACTGGACATGGGAGGGCGGCGAACAGACGCCGTTCATGTTGGGGGACTTGCCGGTGATGTAGGAGGAGAGCGAGCAGCGCCCCTCTGCCATCACGCAGAGCCCGCCGAAGACGAAGACCTCGGTCTCCACGTCGATCTCGCGGTTGATGGCGGTGATCTCGGCCACGGTGAGAACGCGCGGCAGCACCACGCGGCGCACGCCGAAGGCGGTGGCGTAGAAGTTGATCGCGTCCGGATTGGCGGCGGCCGCCTGCACCGAAAGATGGCGCCTGAGGTCCGGATGGTGCTCGGCCGCGTGCGCGAGCAGGCCCAGATCCGCCAGGATCACCGCATCGACATCCGCGGTCTCGGCATCCGCCACCGCGCGGTGCCAGAGCCCTTCGGCGCCGGCGCGGGGAAAGGTGTTGATCGCCACCAGCACCTTGGCGCCGCGGCGGTGCGCATAGTCCACGCCCTGGGCCAGTTCCTCGCGGCTGAAATTGAGGCCGGGGAAGTTGCGCGCATTGGTCTCGTCGGCGAAGCCGCAATAGATGGTGTGGGCGCCGGCGTCGACAGCGGCGCGCAAGGCCGCAGGCGTGCCGGCGGGGCAGACAAGCTCCATCATGGCCGCGCCTCCGCCCGGCGCAGCGGCATGCCGGTCCGGCGTTCGGCCAGGTCGATGAAGGGCATCAGGAGGCGGCCGAAGGGTCCCGACAGGCCGGCGATTTCGGCGCCGAGATCCAGTTCGCAATCGTCGATGGCGTTCCTGAGCGCCAGCGCCGCGGAGGTGTCGCCGTCGATCACCAGGTCGCGGGAGAAAAACAGCGCGTCGCCGTCCCAGGTGCCGTGCACCAGGCCGAGCAGGGCGGACAGCGGCCCGGCGATGCGGGCGTCGGCCCTGGGCGGGTCGCGGTGCAGGGTGATGCGCATCGCGGTCGGATGCGGGCGCAGCAGCAGCGTGACCGGCAGGTCGGTCGGCGCGATGGCGAAGCTGGAATCGACATAGGGGCCGAGGCGGCTGATCAGACCCGGGTGACGGGTGACCAGCCGCCGCGCCAGCACCGTCAGCGCCTGGGCAATCGGCGCCAGCGGTACAAAGCTCAAGGGCTTTGCCAACAGCGACGGAACGGTCGGGAATGGCGTATGGATATCGGACACTTAGGCCTCAAGGTGAACTCCGGAGCGTATCTTGAGTCTAATCCGGCGGCGGGGCGGTCGGGTTGATTTAAGTCAACTCAATGCGCGAACGGCGCTGCTAACACCTCAGGACCCAATGCCTGTCGCGCCAACCGGCTTTCGTTGCCGCGCGCGGCCAGCATTGACCCAAATTCGTGCAGCGGCCGAAGCGCCCCCGAGGCGAGAGGCGGCGCTGCAAGCCACGGGAGCCATCTTGGACGCGATCCACCGCCATCTGCCGGTCTTTTCGACCCTGCGCGCCTTTCTCGACTGGGCCGAGGCGGGCGGCGACCTGGTGCGGGTCGCCCAGCCTGTGGCGACGCGCCATGAGATCACCGCGGTGCAGATGAAGGTGCTCGCCGCCGGCGGACCGGTGCTGAGATTCGACCAGCCGGTGCTGGCTGACGGCCGCATGTCGAAGATGCCGGTGATCACCAATCTGTTCGGCACCCGCCGCCGCGTTGCCGCGGGCCTGGGCCTTCTGCCCGAACAGGTCGCCGATTTCGGACAGTTTCTGGCGGACCTGCGCACGCCCGCCCCGGTCGATGGCATGCGCGACGCTCTGTCGCGCTGGCCGATGCTGAAGGCGGCGCTCAGCACAAGGCCCAAGGTGTTGCGCAAGGCCCCGGTGCAGGAGGTGGTCGACACCGCGCCGGATCTGGACAGCCTGCCGGTGCAGACCTGCTGGCCCGGCGACGGCGGGCCGCTCGTCACCTGGCCGGTGGTGCTCACCCGTCCGCACGGCAGCGAGGCGCAGGATGTGGCGCGCTACAATGCGGGCGTCTATCGCGCGCAGGTCATGGGCCGCGACCGGCTGATCCTGCGCTGGCTGGCGCACCGCGGCGGTGCGGCGCATCATCGCGGCTGGGCGCGGGCGGGCGAGAAGATGCCGGTGGCGATCGTGCTCGGGGCGGACCCGGCGACGCTGCTGGCCGCCACGCTGCCGCTGCCCGAGACCGTGTCGGAACTCGCCTTTTCGGGCGTGCTGCGCGGCGAGCGCACCGAGCTGGTGCCCGCCCGCACCGTGCCGCTCCTGGTGCCTGCCCATGCCGAAATGGTGCTCGAAGGCTGGGTCTCGCCGACCGAGACCGCGCCCGAGGGACCTTTCGGCGACCACACTGGCTACTACAACGCGGTCGAGCCGTTCCCGGTGATGCAGGTGACGGCGCTGACCCACCGCCGCAATCCGCTCTATCTGTCCACCTCGACCGGGCGTCCGCCGGACGAGCCGTCGGTCATCGCCGAAGTGTTCAACGAACTGGTGCTGCCGGTGATCCGCCAGCAGATCCCCGAGGTCACCGATCTCTGGCTGCCGCCGGCGGCGTGCTCCTACCGCATCGCCGTGGTCGCCATCGACAAGCGCTATCCGGGCCAGGCGCGCCGGGTGATGATGGCGCTGTGGGGCATGCTGCCGCAGTTTTCCTACACCAAGATGATCATCGTGGTCGACGCCGGCATCGACGTGCGCAACTGGGACGACATCGCCTGGGTGATGGCGACGCGGATGGATCCGGGCCGGGATGTGCTGATGCTCGACCGCACGCCGATGGACTATCTCGATTTCGCCTCGCCGATCGAGGGGCTGGCCGGCAAGATGGGGATCGACGCCACCACCAAGATCGGCACCGAGACCGCGCGGCAATGGGGCGAGGTCATCGCAATGTCGGCCGAGAACGAAGCTTTCGCCGACCGGCTGATCGCCGGACTGGGAGGGGCGAAATGAGGGTGATCCTGGGGGTTTCCGGCGCTTCGGGCGCGGCCCTGTCGCTTGCCGCGGCACGGCACCTGCGCGCGCTCGGCGCCAGCATCGATCTCGTCGTCAGCCCGGCCGCGGAGCGCACGCTTTCGGCGGAATGCGGCCCGGAAGCGCTCAGCGAACTGGCCGCGCTGTGCAACCATTGCCACGCTCCCGAGGATGTGGGCGCCGTCATCGCCTCGGGCTCCGCGCCGGTGGCGGGTATGCTGGTGGCGCCGTGCTCGATGCGCAGCCTCGCCGCGATCGCGCTCGGCCTCGACGACAACCTGCTCACCCGCGCGGCCGGGGTTCAGCTCAAGGAGCGCCGCAGGCTGGTGCTGCTGGCGCGCGAGGCGCCGCTGACGCTCGCGCATCTGCGCAACATGACGGCGGTGACGGAAATGGGCGGCATCGTCATGCCGCCGGTGCCGGCCTTCTACCTGCGCCCGAAGTCGATGGAGCAGATGGTCGAGCAGATCGCCGCACGGGCCGTCGATCTCCTGCGCCTCGGCGCCCCTGTTGCGCAGGCCTGGGCGGGCGAGGCCCGCGACCAAGCCGACTGAGGCCGAATGCCGGGCTGACGCTTGAAGGCGCAATCTCCACTCGTCAGACATGATGCCGGCATGCGGCTCGGCGGACCTGCGTCCCCCAAAATTCGCCGACGAGGTCACCTACGGGCACTTGCAAGTCTCTCTGAGTCCAACGTTTTTGTGACCTCCGGCGGTCGCGGCCCGGCTGCTCGCACCTGCCTTGTGCCGGCCAGCCGGCCGGGCCTTGGAGAGAGATCCATCATGGCTGTTTACAAAAATAATATAGTATGATTTTTTAACTCCCGGGCAGGAGCCCTTCATTTCGGGAGGAAATCATGAAGTCTAGCAAAGCCATTCTTGGGGCGGGCATACTCGCGTCCATGCTTATGATGTCGTCGAGCGTTCTGGCGCAGACGGTCGGGTTCTCGCAGATCGGATCCGAATCCGGCTGGCGCGCGGCGGAAACCACGCTGACCCAGCAGCAGGCCAAGGAACGCGGCATCGATCTCAAATTCGCCGATGCGCAGCAGAAGCAGGAAAACCAGATCAAGGCGCTGAAGTCATTCATCGCCCAGGGCGTGGACGCCATCCTGCTCGCACCGGTGGTCGCCACAGGCTGGGATTCGGTTCTGGAAGAAGCCAAGGAAGCCGAGATCCCGGTGATCCTGCTCGACCGCATGGTCGATTCGTCCGACGACCTCTATCTCACCGCCGTTGGCTCCGACCTCGTGCATGAAGGCAGCGTCGCCGGCAAGTGGCTGGTCGACGAACTCGCCGGCAAGGACTGCAACGTGGTCGAGCTGCAGGGCACTACCGGCTCGTCGCCGGCCATTGACCGCAAGAAGGGCTTCGAAGAGGCCATCGCCGGCCATGCCAACATCAAGCTGATCCGCAGCCAGACCGGCGACTTCACCCGCACCAAGGGCAAGGAAGTCATGGAAAGCTTCCTCAAGGCCGAGGACGGCGGCAAGAACATCTGCGCGCTCTACGCCCACAATGACGACATGGCCGTGGGCGCCATCCAGGCGATCAAGGAAGCCGGCCTGAAGCCGGGCGAGGACATTCTGGTCGTCTCGATCGACGCCGTGCCGGACATCTTCCAGGCGATGGCCGCGGGCGAAGCCAATGCGACCGTGGAGCTGACGCCGAACATGGCCGGCCCCGCCTTCGACGCGCTGGCGGCCTATATGAAGGACGGCACCATGCCGCCCAAGTTCATCCAGACCGAGTCCAAGCTCTATACCCAGGCCGACGATCCGCAGGCCGTGTACGAGCAGAAAAAAGACCTCGGATACTGAGATGTGGCGGACGGCGGCTGGTTCATCCCCGGCCGCCGTCTGGCGCCACAGGGCTGATGTGTCATAGTGGACCATCAGCCGCCGACGGCCATTCAGAAAAATTTGGGGGGAGGCCCAGATGCCGCAAAGCGAGGCCAGCCAGCCGCTCCTTCGCGCCCGGGGCGTGCGCAAGGTATTTCCGGGAACCGTTGCGCTGGACGGGGTCGATTTCTCGCTGCGGGCGGGCGAGGTGCACGCGCTGCTGGGCGAGAACGGCGCCGGCAAGTCGACACTGATCAAATGCCTCACCGGCGCCTACCGGCGCGATGACGGCGACATCCTGCTCAACGGCGAAATTATCGATCCCAAGGGCACGATCGACGCCCAGGGCTACGGGATCGGCACCGTCTACCAGGAGGTCAACCTGCTGCCGAACCTGACGGTGGCGGAAAACCTTTCCCTCGGCCACCAGCCAACCCGCTTCGGCATGATCTCGACCCGCGCGATGAACGCCCGCGCCCGCGAGGTGCTTTCGCAGTACGGGCTCGACATCGATGTCGGCCGGTCGCTCTCGAGCTATTCGGTCGCGGTGCAGCAGGTGATCGCCATCGCCCGCGCGGTCACCCTGTCGGGCAAGGTGCTGATCCTCGACGAACCGACGGCGAGCCTCGACAGCCACGAGGTCGAGATGCTGTTCGACGTGATCCGCTCGCTCAAGCAGCGCGGCCTCGGCATCGTCTTCATCTCCCACTTCCTCGACCAGATCTTCACCATATCCGACCGGATCACCGTGCTGCGCAATGGCCGCCTGGTGGGCACCGAAGCCACGCGCGACATCGACCGGGTGGCGCTGGTCAACATGATGCTGGGGCGCGAACTCGAACAGGAGGTGCGCTCGCACGGCAAGACCCATGCCGGCCCCGGCGAGGCCCGCCTCGCTTTCACCGGTTTCGGCCGCAAGGGCCGCATCGAACCGTTCGACCTGACCATCCAGGCGGGCGAGGTAGTGGGCGTCGCCGGTCTCCTGGGATCGGGGCGGACCGAGACCGCCGAGGTGCTGTTCGGCGTCGCCGCTCACGACAGCGGAGAGGCGCGGCGCGGCGACGGAACCGTCCTGCGGCTCACGTCGCCGCGCGAGGCGATCGCGGCCGGCTTCGGCTTCTGTCCCGAGGACCGCAAGACCGACGGCGTGATTGCCGACCTCACCGTGCGCGAGAACATCGCGCTGGCGCTGCAGGCGCGCATCGGCTGGATGCGCCGCATCCCCGACCGCGAGCAGAAGGCGATGGCCAACGACTATATCCGCAAGCTCGACATCCGTACGCCCGATGCCGAAAAGCCGGTGGGGCTGCTGTCTGGCGGAAACCAGCAGAAGGTGATGCTGGCGCGGTGGCTGGTGACCAACCCGTCCTTCCTCATTCTCGACGAGCCGACGCGCGGCATTGATGTCGGGGCCCATGCCGAGATCATCCGGCTGATCGAGGAGCTCTGCGCCCAGGGAATGTCGCTGCTGGTGATCTCGTCGGAGCTCGACGAGCTGGTGGCCTACAGCCACCGCGTCCTCGTCGTGCGCGACCGGCGCCACGTCGCCGAACTGAGCGGCGGCGAGATCACCACCGACAACATGGTCCGCGCCATCGCCGCGCCCGAGAAGGAGGCCGTCGCGTGAACGGGCTGGTTTTGTTTTCCCGCCGGATCTGGCCGCAGCTGCTCACGCTCGCGGTGATCGTCGGCCTGATCTCGGTGATGTTTCCCGGCTTCTTCGACATTTCCATCGCCAATGGCCGGCTCTACGGCAGCCCGATCGACATTCTCAACCGCGGCGCGCCGGTGGCGCTGCTGGCGATCGGCATGACGCTGGTGATCGCCACGCGCGGCATCGACCTGTCGGTCGGCGCGGTGATGGCGATCTGCGGCGCGGTCTCGGCCTGGGGCATCACCGAAGGCTACGGGCTTTTTCCGACCCTGGCGATGGCGCTCTCGGCGGGGCTTGCCTGCGGGCTGTGGAACGGGGTGCTGGTGGCCTTGCTCGGCATCCAGCCGATCGTGGCGACGCTGATCCTGATGGTGGCGGGGCGGGGCATCGCGCAGTTGATCACCGAAGGGGCCATCCTCACCTTCAACCATGAGGGACTAATTTTCTTCGGGTCGGGGTCGGTGTGGGCGATCCCGACGCCCGTGATCATCGGTGTGCTCACGGGGGCGATCGTGACGCTGATCGTGCGGCGCTCCGCGCTCGGCATGCTGATCGAGGCGATCGGCATCAACCTGCGCGCCAGCACTCTGGCCGGCGTCAACACGCGGGTGCTGCTGATTGCGGTCTACATGACCTCGGGCTTCTGTGCCGCACTCGCCGGCATCATCGCCGCCGCCGACATCCGCGGCGCCGACGCCAACAATGCCGGGCTCTGGCTCGAGCTCGACGCCATCCTGGCGGTGGTTGTCGGCGGCACCTCGCTGCTCGGCGGCCGCTTCTCGCTGATCGCCTCGCTGATCGGGGCGCTGATCATCCAGGCGGTCAATACCGGCATCCTGCTGTCGGGCTTCCCGCCGGAGTTCAACCTGATCATCAAGGCGGTCATCATCTTGATCATCCTGGTGCTGCAGTCGCCGACGATGCGGACCGTGCTGGTGTTCTTTTCAAGCGACAAGGCGGCCGGCATCGACAGTGAGAAACAGAAAGAGACGGTGGCCCCATGAACGCACGGCTCCTCCCGCTCGCGGCAACGCTGGTGATCTTCCTCGCCGCCTATGCGGTCTGCTACGCGCAGTATCCGGCGATGCTGTCGACGCGGGTGATCGGCAACCTCCTCACCGACAACGCCTTCCTCGGCATCGTCGCGGTGGGCATGACCTTCGTCATCATTTCCGGCGGCATCGACCTGTCGGTGGGCTCGGTGATCGCCTTTGCCGGCGTGTTCATCGCAGTCCTGCTGCGCGACACGGGCCTGCATCCGCTGGCGGTGTTCGCGCTTCTGCTGGTCCTTGCCACGCTGTTCGGCGCGGCGATGGGAGCGACCATCCATTTCCTCGAGATGCCGCCCTTCATCGTCACCCTGGCGGGCATGTTCCTGGCGCGCGGCATGGCCTATGTGCTCTCCATCGACGCGGTGCCGATCACCCATGAATTCTACGACCAGATGCAGGATCTGTACTGGCTGATGCCGGGCAAGGGCAGGCTCACGCTGATCGGCGGGCTGATGCTCCTGGTGTTCATCATGGGCGGGATCCTCGCCCACCGCACCCGCTTCGGCATGAATGTCTACGCCATCGGCGGCGGCGCCCAGACCGCCGCGCTGATGGGGGTTCCGCTCGGGCGCACCACCATCGCGATCTACGCGCTGTCCGGCCTGCTGGCGGGTCTGGCGGGAATCGTGTTCTCGATCTATACCTCCGCCGGCTATTCGCTCGCCACCGTCGGCGTCGAGCTCGATGCGATCGCCGCGGTCGTGATCGGCGGCACCCTGCTCACCGGCGGCAGCGGATTCGTGGCGGGAACGCTGATCGGCGTGCTGATCATGGGGCTCATCCAGACCTACATCATCTTCGATGGAGCGCTGTCGAGCTGGTGGACCAAGATCCTCATTGGTATGCTGCTTTTTGCATTCATCGTGCTACAGAAGGGCCTTGTCTGGACGACAGCCAAAAGACGCATCGCCGGGGGGTAACCGGCCAGGGAGAACACGCTTGCTCAACGCCACCTTTTCCGGACGCGCAAATCGCAGTCAGCATTCCTTCGTCGTCAACGAGTTGGGCGAGGAGATTGTCAGCGGCGCCTATGCCAGCGGCACGCTGCTGCCCGGCGACGTGGACCTGGCGGAACGGTTCGGCGTGTCGCGCACGGTGCTGCGCGAGGCGATGAAGACGCTGACGGCCAAGGGGATGATCGTGCCCAAGGCGCGGATCGGCACCCGCGTCACCGACCGGTCGAACTGGAACCTGTTCGACGCCGACGTGCTGGTCTGGCACATCGAGGCGGGGGTCGACGCGACCTTTCTCAAGCACCTCACCGACATGCGCTTCGCCATCGAGCCTTTTGCCGCGCGGCTTGCGGCCGAGCGCGCGAGCCAGGAGGAGATCGCCGGTCTCTACGCCTGCGCCGACGCGATGAGCCGGGCGGATTCGGACGAGAACTTCGCGCTCGCCGATCTCAAGTTTCACCTGGCGCTGCACGGCGCCTCGGGCAATCCGTTCATGCTCTCGGTCGGAAACCTGATCGAGGCGGCGCTGGTGACGAGCTTCAAGATGAGCTCGCCCTATGGCGAGCCCGGCCGGCATGTCGCCACCGCCAACCGGCACCGGATGATCGTCGAGGCGATCGAGCGCAGGGACGGCGACGCCGCCGCCTCCGCCATGGAACTGGTGATCCACGAAGGCTTCGACCGGATCACCAAGAAGCTGGGCTGAGGCGGCGCCGAAGCCCGGGCGCCCACAGACTATTCCACGAGCGCGCCGCGCTTTGACACCACCCTTGCGGCCAGCTCCGCGCCGGCCCGGATCGCATGCGCCAGCTCGCCGCGCTCCAGATAGGCGGCGAGGAAGCCCGCGTTGAAACTGTCGCCCGCCGCCGTGGTGTCGACGACGCTGTCGACCCGCACCGGCTGGTGCCGGCCGATGGCGCCGCCGTCGAGGCTGACGATTTCGCCGGGGCCGTTCTTGACGATGACCACGGAGGCGCCGGCATCGCCGTAGCGCGCGGCGGTCGCGGCCGGCGTCGCGTCGCCGAAGGCGTGCGCCTCGTCCTCGTGCGAGGGCAGGATGATGTCGCTCACCGCGGCGGCGTCCATCACCGCGCGCCGCATCGTCTCGGCTCCCTCCCACAGGCGCGGGCGCAGGTTGGGATCGAACGCCACGGTGGCGCCGTGCTCACGGGCTTTCGCGATTTCGCCCAGCAGCGTCATCCGGTCTTCCGGCGGCAGGATCGCCAGCGTGATCCCGGAGAAATAGACGAGGCTTGCGGCGGTCAGCGCCGCGGCGAGCAGCGCCGGATCGCCGGCCAGACGGCGGGCGGCGGAGTCCGACCGCCAATAGGCGAAGCTGCGCTCGCCGTCCTTCAACTGGATCAGATAGAGGCCGACGGTCTTGCCGGGAACCGCCCGGATGAAGCGGGTGCCAATGCCGGCCTCGGCGATGAAATCGGTCATGCGGCGGGAGATCTCGTCCTCGCCCACGGCGGTGACATAGGCGACGTCCCAGTCGCGGCCCAGGGCCCGCTTCGCGTACCAGGCGGTGTTGAGCGTGTCGCCGGCAAAGCCCAGCTTGTAGGTGCCGTCGCCGGAGGGCGCCATTTCGACCATGCATTCGCCGATCGAGACGAACGCCCGCCTCATGTGTCGGCCTCGTCGGCGAAATAGCGCATGTTGTCGGCCCTGATCCGGACGATCTGTTCCTTGATGCGGGCAAGGTGCAGCCGCATGTGATGCATGGCCCGCTCCTCGTCGCGCGCCCTTATCGCCTCCATCACCCGCAGATGGTCGTCGAAGGCGTCCTGCGAGGCAAACGACAGAGACAGGAAACGCACCCGGTCCATGTGCGCCTTGTTCTCGCGGATGATGTCCCAGGCGAAGCCGAGCCCGGAGCGTTCGCAGATCTCCTTGTGGAACTGGTCGTCGAGCGTGTGGAAACTCAGGGGATCCTTCGCTTCCACCGCCTGCCGCTGCCGCTCGATCAGCCGGTCGAGGGCGGCGTGGTCCGCCTCGGTCAGCACCCGGCAGGCGGTCCGCACGGTTTCTGCCTCGATGGCGTTGCGGATGAAGCGGGCCTGCAGCACGGCGGTTTCGGAAATCTGCGACACCAGCGTCGCCCGCTGCGGCCGGATCGACAGGAAGCCCAATTTGGAGAGCCGGTAGAAGGCGTCCCGGACCGGCTGGCGCGAGACGCCCAGCGCCTTGGCCACCTCGACCTCCGACATCTTGGTACCCGGCGGCAGCTCCAGCGACAGGATCTGACGGTTCAATTCGTCAAACACCGTGTCGGCCACCGAGGGGCGGTTGAGTGGTTCCAGGGTCCTCAAAGGGGACGTGACGGACATGCGGTCGCTCCGTTGACTCAATATGCATACTAGCATATTACTTTACTAGACTGATTGGAAGGCCTGATGGCGCAGGCTTCGCGGGAGGATTAGGTTGGCAATTTTGGCCCCTGACAGATTGTTTCCGGTTGATCCGCACACCCGTGGAATCGCCCGCGAACTGTATCAGACAGTGGCCGACAAGCCGATCATCAGCCCGCATGGCCACACTGATCCGCGCTGGTACGCGGAGAACCAGCCGTTTTCCGATCCGGCGCAGCTCTTCATCACCCCCGACCACTATGTATTCCGGATGCTGTTCTCGCAGGGGATCAGCCTCGAGAGCCTCGGCGTGCCGCGCGCCGACGGCGGCCCGACCGAGACCGACGGCCGCAAGATCTGGCGGCTGTTCGCCGAGAACTATCATGTCTTCCGCGGCACCCCGTCGCGGCTCTGGATCGACCATGCCTTCGAGGACCTGTTCGGCCTGACCACGCGGCTGTCGGCAGAGACGGCGGATGCGGCCTATGACCATATCGCCGACTGCCTGGCGAGGCCTGAGTTCCGGCCGCGGGCGCTTTACGAGCGCTTCAACATCGAGGCGATCGCCACGACCGAGAGCCCGCTCGACGATCTCCGCTGGCACCGGATGATCCGCGACAGCGGCTGGAAGGGCAAGGTGGTGACCGCCTACCGGCCCGACAGTGTGGTGGATCCGGAGTTTCCGGGCTTTGCCGGCAATGTCGAGCAGCTTGGCGATCTCACCGGCGAAGACGCGTCGACCTGGGAGGGCTATCTGCGGGCGCACCGCGTCCGCCGGACCTATTTCAAGCAGTTCGGCGCCACCTCCACCGATCACGGCCATCCGACCGCGCGCACGGAGGATCTCGCCCAGGACCAGGCCGCGTCGCTGTTCACCAAGGCGCTGAGAGGGGCGTGTTCGGCGGAAGAAGCCGATGCGTTCCGCGGCCATATGCTCACCGAGATGGCGCGCATGAGCCTCGAGGACGGGCTCGTGCTGCAGATCCATCCGGGCAGCCACCGCAACCATTCGGGTCCGGTGATGGCCGCCTTCGGCCGCGACAAGGGCTTCGACATCCCCACCCGCACCGATTACGTCCGGGCGCTGAAGCCGATGCTCGATGCGGTCGGCCTCGAGCCCGGTCTTACCATCATCGTCTTCACGCTTGACGAGAGCAGCTATGCGCGGGAGCTGGCGCCGCTCGCCGGCGCCTATCCGGCGCTCAGGCTCGGGCCCGCCTGGTGGTTCCATGACAGCCCCGAGGGCATGCGCCGGTTCCGCGAAATGACGACCGAAACCGCGGGCTTCTACAACACCGTGGGCTTCAACGACGACACCCGCGCCTTCTGTTCCATTCCGGCGCGCCACGACGTGGCCCGGCGGGTGGATTGCGGCTTTCTCGCCACGCTGGTCGCCACCGGGCGGCTGGACGAGGAGGAGGCCTACGAGGTCGCCAATGACCTTGCCTATCGGCTTGCCAAGCAAGCTTACCGGCTCTGAGAGCCATTTCTGGGAGGAAAATGACCATGAAACTGATGAAGACACTGACCGGCATGCTGCTGGCTACCGCGGCCATGGCGATGACCGCCACTGCCTGCGAGGTGACGCTCAAATCATCCGACACCCATCCGGACGGCTATCCGACGGTGGAGGCCGTCAAGCACATGGGCAAGCTTCTGGAGGAGCGCACCAATGGCCGCCTCTGCGTCGAGGTGTTCCATTCCGCGCAGCTCGGCCAGGAGAAGGACACGATCGAACAGACCAAGTTCGGCGTGATCGACCTGAACCGCGTCTCGATGGGGCCGTTCAACAACCTGGTCGAGGAAACCAAGGTCGTCTCGCTGCCCTTCGTCTTCAAGGGCGTCGAGCACATGCACCATGTCATGGACGGCCCGATCGGCGAGGAGATCCTCAAGGCCTTCGAACCACATGGCTATGTCGGTCTCGCCTTCTACGACGGCGGCTCGCGCAGCTTCTACAACAAGGTCAAGCCGATCAAGTCGGTCGAGGACATGAAGGGCATGAAGGTCCGGGTCATGCAGTCCGACATCTTCGTCGACATGATGACCGCGCTCGGCGCCAACGCCACGCCAATGCCCTATGGCGAGGTCTATTCGGCGATCCAGACCGGTGTCATCGACGGCGCCGAGAACAACTGGCCGTCCTACGAGTCCTCGGGCCATTTCGAGGTCGCCGGCTACTACACGCTGAATGAACACCTGATCGTGCCGGAAGTGCTGGTGATGTCGAAGGCGTCCTGGGACAAGCTGTCGGCCGAGGACCAGGCCGCCGTCCGCCAGGCCGCCAAGGATTCCGTTCCGGTGATGCGTGAACTCTGGAGCGCGCGCGAAAAGGCGTCCGAGGAGAAGGTCCGCGCCGCTGGCGTCGAGGTCATCACCGACATCGACAAGGCGCCCTTCATGGCCGCCATGGACAGCGTCTACGAGAAGCACGTGACGTCCGACAAGCTCAAGGATCTGGTCGCCCGCATCAAGGCCACCGACTGATCGTTTCCTCAAAGACCATGGCGGCTCCTCCGCCATGGTCCCTTCCTCCGGGGGTTCAAGTGCAGGAAACCATGACATCCGTCGCGTGGGCCATGCGCCATGTCGCGCGCCTGGCGCTGTGGCTGGCCGCCGCCGGGCTCATTCTCATGACCGTCTTCATCACCGGCCAGGTGATCGCCCGCTACGTGTTCAACGATTCGCTCGTCTGGAGCGAACCGGCGGCCGTCATCCTGATGGGCTGGTTCATCTTCCTGGGTGCGGCCGTCGGCATCAGGGAAGGCTATCACCTGAGCTTCGACGTGCTGCTCTATTTCCTGCCGCAGTCCGCCAGGCTCTGGCTCTACAGCGTGTCCGACCTGGTGGTGCTGGGCTTCGGGGCCGGCATGGTCTGGTACGGCTCGCAGCTCGCCCTGTCGGCCTGGGACGTCAAACTTCCCTCGCTCGGGATATCCGGGGCCTTCGACTTCCTGCCGATCGTCGGCGGCGGCGTGCTGATGGTTCTGTTCTCGATGGAACGTCTCGCCCGTCGCGCCGCCGGCATGCCCACCGCCCGTTTCGGCGAAACCGACCCCCTGGAAGATTGATCATGGAAGTCTGGGTTCTTTTCGGAACATTCGTGTTTCTGCTGCTGATCGGCACGCCGGTGGCGTTCTGCCTCGGCGTCGCCTCGTTTGCGACCGTGCTCTATCTCGGCCTGCCGCCGGTGGTGGTGTTCCAGCAGCTCAATTCCGGCGTCTCGATCTTCGCGCTGATGGCCATCCCGTTCTTCATCTTCGCCGGCGAGCTCATGGTGCGCGGCGACATCGCCCGCAGGCTGGTGGCGCTCGCCGGCGCCGTGGTCGGCCACATGCGCGGCGGTCTGGGGCAGGTCAATATCGCCGCCTCCGTCCTGTTCGGCGGCATTTCCGGGTCGGCCGCGGCGGACGCCACCGCCATCGGCGGGCTGATGATCCCGCAGATGAAGGAGAAGGGCTACAGCGTCGACTATGCGGTCAACGTCACCGTCGTGTCCTCGATCATCGCGCTGATGCTGCCGCCGTCGCACAACATGATCATCTATTCGATTTCCGCCGGCGGCCGGCTGTCGATCGCCGACCTGTTCACCGCGGGCATCCTGCCGGGCCTGCTGCTCGCGGTGTCGCTGATGGTCACGGCCTGGTTCGTCGCCCGCAAGGCCGGCTATCCCACCGAGACATTCCCCGGCTGGCTGGTGTTCGGCCAGCTCTTCCTCAACGCCATCCCCGGCATCCTGCTGATCGTCATCATCTTCGGCGGCGTCCGCTCGGGCATCTTCACCGCCTCTGAAAGCTCCTGCATCGCGGCGGTCTACGCGCTCTTGGTGACGACCATCGCCTACCGGACCATGAGCTGGACCGGCTTCGTCGAGGCGACGAAGGCCGCGGTGCGGACCACGGCCATGGTGCTGCTGGTGATCGGCTGCGCCGGGGCCTTCGGCTGGCTGCTGGCCTTCCTGCAGATCCCGGCCGCGCTCGTGTCCATGCTCAAGGCCGTGTCCGACAATCCGATCATCATCCTTCTGATGATCAACCTGGTTCTCCTGCTGCTCGGCACCTTCATGGACATGTCGCCGCTGATCGTCATCACCACGCCGATCTTCCTGCCGGTGGCGGTCGCCTTCGGCGTCGATCCGGTGCATTTCGGCGTCATACTGGTGCTGAACCTCGGCATCGGCCTGTGCACGCCGCCGGTCGGCACGGTGCTGTTCGTCGGCTGCGCGGTGGGGCGCATCTCCGTCTGGCAGGCGATCCGGACGATCTGGCCCTTCTACGGCGCCGCCGTCTTCACCCTGATGCTTGTGACGTACCTGCCGTTCCTGTCGCTCTGGCTGCCCTCGCTGTTTCATTGAGGAGGATGACATGCTGTTGAAAACCTATCCCGAAGTGCCGGCCGATCCCGGCGTCACCCGCCAGGTGCTGAGCGACAGCGAGGCGCTGATGGTGGTGGCTTTCCGCTTCCGGGCCGAAGGCGCCGAGGGCAGGCTGCACAGCCATCCGCATGTGCAGGCGACCTATGTCGAATCCGGACGCTTCGAATTCACCGTGGGCGACGAGAGCTTCGAGGTCGCGGCGGGGCAGAGCTTCGTCACTCCCTCCAACGTCGTCCATGGCTGCCGCTGCCTCGAGCCCGGGACCCTGATCGACAGCTTCGCGCCGCGGCGCGATGAATTTCTGACGCCAACCTCCTGAAGGGAGACGTTTCATGCTGAGTGTGGAAACCCGTCACGCCATCGACCCGACCACCGCCAAGGGCCTCGACACGAGCGGCCTGCGCGCGCATTTTCATGCTGGCGGTCTGTTCGCCGAGGGCGAGATCCGGCTCATCTACACCCATTACGACCGGCTGATCATGGGCGCCGCGGTGCCGGCCGGCGGCTCGCTGACGCTCGACCATGTCGCCGAATGCGGCACGGCCTCGATCCTCGACCGGCGCGAGATGGGGATCCTCAACATCGGCGAGACGGGCACGGTGTCCGCCGCGGGTACCGATCATGCCGTGCGCAAGGGCGAGGTGCTCTATCTCGGCATGGGCTCGGGCCCGGTCACCTTTTCGGGCGACGGGCGGTTCTATGTGCTGTCCGCGCCGGCGCACCGGGCGTGCCCCAGCCGGCTGATCAGGAAGGAGGACGCGCGCCGGGTGGAGATGGGCGCGGCCGAGACCTCCAACAAGCGCGTCATCCTGCAGTTCCTGCATCCCGAAGTGGCCGAGAGCTGCCAGTTGCTGATGGGCTACACCCAGTTCGCCGAGGGCTCGGTGTGGAACACCATGCCCGCGCATCTGCATGACCGACGCACGGAGGCCTATCTCTATTTCGGTCTCGGGCCGGAACAGCGGGTGTTCCACATCATGGGCCGGCCGGACGAGACACGGCACATCCTCATGGCCAACGAGGACGCGGTGATCTCGCCGCCCTGGTCGATCCACTGCGGGGCAGGGACAGGCGCCTACACCTTCTGCTGGGCGATGGCCGGCGACAATGTCGATTTCACCGACATGGACATGGTGGCGATGGGGGAGCTGCGGTGAACCCGTTCTCGCTCGAAGGCAGGACCGCGCTGGTGACCGGGGCGAACACCGGCATCGGCCAGGCCGTGGCACTGTCCATGGGCCGCGCCGGCGCCAGGGTGATCTGCGCCGGACGGCGGTCCTGCGCAGATACCGTGCGCCAGCTCGACGACGGCCGCGAGATCACGCTCGACCTCTCCGATCCGATGGCCGCGCGGGACGTGTTTTCGGGCGAACCGGTCGACATTCTGGTCAACAATGCCGGCATCATAAGGCGCGGCGACGCGGTGGATTTCAGCGAGGCCGACTGGGACGACGTCATCGACGTCAACCAGAAGGCGGTGTTCTTCACCTGCCAGGCCTTCGCCCGCGCGGTGTTCGCGCGCGGCGGGACCGGCGGCATCGTCAACATCGCCTCGCTCCTGTCCTTTCAAGGCGGCATAAGGATCGCCTCCTATACCGCGGCCAAGCATGCCGTGGCCGGCATCACCCGGATCCTCGCCAATGAATGGGCGGCGAAGGGCATCAACGTGAACGCGATCGCGCCCGGCTACATCGCCACCAGCAACACCGAGGCGCTGCGCAACGATCCCGCGCGCGCCCGCGCCATCCTTGACCGGATACCGGCGGGCCGGTGGGGCGAGGCCGGAGACATCGCCGAGGCCGCGGTGTTCCTGGCCTCGCCCGCGGCGCGCTACATCCATGGCGCGATCCTCAATGTCGATGGAGGCTGGCTTGCCCGCTGAGCTGCCACGGCTTCGCAGGAGCGGCGGCGCACGGCCCAGGGCCGGGATCGTGCATCTCGGGCTGGGCGCCTTCTTCCGGGCTTTCGGCGCGGTCTATGTCGAGGACGCGGTGCGGCTGTCGGGCGGCGACTGGGGCATTGTCGGCGTGAGCCTCAAGAGCGCGGGGACGCGCGACCGGCTGGCGCCGCAGGACTTCGTCTACACCACCGTGTCGCAGGCCGCCGATGGAGCCGAGACCATCCGCAAGGTCGAGATCCTGGCTGACGTCCTGGTGGCGCCGGAGGATCCGGAAGCGGTGCTCGCCCGGATGGCCGATCCGGCGATCCGCATCGTCACGCTGACGGTCACGGAAAAGGGCTATTGCCACGACCCCGCGACCGGAAAGCTCAACCCGGACCATCCCGACATCGTCCACGATCTGCACAATCCGCTGCCGCGATCCGCGCCCGGGTTCCTGGTCCGCGCGCTCGCGCGCCGGCGCGCAGCCGGGCATCCGCCGTTCACGGTGCTCACCTGCGACAATCTTCCCGAGAACGGCCGGCTGGTGCGCGGCGTGGTGCTGGATCTCGCCCGCCGGATCGATCCCGCTCTCGGCGCCTGGATCGAAGCCGAGGGCCGGTTCCCCGCCACCATGGTCGACCGGATCACGCCCGCGACCAAGCCCGGGGACATCGAGCGGCTGGCGCACAAGACCGGCATTTTCGATGCCGCGCCGGTGCTGTGCGAGCCGTTCCGGCAATGGGTGGTGGAGGAGGATTTCGTCCCCGCCTATGGCGCCGGCGGGCGGCCCGATCTTGCGGCGGCGGGCGTCGAGCTGGTCGCGGACGTCACGCCCTACGAGCAGATGAAGCTCCGCATGCTCAACGGCACCCATTCCTCGCTCGCCTATCTCGGCTATCTCGCCGGCCACGAGACCATCGCCGACACCGTCGCCGATCCGGCTTTCGCGGCCTTTGTCAGGCGGTTGTGGCGCAAGGAGATCATGCCGTCCTTCGCCGCGCCGGAGGGCGTCGATCTCGAGGATTACGCCGCGGCGCTGTTGGAGCGCTATTCCAACCCGGCGATCAGGCACCGGACCTGGCAGATCGCCATGGATGGCAGCCAGAAACTGCCGCAGCGCATCCTCGGCGCCATCGCCGACAATCTGACCGCCATGCGCCCGAGCCCGGGCCTGATCCTCGCGGTGGCGGCCTGGATGCGCTATGTCGGCGGCACAGATGAGCGCGGCCGGCCGATTGAGGTCAGGGATCCGCTGGCAAGCCGACTGCGGGCGCTTTCCGACGGGGCGGTGACGCCCACGGAAAAGGTTGGGGCGCTGTTGTCGGTGCGCGACATCTTCAGCCCGGAGCTGGCGGCGCAACTGTCTGAACCGGCGGGTCGCGCCTATGAGCTTCTGTGCCGGGTCGGCGCGCGGCGCGCCGTGGAGGATCTCACGTGAAGGAAAGCTGGCGCTGGTATGGCCCGCTGGACAGGATCTCGCTCGGCGAGATCGCGCAGACGGGCGCGAGCGGGATCGTGACCGCGCTGCACGAGATCCCCTATGGCGAGGTGTGGCCGCGCCAGGCGATCGCCGAGCGCAAGGCTGCGATTGCCGCCGCGGGCTTCGACTGGGTGGTGGTCGAAAGCCTGCCGATCCACGAGCGCATCAAGCGCGGCGAGGGGGATCTCACGGACCTGTTCGCCAACTACCGGCAGTCCATGGCCAATCTGGCGGCCGAGGGCATCCACACGATCTGCTACAATTTCATGCCGCTTCTGGACTGGACCCGCACCGATCTCGCGGCCCCCGTCGGCCGCGGCGGCACCTGCCTCCGGTTCTCCGCCCCCAAGATGGCCGCGCTGGAGCTGTTTCTCGTCGGCCGCGACCAGGCGCGCGACGACTATCCCTCGGAGGTCGTCGCGGCCGCCGAACGCTGGTTCCAGGCGTCCTCCGATGACGATCGCGGCCTGCTGATGCGGTCGGTGATGGCGGGCCTTCCGGGCGCCTATGAGCGCTACGACGCCACTGGTCTCAAGGCGGCGCTCAAGCTCTATGACGGCATGGACCGGGCGGCACTGCGCGGCCATTACAAGCGGTTTCTCGACGAGATCATGCCGGCCGCCGAGGATCTCGGCATGCGGTTCTGCGTCCATCCCGACGATCCGCCGCGCGACATTCTCGGCTTGCCGCGCATCGTCTCGGACGCCGACGACATCGGCTGGATCCTGAATGCCGCCGACAGCCCGGCCAATGGGCTCACGCTCTGCGCGGGCTCGCTCGGCGCCAATCCGAAGAACGATGTGCCGGCGATCGCCCGCCGTTTTGCCGGCAAGATCCGCTTCGCGCATCTGCGCAACGTGCGCAAGGAGGCCGACGGGTCCTTCGAGGAGGCCGCGCATCTGGACGGCGATACCGACATGGTCGACCTTGTCGCGGCACTCCTGCAGGAAGAGGCGAGACGCCGTGAGGCGGGCGAGGATGACTGGGACATCCCGTTCCGCCCGGACCATGGCCATGAGCTTCTCGACGACGCGGCGCGCAACACCCATCCGGGCTATCCGCTGGTCGGCCGGCTGCGCGGTCTCGCCGAACTGCGCGGCGTCATCGCCGGCCTGTCCTATGCAGGCAGGCATCAAGCGGGGCAGGCGCAAGGCTCCGACGCCGGAATAGGCGTGGTGGTCGCCTGAGCCCGGGCGCCGCGCACATATGGAAGGCCGATTTGCTTTCCAGCCTGCGCGTCCCGTGGTAATTTCGGCGCGTTTGGCGGAGCGGTGATCTCATGAGCCCTGATGGCGTGACCCTTCTCGTTGGCACCACCAAGGGTGCCTTTCTGATCTCCGGCGGCGGCGACCGCAGCGGCTGGACCGTCAAGGGTCCGCTCTGCGACGGCTGGCCGGTCAACCACATGATCGGCGATCCGGAGAGCGGCCGGATCTGGGCCGGCGGCGGCGGCGACTGGAGCGGGGCCGCGATCTGGACGTCCGACGACATGGGCGAAAGCTGGAGCCGGGTGCGGCTCACCAAGGGCCAGATGGACGACTGGGCGGCAAGCGATCCGGAGGTGGCGGCGATGATCGGCTGGAGCGCCGAGCCGCTGCCTTTCGCCGACCAGTTCTCGCAGGTCTGGTCGCTCGGCTACGCCCATGACAGGCTCTATGCCGGGGCCAAGCCCGCGGGCCTGCTGGTGAGCGAGGACGGAGGCAAGAGTTTCGACCGCAACGCGGGGCTGGACAACCATCCCTCGGCCGACAGTTGGCAGCCCGGCGCCGCAGGCCTGGTGCTGCACACGATCGTGGCCCATCCCGAAAACAAGGACAAGCTCTGGATCGGCATCTCGGCCGCCGGTGTCTTCGCCACCGAGGACGGCGGCGAGACCTGGGAGCGGCGCAACCGGCTGTCCAATGCCGAAGAATGCGCCGCGCACGACCATCCCGCAGGACCCCGCGAAGGCGAGATCGGCCACTGCGTGCACAACATGATGCGCGCGCCCGGCGACGGCGACGTGCTCTACCAGCAGAATCACCACGGCGTCTGGCGCTCCGCCGATGGCGGCAGGAGCTGGGACAACCGCACCGAGGGCCTGCCGTCCACCTTCGGATTCCCGATCCGGGTGCATCCGCGCGACGCGCAGACGATCTGGACGCTGCCGCTCAACGGCGACACGGCCGGCCGCTTCCCGCCCGATGCGGCGGCGGCGGTGTGGCGGTCGCGGGACGGCGGGCTTCACTGGGAGGCGCTCCGCCAAGGGCTGCCGCAGCAGAACTGCTACTTCACCGTGCTGCGCCAGGCCATGGCCGGCGACGGGCGCGATCCGGCCGGGATCTATTTCGGCACCAATTCCGGGTCGGTGTTCGCTAGCCTCGACGAAGGCGAGACCTGGCAGGAGATCGCCCGGCACCTGCCCACCGTGCTTTGCGTCGAGGCGCTCGACCGCGGCTGAAGCGCGTCAGGGGATCACGTCCGGGCACAATCCAGCTTGCAGGTCACGCCCCCGACAATTGCTTGCGGACGCTGTCGAGCAGGCGGCGGTGGATG
Source organism: Hoeflea sp. BAL378 (assembly GCF_000759435.1). Lineage (GTDB taxonomy): Bacteria > Pseudomonadota > Alphaproteobacteria > Rhizobiales > Rhizobiaceae > Hoeflea. Next base: position 82,330 of record NZ_JRJG01000008.1, read on the forward strand.
TGGGAGTGGCGGTTGCGCAGATGGACGGCGAAATAGACCGTCTGGGGGATGCGCGGCGCGCCGCGGACATAGCGGAAGGTCCCCGCCGCCACGAAGGCTTGCGCCGATTCCTCCAGCACGTAGGCGGTACCGCCCAGGTTCGCGAGCAGGCCGCAGACGGTGACGTTCTGGCCGCTCGACAGCGGCGCTTCGGCCAGGTTCGCCACCACCTGCCGGTGCGCCTTGTCGAAGGCGGGGGAATAATTGGTGAAGATGTAGCTCTGCGGGTCGATGTCGTTCAGATGGTCGGCGCTTGAACTGATCATCCGGTAGGCGAGTTCGCCGATATGCTCGTAATGCAGGTCGGGCAGGTTCTTGGGCGTGAACAGGATCGCGAGATCGATTTCGCCGGCCTGCAGGTCGATGCTCATCTGGTTGGAGAAATCGAGCTCGATGTAGAAGGCCGCGTCGGGGAGCACCTTGCGGAAGCCGGTCACCCAGTCGGCGATGTGGCTGGAGGCCAGGTCATGCTGCATGCCGATGCGCATCGACTGGGCGAAATTGCCGGTGGTCTGCACCGAACGCCGCGCCTCGTTCCACTGGTGGCGCAGGCTGCGCGCATGGTCGAGCAGCCGGAAGCCTGCCGGCGTCGGCTGGGTGCCGGCGCGGCTGCGGGTGAACAGCTTGCGCCCCAGCATGGCCTCGAGCGTGCTGACCCGCGCCGACACGGTCGACTGGGTGAGATCCAGCCGTTCGGCGGTGCGGTTGAAACTCCTGGTTTCCATGAGGTCGAGAAAGGTTTCGAGAAGCTCGATCTGCATGCCGTTTCCCTCAAAAATGCCTGGTTGCAACCTAATCGGATTTTCCGATTAATAAAGGCATTTTGACGGAATTGCGGATTGATCGCGGCCCCCGGATACTCGCCCGAAATTCGGGATCGCGGGAGAGACGTGTGGGCGAGATCGCAGGGCATGCACGGGTTGTCATCATCGGGGGCGGCGTGGTCGGCGTTTCGGCGCTGTATCATCTGGCGAAGGCCGGCTGGACCGATTGCGTGCTGCTCGAGAAGAACGAGCTGACGGCCGGGTCCACCTGGCATGCGGCGGGCAATGTGCCGACTTTCTCGTCGTCCTGGTCGATCATGAACATGCAGCGCTACTCGGCCGAGCTCTATCGCGGGCTCGCCGCGGCGGTCGATTATCCGATGAACTACCACGTCACCGGATCGATCCGGCTGGGCCATTCGAAGGAGCGGCTGCAGGAGTTCCAGCGGGTGGTCGGTATGGGCCGCTACCAGGGCATGGATCTCGATATCCTGTCGCCCGACGAGATCAAGTCGCGCTATCCCTTCGCCGAGACGCACGAGCTTTCCGGCGCGCTCTATGATCCCTATGACGGCGATATCGATCCGGCGCAGCTGACCCAGGCGCTTGCCAAGGGCGCGCGCGACCTGGGTGCGAAGATCTACCGCTTCTGCCCGGCCACCGGCGCGCGGCGGGAGGGTGACGAATGGGTGATCTCGACCGAGAAGGGCGATATCCGCTGCGAATATGTGGTCAACGCCGCAGGCTACTACGCCCGCGAGGTCGGAAAATGGTTCGGCCGCGACATGCCGATGATGGTGATGAGCCACCAGTACATGCTGTTCGACGAGGTGCCGGAGGTGGCGGCCTGGACCCGCGAAGTCGGCCACAAGCTGCCGCTGATGCGCGATGTCGACAGTTCCTACTATCTCAGGCAGGAAAAGAACGGCTTCAACCTCGGCCCCTACGAGCGCAACTGCAAGGCGCATTGGGCGACGCCCGACGATCCGATGCCGGAGGATTTCTCGTTCCAGCTGTTCCCGGACGATCTCGAGCGGCTCGAATGGTACATCAACGACGCCTGCGCCCGCGTGCCGCTGCTCGGAACCGCGGGGCTGACCAAGAACATCAACGGTCCCATTCCCTACACCCCCGACGGCAATCCGCTGATCGGGCCGATGCCGGGCGTGCCCAATGCGTTCGAGGCCTGCGTCTTCACCTTCGGCATCTGCCAGGGCGGCGGGGCGGGCAAGGTGCTGGCCGAATGGGTGATGGAGGGCGAGACCGAATGGGACATGTGGTCGTGCGACCCGCGCCGCTTCACCGCGTTTTGCGATCCGGACTACACGGTGGCCAAGGGCATGGAAGTCTATGGCCACGAATACGCGATCCACTTCCCGCACCATGCCTGGCCGGCGGGCCGCAACAAGAAGCTCTCGCCGGTGCATGACCGGATCGAAGCTTTGGGCGGACAGTTCGGCGCCTACAATGGCTGGGAGCGGGCCAACTGGTATGCGCGTCCTGGCGACGACACGAGCGAGGAGGCGACCCAGACCTGGGCGCGCGAAGGCGCCTGGTTCGCGGCGGTGCGCGAGGAGTGCCTGGCGGTGCGCGACGCGGCGGGCATTCTCGATCTGCCCGGCTTCTCGCGCTACCGGGTCGAAGGACCTGGCGCGCGCGAGTGGCTTCTGTCTCTCACCACCGGCGCCGTCCCCAAGCCCGGGCGCATCGGCCTTGGCTATTTCGCCGACGACAAGGGCCGCATCGTCACCGAGATGTCGATCATGGCGCTCGCCGAGGATTTCTTCTTTCTGATCACGGCAGCCACGGCGCAGTGGCATGATTACGAATGGCTGGTGAAGCACCTGCCGGAGGGCTCCGCGATCAGCATCCGCGACGTCACCGAGGAGTTCTGCTGCCAGATCCTGTCCGGGCCGAAGTCGCGCGAGATCCTCGCGTCGGTGACGGATGCGGATTTGAGCAAGCCGTGGCTCACGCATCAGTCCGCGCAGGTTTCGGGCACATGGTGCCAGCTGGTGCGGGTGTCGTTCGCCGGCGAACTCGGCTGGGAGATCCACACCAAGGTCGCCGACACCGCGGCGGTGTTCGACGCGGTGATGGCGGCGGGCAAGCCACATGGGCTCAGGCCCTTCGGCATGTTCGCGCTCAATTCGCTCCGGCTCGAGAAGGGCTACCGCGCCTGGAAGGGCGACCTGTCGACCGACTACACGGTGCTGCAGGGCGGGCTCGAGCGCTTCGTCAAATGGGACAAGCCGGCGTTCAAGGGCAGGCAGGCGCTGCTGGCCGAGCGCCAGCGGGGCGTGTCAAAACGCTTCGTCACGCTCGTGGTGGAAGCGGGCGAATGCGATGCGCCCTACATGTCGACGCTCTGGCACGGCGGCAAGGTGGTGGGCGAGACTACGTCGGGCGGCTACGGCCACCGCATCGGCAAGTCGATCGCGCTCGGCATGCTGCGCTCGGACCTCACCGAGCCCGGCACGAAGCTCGAGGTCGAGATCTTCGGCGAGCGGTTTGCGGCCACGGTGCAGCCCGACCAGCCCCTGTGGGATCCGGCAAACGAACGGCTGCGTGCATGAGCGTGCCGGAGCGGATGAGCGCAGTCGTCCTGACCGCCCATGGAGGGCCGGAGGTGTTGCACTGGCGCGAGGACGTGGCCACGCCCATGCCGCGAAGCGGCGAGGTGCTGGTCCAGGTTCTGGCGGCGGGCGTCAACAACACCGACATCAACACGCGGCTCGGCTGGTACGCGAAGGCGGCAAAGGGCGCCACGTCGGAAGGCGATGTGCATGAAGACGGCGGGTTCGCCGGCGCCATCGCCTTTCCGCGCATCCAGGGCGCGGAGTTCTGCGGCCGGATCGCCACCATCGGCCCCGACGTATCCGGCTGGTCGGTCGGACAGCGCGTGATCTGCCCGACCAACCAGCCCGAGCCGACCGTGGACGCGCCGACCGCCTATGTGGCGCTCGGATCGGACTATGACGGGGCCTTTGCCCAATTCTGCCGCGTCCCGGCGCGCCATCTTTACGACGTGACCGCCTCGCCGCTGTCGGATGCCGAGATCGCCGCCATGCCCTGCGCCTTCGGAACCGCGGAGAACCTGCTGCAGCGCGCCGGCGTCGGCGAAGGCGACCGGGTCCTCGTCACCGGCGCGTCGGGCGGCGTCGGCCTTGCCGCCGTGCAACTGGCGACATTGCGCGGCGCGACGGTCACCGGCCAGTGCGCGGCGTCCAAGGCCCAGGCGGTGCGCGACGCCGGTGCGGCCAGCATCCTCGACCGTGATGAAGCCCCTGCGCCGCGCAGCTTCGACGTGGTGATCGACGTCGTCGGCGGCCCCGGCTGGGGCGCGGTCATCGACGCGCTGCGGCCGGGCGGGCGCTACGCGGTGTCCGGCGCCATCGCCGGACCGATGGTCGAGGCCGACCTGCGCACCCTCTATCTCAACGATCTGACGATTTTCGGCTGCACCTTCCAGCCGCCCGCCGTCTTCGCCCGCCTTGTCGCGCTGATCAACCAGGGCCTGATCCGCCCGATGGTGTCGGCCAGCTATCCGCTGGTCGAGATCGCCCGGGCCCAGGCCGATTTCCAATCAAAACGCTATCCGGGCAAGCTTGTGCTGGTCCCGCCGGAGGTAAGGTCATGAGCCTGTCTATCGTTCTTCTCGATGGTGGCATGGGGCAGGAGCTGATCCACCGCTCGTCGCAGCCGCCGTCGCCGCTCTGGTCGGCCAAGGTGATGATGGATGAACCCGAGATCGTCGAGGCGGTGCATCGGGAATATATCGATGCCGGCGCCCTGGTGCTCACGCTCAACAGCTATTCGGCGACGCCCGAGCGGCTGGCGCGCGACGCGAGCGAGGACCTGTTCAAGCCGTTGCAGGCCAAGGCCATCGCCATCGCCCAGGCCGCGCGCGGCGACCGCGAGATCACCATCGCCGGCTGCCTCTCGCCGCTTTATGGCAGCTACCATCCGGAATGGGCGCCGTCCTTCGAGGAGTGCCTTGCGACCTACCGCCGGATCGTCGCCGAACAGCAGGGCGCGGTCGACGTGTTCCTGTGCGAGACGCTGTCCTCGGTCAAGGAGGTCCGGGCAGCGGTGCAGGCCGCCGTGGAATCGGGCAAGCCGGTCTGGTGCGGCATGTCGGTCAACGACACCGACGGCACGAAGCTCCGCTCCGGCGAGGATCTCGAGCGCGCGGCCGCTGCGGCTGCCGAGGCGGGGGCGGAGGCGGTGCTGATCAACTGTTCCTGGCCAGAGGCGGTGACGCAGGGCCAGGCGGTGCTCAAGCGCACGGGACTGGCCCATGGCGGCTATGCCAACGGCTTCACCAAGGCCGATACGCTCGAGATCGGCGGCACCGTCAGCGGTCTCAAGACCCGCACCGATCTGGGTCCGGAAGCCTATGCCGATCACGCGATGCGCTGGATCGACGCCGGCGCCACGATCGTCGGCGGCTGCTGCGAGGTCGGCCCCGCCCATATCGCCCATCTTGCACAGCGGCTGTTGCAGGCCGGTCATACATTGAAAGGCACGCTGAAGTGATGGCGCAAGGCAAATCCGTTCCGACCCATGCCCGCGCCGTCATCGTCGGCGGCGGGGTCTCCGGCTGCTCGGTCGCCTATCACCTGGCCAAGCTCGGCTGGCGCGACATCGTGCTGCTCGAGCGCAAGCAGCTGACCTCGGGCACCACCTGGCATGCCGCGGGCCTGATCGGGCAGTTGCGCGGCTCGGCCAACATGACGCGGCTCGCCAAATATTCGGCCGATCTCTACGTCAAGCTCGAGGCCGAGACCGGGGTGGCTACCGGCATGCGCCAGTGCGGCTCGATCACCGTGGCGCTCACGGAAGAGCGCAAGGAGGAGATCTTCCGCCAGGCCTCGACGGCGCGCGCCTTCGACATCGATGTGCAGGAGATCGGCCCCGACGAGGTGAGGGCCATGTATCCCCATCTCAATGTGAGCGACGTCACGGCCGCCGTGCACCTGCCGCTCGACGGCCAGTGCGATCCGGCCAACATCGCCATGGCGCTCGCCAAGGGCGCGCGGCAGAACGGGGCGACCATCATCGAGGGCGTCAAGGTGACGGCCATCACCAGCGCAAACGGGAAGGTCACCGGCGTCGACTGGGAGAGGAACGGCGAGAGCGGCTCGATCGCCGCCGACATCGTCATCAATTGCGGCGGCATGTGGGGGCGCGATCTCGCGGCGCAGTCCGGCGTGACGCTGCCGTTGCATGCCTGCGAGCATTTCTACATCGTCACCGAGGCGATCGAGGGCCTGAAGCGGCTGCCGGTGCTGCGCGTGCCCGACGAATGCGCCTACTACAAGGAAGACGCCGGCAAGATGCTGCTCGGCGCCTTCGAGCCGGTGGCCAAGCCCTGGGGCATGGGCGGCATCCCCGAGGATTTCTGCTTCGACCAGCTGCCCGAGGATTTCGACCATTTCGAGCCGATCCTCGAGAAGGCGGTCAACCGGCTGCCGCTGCTGGGCACTGCCGGAATCCATACCTTCTTCAACGGGCCGGAAAGCTTCACCCCCGATGACCGCTACTATCTCGGCGAAGCCCCCGAGATCAAAGGCTACTGGGTCGCCGCCGGCTACAATTCGATCGGCATCGTCTCGTCGGGCGGGGCGGGCTTCGCGCTGGCGCAATGGATCCATGACGGCGAGCCGCCGTTCGACCTCTGGGAAGTCGACATAAGACGGGCGCAGCCGTTCCAGAAGAACCGGCATTATCTCAAGAACCGCGTCACCGAGACGCTGGGGCTGCTCTATGCCGACCACTTCCCTTACCGGCAGATGGCGACCGCGCGCGGCATCCGCCGCTCGCCGATCCACGAACATCTCAAGGCGCGGGGCGCGGTGTTCGGCGAGGTGGCGGGCTGGGAGCGGGCCAACTGGTTTGCTGAGGACGGGCAAGAGCGCGAGTACCACTATTCCTGGAAGCGGCAGAACTGGTTCGACAACCAGAAGCGCGAGCATTTGGCGGTGCGCGAAAAGGTCGGGCTGTTCGACATGACCTCGTTCGGCAAGATCCGGGTCGAGGGCCGCGATGCGCTCTCCTATCTGCAGCGGCTCTGCGCCAACGACATGGACGTCGAGCCGGGCCGCATCGTCTACACGCAGATGCTGAATGCCCGCGGCGGCATCGAGTGCGACCTGACGGTCACCCGGCTGTCGGAGACCGCCTTCCTGCTCGTCGTGCCCGGCGCCACGCTGCAGCGCGACCTCGCCTGGCTCCGGCGGCATCTGGGCGACGAGTTCGTGGTCATCACCGACGTGACGGCCGCGGAATCGGTGCTCTGCGTCATGGGTCCCAATGCGCGATCGCTGATGCAGGTGGTGAGCCCCAATGATTTCTCCAACGACGCGCATCCCTTCGGCACGGCGCGCGAGATCGAGATCGGCATGGGGCTCGCCCGTGCCCACCGCGTCACCTATGTGGGCGAGCTCGGCTGGGAGCTCTATGTCTCCACCGACCAGACCGCCCATGTGTTCGAGGCGCTGATGGACGCGGGCGCCGACCACGGGCTCAGGCTCTGCGGCCTGCACACGCTCGATTCCTGCCGGATCGAGAAGGCCTTCCGCCATTTCGGCCACGACATCACCGACGAGGATCATGTGCTCGAAGCCGGCCTCGGCTTCGCGGTGAAGACGGGCAAGGGCGATTTTCTCGGCCGCGACGCGGTGCTCGCCAAGCGCGAAGCGGGGCTCTCCCGCCGGCTGGTGCAGTTCCAGCTCACCGATCCCGAGCCGCTCATGTTCCACAACGAGGCGGTGGTGCGCGACGGCGAGATCGTCTCGATCGTCACCTCGGGCAATTACGGCCATCACCTCGGCGGCGCCATCGGGCTCGGCTACGTGCCCTGCGCCGGCGAGAGCACCGAACACGTTCTCGCCTCGACCTACCACATCGAAATCGCAGGCCAGCGCCATCCGGCGACGGCCTCGCTCAAACCGCTTTACGACCCCGGCGCGCTCCGCGTCCGGATGTGAATTGAATTTGCTTCGGACCCATGGAGACCATGATGGAAATCGCCGCTGAACCCGCACTCGACCCCACCCTCGATCCGGCCGCCGTGCTGCCGGTCATGGAAAAGCAGAACCGCCGTTCCGGCGGCCGCGCCAACCGCGTCGCGGTCCGCACCGCGCCGCTGGCCGAGAACCTGAGGCCGATCCGGCCCGGCATGAGCGGCGGGCAGTATTCGCCGCTGACCCAGGCCAATGTGCTGCGCATCCACGAGGCGGCGCTCGATGCGCTCGAGACCATCGGCCTGTCGCAGGCGCCCGCCTCGGGCGTCGAGATCCTGACCGGCGCCGGGGCGATCCTCGGCGATGACGGGCGCATTCGCTTTCCGCGCGCGCTGGTCGAGGACATGCTGGCGGTCGCCGCCAAGGACATCACGCTCTGCGCCCGCGACCCGAAATTCGATCTCGATCTCTCGGGCACGCGCGTCCATTACGGCACGGCGGGCGCCGCGGTGCATGTGGTCGACGTCGAAAACCGGACCTACCGGGAATCCACCGCGCAGGATCTCTATGACGCGGCGCGGATCACGCACGCGCTCGACAATGTGCATTTCTTCCAGCGCGCCATGGTCTGCCGCGATGTCACCGACAATTTCGACATGGACATCAACACCATCTATGCCTGCTGCGCCGGCACCACCAAGCATGTCGGCACCAGCTTCTCCGAGCCAGCGCATTTCGAGGGCTGCATGGATCTCATCCACATGATCGCCGGCGGCGAGGCCGCCTGGCGCGCGCGTCCCTTCGTGTCGAACTCGAACTGCTTCGTGGTTCCGCCGATGAAGTTCGCCGAGGAGAGCTGCATCACCATGGAGAAATGCGTCCGCGCCGGCATGCCGGTGTTGCTGCTCTCGGCCGGGCAGGCGGGCGCCACCGCGCCGGCGCCGCTCGCAACAGCCATCGTCCAGGCCGTGGCCGAATGCCTGGCGGGCGTCGTCTATGTCAACGCCATGGCGCCGGGCCATCCGGCGATCTTCGGCACCTGGCCCTTCGTCTCGGATTTGCGCTCGGGCGCGATGTCGGGCGGATCGGGCGAGCAGGCGCTCTTGACGGCGGGCTGCGCGCAGATGCATCGCTTCTACGGCCTGCCGGGCGGCGCCGCCGCCGGCATCGCCGATTCCAAGCTGCCCGACATGCAGGCCGGCTGGGAACAGGCAATCTCCAACACCATGGCGGGGCTGTCCGGCCTCAACATGGTCTACGAGGCGGTCGGCATGCATGCCTCGCTGCTGGGCTTCTGTATGGAATCGCTGGTTCTCGGCGACGATCTTCTCGGCCAGGTGCTCAGGTGCGTGCGCGGGATTGACGTGACCGAGGACAGTGTTAGCCTCGACGCGATGCGGGAAGTGTGCCTGGACGGCCCCGGCCACTATCTCGGTCATCCGCAGACGCTGAGCGTGATGCAGACCGAATATGTCTATCCGGCAGTCGCCGACCGGACGAGCCCCAAGGAATGGGCCGAGATCGGCAAGCCGGACCTGGTGCAGAAGGCGATCGAGCGGAAGAACCGCATCCTGGCCCAGTCGACAAGGCCGCTGGTCGATCCGGCCACAGACGCTGCGATCCGCAAGGCCTTCAATATCTACTTCTAGGGAGACGTTCATGGCCGATTACGGCAATCTCGGAAAGTTCTACATCAACGGCGAATGGGTGGCGCCTTCGGGCGGCGCCACGCTTATCGATGTGATCAATCCCGCCACCGAGGAGAGCGTCGCCCAGGTGGCGATCGGAACCCGGGAGGATGCCGAGAAGGCCATCGCCGCCGCACGCGCGGCCTTTGCCGGTTTCAGCGCCTGGAGCGCTGACGAGAGGCTGGCACTGCTGACCCGCATCCGCGATGTCTACAAGTCGCGGATGGCAGACATCGCCGAGGCGGTGACCACTGAGATGGGCGCGCCCGACGGCTTCGCGCTGTCGGACCAGGCCGGCTCCGGGCTCGGCCACATCGAAGCGACGATGAAGGCGCTCGAGGATTTCGTCTTCGAGGAAAAGCGCGGCACGACGCTGATCGTGCACGAGGCCATCGGCGTGGCGGGCCTGATCACGCCGTGGAACTGGCCCCTGAACCAGATCGCCTCGAAGGTGGCGCCGGCGATCGCCGCGGGCTGCACCATGGTGCTGAAGCCGAGCGAAATCGCGCCGTTGAGCGGCATCGTCTTCGCCGAGATCATTCACGAGGCCGGCGTGCCCAAGGGCGTGTTCAACCTCGTCAATGGCGACGGGCCGGGCGTGGGTCAGGTGCTGTCGAGCCATCCCGAGATCGACGTCGTCTCGTTCACCGGTTCGACCCGCGCGGGCGTGCTGGTCGCCAAGTCCGCCGCCGACACGGTCAAGCGCGTCGCCCAGGAACTGGGCGGCAAATCGCCCAACATCATCCTCGCCGACGCCGATCTCGACGCCGCGGTGACCAGCGGCGTCCAGGGCTGCTTCGGCAATTCCGGCCAGTCCTGCGACGCGCCGACGCGCATGCTGGTGCCGCGCGACCGCCACGACGAGGCGCTCGAGATCGCCAGGCGCGCGGCCGAGGCGATGGTGACCGGCGACCCGCGCGATCCCGCCACCAATTTGGGTCCGGTGATCAGCCAGGCGCAGTACGACAAGATCCAGGGCCTGATCGCGTCGGGCATCCAGGACGGGGCGATCCTGGTCACCGGCGGGCGCGACCGGCCCGAGGGGCTGACGCGCGGCTACTTCGTTCGGCCGACGGTGTTCGGCGGCGTCACCCCCGACATGCGCATCGCCCAGGAGGAGATCTTCGGGCCGGTGCTGTCGATCATGCCCTACGACACGGAAGAGGACGCGGTGCGGATCGGCAACGACACGGTCTACGGGCTCGCGGCCTATGTGCAGTCGGGCGATCTCGACCATGCCAGGGCGATTGCCCGGCGGATGCGCGCCGGCCAGGTGCACATCAACTATCCCGACTGGGACCTGTTCGCGCCCTTCGGCGGCTACAAGCAGTCGGGCAATGGCCGCGAATATGCCGACTGGGGCATGCGCGACTATCTCGAGACCAAGGCGCTGATCGGCCACGGCTGATCCGTCTGCGCCACCCGTTCAACGCTCACTTCCGGACAGATCATCATGCGCTACGGTTTCATCGGTCTCGGCAATCTCGGCGGCCATCTGGCTGCAAGCCTGCTCAAGGCGGGCTTCGAGGTCACCGTCAACGACCTCGATTCCTCGCTCGGCAAGCGCCATGTCGACATCGGCGGCGTGTGGGCCGCGACACCGGCGGAGCTTGCGCGCGAATGCGACGCCGTCGTCACCTGCCTGCCGTCGCCGGCGGTGTCGGAAAAGGTTTTGAGGGAGGTGCTGACGACGGCCAGATCCGGCGCCACCTGGATCGAGATGTCGACGCTCGGCCGGGACGAGATCCTGCGGCTCGGGGCGATCGCCGGGGAAAAGGGTGTGCGCACCATGGAGCTGCCGGTGACCGGCGGCGTGCATCTGGCGGCGCAAGGAAAGATCACCATGCTGGCGGGTGGCGACAGGGACCTTTTCGACCTGCACCTGCCGGCGCTTGAGGCCATGGGAAACCAGATCTTCCACATGGGGCCGCTTGGCAATTCCTCGATCATCAAGGTGATCACCAACATGCTGGCCTTCATCCATTTGAAGGCCTGCGGCGAGGCCCTGATGCTCGCCAAGCGCGGCGGGCTCGATCTCGGCCAGGCCTGGGCGGCGATCAAGGCGTCGTCGGGCAATTCCTTCGTGCATGAGACCGAGGGCGCGCTGATCCTGAACGGCTCCTACGACATTGCCTTCAACATCGACCTGGCGCTCAAGGATCTGGGATTCGCCATGGAATTCGGCCGGGAGTTCGGCGTGCCGCTGGATCTGGCGTCGATGACGGAACAGACCTATGTCGAGGCCAAGGCCGCCTATGGCGGACAGGCCCAGTCGCCGATGATCGCCAAGCTGCTCGAGGACCGGCTGGGCACCGACCTGCGCGCGCCCGGCTTTCCCGCCCGGCTGGAATAGCGCGCCCGCCGGCGCCTGCGGCGGGGCGCACGCGGCGACATGACATCGATCAATACCCTTGTCATGCGCATGGGGCATGATGGACCGGCAAGGTCCTGCGGCAGGAGGCGTCATGTTCAAGAATGCGGTCCAACTCTTCGAGATCTTCGGCTTCAAGCTCAAGGTCGATCCCAGCTGGCTGCTGATCGCCGCGCTGATCGTCTGGAGCCTGTCGACGGCCTATTTTCCCGAGGCGCTGCCCGGGCGGACCAGCACGCTCTACACGACGCTCGGGATCGTGGCGATGCTCGGCATGTTCGCCTCGCTGATCCTGCACGAGCTCGCGCATTCGCTGGTGGCGCGGTCCTACGGGCTCAAGGTCGGCGGCATCACGCTGTTCATCTTCGGCGGCGTCGCCGAACTCGAGGAAGAGCCGCACGACCCGAAATCCGAATTCCAGATCGCCATCGCCGGTCCGCTGATGAGCGTCCTGCTGGCGGGCGTGTTCTATGCTATCGGAAGTCTCACGGCGGGCGCAGAGGGCGTGAACCTCTCCGGCGCGGTGTTCGGCTACCTGGCGCTGATCAACCTGGTGCTGGCGGTGTTCAACCTCATCCCGGCGTTTCCGCTCGATGGCGGGCGGGTGCTCCGGGCGGCGATCTGGGGCTGGACAGGGGATCTGCTGAAATCCACACGGATCTCGAGCCGCATCGGCGCCGCCTTCGGCGTGTTCCTGATGCTCACGGGCGCGCTGGCAGTGTTCAGCGGCCAGGGCGTGGGCGGCTTCTGGCAGATCCTGATCGGCTTCTTCATCCTCAACGCCTCCAATGGCAGCTACCAGAGCCTGCTCGTCAAGACGGCGCTGCGCGGCAAGACCGCCAACCGCCTGATGAGCGGGAGCATCCACACCATTGGTCCCGGTGCCTCGATCGCCGAGCTGGTTGACGATGTGATGCTGCGCCATGGCGTGAGCTTCGTGCCGGTGGTGGCGGGAGACGTGCTGCTCGGCTATGCCGACACCGCCGGCGTGCGCTCGCTCGACCGGCAGGAGTGGGCGGTGCGGCCGGTCTCGGAGATCATGGTGCGCAGCGACGCCGGCAACACGGTCGTGCCGCAGACGCCGCTCGACGACGTGTTCAAATGCCTGACGGCCACGCCCCGCCGCAAGCTGCTGGTGGCGCAGGGAAAGCGGCTCGTGGGCGTGATCTCGCTGTCGGACCTGATGCATCATCTGGCGCTCGAGCAGGAGATCGGCGTCAAGCCCAAAGCGGAGAGGTGAGGGGCGTACCGACGGCGCCGGTGCACCGGGCCGCGAGCGCCGCCAAACCCAAGCCGCATTTGTGCCTATGATTGTGGCTGATGCCCGCGCGAGTCCTTCCGCGGGCAGGGCGGGGTGCGTCGGGACCGGAGGTCCGGCAGGGACGCCACCGGCTCTCCAACACCAGGGAGACAAGCATCTCGATATTTCTCGCCCACGTCGCACCGGCGGCTTTCCGGCCGGGCTGCGCCAGGGAAGCGGTCCGGCATGGCTGAGCCCTTGCGACGCATCGCCGCCCGCCTGGGCGTGCGCCTCGTGGCGGGCCTCATGATCGCGATCCTGTGGTGCTGGAGCGCGACGCTGCGCAAGCAGACGCATGAGCTCGAAAGGCTCGACCGCGCCATCGCCGAGGGGCACCAGGTGCTGGCGGTGTTCTGGCACGGCAAGTACACGCCGCTGTTTCCGCTCGCCAGCGGGCGGCAGGCGGTGGTCATCACGGTGGATTCCTTTCGCGGGCAGGTGATCGGCAGGATCAGCCGGTGGTTCGGATACCGGCCGGTGCTGCTGCCGGCGGAGGTGAGGACACGGGGGTTTCCGGCGCTGGTGCAGCAGGTGGAGAGCAATGCCCGCCTGATCGCGCTGGCGCTTGACGGTCCCGCCGGCCCGTTTCACCGGATCCGCTCGGGCGCGCTCAAGCTGAGCGCCCTGCATGGCGTCAGGATCGCGCCCATCGGGGTTGCGAGTTCGCACGCGCTGGCGCTGACATCGCGCTGGGACAGGCAGGTGGTGCCGCTGCCGTTCTCCCGCGTCGCCATCGCCGTGGGCGACCTGATCGATCTGTCGCAGGCGGGAGACGGGGACGCCCCCTTGGAGGACATCGTCCGCGGCGGAATGGAGGCGGCCGAGCGCGAGGCCGAAGCCATCCTCGGCGGCAGGAATCGGGCCTAGGCGGTGGACATCGCCGGCTCCGGGCGCGTGGGTCCCGGGCGCCTGTCAGCCGATGGCGGCGAGCAGCCGGTCGCGGTGGCGGACAACCGCGGCGGCCGCCTTTTCGGTGTCTAGCGCATGCATGGCGACAACGCCAATGCAGGCTTCGGGACCGGATCCGGACCGGCCGGGCCGGGCCAGCGGTGCTGCGACGCCGATCGCCCCTTCCTGCAACTGGCCGCGGGTCACGGCGTAGCCGTCGCGCCGGGCGCGCTCGAGCTCGGCGGGTTCCCCGCCCATTGGCGGCCTCTGCATGGCGATGGCCAGGCCCGCGGCTCCGCTGGCCACGGGATGCCGGGTGCCCACCCGGTAGGAGACCTTCAGCATCGGCAGTTCCGGCTCGGCGACCTCGATGGCGACGCACTCGTCGCCTTGGGCAACGCAGAGGAACGCGGTCGCGACGCTGTCCTCGGCCAGCGCGCGCAGGACGGGCAGGGCGGCGGCGCGCAGTTGCGGCTGATATTTTTCGCCTAGCGCGACTATGCCGCCGCCAAGGCGAATGCGGCCGTCGCCGTCCCGGACCACCAGCAGATGCTCCTCGAGCGTCGCCACCAGCCGGTAGGCGATCGCCCGGTGAACGCCGAGCGCCTGGGCGATCTCGGCGATGGCGAGGCCCGAGCCGGACCGGGCGACGAGCTCCAGCACCTGAAGGCCGCGCGAGAGTGTTTGCAACGTGCTCATGACATGGTCCCGGATCGCCGTGGATTGACGGCCTCCTACTTCGATATTACAAATATAGAACACATTGTGCGCTATTAGTAAATGATCGAAACGGGAGAGGCGGCCATGACGGAGGAAAAGACCATGGGGTGCTCGGCGCAGGCCGGGGCGGGCGGCTGTCCGGTTTCGCCGCAGGCCGCCGCGTTCGATCCCTTCGCCGCGAGCTATCTCGCCAATCCGGCCGAAGCGCTCCGGTGGTCGCGCGAGCAGGAGCCGGTGTTCTACAGCCCCGAACTCGGCTACTGGGTCGTCACCCGCTATGACGACGTCAAGGCGGTGTTCCGCGACAATGTCACCTTCTCGCCGTCGATCGCGCTCGAGCGCGTGGTGCCACCAAGCGCCGAAGCGGTTGAGACGCTCAAGCGCTACAACTACGCCATGAACCGCACGCTGGTGAACGAGGACGAGCCGGCCCACATGGAGCGGCGGCGGGCGCTGATGGATCATTTCCTGCCGGAGAACCTCATCGAGAAGGAAGAGATGATCCGCAGGCTCACCCGCGAGAAGGTCGATGCCTTCATCGACCGCGGGCGGGTGGACCTGGTCAAGGCGATGCTGTGGGAAATCCCGCTCACCGTGGCGCTGCATTTTCTCGGCGTGCCGAAGGAGGACATGGACGCGCTCAGGGAATTCTCGGTCGCGCACACGGTCAACACCTGGGGCAGGCCGACGCCGGAGCAGCAACTCAAGGTCGCCGATTCGGTCGGGCGGTTCTGGCAATATGCCGGAAAGGTGCTCGACAAGATGCGAACCGAGCCCGACGGTGCCGGCTGGATGCACCATGCCATCCGCAAGAACGCCGAGGTGCCCGAGATCGTCACGGACTCCTATCTGCATTCGATGATGATGGCGATCATCGTCGCCGGACATGAAACCACGGCGCTCGCCAGCACCAACGCGCTCAAGCTGCTGCTGTCCAACCCGCTGGTCTGGGCGCGGATCTGCAAGGACCCGGCGCTCATCCCCAATGCGGTGGAAGAATGCCTGCGGCTCGAAGGCTCCGTCGTCGCCTGGCGGCGGCAGGCGACGCGCGCCACCGAGATTGCCGGTGTGGCGATCCCCAAGGACGCCAAGCTCTTGATCGTCAGCGCCTCGGCCAATCACGATCCGCGCCATTTCGAGAATGGCGATTTTCTCGACATCTACCGCGACAGCGCGGTCGAGCACCTCACTTTCGGTTATGGCAGCCACCAGTGCATGGGAAAGAATTTCGCCCGGCTGGAGATGCGGATCTTCATTGAGGAACTGACCCGGCGGCTGCCGCACATGCGCCTCGTCGCCGATCAGGAGTTCACCTATCTGCCGAACCTGGCGTTTCGCGGTCCCGAGCGGCTGCTGGTCGAATGGGAACCGGCGCAGAACCCGGAACGCTCCGATCCCTCGATCGCCGGGCGCGCGGTCTCGTTTCCGGTCGGGGCGCCGTCGAGCAAGGAGATTGCCCGCAGCGTCCGGGTCGCCGGCATCAGCGACGCCGCCACCGGAATCAAGCTCGTCCGGCTCGAGGATCCGGACGGCATGGAGCTTCCTGCCTGGACGCCCGGCGCCCATATCGACCTCATCCTCGGCGAGTTCTCGCGCAAATATTCGCTGTGCGGCGATCCCGCCGATCCCGGCTACACCATCGCGGTGCTGCGCGAGGACCAGGGCCGCGGCGGCTCGCGCTTCGTCCACGAGCATCTGGCGCCGGGCATGATGCTGCGCATGCGGGGACCGAAGAACTATTTCCGGCTAGAGGACGAGGCCGAGCGCCACCTGCTCGTCGCCGGCGGGATCGGCATCACGCCGATCATCGCCATGGCGGACCGGCTCAAGGCGCTGGGCCGCGACTATGAGGTCCATTATTGCGGAAGGACGCGCGCGGCGATGGCCTTCGCCGACCGGCTGATCGCCGACCACGGCGCCAACACGGTGCTGCATGTCTCGGCGGAGGGCAGCCGCGCCAGCCTGGCGTCCCTCCTTGAGGGGGTGAGCGCCGGCACGCGGATCCATGCCTGCGGGCCGCAGGGCCTGCTCGAGGAACTCGAAGCCCTGTGCCGGCACCTGCCCGACGGCACATTCAAATGCGAGGCCTTCAGCACCGGGCTGGAGGGCGGCGCCCATGAAGATGACGCGGAGTTCGAGGTGGAGCTCGAGGATTCGGACCTGACGCTGACGGTTCCCGCCGGGCGAACGCTGCTGGAGACGGTCCGCGCCGCGGGCATCGACGTGCCGAGCGACTGCGAGGAGGGGCTGTGTGGCTCCTGCGAGGTGGGCGTGCTCGAGGGCGCCATCGACCATCGCGACAAGGTCCTCTCGTCAGCGGAAAGGGCCGAGGGCAAGCGGATGATGGCCTGCTGTTCGCGCGCGGCGGGGGCGAGGCTGCTCCTGGCGCTCTGAGCGGCAGGTCCCGGCGGCAGCCTGTGCGCGCAAGGGCCTTTGCGGCAGGGCGGCGAACAGCGCAGTTGATCCCGTCGCGCCGCGCGGCTATCAGGTGAGGCGAGACGGAACCAGGCCCAATCGCCGAAGGCGGACCGGTGCATGCCCAAACTGCTCATTGTCACCGACGCCTGGCACCCGCAGATCAACGGCGTGGTGCGGTCGATCGAGAACCTGGTGCGCGAGCTCGGGCCGCTCGGCGTCGAGGTCGACATCCTTTCGCCGGCGGAGTACCGCACCGTGCCCTTGCCGGGCTATCCGGAAATAAGGCTGGCGCTGGCCACGCCCTGGGGCGTGGCGCGCCGCATCGCCCGCTCCAATCCGGATTTCATCCAGATCGCCACCGAAGGCCCGCTGGGGCTGCTGGCGCGCCGCGCCGCGCTCAGGCGCAACGGCTTCACCACGAGCTACCACACCCGCTTTCCCGAATATGTCTCGGCCCGCTATCCGGTGCCCGAAAGCTGGCTCTATGTCTTCATGCGCTGGTTTCACAACGCCGGACTTGGCTGCCTGGTCGCCACCCAGAGCCTGCGGGAGGAGCTTGCCTCAAAGGGCTTCCGCAACCTGCACATCTGGTCGCGCGGCGTCGACACGGAGCTGTTTCGTCCTGATCGCCCCGCGCCGTTCGATCTTCCCCGGCCGGTGTTCCTGCATGTCGGGCGGATGGCGGTGGAGAAGAACGTCGAGACGTTCCTGGCCATGGACCTGCCCGGAGCCAAGCTGGTGGTCGGCGGCGGACCGAAGCTCGAGGAGTTCCGGGCGCGCTATCCGGAGGTGACCTTCACCGGCGCCAAATCCGGGGCGGAGCTGGCAGCCCTCTACGCCATGGGGGATGTCTTCGTGTTTCCCTCGCTCACGGACACGTTCGGGCTGGTGCTGCTCGAGGCTCTCGCCTCGGGCGTGCCGATCGCCGCCTATCCCGTCACCGGGCCCAGGGACATCCTCGGGGACAGCGGCGCGGGCGTCCTCGATTCCGATCTGCGCAAGGCGGCGCTCGCCTGTCTCGACGTGCCCCGGGAAAGGGCCCGCGCCCGCGCGCTCGAGTTCTCCTGGCAGGCCTGCGCGGTCCAGTTCATGGAGGCGATCCATGCGAGCTACGGCGTGGCCGGCCCAGGGCGCTCGCGCTGAAAGCCTTTCCATCCGGCGCTTGCGCCGCGCGGCGCCGGGCAGGCCGCCCGGAAAAGTGCGCCGGCGCAAGAGTTCTTGAGCGATTGCAAAGACTTATTCATTCAACATTAACATGATCCGGGCATTCTGCACCGCAGCATGATGCGATCAAACCCTGCGGGAAATGACCCCTGATCCCGCATTCCGGCGACTTTTTTCAACCGCCTGTCGAGGGCGGACTTTTTCGAACCTGTCTTTAGGCCGGCCAGAGCCGCGCCCCCACGAAATTGTTGTCGGACTGATGATTAGCAAGCAACGGAATTGACGATGCGGAAAGATATCCAAAGACCTTTGCCTGGCGCCGGCGTCGAGCTCAAGTTCACGGCCATCGTTCTGGGCCTTGCCACCCTTCTGGTTCTGCTGAACTACGTTGGCAGCCTGGTCAGTCCGGACGGCGACGCGCGCACCGCCTTCGCCGGCATGGTCCTGGTCGCCCTGACGGTTCCTGTCCTTGCCATCCTCGTGACCTCGGTCCTGGCCCTGCGCAGCCAGATCCTGGCCCTGAAGAAGAAGCACGGGCTGGTGCTGGCGCAGTTCGAACGCGATGCCCTGACCGGGGTGAGGAACCGGGAAACCTTCCTGGCCGACGCCCAGAAGGCCCTGAGCTCGCGCGCGCCGCGCAACTATGCCGCCCTGTTCCTGGTCGACATCGACCATTTCAAGCAGGTCAACGACACCCATGGCCACCCGGCCGGCGACGAGGTGCTGATGTTCTGCGCAAGGCAGTTGCGCCTGCATTTCAGCGATGCGCTGGTCGGCCGCCTCGGCGGCGACGAGTTCGGCGTGCTGATCGAGCACAGCGATCCGATCACGACGGCCTATGCCCACGGCCTGTGTGCGCAGGTGGTCGAAGGGCTCAGGCAGGGCGTCGGCTTCGGATCCAGCCGCCTGTCGGTCTCGGCCTCGATCGGCATCGCCCTGGCGCCCTCCCACGGCAAGACCTGGAGCTCGCTGTTCGCCAATGCCGACATGGCGCTCTACGCCTCGAAGAAGCGCGGCCGCGCCTGCTCGACCATCTTCGAAGAGGACATGATGAGCGATGTCCGCAATGAACGGGCGCTGGTGCGCGAGCTGCGGGCGGCGATCCTGCTCAAGCATCTCAATGTCGCCTACCAGCCGATCGTCAACGGCAAGGGCGAACTGGTCGCCTACGAGGCGCTGCTTCGCTGGCATCATGCGCTCAGGGGTGTCATTCCGCCGGACGTGTTCATTCCGGTGGCCGAACGCTCCTCCATGATCGCCGAGATCGGCTATTACGTGCTGCGCCAGGTCTGCCGCGACATGCCGAAGCTGCCCTCGGTGCACATCAACGTCAATCTGTCGGCGAACCAGATCGCTTCGCCCGACCTGCTTGACCGGATGCTCGAGATTCTCGAGGAAACCGGCACCGATCCGCAGCGCATCGTCATCGAAATCACCGAAAGCGCCTCGCTCGCCGCCAATGCGACCAATGCCGCGCATCTCAAGGCGCTGCAGAACCGCGGCTTCCGCATCGCGCTGGACGATTTCGGCATGGGCTATTCCGAGTTCAACCAGTTGCGGGCGCTGCCCTTCGACGTCATCAAGATCGACAAGAGCTATATCCGCGCGCTCGGCACCGATGTGGTGACCGACGTGTTCGTCAACGCCGTGGTCGAGATCGCGCGCAGGTCCGGCAAGGTGGTGGTCGCGGAAGGCATCGAAACCGAGGATGACAGGCTGCGCGCCATCGCCGCCGGCTGCCATGGCTTCCAGGGCTATCTCTTCGGCAAGCCCGAATTCCTGGAGAACGCGGCGTCCCGCCAGGCCCTGCAGCACGGGTTCGCGACGACGGAGCCTCTCTCCGGCCAGACCGCGGCATAGCGGTCCCGACCCGGTGCGGAGGATCGGCGCCGCCCTCGGCGCCGATGGCGGGCGGCTTTCACAAATCCGTCATGTCAATGTCATGAAGCTGCAATCATGGCCGTGGCACATCACCCGGGATCAAACCCGGGAGATTGCCCTATGTCACGTCTGCTTTGCTTCACTTCAGTTCTTGCATTGATTGCCGGCTCCGCGCACGCCGCGGACATGAATTTCAACCGTGTCGCCTCCTTCGCCACGCCGCTCAACATGGCGGCCGGCGAGGACCAGGCCCGCACCACCTCCGCCGAGATCATCACCGCCACGGAAGACGGCATGCGCCTTCTCTACACCGACAGCCCGCTGGGCGTGGTCGGCATGATCGACATCACTGACGCCAAGGCGCCCAAGCCGCTGGGCAATATCGAGATGGGCGGCGAGCCGACCTCGGCAACGATCATCGGCAAAACCGCCTTCGTCGCCGTCAACACCTCCGAGAACTATGTCGCCGTCGGCGGCAAGCTGGTGACGGTCGACCTCGACGCCAAGTCGATCGCCTCCGAATGCGATCTCGGCGGCCAGCCCGACTCCATCGCCAAGGCCAAGGACGGGTCGTTCCTGGTGATCGCCATCGAGAACGAGCGCGACGAGGAACTCAATGACGGCCAGTTGCCGCAGATGCCGGCAGGCCAGGTCGCCCTGATCGACGTCAAGGACGGCACGGCCGATTGCGCCAGCCTGCGCTTCGCCGATGTCACGGGTCTTGCCGAGATCGCGCCGGAAGATCCGGAGCCGGAATTCGTCGACGTCAACGGACTTGGCGAGACCGTGGTCACGCTCCAGGAGAACAACCACATCGTGGTGCTCGATCGCGACGGCAAGGTCCTCTCGCATTTCTCCGCCGGCATGGTCACGCTCGAGAATGTCGACCTGACCGACGAGCGCGGCGCGCTCAACTTCACCGAGACCCAGGCCGACCGCAAGCGCGAGCCCGATGCGGTGAAGTGGATCGACGACGATCATTTCGCCATCGCCAACGAGGGCGATTATGAAGGCGGCTCGCGCGGCTGGACCATCTTCAACAAGGACGGAACCGTGGTCTATGATTCGGGCACTTCGTTCGAACAGGCCGTCATCGAAATCGGCCACTATCCCGACAAGCGCTCGGACGCCAAGGGCGTCGAGCCGGAATCGATCGAGACCGGCACCTTCAACGGCGTGCCTTACGTCTTCGTAGGCGCCGAACGCGCCTCGGTCATCGGCGTCTATGACGTGAGCAACCCGGCGGAACCGGTGCTCAAGCAGATCCTGCCCTCGGGCATCGCGCCGGAAGGCATCGTGGCGATCCCCTCGCGCAACCTCATGGTCTCGGCCAATGAAGCCGACCTGATCGAGGATGGCGGCGTGCGCAGCCACGTGATGGTCTATGAGCAGTCGGAAGCTCCCGCCGCCTATCCGCAGATCACCTCCGCAGGCGCCGACAGCCTGATCGGCTGGGGCGCGCTTTCGGGACTGGCGGCTGATCCGGAGGCCAAGGGCACGCTCTACGCCATCAATGACAGCTTCTACGGCTTCCAACCGCGGATCTTCACCATCGACGCCACCCAGACCCCGGCGCGCATCACCAAGGCGCTGGACATCACCCGCGCCGGCGCGCCCGCCCAGAAGCTCGACATCGAAGGCGTGACGCTCGACGGCAAGGGCGGCTTCTGGCTCGCCTCGGAAGGCAATACCGACAAGCTCGTTCCGCACGCCCTCTACAACGTCAAC
Source organism: Hoeflea sp. BAL378 (assembly GCF_000759435.1). Classification (GTDB taxonomy): domain Bacteria; phylum Pseudomonadota; class Alphaproteobacteria; order Rhizobiales; family Rhizobiaceae; genus Hoeflea. Next base: position 104,259 of record NZ_JRJG01000008.1, read on the forward strand.
GCCAAGGGCGTGATCAAGAAGGAAATCGCCCTTCCGGCCGAACTGCTCTCCCAGGAGATCCGCTTCGGCTTCGAGGGCATCGCCCGCGCAGGCGACGTCTTGTGGATGCCGGTGCAGCGCCCGTGGAAGGACGACGCCAAGACCGAGGTCAAGCTCGTCGCCTACAATCTCGAGAGCGAGGAATGGGGCGCGGTGCGCTATCCGCTGGATGCGGCCGCCGAGGGGGCCTGGGTCGGCCTGTCCGACATCGCCATCCATGGCGACTACGCCTACATCGTCGAGCGCGACAACCAGATCGGCGACAAGGCCGCGGTCAAGAAGATCTACCGCGTGGCGCTGAGCGAGTTGGTTCCGGCGCCGCTCGGCGGCGAACTGCCGCTGGTCGCCAAGGAAGAAGTTCGCGACCTGCTGCCTGATCTCAAGGCGCTCAACGGCTATGTCGTCGACAAGGTCGAGGGCCTCGCCATCGACGCCGACGGCACCGCCTATGTCGCCACCGACAATGACGGCGTGGACGACAGCTCCGGCGAGACGCTGTTCTTCACCGTCGAGGGCATGGCTTCGGCGTCGAACTGACGGCGCCGATCCTCACGGATCCGAAACAGAACGGCCGG